>JAZNUM010000018.1:0-32110 GCA_045592325.1 Candidatus Egerieisoma sp.
ATACCGCTGTTGTTCATTACCATCCTTACATCTGCAAAATCCACGTTTATGAAACCGGGACGGTTGATGATGTCTGCAATACTCAAGTCGGATCGTAGCCATGTCGTTCTGTGAGCCAAGGAGTTGTTCCATGGAGTTGTCTTCCTAAGACCGCTTGGCCTCCGACTTATACCGCTGTTGTTCATTACCATCCTTACATCTGCAAAATCCACGTTTATGAAACCGGGACGGTTGATGATGTCTGCAATACTCCTTACAGCCGTGCTCAACACCTCATCTGCCCTTGGAAATGCATCGGCTACGGTAAGTTCTCCAAATACATTGTAGAGTTTCTGGTTGTCAATGATAAGGAGACTGTCCACATGTTTTTTCAGTTCCCTTATACCCAGTACGGCACGTCGTATGAAATCCTGGCCTTCATCCCTGAATGGAAGGGTTACTACAGCAACAGTAAGTTTGCCCATCTCCTTTGCAGCCTGGGCAATTACCGGAGCGGCACCTGTTCCGGTACCTCCACCCATACCGGCTGTAATGAAAACCATTTCTGTATTTCCCGACAATGATTTCCGAATTTCTTCTATTGACTCAGTTGCCGCCTTGCGCCCTTTTTCGGGATCACAACCGGCTCCAAG
The DNA here is from genome assembly GCA_045592325.1 of Candidatus Egerieisoma sp. GTDB lineage: Bacteria > Bacteroidota > Bacteroidia > Bacteroidales > UBA932 > Egerieousia. Next base: position 633 of record JAZNUM010000018.1, read on the forward strand.
GCCACGGGTAAGGTCGGACCCAAGACGGAGTGTCTCCGGCACCTGGCTTATCTTCAATGATTGGATATCCGTGTTGCACACCATGAATTCCACGTCCTTTATTCCTTGGCGGTACATCTCAGATACAGCGTTGCATCCGCCACCTCCTACACCAATTACCTTTATGATACTTTGGCTCATATCCCAACCGTCGGGAACTAAACAATTAAGATCTTCCATAACTATGCCTCGTTGTCTTTGAATACGTTATCTGATTTAAGTGAGTCAATGATTCCTTTGAATCCGCCCCATGGACTCTTTTTGGGTGCTTTAGGCTGCTCCTGTGACGTCTGTTTTGTCTCCTCTTTTTCTTGGTTGACAGGAGTTGTCTGTACATCAGCTTTTCTGCTTGCAGGAGATGTGCTGCTGTATGAACCGCCCTCTTTTTCCATCTTCTCAAATCCAAGAAGTACAAGGCCTGTTGCAGTTGAGAGTGATGGCTTTGCTATTGAAGTTTCTGCCTCTGAGAAAATTCTGTACGGGTATGCAAGTCTTGTATCAAGACCTGTAACCAGATGGGCCAGGCTTGTGAGATTAGGAAGTTGTGAAGTGCCACCTGTAATTACCATTCCACCCCTTATCTTCTCTTTGTATCCCGATTTCTCTATTTCATACATGGCAGCCTCCAGAATCTCTTCAATTCTAGAGTCAATAATCTCAGCCAGATGTTTGTAAGGTATATCCTTGTTGTCTCTTCCTCCAATTCCGTTTATTCTTACAGTCCTGTCAGGTGCCAAAGAACTCATGCAGGCACCACGCTCTATCTTGAGTCTCTCGGCAGTTTTGGTTGATACTCCGCACCCCTGTTTTATATCCTCTGTAATGCTGTTGCCTCCAAATGGGATTATTGCAGCATGCCTTACAATGTTGTCCTGGATTATTATCAGGTCCGATGTGCCGCTTCCAATATCCAACAATGCAACGCCAACCTCCTTCTCTTCTTCATCCAATACAGCCTTGGCGGATGCCAAAGGCTCAAGGATCATCCCTTTGATGTTCAGTCTTGCCCTTGCAATGGCATTTCTTCTTAACTCTGCTGAGGTTTTTTTGCCTATGAAAAGCTTGAAGTTTGAGAAAATCTGTTTTCCTATCATTCCCACAGGTTCTGTGATTCCCATGAAGTCATCTATATTGTAGGACTGAGGGATGGCCAGGAGCACTTCTTCCCCATTTTGGGTAAAATTGCTCTTCATCTGTGAAGTCATTTCATCAATCTCTCCGGAGGTTATGTATTCGTCGGGATTGCTCCTTGAAATTTGGGTTGTTTCCTGTATGCACTTTATGTGCTGGCCGGAAATGCCTACAAATACATCGTTTATTTTTTCGCCTATGGCATTCTCTACACTTGTAATTGTCGGCATCATAGAGTCAAGTACAGACTGGATGTTTACAACTTCCCCTCTGTTAATTCCTTTGGAAGGCGCCTCATTTAGGGCGACAATCTTGACCCCTGCTTCTGTCTGTTCCCCTACAATACACACTATCTTACTGGTTCCCAAGTCTATGGCTGCAATCAGTTTTCTCATTACTACAGGATTATTTATTTTTGTTCTTGTTTATTTTGCAAATTATCTGGTCTTTGTATTTCAAGTTTACACTGCTGTACCTGTTCCATCCTTCTGCCGGAACAATGTTTTTGTAAAAAGTGTAGAGTTTGTTGAATTTGGTGTCAATGTCATTGAGGTCACCAAAAATTATCTTATGCTCACCAACCCTTGGCGTAAGAATTATATCACCTTGGGCATCCACGTATATATGCTCTATCTGTGAGTTCCAGAACGGGTCTCTGCTCAAGTAGTTCCCCAGTTTAAGGATTTTTCCCATCCAGTTGCTGTCATCTTCCAGTGCCATTCCCCTGTGATCTGCGTTGAGGGTGAACGGTATGTGCCCGCTCACAATCGGTACATACGAGGTAAATGACGGTATAAGCGGGAATATGTATTGTGTTTCATCTACATAAAAGCCTCCGTTGCTGCTCTGTATCCTCAGTACGGGTTTGCGCTGTGTAATCTCTATCAGCAGTCTTCCTGCATCAGTTATGCTTACCTGAGACTCCTTTATTGCACTCCTCTGGTTCAGGAGTTTCTCAATAAGGTGGGTGTTTATACCGGATACAGGTTTTCCTACACTCTTGCCGGTAAAGCCGTCAACTATTTCAAGAACCTCCTGCTCCGTTACAAACCTGTTCTGGGCGCTGTCAAGTAAAGATATTTTCACCTCCTTGCACAATCGCCCGGGAGTGTTTGAGCTGTAAAGTTTCTGTGCAAAGAAGAAATAGGCACCTATTGCCCCAAAAATAAGGGCAACCGCAGTATATATGAGGATCTTTTTGAACATCTGTTATATTCTCTCTTTCAACAAGTTTTCAATAGGTACAATCAGCCTGTCAATATCCCCGGCTCCAAAAGTTACCAGCACATCCACATCTTCTTTCCTTTTAAGGAAATCCAGAACCTCCTCCTTTTTCAGGAGTGTTTTCTTTTCTGCAGCAACGTCTTTGAAAATTATCTCCGAGGTTACCCCCTCAATAGGGAGTTCCCTTGCAGGGTAAATGTCCAGCAGTACCAGTTCATCCAGCATGCTAAGGCTCCTGGCAAAATCCGGTGCAAAGTCTCTGGTCCTGGTGTAGAGGTGCGGCTGGAAAATTCCTGTAATCTTCCTCCCCGGGAAAATGTTCCTTAGCGATGTTATGGCTGAGGCCAGTTCCTGAGGGTGGTGCGCATAGTCATCTATGTATGCAATCTCAGGCGTATTTATATGTACGTCAAATCTCCTTTCAACACCCTGGAATGCGGCAAGGGCCTCTTTTACTTTCTCCGGCTGCAAGCCTCCAAGGAGGGCGGCGGCAGCCGCAGCAATGCCGTTCTCTACATTTACCCAGCCGGGAATTCCTACTGTACATCCCTCAATTGTGCCGGCCTGAACAGTTGTGCCGTAAATTGTGGTATATGCCGGATAAACAAGGTTGAACCTGTAGTATCCCCCCTCTACCGGCTGGAGGTTGGCAGGGTAGAAGTCCGCTTCCCCTTCAAAGGTGTAACTGTAAACTTTTGCCTTTACATTGCTCAGGTCAATTTCAATCCCCTTCTTCAGTACCAATGCGCCATTCTCCTTTATCTGCCCCGCAAATTCTGCGAAAGCCTCCCTTATGGTATTTACATCTCCATAGATATCCAGATGGTCAGCATCGGTTGAGGTGATTATTGCCACGTCGGGAAAAAGTTGGAGGAATGAACGGTCAAATTCATCTGCCTCAGCAACGAGTACCGGGTTTTTGCTCAACAGAAGATTTGTATGGTAGTTCTTGGAGATTCCTCCAAGGAATGCGGAGCATCCCTCCCCGGAATGGGTATATAAATGGGCAAGCAGTGTGCTTGTAGTTGTTTTGCCGTGTGTCCCTGCCACTCCCAGACACTTCTGGGTTGAGGCAATCTCTCCCAAAGCCCTTGAGCGTTTTATGAGTCTGTATCCTTTCTCCTGCACATAAACCAATTCTTCCATATCTTTAGGGATGGCCGGTGTGTATATTACCAATGTCTCCTCCTTATCTTGCGGTATTGCATCTGTACATGGGGTATAGTGGATCTGTATCCCCTCCTCCTCAAGTTTCTGTGTGAGTTTGCTTGGGGTACGGTCATATCCGCTTACATGGTAGCCGGCGTGGTTATAGTAACGGGCTATTGCGCTCATTCCTATACCTCCAATTCCTATGAAATATACGTTCTTCATCTCTTATCTTCTATATGCAAGTTTCAGACATTCTGCTGCAATTGTTGCGGCAGCACCCTTTTTGGCAAGTTTGGCAATGTTGGTCTCAAGTTCCTTTATCTTCCCGGGGTTTTCAAGAAGCCCGGCAATGCATGGAAGCAATTGTTCCTGTGCATCTGCATCCTTAACTATAAGTGCCGCCCCCTTGTTTACAAGGGCCATTGCATTGTGGGTCTGGTGGTCTTCTGCCACTACAGGAGAAGGGACAAACACGGTACATTTTTCCGCTACGCACAATTCAGAAATTGTACCGGCCCCGGCCCTGCTCACAACCACATCTGCAATTGCGTATGCCAGATCCATCCTTTGGATAAAGTCTGAGAAATATATGCTTGAGTTCCCTTTCCCTTTCATGAATGAGTCAATCTCATCCTTGTATATTTTGCCGTGCTGCCAGATAACCTGGTATTCCCCCTCTTCTGCAAACAGGGTATTCTGCTCCACTGCCTTTTTCATGCACTCGTTGAGGGTGCGGCAGCCAAGGCTTCCTCCAACCACAAACACGGTCTTTTTGTCGGGAGAAAGATTGTAGTATCTGTATCCTTCTCCCTTTTGCTCAGGGGTGGCCTTTGAGATGTCTTTCCTTATGGGGTTACCGGTATTGAGGATTCTATCTGCAGGGAAGAATCTCTCCATACCGTCATATGCTACACATATTTTGCCGGCATTTCTGGCATTCTTGCGGTTTACCAGTCCTGCAAATGAGTTCTGTTCCTGAAGCAATACGGGGATACCCATTTTTGAGCCTGCCCCAACTATTGCAGCGCTGGCATATCCTCCAACTCCAACAATGAGGTTTGGCTTGAACTCCCTTATTATCCTCTTTGCAATCCTCTTGCATTTGAGGTAGTCCAGTGCAACGGAGATATTGGACAATGAGTAGAGAGGACGCTTGAGCCCCCTTGCAGGAATTCCTTTAATCTGATATCCTGCGGCAGGAACCTTCTCCATCTCCATTTTGCCCAAAGCCCCCACAAAAAGTATGTGTGCATCGGGCCTTGCCTCCTTAATGGCATTGGCAATGGATATGGCAGGGAAAATGTGTCCCCCTGTACCTCCTCCGCTTATTATTACTCTCAATTCCTTTTCCATAACTCTCTATTTGAACTGGTCTCCAGGACCCATTATTTCGTATTCCTTCTCTTCCTCCATTTTACCGGCAGTTTCTGCAACCGGTATTGCACTCTCTGCTGTTGCTGCACTCTCCTGCTCCTTTTTCTTTTGCGACGATATGTCAATTGTGCGGCTTACGGAGAGTATTATTCCAAATGCACAACTTAGAATTACCAGAGAGGTTCCGCCAAGACTTAACAGAGGCAATGTATGCCCCGTTACAGGGAGGTATCCTACATTCACCAGTATATGTAGTGTCGCCTGAACCGTTATAAGCAGACCCAATCCCGCAACGGTAAGTGCCGTAAATACTTTTGTACAGTTTTTCACCAGTATTATGCACCGGAACAGGAACCACAGATACAGGAGTATTACACCTATTCCCCCTGCAAGCCCATACTCCTCAATTATAATTGTAAAAATGTAGTCTGAATAAGGGTGGGGGAGGAAGTAGCGCTGGGTGCTTTTGCCCGGCCCTTTTCCCATAATTCCTACAGATGATATTGCAACTTTGGCCATATCTGCCTGGTATGTCTTGTCTGCCTCCTTCTGTTTCTCCTCAGGGGTTAGTTCTTCAGAGATCTCGTTGTTGGAGACAAATTTTGTAACACGGCTCAATGCAGTATCAAGTCTTGAGAAGAGGGTAACCCCAAACATATGCAGAACAATTATGAACACCAGGGCGCCTGCCGCTATACCGCCGGCCTTGAAGATGTAGTTCCACTTTACTCCTGCTATAATGAGCATCAGGAGAGATATCATGCCAACGAAGAGTGCGGCAGATACACTTCCAATAAGGATGAGGATACAGGTTATTCCTATGGGCAAGATTATCCTTATAAGGAACTCCTTGAAAGTGTCCAGCCGGGAGACCTCCAGTGCCCTTGCCAGGTACAGCACTATTGCAATCTTGGCCATTTCCGTAGGCTGGAATGTGGTGAAACCAAGGTCTATCCACCTTTTTGCACCGTTTATCTCAACTCCTATTATAGGTGTGAGTGCCAGCAGTACTATGCTGGTAAGCAATGCTATATTTGCAAGTCCCCTGTACCATCCCAATGGAATCTTGTAGCAGACATAAAGTGCTACCAGTCCCATAAATACAAACTGTATCTGTTTTATAAGGAATGCAAAGTTTGTAGTCTTTTCCTTGTATGCCAAAGAACTGCTGGAAGAGTAGATAAGGGCAATGGAGATGAGTGACAGCAGGAATACTACTGTCCATATAACTTTGTCTCCGTTCAGTCTGCTTAAAATAGACTCCCTTTTTTCCACTTCCATGTTCTCCATATTTTATAAATTCCTTACTGCATCTTTGAACTGCTTGCCTCTGTCTTCGTAACTCTTGAAGAGGTCGAAACTTGCACAGCATGGTGAGAGCAGTACTGTTTCCCCGCTTTGGGCAACTTCGTATGCTTTTGCAACTGCGTCCTGTGCAGACTGCACGTCAAATATCATATCCACCTTGTCTGCAAAATTCTCATGCAGTTTTTCATTGTGCAACCCCATGCAGATAAGTACTCTTACCTTGTCCTTTACAAACTGGTACAAAGGCTCATAATCGTTCCCCTTGTCTTTGCCGCCGGCAATCCATACTACAGGGGTTGTCATGCTGTCAAGGGCGTACCATGCAGAATCTACATTGGTGGCCTTTGAGTCATTTATGTAAAGTACATTCTTTATTTTCAGCACTTTCTCCATACGGTGCTCAACTCCGCTGAATGTCATGAGGCTCTCCCTTATCACCTTCTTGTCTATCTTTATGGCTTTTGCCGCTATTGCCGCCGCCATTGAGTTGTATACATTGTGTTTCCCCTGCAGGGCAAGTTCTTTCAGATATATGTAGTCAACGTCTCCGTTTACTGTTATGCATACTTTGTCATCTTCAATATAGGCACCCTCCGCAACTTTTCCCTTTTGTGTGAATGGGAGCATTTTTGCGCGGGTTACAATCTTTTCAAGTTCCCCAATTGTTACAGGGTCGTCCTGGCAGAATATGAAACAGTCCTCCTCCTTCATGTTTTGGGTGATGCGGAACTTGGAGTTTATGTAGTTCTGCATCTTAAAGTCATAGCGGTCAAGATGGTCGGGAGTAATGTTCATGAGTATTGCAATGTCTGCCTTGAACTCATACATACCGTCCAACTGGAAACTGCTCAACTCAAGTACATAGTAGTCGTATTTCTGGGTTGCCACCTGGTATGCGTAACTTTGCCCTATGTTGCCGGCCAATCCTACATTTAGTCCTGCATTCTTGAGCATGAAGTAAATCAGCGATGTGGTTGTTGTCTTGCCGTTGCTCCCGGTGATGCATATTTTCTTTGCAGAATCGTATCTCCCTGCAAACTCAATTTCTGAGATTATCCTTATCCCCTTCTCCCTTGCTCCAATTATAAGGGGTGCGGTCTCTGGTATGCCGGGACTCTTCACTATTTCATTGGCATTGTAAATTTTCTCCAATGTATGTCCTCCCTCCTCAAACTCAATGTCCCATTTGCGCAACAGTGCCTTTGCCTCCTCTTTAAGGTTTCCGCTGTCGCTTAGGAATACATCAAATCCCTTTACTTTTGCAAGAACGGCAGATCCTGTACCGCTCTCTCCTCCGCCAAGAACAACAACTCTTTGCATTGTTATCTGATTTTAAGTGTTATTATTGTTATTGCACAAAGCAAAATTGTTATAATCCAGAATCTTACCACAATCTTGGCCTCAGGCAGCGCCTTTTGTGGGGTTTGTATTATTGCAGGAATACCCTCTTTCTGGAAGTGGTGGTGCAGAGGACTCATCTTGAATATCCTCCTCCCTTCTCCGTATTTCTTCTTTGTATACTTGAAGTAATATCTCTGCATAATTACAGAGAGGCTCTCCACAAGGAATATTCCGCACATTACCGGAATGAGGAGTTCCTTTCTCAGGAGAATTGCTGATACTGCAATTATTCCTCCCAGTGCGAGACTTCCCGTATCTCCCATGAATACCTGGGCTGGGTAGGTGTTGTACCAGAGGAATCCCACCAGTGCCCCAATGAATGCAGACATGAAGATTACCACTTCTCCGCTATGTGGAATGTACATTATATCCAGGTATGAAGCGTATATTGTGTTTCCCGACAAATATGCAAGTATTGCAATTGTAATTCCAATGAAGGCCGACACTCCTGTTGCCAGACCGTCCATTCCGTCCGTAAGGTTGGAGCCGTTGGAAACGGCGGTAATCACAAATATTACAACCACCACGTAGATTATTCTTGTGAATATCTCCCCAAATTCACCCCCGAACGGGCTAAGCCATGCGTAGTCGAACTGGTTGTCCTTTATGAACGGTATGGTGGTGAGGGTGTTCTGCAACCCTGTCTGGTCGCTCATGCAAAGTGCAAGACCTACAACAAGACCCAATGTAACCTGTCCTATAATCTTGTATTTGCCGCTCAGGCCATCCTTGTTCTTCTTGAATATCTTTATTGAGTCGTCAAGGAATCCTATAAGGCCAAGCCATATTGCAGTTACTATGAGCAACTGTACGTAAATGTTGGTGAGGTTCCCGAACAGCAGGGCCGGAATTACCAGCGAGAGGATAATGATTATACCTCCCATGGTGGGGGTCCCTTTCTTCTGCATTTGTCCCTCAAGTCCAAGGTCCCTTATATCTTCTCCAATCTGCTTTTTCTGGAGCATCTTTATAATTTTTGGGCCGGCATACAATGCAACCAGCAATGCAGTCATCAGGGCAATGAGGGCCCTGAATGTGATGTATTGCATCAATCCTATTCCGGGAAAATCAACCCCGGACTTGCTCAGGTAATCAAACAGATGGTATATCATTTTCTATCTCAGTTTTTTGCTTCCTTCTGCATGAGGAATGCCTCTTTTATTATTTCTTTATCGTCAAGATGGTGTTTCACACCGTTTATTATCTGGTAATCTTCGTGTCCCTTTCCGGCTACAAGTACAATGGAACCGGGCTTTGCAGTGAGTATTGCAGCATGTATGGCTTCAGTTCTGTCGGGAATAAAAAGTGATATTGCCTTCCCTTTAATGTCCATTCCACCCTTTATGTCTGCAATTATTTCATTAGGGTCTTCAAATCTCGGGTTGTCTGAGGTTACAATTACCTTTGTGGCATATTTGGTTGCTATTGCACCCATCTCCGGCCTTTTGGTCTTGTCCCTGTTGCCTCCGCACCCGAATACGCAAATGAGGTCTCCGCATGGCTCAAGGTCCTTGAGGGTTTTGAGGACATTCTCCAATGCGTCGGGAGTATGTGCATAATCCACTGCTGCAATAATTTCATCTTCCCCTTTGAAGTACTCCAGCCTTCCTGCAACAGATGTAAGGCTGCTCATTGCTGTAATTGTCTCCTCTTCTTTTGCACCAAGGAGGATTGCTGCACCATATACCGCTGTAAGGTTGGCAGCGTTGTGTACTCCAATGAACCTGCACCATACCTCTTTGCCGTTTATATTCAGGAGCATCCCCTCAATGGTTTTCTCCAGAATCTTTACCCTGAAGTCTGCCCAGTTGCGGCATGAGTAGGTATGTATGGTGGCCTTTGTATTCTGTACCATCACCTCCCCGTTGCGGTCATCTGTGTTGGTTAGTGCAAATGCCCCTTCGGGAAGAGTGTCAAACAACCTTTTCTTGCAGGCAAGGTAGTTGGCAAGTGTCTTGTGGTAATCCAGATGGTCGTGGGTGAGGTTTGTGAAGATGGCTCCCTCAAACCTTATCCCTTCTATCCTTTGCTGGTCAATTGCGTGGGAACTTGCCTCCATAAAGCAGAACTCGCACCCTTCATCTGCCATCTGGGCCAGGAGCCTGTTGAGTTCCATTGGCCCTGGGGTTGTGTTGAGGGTCTCATACCTCTTGTTCCCCACATAGTTTGCTATTGTAGAGAGGAGTCCGCAACAATATCCCAGTTTTGTGAACAGGTTGTACAACAATGTGGCTATGGATGTCTTCCCGTTTGTGCCTGTAACTGCAACAACCCTCAATTTCTGTGAAGGGTTGTCATAGAAGTTTGCTGCAATCCTTGCCACGGCCTTGCGGCTTTCCTCTACAAGAATGAACTGGACATCAGCGCCTTTTACTTCCTGTGGAATCTCCTCACAAACAATATGCGCCGCTCCGTTTTCAATGGCTTTCCCTATATATGCATGGCCGTCTGTATCTGCCCCCCTTACTGCAACAAACAGTGAGCCCGGTGTGCAGGTGCGTGAATCGCAACTCACCTTCTCTACGTCTCCATCTGTATATGGAGCGGACAGTCCAATGCCTTCCAAAATTCTACTGATCTTCATTTTCTTTCAATTTTAGTGTTACAGTTGTACCTTTCGGCAATTTGCTTCCCGCAGCAGGATGTTGTGCCACAACTTTGCCGTATCCCTCAAATTCAACTTTATATCCGTTGTTCTCAAGAAGATATACTGCATCCTTCAACCCCATATTCACCACATTTGCCAATGAGTCGTTGTCTGTAGAGTAATTCATTGCAGTAAGGTTTCCCAGAGTGTCTTTTTTGAACTCCGCCCATCCCGACATATTTCTTTCCGATATATCCCCTTTCCTGAACCCTATTCCAAGTTCTGAAAGCACTTTGTTCTGAGCATCCAGCCTTCCTGTTGCAATGTCGGGGTTTCCCTGAGCGGTTCTCTCTCCACTCAACGCAGGTTCCCAGTCGCTGCTGGTAGAATAGATGTGGTCTGCAATCTGTTTGAATACCGGGCCGGCCCAACTTCCTCCGTAGAAGTTTCCTCTGGTTTCACCCGAGTATAGAACAACAATTGCAGAATACTTGGGATTGTCTGCAGGGTAGAACCCCGCAAATGAAGCCTGGTATCTTCTGAATCCATTCTTCTCATATCCTATTTTCCCGCCAAAAGCGATTCTGGATGTACCTGTTTTGCCTGCTATCTTGAACTTGCTGTTGTTCATGAATCTTCCTGTACCCACTTCAACAACGTGTCTGAGAGCCCTTCTTGCCTCTCTTGCAGTCTCTTTTGAACAGATTGAACCGCTTATCTCCTGAGGCCCGAAATCCTTTATGACCTCACCGTTCTCCTGATAATTCTCAATAAAGTACGGTTTCATCATTTTACCGTCATTGGCAATTGCATTGTAGAATGTAAGGGTATGCAAAGGGGTAAGCAAGGTCGCATATCCTATTGCCATAGATGAAAGGCTCGACCTGCTCCACATGGCATCTGATGGGCCGTATATTGAGGCGCGTCCCTCTCCCTGGATGTCGAGGTTGAACCTCTCTCCAACCTTCATGCTGTTGAGCCTGTCAACATACTGTTGCTCTTTTCCCTCATAGTATGTAACTGCAAGTTTCGCAAAAGCCACATTGGATGATTTGGCAAGGGCGGTCTTTACATCCATCATGCCGTATGCGTGGGTATCTGAGTAGGTGTGTCCTCCATAACTCCATTTGCCGTTACCGCCATCAATCGGATCTTCAAGTGTGACATGCCCATCCTCCAGAAGTGATACAAGGGTCATAAGTTTGAACACTGAGCCCGGTTCTGTAGCATCACCAATTGCGTAGTTATAAGACTCATCGTATGAGTCTCCCATCTTTTTCATGTTGGCAATGGCCCTCACAGCACCTGTGGCAACCTCCATTACAATGGCTGTTCCTCCTTCAATTCCCATACCTTTGGCCAACTGCTCCCTCAGTGCCTTTTCGGCTGCTTCCTGTATCTCAATGTCTATTGTTGTGAGAATATCATATCCGTCTCTTGGTGCTATACCCTCAACTCCGGTAACAGGTCTCCATTCTCCTCCAAGCATTTTCTGGATAGTCTGTTTCCCCGGTGTCCCCTTGAGGTAATAGTCGCAGCTCCCTTCAATTCCTACACCTACACCCTCTGTGTTTATGAACCCTATTGTACGGTATGCGAGTCTTCCGTAAGGATTGTTTCTCTTGTATTTCTGCTCAACTATTATTCCCCCTCTGTTTGCTCCAAGTTTAAGTATAGGGAACTTCTTTATTTGCGCAAGTTCTGCGTAGTCTACCAGCCTGTTGCCAAGGGCCTTGTATCTTTTTCCCTCTTTCCTGGCCTTTACAAGTTCTTCCTTGTACTTCTTTGCGCTCTTGTTCTTGAAGAATTCTGCAAGTGAAGAACTCAATCCGTCTATGTGTTTTTTGAAGGTGTCTTCGTTGGGTACTACACAATCCATCCTTATCTGGTAGTAAGGTACAGATGTAGCCATAGGTCTTCCGTCGCATGCCATGATGTCGCCCCTTATGGCTTCAATTGTCTCTTCCCTGAAAGCAATGTCTACAGCAGAAGTGTCTGTAGGAGCAATGAACTGCATATAGGCAATCTTTCCCACAACCGCCAGGGCTATGAGTGCAAACAGCTTGTAGATAAAAGCCATTTTTTTGAATATGCCGTTTATTCTCTCCATCAGTTATATTTCTTTACCAATTTTACAGCCTTAGCAGGGTCAACAGGCTTCTGCAACAGTGAACCGTGTTGCTGCAGGCGCATCTCAACCTCGTTCCTCTTGCTCAAATACTGCAGCCTTGCCGCCTTTGCAGTGTAGTCTGCCTTAAGGTTCTTGAGTTCTCTCTGGTTACGCCTCATAGTCATCTGAGTACTCTCCACGCTCAGGTTTATTGAGATGAATGCTATCACCAGACAAAACAGATATATAATGAAATATTGGTCAACCGTCTTTAATCTGGATAGAATCTGGCCGCCCAATATATCACTTGCAAAATTGAATTTGCGTTTTTTTTCTGTTCCGCTCATATTTTACTTTCCAATCATTTGTCGGGAGCATACTCTGCTACCCTCAGTTTTGCACTCCTGCTGCGGGAATTTGATGCTATCTCCTCCTCGGGCGGAAGTATCGGTTTCCTGTTTACCAGTGTAAATGGGGAGGTGCTTCTTCCGTAAAAGTCCTTACCCTCTTTCCCTTCTGTATTGCCGCTCTTCATGAAGTTCTTTACCATACGGTCTTCAAGGGAGTGGTATGTTATTACAGAGAGCCTTCCGTGCGGCTTCAGGCATGCCAGTGTTCCGTTGAGGAAATCTTCCAGCGCCCTCATCTCCATATTTACCTCAATTCTCAGTGCCTGGTAGAGTTGTGCAAGGAATTTGTGTTCGTTAAAATTGTTGTACATCTTTGCAACAGCCTTGCTCAAATCTCCTGTGGTTTCAATAGGGGAGTTCTCCCTCCATCTGCAGATAAGTTCGGCAGCCTTCCATGGCTTGTCCAACTCTCCGTAAACCTTGAATATGCGGGTAAGTTCCTCCTGGGTATATGTATTTACCACATCTGCGGCACTTTTCCCTCCAAGGGTATTCATCCTCATGTCCAGTTTGGCGTCGAACCTGAAGGAGAAACCTCTTTCCCCTGTATCAAACTGGTGAGAAGAGACTCCAAGGTCTCCAAGTATTCCGTCTATCTTCCCGACAAATCCCAGTGCCCTCACATAGTTGTGGATAAACCTGAAGTTGTTGTGCACCATAATCAGCCTCTTGTCCTTTGGGGCATTTGCTATGGCATCGCTGTCGCGGTCAAAGGCAATGAGTTTCCCCTTTGGACCAAGCCTTTGCAGTATCTCACGGCTGTGCCCGCCACCACCAAAGGTGACATCAATGAAAATGCCGTTGGCATTCTCTTCAATATTCAGTGCTGATACGCTCTCGTTGAGCAATACCGGAGTGTGATACTGGGACATGTGTGCTATGTTTGCTAGCCCAGAATGCTTTGTGCCAAGGCAACAAACTCTTCTGAACCCATCTGTTTCTTGTTGTACAATTCCTTTGTCCAGATTTCAATCTTGTGATCGTTACCAACAAAAATCATCTCTTTCTCTGCGCCTATGCTCTCCAGTATTTTTTTAGGGATAGTAATTCTGCCAAGTTTTTCATCTGGCTCAACAACCGCCCGGTCTCTCATATACTCGCGCCAGAAGTTGGAATGTTCCTTCTTGAAGAAATTGAGTTTGGACCTTACCTCATTTGACTCCTCCTCCCATTGCTGGTAGGTGTACATCTGGAGGCAGTTCTCGAACATATCCTTTTTTACAACAAGGGCCAGCCTTTCATCCGGTGCAAACACAGACTTGAAGGCAGAGGGGAAAATCATTCTCCCTTTGTCATCAATCTTTACGCTGTATTCACCTATAAACTTTGCCATTGTATATCCTGTCTTTTATGTAGAGTGACGGTTGATGCAAAATTACAATTCTTTTTACATATTTTTACAAAATTTTCCACATTTTTCCACAAATTTATCAACAATTTAAAAATGAGGTTTATCTTTACACTCTGGAAGGGTTTTTGTACCCGGTATTGTTAAGGATTTTTAAACACTTTTGTTATGAGGCTATTATTGTGCGCATTGTTGGGAATACTGCTTGCAAGTTGTTCAGGTTCAGATGATAAAACTGTCGGGAAGAATAATGTGGAGGAGAAGGCTCCCGTGTTGAAGTACGGTCTGGAGATAGAAAAATACGAGGTTGTGCCGGGGGAGATTGGAAAGGGGGATTTCTTTGGCTCCATAATGGAGAATTTTGGTGTTGGGGCCAATCAGGTGCAGAAGATACTCAAGGCCTCAGAAGGGGTGTTTGATGTGAGGAAAATCAAGTTGGGTAGCCAATATGAAGTGCTTGTGGAGAAGGATACCCTTGGGGAGGCGGCCTTTTTCGTTTATGAACTTGACAATCTTTCCTATGCCGTTGTCTCATTGAAGGATTCACTCTATGCAAGGATATATGAGAAGGAGGTGGAGGCTGTGCTCAAAAGGGCCAGGGCCACAATTTCAACCTCATTGTGGAACGACGTGCAGCAGGCCGGGATACCTCCGCTCATGGCACTCAGACTCTCTGATGTGTATGACTGTACCATAGACTTCTTTGGACTGCAGAAAGGGGACTGGTTTGAGGTTATGTATGAAGAACTTATGCATGAAGGTGAGTATATGGGGCTGGGCAAGATATATTATGCGCAGTTCAATCATGCCGGGAAAACTTACGATGCAATAAGGTTCAATGCAGGGGAGAACAGCAGCGTGTTCTGGAACGGGAAAGGGGAGAGCCTCAAGAAGGCATTCCTCAAGGCCCCTTTGAACTTTACAAGAATAAGTTCCCGTTTCACATACGCCAGAAAGCATCCGGTACTCAAGATAGTACGTCCCCATACCGGGGTGGATTATGCGGCACCGAGCGGAACTCCGGTAGTCGCCTTGGGTGATGGAGTGGTAACCCACAGAGGCTGGGCCGGCGGTGGCGGAAACACCATAAAGATAAAGCATCCGGGGAATTATGTAACCTCATACATGCACTTGAGAGGATATGCGAAAGGGATAGTTAAAGGGAGCAGGGTAACCAGAGGCCAATTGATAGGATATGTGGGCAGTACAGGCCTATCTACAGGCCCTCATCTGGATTTCAGGGTTTACAAGAACGGCAAGCCTATAGACCCGCTCAAGATGGAAAGTCCGAGTGTTGAACCTGTCTCAAAGGAGGATATGCCCGCATTCTTGGCCCAGATGGAACGCTACAAGTTCCAGATGGACAGCCTGGGGACTATGGGGCATTTGTACAGGTACTTGGATATACTCAAATAAAAAAAGGGACCTGAGAGGTCCCCCAATTTCTATTTTACTTTATTGTAAGCATCTCTACCGGCTGGTCATGGGTTTTGTCCAGTGGCTCCGCGTGGTATGCAACCTTATTGAAATCAATGGATTTGAGGTCTATGCAGCGGATATTGCTGTTGTACATTGTTCTGTAATACAACATCCTGTTCTGTGTATCCGAGGCAACTGTAAACTGTGTTGCACTTGGCAGATCTGCAAGGGCCTTGCCCAATTGCTCCTCACTCCCTGATGGAATGTCAAAGTTGTTGAGGATGTGGAATGCCTGTGTTACGCTCCTTTTTGCTGTAGGCTGCTGTGGGGCTGTAACCTGGAAAAATGCTGCCCTTACAAACCTTGAAGGGGGAGTAAAGTCTCCAGGAAGTCCCAACATGCCGCTTCCGTGCCCTAAATTCTTCATCTGCAGCGGACCAAAAGGGTGTTGAGCCACTGTCCCCGGCTCAAGATTTATATAATTGTTCAGATTTGTAAGATGCCATTGCAACCCGGGAGAGTTAGTAAGGACTCCAAGGGGGTTCTCATAGAAATGCATCTGCTCATCCACAATTTCAAGTACAATCTGTCTTCCCGACGGTTCTGTAAACCTCCAGTGGACAGTAGAGGAGCGGGGATCCAGGTTTACTATGCGCACACCGGCCAGAACCTCCTTCACCTGGTCAACAGAGGCACATTGTGACAATACATACTCCACCAACTGGAAGTCTGCAAGGGATTTCTCATTCTGTACCGGATCATAAGGCACATATTTCCCATAATTTGGGAAGTAGAACAAGCCGGCAGAGAGCCCCATTTCATTTACCCCTTCCACCATATACTCCTTCTGCTCCACAGCCAATCCCACAAATCCGTATTTTGAGGTAAATTTTATGCCGTTCTGCCCTGTTGGGGTAAGTGACTGCAGACTGCAATTTCTTGGCACCACAACATAAAGTGAATTCATGATGCTCTCAGCCCATTCTATGGTACGGGCTGCAATTGTTGCCCCGTCTGCGCTTTTTAAGGTAATTCCGGTGCAGGCATACGAAGGCACTTGTGCCGCAATGCATATACCTGCCATCAAAGCGGGTAATTTCAATTTCATAACATTTTCTTTTAATGATTTGTATGACTAACAAACCTCAAAGAGAAATGTTTTTGGGATTAGTGAAATGTGTGCATCAATAGGTGTAAGGCTAAGCAAGAAAAACTTATTTGTACTTATTCTTTCTCAAATTGAATAGTACATCAAATGAAATGTATCTTCCAAATGTTGGAGTCCAGGTATTTTGTACATAATCTTCATATAACATTGTGGAGAAGTCTGTACTCTTGTCAAATATATCAAATACAGAAACACCGGCTGTCAATCTGCCTCTCAAAAGTTTTACACCTGTTGAGACATTAAGAATATTGTTTCTGTTGGTATATCCCCCGGAACCTCTTACCGGTTTATTGATATTGAATATATATGTGCCATTGACATACCACGTCTTTAACATAGTTATTTTTGCGGTTGCCTTTAAGTCCTGATTTAAGTATTTATATTTATTCGTAATGGTATTCTTTGATTCAGTATATTTTGTTGTGGATTTAATATCCAAAGTCATCCACTTGTAAGATGTATAAGTATTAAAATGGAATTTGCCGGTATATGTATCTGTTACATTCAGTTCATTCTGCACATACGAAGGGCGCTTCAGGTATTCTCCTCCCAAATTCACCTGCAGTTTGGTCCTTATTGCACTTAGTCGTGTTGTGTACCACAAATCCATACTGCTTCTAATATTGCTGTTTACATTCCGGTAACTGGAGAATGTTGCTCCAGGTAACACTTTATATCCAGGATATTCAGCAATTTCTCCTCCTTGTGGATAATATACAGAATATGGTACTATAGCATTTTGTTCAATGTTACATCTTATGTACATTGAAAGCAAATTATTACTTGCAGAAAAAGCAGATTTATTCTTCAATGTAACATGTATGCTGTGTTGAAGGACATAATCCAAATCCTTGTTCCCAACTATGATAAAAAGAGGATTATTGTCGTTCATGTATGTGCGTATCTGTTCTAAAGATGGAACTGATGGATTTAACGTATAACTGAAACTTAAGTTTCTTATACCCATAGATAATCTGGCATTGGGCATTATATAACCATTTCGGGATTGCTTTGACACAAATCTGTCGTTGTCATTTATATCTGCTTTAATAAGGCTGAAACTTAATTCCGAATTTGAAACAATACTTTCTTTGTTCCCATTACCAATAAATGTAATACCAATACCGTTTTCCCAATGATTGTTGCTATATAGATAACTGGAAAGAGAATCCATAATCATGTTTTCTGTTATATCATATCTGTATTGTCTGGACTTGCTGTAATTGTATTTTGTGGTTATGTTAAACTTCAATAAAGTGTTAAAGGAAGAACCATTTGATTCATTATTGAATCTTTTACGAAATAATGCAATACTGGCATTTGTTCCAATAATAAGACTTTTTCCTAAGGGTGAAGATTTATAAACCTTTTCCAAGCCATTATTATCTATTTCCTGTATATCCGTATTATCATTATTCCCCCAATTAAAATCAATATTTACATTGTTCCCTTTTTGTGTTGAGACGTACAACTTGTCTTGTACACTCCAATTGCATTTACTGCCTTTTATTCTATCTGATATTATAATTGATGAATAATCCGATTCTTCTTTTTGAAGATTCTCAGAACAATATTCTCCATCATCAAAGGACATAGTGTGGGATAATGAATATGATCTAATCTTCCTTTCTTTGTAACTGGCTCCATAATATGCTTTAACAATATGGCCACTACTCATTGAAACATCAGAAGCTTCATTATAATATCCTCTATTCTTGTATTTTTCTGTAGGGAAATAATTTCTGTCTATATATTTGTTCTTTGATTCTTTCCCTTTAGAATAGTTATATGATAACCTTGTAGTAGTACCCGGTCCATAAATATTTCCATTCTGCCTATTATTATATTCAATAGAGATACCTGCTTGGGAGAGCGTTTTTTCATTCCGGTGTCTTTTAGAGGCTAAATTTGTGAAATCCTCTATGCTATTTCTTGTCAAACCTACATTATTGGTAAGCACACTTCCTTTCAAAATGACCTTGGTTGTAAACATATTGAACTCTCCACCTGCCTTATATCTCACTTTTCCATCATCACTGTCCCCTTCTTTTATATCTTTACCAACTCCACCAAATACATGACCGGTAGTTGAGGCAAGCAATTGGCGGGTAGTTTCTATATTCATAACCCTTATCCGGCGGGTTTGGGATTCGCCATTAACTATAGAAACGAGTTCTTCCTCATCATAAAACTTTATATTTTTAACCAAATCTGCATCCAGATTATTCAGGGCGCTGAGAACATCCCTGCCAAACAAAGTGCTGCCCCCTACATATGTCCTCTTCAACACCTCTCCAAATGCCATTACTGCTCCCGACGATGATATCTCTATCCCTGGAACCTGTTTTATGATTTCTATTGCAGCTGCACCTTGCTGCGTCTGAACTGCTTTGGAATTGACAATGAGGGTATCACCCTTAGATATGAGCAACGGAATATTACCTTGTACCTTTATTTCATCCAATAAAAAACCTCCCTCCTCCATCTGTATATATACCTTTGTATTGGAGGAGGTGTGGTTTATATCCAACTTGACGGGCAAAAATCCCATATAATCAATGGAAACAGAATATTTGCCCAAAGGAATATTCTTTAAGGTGCAAAAACCCCTTGAATCTGTAGAACCATACTTTATGGTATCGCCTTTTGTTGTTCTCAATAATACTACTGCATCTTCTACTCCATACAGATATTCAGATACTCTATTCTTGAAAACTGTACCTTTCAAAACAATTCCATCAACTTTATGCTTGGAAGAATAATCTGCTTCAAAAATAATTGAGCCAGTCTTTTCTTGAGCCGATATAATACTAAAACAAAAAAAGAGTTTAATTATCAGAATAATTGAAAATAGATTTTTACTAAAACTCATTTAAATATACTAGATAACTTTTTATTTTGAAAAGTTCATACAACACTATAACTTTACAAAAGTATACTTTTTATGTATAATATTTTAACAATTGTTCAATTAAAATTTATATACTATGAGAAGATTAATCGCATGTATTACTGCACTTCTGATAGCCACTTGCTTATGTGCATATCCTTATCAAATTTCAATAGAAACTACTACTGGTGAACCTGCAGGGGGGGCAAGTGCTTATTTCCACAACAGAATATAGTTATGCTCCTATAGAGGTATTTGATTCCCGTATAATAGATTTGGAAGGAGAGTTAAGGGAAATAGAGTTTATTCCTATGGAAGGATTTGTATTTGCAGATTTCTTTAGATATGAATCGGGTATTGTATTTTATGTAATGTAACAGGATGAAGAGACTTTCACTTTTATTGCTATTATTGCTGCCACTAACTTTTTCTTTTGCTCAGAAAAAAGAGAAAGGTAAGTATATGGCTCAGTGTAAAGTGTTTTATTTGTTGGATGAAAAGATTGGAAGCACATCTGATGGAGTTGTTATTCATTACCAACAAAATATTCCTGAGTTTATGTATAAATTAGATGATGCAGATATATATTTAGTTAGGGGGAATGATACGCTTGCCCATAAGAAATCTTTTGATGGAGAAGTCATATTCAAGAATCTGAATCCTGGAAAGTATGAAGTAATATACACCAAAAAGGGCTATAATACGGTAAAGAAAGAAATTGTGATAATTGACCAATCGGTTAAAAGTTCTGGGAATATAAAAGAACTGCCGGAAAAATAAAAAGGATTCTGTTGGAGAAACAAGATATGGGGCTAGAAAGTTATTTCTGCCCCATTCTCATCAACTTTTACTGTTACCTCCCTACCCATGAACAGAGCCAGGTGAGGGCGGCCGTGACCGGCCGGGAACCCGAATACCACAGGTACGTCCAGTTCGTCTGTATATTTTTTTATCAGATCCTGAGGGGTAACCTCCCAAGGGTCTTCGGTATCGTCTATCCTGGTGAAACTTCCCACCAATATGGCTTTTGCCTTATCCAGTTTCCCCGATTTCTTGAGTTGCTGCATCATGCCGTCAACAGCATTCATCCCTTCACCAACTTCCTCTATGAAAATTATGGTATTGTCATCAACTTCCATATCGTATGGAGTCCCCTCTGCAATTGAGATAAGTGTCATGTTTCCTCCGGTAATCCTTCCTGTTGCCTCTCCAAACTTGTTGTAAGGGTGAGGTTTTACCTTGTAGCCATCAACCCTTCCAAACAAGGCGTCTCCAACAGAGTTTGCTGCAGAATCCGGGCGTCTTGTCTGCCAGAATGAACTCAGCATTGGACCATGTATTGTCTCAAGCCCCATTTTGTTGAGAACCAAGTGATAAGTGGTTACATCGCTGAACCCTACAATCCATTTTGGATTTTTCTTTATTATGTCAAAATTGAGGTATTCAAGTGTCCTTATGGCGCCGTAACCTCCGCGGTAGAACACTATGGCCTTTATGCTTGGGTCCTGTATCATCTCCATAAATTCCTCAGCCCTCTCCTTGTCTGTAACATTGAACGGCTTTGCATCATGTTTGAACAGGTTCTTGCCGCATTTTACCTTAACTCCCCACGACTCCACAACACCTATAAGGGTATCCGATTCCCCCGGGCGGTCTGTAACCGGTGATGAAACTATCATAATCCCTACAGTGTCTCCCGGCTGCAGGAATGCCGGTCTTATGGATGCCTGTATCTTTTCTTTGTCTCTGCCTGCGGATGTGCAGCCTATAAGTGCCAGAGCGGCAAATGCTGCCAAAATATAATTTTTCATATTTCCCATATTTTAGAATTCTTCACCTTCCCTTTTGTGCAGTACGGCCTTCCTCAACTCAAAGTTCTGGCCAAGGTATCTCTTCCTTACCTCAGGGTTGTTGGCCAACTGCTCCGGTGTGCCGCTCTCAAGGATGCTGCCGTCGTAAAGCAGGTATGCCCTGTCGGTGATGGCAAGGGTCTCATGCACATTGTGGTCTGTAATGATGATTCCAATATTCTTGGTTTTCAGTTTTGCAATGATATGCTGGATGTCTTCCACAGCAATGGGGTCAACACCTGCAAAAGGCTCATCCAGAAGGATGAACTTGGGGTCAATGGCAAGTGCCCGGGCAATCTCGCATCTTCTCCTTTCTCCTCCCGACAACTGTATTCCGTAACTTTTCCTCACCTTCTCCAGCCTGAACTCTGCAATGAGGTTCTCCAGCCTCTCCTTTCTCTGCTCCTTTGTGAGATCACTCAGTTCCATTACAGACATGATATTGTCTTCTACGCTCAGTTTTCTGAATACCGATGCCTCCTGTGCAAGATATCCCAAACCTTTCTGGGAACGTTTGTACATAGGAAGTTCAGTAATCTCCTCATCATCCAGAAAGATCTGTCCGCCATTGGGTTTTATGAGTCCGGTTATCATATAGAAACTGGTGGTCTTGCCGGCACCGTTAGGGCCCAGCAGACCTACAATCTCTCCCTGGTTACAATCAAACGATACCCCTTTTACAACGGTACGTTTGCCGTATTTCTTTACCAAATTGGTACAATATAGTCGCATATCTCTTCTTTAAAGTATATCCAAATCCAAATCTTTAGTCAGTTCCACCACTTCGGGATGGTTTCTTTTCATCTGGTCTGCCTTCTCGTAGGCGGTATAGGGAACCTTTGCCTGTTGTGCCACCTCAATTACCTCTACCAGCAGGTTTATATCTCCGTTTTTGAGTTCCTTCTGCAGGAATCCTATAAGTTGCGGAAGGGAATTCTTCTCTATCCAACTCTGCTGGGCGCTGTTTCCCACCTTAAACACAACAGTTGTGCCATCCTCCTTCAGGATAGGGGCGGTCTGCTTTATGGCAGTTGCAAGCCTTGGGTACTGGCTCTGGCTTTCTGCCATCTTTACCCATGCCTGCTGCAGTTTCTCTTTGGTAACAGGCTCATGTGCAGTAACAACCTCCTGTGCAGAACTCTTTGGAGTGTTCTGTGCCTTTTTTATTATACTGCTTATGGAGATGCCTCCGGCGCTCTTTTTCACTGCAGATTCCGGTGCTGGAGCCTTGGCCGGTGCCGGTGCAGCGGCCGGAGCCGATGTTGATGCCGGCGCGGGGGCCGGAGCGGTAGCCTGTGCCGGTGCCGCTTCCTGTTTAGGCTGCTGCGGAGTTTCCTGCGGCTGTGTCTGTGGCGCTGGTGCCGGTTGAACCGGGGCTTGTGGTGCAGGTTGCTGCTTTGGTACTGCCTGCTGCGCCTGAATCTGCTGTGGCTGCTGTGCCGGAACCGCCTCTGCAACTGTCTGCTGCAGTTGTGCAAGTTTAACCAGCAGGAATTCAACCAGCAGCCTCTGGTTGCCGCTCTGCCTGTATTCGCTTTCGCATTTTGTGGTGTGCCCCAGAGCCTCATAGAGGAACTTTACAGAGCATCTTGCACTCTGTTCCCTGTATCTCTGTGCCACTGTAGGGGCCATGTCAAGCAACTTGAGTGTTGATGCATCCTTGCATACAAGGAGATTCCTCAGGTGTGTGCTCAATCCGCTTATGAAGTAGAGGGCGTTGAACCCTTTGGACAGAATTTCGTCGAACAGCAGCAGCGATTTTGGGAAACTCCCTGTAAGGGAACACTCTATAAGGTTGAAATAGTATTCGTAATCCAGTATGTTCAGGTTCTTTATTACTGAAGCATAATCAATCTCCGTTCCGCAGAATGCCACACACTGGTCAAACAGGGTGAGGGCATCACGCATTGCACCGTCTGCCTTCTGGGCAATTACGTGCAAAGATTCCGAGTCTGCCTTTATCCCCTCCTGTTTTGCTATGGAGGTGAGGTTCTTCACTATGTCTTCAACTGATATGCGGTTGAAGTCGTAAGTCTGGCAACGGCTCAGGATTGTCGGGAGTATTTTATGTTTCTCTGTGGTGGCAAGTATGAAAATGGCATGTGCAGGCGGCTCCTCAAGAGTCTTGAGGAATGCGTTGAAGGCCGCGGATGACAGCATATGTACCTCATCTATGATGTATACGCTGTATTTGCCTACCTGCGGAGGTATCATCACCTTCTCTGTGAGGAGTCTTATGTCATCTACAGAGTTGTTGGAGGCGGCATCCAGCTCATGGATGCAATATGAGCGCCCCTGTGCAAATGAGATGCATGATTCGCACTCGCCGCATGGCTCCAGGTCTGCCCCGGGGTTCATGCAGTTGATGGTTTTTGCAAAAATTCTTGCGGTTGAGGTCTTGCCTACTCCACGGGGACCACAAAACAGATAGGCATGGGCCAACTGCCCCCTCTTTATGGAATTCTTGAGGGTGGTGGCTATGCTTTCCTGTCCTATAAGGCCAACGAAATTGGCTGGCCTGTACTTGCGTGCCGAAACTATAAATTTCTCCATATTCTACAAAAGTAACTATTTTTTCTAATTTTGCAGAGTTTTTTATTGAGCAATGGAGAGTACAAAAACAGATATATTGAGGATTGCAGTAAAGCAGGTGGCATCGCCTGTGGCTTATTGTGCGTTGTCTGTAAAATGCGGCACCAGAGATGAGGAGCCAAAATACAACGGCCTGGCCCATTTTACCGAGCACATGTTCTTTAAAGGGACACTCAAACGGAGGGCAAGCAGCATAAACAATACATTGGAAAGGGTAGGGGGAGAACTTAATGCCTATACCACAAAGGAAGAGACAGTGCTCCATTCTACTGTCCTGTTTGAAGATCTTCCAAAGGCAGTTGACCTCCTTATGGAACTTGCATTCACCTCAACATTTCCACAGAAGGAACTGGAAAAGGAGAGGGATGTCATCCTGGAGGAGATAACCTCATACAAGGATATTCCGGCAGAGTGCATATATGAGCATTTTGAGCAGATACTTTTTGAGGGGCATCCGCTGCAGATGCAGATTCTGGGCGAGAAGAGGAGTCTGAGAAAGATAGATTCCACCGTAATGCAGGAGTACAACAGGAAACATTTTATTCCCGACAACACCGCCTTTACAGTTGTAGCGGATACCACTCCGGCCAAAGTGTCGGCATTGGTAAAGAAATCTGCCCGGAAACACCTTGGAAGGGAGATTGAGGTGGTAGTATTGGAAGAGGGGGCAATTGTGGGGAAAGTGGTTGCCGCAGGAGCGGAAGGAGTTGCAGACAGGAGAAGTGGGGAGTTTTTGTGGGGAGGAAGGGTTCCATTCCACAAAGAAGTGGCCAAAAAGAGCCATCAGGCACACTGCATTGTGGGGGCGGAGGCATACAATACTTACGATGAGAGAAGGATTCCTCTGTCGCTCCTTGCAAACATTCTGGGAGGCCCGGCTTCAGGCTCAAGGCTCAATATGTCTCTAAGGGAGAGAAATGGCCTTGTATATAGCGTGGAGGCTGTTTATACCCCATATGCTGATACAGGAATATTCAGCATCTATTTCGGATGCGACAAGGAAGATACACAGAAATGTCTCAATCTGATAAAGAAGGAACTTGACAAACTGGTTGCTGAGCCACTCCCCCCTGCGGTACTCAAGGCTGCCAAGAAGCAGTTGATAGGGCAACTCTCAATTGCCCAGGACAATGCCGAGGCGCAGTGCCTCTCAATGGGAAAATCTCTGCTGGTTTACGGGAAAATAAGTAACTTTGAGCAGATGAGGGAAAAAATAGAATCTATAACAGCACAGCAGTTGCACCAGGTTGCAAAGGAGATACTCTGCTGGGAGAGGATGAACACTTTAATCTACAATTAGGCAATGGATCTGAATACATACCTTACCAATTTCTCGCAGGAGCAGGATCCTGTATTGCAGTGGCTGCAGAAGCAGACAAATTTGCGCACCAACCATGCCCGTATGCTGTGCGGTCCGGTGGAGGGAAAACTGATGGAGATGCTGTCGGGAATGATACAGCCAAAAAATATTTTGGAAATAGGTGCATTTACGGGGTACTCTGCAATCTGCCTTGCAAGGGGATTGAAGGAGGGAGGTATGCTGGATTCTCTGGAACTCAATGATGAGTTGGAGGACCTTATTCTGCAGGCTCATGAGAGGGCCGGGCTGTCAGATAAAATAACACTCCATATTGGAGACGCCAAACAGACTCTGAAAGACCTTAAGGAGCAGGGAAAAATGTATGACCTGGTGTTCATAGATGCCAACAAGAGGGAGTATCCAGCCTACTATGAACTGGTGTTTGATATGGTGCGCCCGGGTGGGTATATCCTTGCAGACAATGTCCTCTGGGATGGTAAAGTGTATCAGGACAATGTGCCCCAAGATGCACAAACCCAAGGAATCTTCAAGTTCAATGAGATTGTAAAAGAAGACCCTCGGGTTGAAAATGTCATCATCCCGCTCAGGGACGGAATGAATCTTATAAGGAAGAAGTAGCCTACAGCAGTTCCATTGTCATACAGATGTCCTCTTTAGGACGGTCGCCGCGGGCGGTGGCGCAGTTCTGGATTTTCTCCACTACGTCCAGACCTTCAATAACTTCTCCAAATACGGTGTACTGGTTATCCAGGTGCGGAGTGCCTCCTACGGTGCTGTAAGCCTCTTTCTGAGCCTCTGTAAACTTGAATCCCCCTTTCTCCTTAACCTCAGCCTTTGTAAGGGCTATAAGTTCCTCCTGCAGTGCCATAAGGCCGGCCTGGTCCCTGTTGCGGCGCAAATCCATAATCTGGGCCTTGCGCTCTGCCGCCAAGCGGTTGAAGATCTCCTGCTCCAGCATCATTGTCATCTGTTTCTCCATCTGACCCAACTTGTTGCCGGCATACACATCTCCCCACACAATGTAGAACTGGCTTCCCGACGAGTCCCTCTGAGGGTTCACCTCATCACCCTGCCTTGCTGCAGCAAGGGCACCTCTCTTGTGGAACAGTTGCGGGTAAACTATCTCAGCGGGAACAGTGTAGCCGGGGCCACCTGTGCCAAGCGATTTCCCTGCAGGTGCCCCTTTTGAATCGGGGTCACCACCCTGAACCATAAAGTTCTTTATAACCCTGTGGAAAAGGGTACCGTTGTAGTATCCCTCCTTTACAAGTTTTATGAAGTTGTCCCTATGTTGCGGAGTCTGGTCATAAAGTTCAACTTTTATATCTCCCAATGTAGTCTTTATAAGTACCTGTGTAGCCATAATCTTTCTATTTTTTTATCTGAATAGTGGAGAGGCGTACATCTGCACATCCTCTTTGGTTATTGTCTGGTTTCCTAAAATGAGGAGCCTCTCGGTAACGTTCCTCAGTTCCCTTATATTGCCTGTCCAGGCGTGTTTCTGCAGTTCTGCCACAGCGTCAGCATCAATGGCTCTGGCCGGCATGCCGGTCTCGGCACAAATCTGCCCAATAAAGTGGTTTACAAGGAGCGGGATGTCCTCCTTGCGGTCTGCCAAAGATGGGACATGTATTACAATCACACTCAACCTGTGGTAAAGGTCCTCCCTGAAATTCCCCTTCCCAATCTCCTCCAGCAGGTTCTTGTTGGTTGCAGCAACTACGCGAACCTTAACATTTATATCCTTGTCGCTTCCCACGCGGCTCAATTTGTTCTCCTGAAGCACCCTCAGAACTTTGGCCTGTGCGCTCAGGCTCATGTCTCCAATCTCATCCAGGAACAGTGTGCCTCCGTCTGCCTGCTCAAATTTTCCCTTATGGTCCTTTACCGCCCCGGTAAACGACCCTTTAACATGGCCGAACAGTTCGCTCTCAATCAGTTCCCCGGGAATGGCGGCACAGTTCACCTCCACAAACGGCATGCTCTTGCGGTTGCTCTTCTCATGAAGCCAGCGGGCCACAAGTTCCTTTCCTGTACCGTTTGAGCCGGTAACCAGCACGCGGGCATCTGTAGGGGCCACCCTCTCAATCATCTCCTTTATCTTTACAATTGCAGGGGATTCTCCTACAATCTGGGGTATTCCCGCCACCTTCTCAACCTTCTTCTTGAGGATTTTGGTCTCCTTAACCAAAGAGGTCTTGTCTGTTGCATTCTTTAGGGTAATGAGTATGCGGTTCAAATCCAGGGGTTTCTGAATGAAGTCAAATGCCCCTTTCTTAATGCAGTCAACGGCGGTATCTATAGAGCCGTGGCCGGAAATCATAACTACAGCAGCCTCAACCCCGTTCTCCATAAGTTTCTCCAGCAGTTCAACCCCGTCTATGCCGGGCATCTTTATATCTGAGAAAATTACATCATAATTATTTGCCAAAGCCATCTCAAGCCCCTCTTTTCCGTCTGCGGCCAGTGCAACCTCATGCCCCTCAAACTCAATGATATCCTTAAGGGCAAAGCGGATGCTTTTCTCATCATCTACAATAAGTACTTTCATTATATGCTCTTTAAATAATTGTCAAACTCTTCTTTCATGCCACCCTCCTTAAGCGAGAAGGAAGACTGGTAAACAACTCTTGGATTCACTTTTTCCAGGATATATTGTGTAAATATGGATGCCAGCACAATATAATCCACCCTTATCTGCGACATTCCAGGCATCTGCAGCCTCTCTTGTGCAGTGGAAACAACCAGTTTGCGGTTGAGTTCCTCCAGATCTCCCTTTTTCAACTCAATGGAAGGCAATTCCCTGTAGCCGCAGTTGAAGATAAGGTCCTTGAATGTATCAAATGATCCCGACGATCCTATGAAAATTTCCGGACGGAACTTCTCCACCATCTCCCAAAGTTCCCCCAGCACACCGTCATTGAACCGTAGGAACTCCTCCACCACCTGTTGCGGTATGGGATCTGTGTAGTTGAATCTCTCCCTCATGCGGGCCATACCTATCGGGAAGCTCCTTTTCCAGAGAATTTCTGCCCCGTCTGTAATTATGAATTCATTGCTTCCACCTCCAATATCCAGCATAAGGGCATTCTCTCCGGTGCTGAATCTGCCGCTGCTCTCCCTGAGGTCACCTACAGATTCCATTATCCCCTTGAATATCAGTTCCGCTTCCCTCTCTCCAGGGATTATCCTTATCTCAAACCCGTATCTGCGGTTCATGTACTCAGCAAATTCCACGCCATTTGCAGCATCGCGTACCGCGGAGGTTGCGTACGGTATTATCCTGTCTGCCCCGCCCGCCTCATCAATCACTGCCATTATCCTGTCAAGTGCAGCACAGGCGGTCTCAAAGGCTATTGGGGCAATCTTGCCGTCTGAAAGTCCTCCGGCCCCCAATTTGGCCGCACATTTGAACTCCTTTACCGTATTGCATTCCCCTGCTGGGGTAAATTCGCTTAAAATCATATTGAACACATTGGTGCCCAAATCAAGAACAGCAACTCTCATATATTGTTATTATATGTGTAACATTGTTTCACAAAGATAACTTTTTTTGTACTTTTGCCCTTATGGAACAAGCTAAAATTATCATTGCCATTGACGGCCATTCCTCAACAGGGAAAAGCAGTTTTGCAAAGCAGGTAGCGGCAAGGCTGGGATACGTATATGTAGATACCGGTGCAATGTACCGTGCAGTAACCTATTTTGCATACACCAACGGATTCATGGACAACAAAGGGAAGATAGATGAGGCAGGGTTGAAGATGACCCTTGGAGCAAATGTAATCTCTTTCAAGTTGGGTCCCGACGGCAAATCGCAGACCTGGCTCAACAATGCCTGCGTGGAGAAGCAGATAAGGACACTAAATATCTCAAATAAGGTGAGCAAAATCTCTGCATTGCCTTTCGTAAGGGAGTATGTTGACAGGATTCTCCGCCGTATGGGGCAGGACAAGGGGGTTGTAATGGACGGCAGGGATATAGGAACCTCTGTATTCCCCAATGCTGAACTCAAGATTTTCATGACCGCTGCAGTTGAGGTGAGGGCCCAGAGACGGTTCAAGGAGATTCAGGAAGCCGGTGGCAAGGAGAGTTTTGACGATGTGCTCAAGAACCTCAAGGAGCGCGACCATCTGGACCAGACAAGGGAGGTTTCTCCACTGCGCAAGGCAGATGATGCAATCCTTCTGGACAACAGCAATATGAGCATTCCGGAGCAGTTTGTTTGGCTCGACAGGATACTTCTGGAACGCTTCGGACTTCAAATGAGATAGTGTATGCGCCTTGCAATTGAGATAGATGCAGAATCTGGCTTCTGTTACGGGGTAATCAGGGCTGTGGAGAAGGCGGAGTTCCGCCTTAAGGAGAGTGCAACATTGTACTCTCTGGGTTCCATTGTACACAACAACTCGGAATTGGAGAGGCTCAACAAGATAGGGCTGCAGGTTGTGGACCTGGAGCAGATGAAGCAGTTGTCGGACACAACCGTACTCATAAGGGCGCACGGGGAGCCCCCTGCAACATACGCCCTGGCTCAGGAACGCAATATCTCACTTATAGACTGTACCTGCCCGGTAGTGTTAAAACTCCAGGCCAGGATAAAGGAGGCATACTCACAGCATAACAGCCAGATTGTAATCTTTGGAAAGATAGGACACGCGGAGGTGAACGGCCTTGTAGGGCAGGCAAACGGAGATGCTGTGGTAGTTGACTCTGTAGCCAGCCTAAACAAGATAGACTATACACGGCCAATACAGATTTTCTCACAAACCACAAAAGACCCCAAGGAGTACGAGGAGGTATGTAATGCAATACGTGAGAGGATAAAATTGCAGGGAGGAAATCTGGAAAACTTCAAAATTCACAACACCATCTGCCGCCAGGTGGCGCAAAGGCACACAAACCTTGTGTCCTTTGCAAAAAAACACTCTGTAATAGTGTTCATCAGCGGCAAGGAGAGTTCCAACGGCAAGGTGCTGTACGATTTGTGCAAATCTGTAAACCCACGATCATATCACATTCAGACTATAGATCAAATAAACCCCCAGTGGTTCACTGAGGGTGATTCTGTCGGTATCTGCGGAGCCACCTCCACTCCAAAATGGCAATTGGAGGGGGTAGCCAAGGCGCTTGAAATCCTTTAGTTAATCAGAAACTTTTATCAAGACAATGTTTGAAGGGATAGACAGTCCCTCAGGAGTATCATCTCCTTCTAGTATATCATAGTCTCCTGCGTTCTCATTAATTTTCCAAATTAGAGTATGACTTGTACGGGAAAGAGCAAACTTTAAGGTACCAGAGGGAGTTTTAATATATGTCTTATCTCTGACCCATACTCCTAAGTTTGAGTAATCCTGAGAATCATGATCTCCAAACGCATGAATAGAAACATTAAAAGCATCGTTGTTAGAAGTTACATTCTGGAGGTTATTTATACCATTATATATGGTTATATCGTCTTTAGAATAAGAATATTCTCCAATGATAACTGTGCCACAATTGCTTGTGAGGGTATAATTGTCAAACTTTTGAAGTTTAACAATAAAAACCTCATTAGTCTCAGAGTTTTCGTATTTCCATGTGCCTACATATAAATCTAAAGATACTTCTATTGGAACAGGTGTAAATGCCTGCGCCAATGTGGCTATAGGAAATATGATATATGATATAGTTAAATAAAATAACTTATTCATATTTTGAGATTAAAGATTTGAACAGGCATTGGTATATATAAATAATCAATACTTTGTCTAAATACGTGTTCTTCATATTCTTCTGTAAAACGCTTCTTTTTAGAACGTTACAGATACTCAACATCCATGTTGTAGCTCCAGCGGCCGAAGTAGAGGTTTTCGCCTCTCCATTCAACTTCTCCGCGCTGGAAGTCAACTGTTTCGCTTCTCAGATGGTTCTTTGCAGGGAAGAAATCTCCTGAGTAGTCATCGTTTACATAGTATCTGTAGGCGTCAATACCTCCAAGATAGAAGTGTGCTACGTCATCATTGCCGTCTGGCATGCGGCCGAATGACTGGTCAACAGGTACCCAACCTATTCCCTCAAAGTATGCCTGTGCCCAGTCGTGCAGGTTTATTTCACCAGGGTGGAGCATCCATCCGCTCTGCCATTTTGCCGGGATGCCGGCGTAGCGGGCCAT
>JAZNUM010000019.1:0-4493 GCA_045592325.1 Candidatus Egerieisoma sp.
ATAAAGAGAATTTCAAAGGTTGCTACAAAGGTGGTTCCTTCAATGGTTATCATGTACTTCATTTTGGTTATGTACATTATCCTTACCAACCTCAATGAGGTTCCTGGAGTGTTTGGTGCAATCTTCAGGGATGCACTTACAGTTAAGGCCGGTGTAGGCGGCGGTATTGGCGCACTTGTTTCAATTGCACTTATTGGTATCAGACGTGCAGCCCTTGTAAATGAGGCAGGTGTGGGTACAGCTTCAATGATGCACGGTGCTTCAAAGAACAACCAGCCTGTAAAAGAGGGTCTTGTGGCTATGATTGGCCCTTCAATTGACTCTGGCCTTGTTTGTACACTTACAGCACTTGCGATCCTTATCCAGAGGGATGTCCTTCCTCTTGGTGACGGCTTGAGTGGTTCTATGGCAGGTTTGAGCGTGGCTCTTCAGGCTTTTGACGCTTCAATTCCTGGTGTGGGCAAATACCTGTTGTTGGCTATGCTGTTCTTCTTTGCATTCTCAACAATGTTCTCATACTCATATTACGGACAGAAATGTACTGGCTTCCTTTTTGGCGCCAAGTATTCAAAATATTACAATATTTTCTTCCTTGCAATGCTTGTTGTTGCTGCAATGATTCCTTTGAAGGCTGCAGTTGGCCTCATTGACCTTGCATACGCGCTTATGGCATTCCCTACAATGTTTACATTGATAAAGCTTTCTCCTAAGGTAAAGGCTGCAATGAAAGAGTATTTTAAAAAATAACAAACATTTAATTTGAATAGGATGAATCCTGAACTGTTTATAAGCAAAAAAGCCAAAGAGGCCATTAAAGCCCTTTATGGAGTAGAGGCTGAGGATAAAATGGTGCAGACCCAGGCAACCAGAAAAGAGTTTGAGGGTGACATTACCCTTGTCGCTTTTCCTCTATTGAAAATGAGCCGCAAATCGCCTGAGGCAACCGGTGCTGAGATTGGTGAGTATATAAAGAACAATGAGCCTCTTGTAGAGAGTTATAATGTTGTAAAAGGTTTCCTGAATATAAAATTGTCTGAAAACTTCTGGAAGAACACTTTTGAGGAGATATACAAGGCTGGGGAATTTGGAAAACTTCCTGCAACCGGAAAGAGTGTGATGATTGAGTTCTCGTCTCCAAATACCAACAAGCCTCTTCATCTTGGCCATATAAGGAACAACCTCCTTGGATGGTCTGTTTCAAGGCTTCTTGAGGAGAACGGACACAATGTCATAAGGGTAAACCTTGTAAATGACAGGGGTATCCATATCTGCAAATCCATGCTTGCATGGCTCAAGATGGGCAATGGAGAAACACCTGAGTCGTCGGGAATAAAAGGTGACCACCTTGTTGGAAAATACTATGTTGCATTCAGCAATGAGTTGAAAAGACAGACTAAGGAACTGATTGCACAAGGTGTACCTGAGGATGAGGCAGAGAGGCAGACTCCTATCCTTAAGGAGGCTCAGGCAATGCTTGTAAAATGGGAGCAGGGAGATCCTGAGGTAGTGGAGTTGTGGAAAAAGATGAACGGCTGGGTTTATGACGGATTTGACAAGACCTACAACCGCCTTGGCATCTCATTCCACAAGACATATTATGAGTCACAGACATATCTTCTTGGCAAGGCATTGGTACAGGAAGGGCTTGCAAAGGGTATATTTGAGACCCACGAGGATGGTTCTGTATGGTGTGATCTTACTCCCGACGGATTGGACAAGAAACTCCTTCTCCGTGGAGACGGCACATCTGTATATATGACCCAGGATTTGGGTACCGCACACCAGAGGTTTGCAGAGCACAAACTTGATGAGCATATATATGTTGTGGGAAATGAGCAGAACTACCATTTTCAGGTATTGAAACTTATCCTCAAGAAACTTGGTTTTGACTGGAGCGATTATATCTATCACTTGTCTTATGGTATGGTTGAATTGCCTGAGGGCAAGATGAAATCGCGTGAGGGAACAGTGGTGGATGCAGATGATCTGGTTCAGGATATGTATTCTACAGCAAAAGAGACTTCACTTGCCCTTGGAAGGCTTGATGATATGCCTGAGCAGGAGAGGGAGGATTTGTTTGAGATGATTGGACTTGGTGCTCTCAAGTACTTTATCCTTAAAGTTGACCCTAGGAAGACAATGCTGTTTGATCCTAAAGAGTCAATTGATTTCAACGGAAATACAGGTCCGTTTATCCAATATACACATGCAAGAATCAAGTCTATCCTAAGAAAGGCTGCCGAGAGGGGCTATAAGGAGGAGATTGGAGGCGGAGCACTCCTTCCTAAGGAGATTGAGATTATTAAGATGTTGAACATTTACCCTCAGAGGGTTAAGGAGGCCGGTGACGGACATTCTCCGGCAGTAATAGCCAACTATGCATACGACCTTGCCAAGGAGTTCAGCCAGTATTACCACGACACTACAATCCTGAACGAGGAGGATGCGGCATTGAGGTCCCAGAGGTTGGCCCTCATAGATGTAATTGCAAAGGTACTTACCAGGGCGATGGATATTCTTGGAATAAGATTGCCTGAAAGGATGTAATATGGAGAGGGCAAAATTCATACCTACCACAAAAAAGGAGATTGATGCCTTAGGTTGGGACTATATAGATGTAATCATCTTTACCGGTGATGCCTATATAGACCACCCTTCCTTTGGTACTGCTGTAATAGCAAGAGTCCTTGAGAGTTGCGGCTACAGGGTTGCTGTGGTTCCGCAGCCCAACTGGAGGGATGATTTGCGCGATTTCAAAAAGCTTGGTGCTCCCAGGCTTTTCTTTGGTGTGAACTCGGGTGCAATGGATTCCATGGTAAACCATTATACTGCGGCCAAGAGGTTGCGCAGCAATGATGCCTATACCCCTAATGGAGCACCTTCAATGCGTCCTGACTATGCTGTAAAGGTCTACTCAAATATCCTCAAACAATTGTATCCCGATGTCCCGGTTGTAATTGGAGGAATTGAGGCTTCGTTGCGCCGTTTTACCCATTATGACTATTGGCAGGACAAACTGCTCCCTTCTGTTCTTGTAGAGAGCAAGGCAGACTATCTCATTTATGGAATGGGAGAGAGGGCAATACTGGATGTAGCCAGACACATAGAAAACGGAAGTTGGGAAGACAGGAATACATTGAATCAGGTTGCATGGATAAGTGATGCAAAACCTGCTGAGTCTCCCGACAGAGTTTTTCTTCATTCTTATGAGAAATGCCTGAAGGATAAGAAGGCCTTTGTTGAGAATTTCAATGCAATTGAACTTGAGGCCAACAGAATGGTTGGAAAACAACTGGTTGAGCAGATAGGCAGCAGATATGTAGTTGTAAATTCCCCTTATCCTCTCCCTTCTACCGAGGAACTGGATTCATACTACGACCTTCCATACACCAAACTTCCCCATCCGAGGTACAAAGGGAAGCATATTCCTGCATACGAGATGATAAAATTCTCCATAAATACCCACAGGGGTTGTTTTGGGGGGTGCAGTTTCTGTACAATTGCAGCCCATCAGGGGAAACATATACAGAGCAGAAGCGAGGAGTCCATTCTGGCGGAAATTGAGAGACTGAAAGATTTGCCGGGCTTTGCCGGAAACATCTCCGATGTAGGGGCCCCTACAGCCAATATGTACGGAATGGCAGGCAATGACCGCAGTGTATGTGAAAAGTGTTTCAGGAAGAGTTGCCTTTTCCCAAAAATGTGCCCCAATCTCAACAATTCGCACAGGAGACTGCTGAAACTCTATAAGAGCATATCTGAGATAAAGGGGATAAAGCATGCATATATAGGAAGCGGTATAAGGTATGACCTTTTCCTTGATGAGAAAGGGTTTCTGGACAGTTCTTCAAAACCATATTTTGAAGAACTGGTTACAAAGCATACCAGCGGAAGGCTTAAGGTTGCCCCCGAGCATACAGAAGATAATGTTCTGGCCCTTATGAACAAGCCTTCGTTCAAACTCTTTGAAAGGCTTAAAAGGGAGTTTGACAGGGTAAACAGAGATAACGGGCTCCGTTTCCAACTTGTCCCATATTTCATATCTTCCCATCCCGGATGTACCCAGAAGGATATGGAGAATCTGGCAAGCCATAGGGTGCTTAAAGGAGTCTATATGGACCAGGTGCAGGATTTCACCCCTACACCTATGACCAAATCCTCTGCTGCATACTACTCCCAAATGGATCCTAAAGGGTTCAAACCTATATTTGTGGAGAAAAATATGGACAAGAAAAGGATGCAGAAATCTTATTTTTTCAAGAAATAGCGAAAAACGTTTTTTTATAAGAAAAATTGCACTATAATTGCACCAAGAAACGATATAACATAATCTAACAAATAAGAGAAAACGATATGTGTGCAAAAACTTCATCAAAACCCCAGAAGAAGAGAGCGGTTGTAAGTTATGCGAATATGTCACCAGAATTGGCAGCAGCGTTCAAGGAAAAGTATCCTAAGGGATACGCAGATTATATGGGAGACCTTTTTAAGGT
>JAZNUM010000020.1:0-9136 GCA_045592325.1 Candidatus Egerieisoma sp.
CAGAACCGTCGGGAAGAGGGAGTTGCTGCTGTACCAGACCTTTTCCAAAAGACCTGCGTCCAATAATGGTACCCCTGTCCCAATCCTGGATTGCACCGGAAACTATCTCACTTGCAGAAGCGGAGTTTTCATCTATAAGTACAGCCACAGGCACATTCTGTAAAATTCCGCTCCCATTTGCATACTCCTCCATCTTCTTTACAGTACGTCCCTCTGTGTAGACAATCATCTGACCTTCTCCCAGAAACTCATTTGCAATCTGAATTGCAGCCAGAAGGTATCCTCCAGGATTCCCTCTGAAATCGAGTATTATACCCTTTGGCATGACCTTCAGAGCACTCAAAGCATCAAGCATCTCCTTGTATGAAGTGGCTGCAAAACGGGTAAGGCGCATATATACTATACCATCGCCAATAACATAATAGGAATCAATGCTGTTCAATGGAATCTTGTCTCTGGTAATTACAAACTCCAAGGGATTCTGAACTCCTCGGCGAACGACGGAAACCTTCACCTTGGTACCTTTAGGGCCCCTGAGGTATTTATGCACCCTTTCTATTGTCAATCCTGTTCCCGATATCACTTCTCCATCTACAGAAACAATCTTGTCTCCAGCCCTGATGCCAACTTTCTCTGAAGGACCTCCTGGAATGGTGGAATTGATTGTAAGGGTATCATTTATAAGGGCAAATTCTACCCCAATACCATCAAAATTCCCGACAAGAGGTTCATTCATGGCCTGAATATCCTTTTTGGAAATGTATGAAGAGTGGGGATCCAGTTCCTTCATTATGGAAACCAGAGCATTGTCAGTAAGACGCTCAATGTTGGTAGTGTCAAGATACAGTCTCTCTATATAAAACAGTGTCTGACCTACCTTATTGGCTTGTGCAGAAACACTGCTTTGTCCCCTCAGACTTGTAAAGGAGAACAAAAATACTATCAAAAGAATTAGAGTTGTACCTGACTTATACATAATAATGACTTTATTTGAATTTTTCCAGTTCAATTTCAAATTTCATACCTTCCTTGGCAAGGTATGTCTCAGGGAAAATGGCTTTAGCCTCTTCCAACATAATATCCAGAGATTTATACCTGGATGAATAATGGCCGAGAACAAGTTTTTTGGCTCCTGCCTCTATAGCACAACAAGCGGCAGCCTCAGAAGTTGAATGAAGGGTTGATTTTGCCAGATCTTCATACTCTTTTGTATAGGTTGAATCATGATAAATCATATCAACCCCATTTATCCAACCGGCAAGTCTCTTGAAAGGCATTGTATCAGTACAATAAGCAAAAGAGCGCGGTTTGTAAGGGAGATATGTAAAATCCTCATTCCTGAGGGTCTGTTCATATTCTATCTCAGAACCGTCTTCATCTGTGAAAGTTGCAGTACGCACAATGTCATTCCCTTCCTTCAATCGCGCAATGTCGTATAGGGAAAGATTATGGAGCCCAATCAGATGTTTATGCACATTGAGTTGCGGAGTCTTCTCCTTGAATAGAAAACCGTATGTCTCCCCCCTATGCACAAGAGGGAATGCAAAAACCTCCAATTGTCGGGAGTCATATATTTGTACAGGTTCCTTACATTTTACTGGATGGAAATCAATTTTATATTTGATTCCCTCCCCGAACTCTTCCATAAAGAAAGTAAGTATCCTCCCGAAAGATTCAGGTGCATAAATATGCAGGTCGCCACTCCTTCCCCCCATTGCCATAGTTGACAAAAGTCCAAAGAGGCCAAAAAGATGGTCTCCATGCAAGTGGGAAATGAATATATGGTCTATTTTGGCAAACGATACTCCAAACTTGCGCATCTGCATCTGAGCCCCCTCTCCGCAGTCTATCAAGAACAAGCGCTCACGGACCGTAAGGATGTGAGCGCTTGGGTATCGGTTGGCAGTGGGAAGGGCCGAAGCCGTTCCCATTGTCAGAAATGAAAATTCCATCAATTATTTTGAAGATTTCTCCATCTCGCTTTTTAAAGCTGCAAGAGCATCAATGTCACCAAGAGTAGTTTTCTCAATGTTGGCTTTGATTTTCTTTACTGCTTTCTGAGTTGACTCAGCCTCAGCTGCTTTCTCCTTGTTCTCTTTAGCCTCTACCTCTTTCTTTGCATCCTCTGCAATTCTTGAGTGTGAAAGAACAATCTTCTTGCTTGATTTGTTGAACTCTACAACTTTAAAGTCAAGTTTCTCCTCAGCTTTTGCAGTTGTACCGTCCTCTTTAACAAGAGCTTTAGCAGGAGCGAAGCCCTCAATGCCGTATGAAAGTGCTACGTTAGCACCTTTCTCGTTGAATGAAACTACAGTACCCTCGTGAACTGAACCTACAGTAAATACAGTCTCAAATACATCCCAAGGATTCTCCTCCAACTGTTTGTGACCAAGGCTCAATCTTCTGTTCTCAGCATCAATCTCAAGAACAACTACCTCAAGGTTCTCACCAATTGCAGTGAACTCAGATGGATGTTTAACTTTCTTGGTCCAAGAAAGATCGCTGATGTGTACAAGACCATCAACACCCTCCTCCAACTCTACGAATACTCCAAAGTTGGTGAAGTTTCTTACAACTGCTGAATGTTTTGAACCTACAGGGTATTTCTCGCTGATGTTAGCCCATGGATCTGCTTTAAGCTGTTTGATACCAAGAGACATCTTTCTCTCCTCTCTGTCAAGAGTCAGGATGCTTGCCTCAACCTCGTCACCAACTTTAAGGAAGTCCTGTGCACTTCTAAGGTGTGATGACCATGACATCTCTGAAACGTGGATAAGACCCTCAACACCTGGCTGGATCTCAATGAATGCGCCGTAGTCTGCAAGAACAACAACTTTACCTTTAACAGTGTCACCAACTTTAAGGTTTGCATCAAGAGCATCCCAAGGGTGAGCGCTAAGCTGTTTAAGACCAAGAGCGATACGTTTCTTAGTGTCATCAAAGTCAAGGATAACAACGTTGATCTTCTGGTCAAGAGCAACAACCTCCTCTGGGTGGTTGATTCTGCCCCATGAAAGGTCTGTGATGTGGATAAGACCATCTACGCCGCCAAGGTCAATGAATACACCGTAAGAAGTGATGTTCTTAACTGTACCCTCAAGAACCTGACCTTTCTCCAATTTGCCAATGATATCAGCTTTCTGAGCCTCAAGCTCTGCCTCAATAAGTGCTTTGTGTGAAACAACAACGTTTCTGAACTCATGATTGATTTTAACAATCTTGAACTCCATTGTCTTGTTAACGAATACATCGTAGTCACGGATAGGTTTAACGTCAATCTGTGAACCTGGCAAGAATGCCTCAATTCCAAATACGTCAACAATCATACCGCCCTTAGTACGGCATTTGATGTAACCCTTAACAATCTCATCTTTATCGAATGCCTCGTTAACTCTATCCCAAGATCTGAGTGAACGTGCTTTCTTGTGTGAAAGAACCAACTGACCTTTTTTGTCCTCAGCGTTCTCTACATAAACCTCTACTTTATCACCAACTGCAAGCTCAGGATTGTATCTGAACTCACTAACTGGGATAATACCCTCGCTCTTGTAACCGATGTTAACAAGAACCTCTCTTTTTGTAACGGCTACTACAGTACCCTCTACTACCTCATTCTCAATAACTGAAGAAAGGGTCTCTGAATATTTTGCCTCAACTTCCTCTTTGGATACGCCATAATCAGTATCCTGCTCGAATGCATCCCAGTCAAATTTGTCAATTGCTACTGATGCATTGCTTTTACGTTTTTTAGTTGCGTCAACAACTGCTGGAGTCTCCTCTGCATATGAAGCAGCGGTCTCTTTTACTGCTGGAGTCTCAACAATCTCCTCAACAGCTACCTGTGTCTCTTTACTCATAATAATTTTTAATAAACGAAAAAGTGGTTAAACATTATTTATAGTCTCAAACATATTGAGAAAGCAATATCTCCACACTTGAGTGAGAAATTGGCATCTCCGCACTTGAGTGAGAAATTGACATCTCCACACATTTGAGCGCGCGAAAATAGTGATTATTCAGCAGTTGGCCAAATTTTTTTAATAAAACTGCAGATATCAGCAAAACCGCCGGCTATGCAGGCCATAAAATGTTGATTTTTATCCCCAAATGGTAACAGTTTCCGGGAGAAACCATTGCCGGAGGGGAACTATGTCCCCAAATGTGGCCAGTTTCCGGGAGAAACCATTGCCGGCAGGAGCATCTATCCACAAAATACCCTCCCAGCGTGGACAAATGCCGCCGCCCGGCAGTGCGCATCCACAAAATACCTTAGTTTTATGGATGCAGGAAATCATTTTAGGAGGCAAAGGATGGCAAATTAAAAATTAGAGTTATTTTTGTAGGATGAAACAGATTTTTAAAGCAGTATTGTGCGCAGTTGCAGCAATATGCGCAACTGTACAGAGTGCAACGGCACAGCCCAGATTGCAGAAAGTGCAGATCATATTGGTTCCCGGCAGCAGCAATGCCATATATGAGACCGGGGAGAAGGCAACCATGAAGGTAATGGCACTGCATCAGGGGGTGGCTCTTGAGAATGCCATAATCCAGTACGAAATAAGCGAAGACCTTATGCCGGCCCACAAGAGAGACAGCATAAGGCTCAAAGGCAGGGAGGCAACCATAAATCTTGGAACAATGAAAAAGCCGGGTTACCT
Source organism: Candidatus Egerieisoma sp. (assembly GCA_045592325.1). Classification (GTDB taxonomy): domain Bacteria; phylum Bacteroidota; class Bacteroidia; order Bacteroidales; family UBA932; genus Egerieousia. The sequence continues at coordinate 4,659 of JAZNUM010000020.1, forward strand.
CAGATTGAGGGCCACCTGCAAAATAGATGGAAAAACCTACTCAGCAATGAGTACTGTAGGTTTTTCTCCCGACAAACTCACCCCTACCGTACAGATGCCGAAAGATTTCCGGGAGTTCTGGAACGGCAACCTGGCAAAACTTGCCAAAGTGGATCTGAGACCTACTATGGAACTTGTACCTGAAAAGTGTACGGACAAAGTGAAAGTTTACCATATTTCATACAGGAACATTAACGGGACCAGAATGTACGGTATGCTCACCATGCCTGCCAAGGAGGGGAAATACCCGGGAATCCTCAGGTTCCCTGGAGCAGGAATTGGTGAAAAGGGGGGCGACATAACCCATGCGGCACAAGGTGCAATCATCCTTGAAATGGGGATACACGGAATACCTGTGAACTACAGGGGAAACATATATGAAGACCTTGGGAACGGCCCGCTACAGAATTATCCGGAGCAGAACATGGACAACAGGGATACCTATTATTACAAAAGGGTATATCTGGGATGTGTCAAAGGGATTGAGTTCCTACTTTCTCTGCCTCAGTGCAACGGAAATATAGGGACATTCGGAGGAAGCCAGGGAGGTGCCCTTTCCATTGTAACATCAGCACTGGACAAGAGGGTAAAAGCTGCTGTGGCATACTTCCCTGCCCTCTCTGACATGGAAGGCTACTGCCATAACAGGGCAGGTGGCTGGCCGCACATCTTCAAAAGTGAGGCTAACCGCACCAAAGAGATAATCAACACAATCAGATATTATGATGTTGCAAACTTTGCACGCATAATGGAAACACCTGTTCATTTCCTGTACGGATATAATGACATAACATGTGCCCCTACCACTACAAGGAGCACATACAACGCAATAAATTCTCCAAAGGAACTTATAATTGGGGAAAACATAGGTCACTGGACCTACCCGGACCAGATGGAAACCCTCTGGAACTGGATTATAAAGAGACTCCAATGAGGTAACAAGTCTGCGGCACAGCCATGCTGTAAAGCTGAAACCCTATGGAACTGGATAATTAAGAAACTGCAGTAAAACAAGCCTCCGGCAGAACTGCTTATGCGCAAAAGGCTGTCGGGAAATCAATAATAAAAAGTATTATGGGAAAGAAAGGATTTGAAAGAAATTTTTGGGTAGCAATAATAATGGAGTTCTTTGAGAGGGGTGCCTACTATGGTGTACTCTCGGTACTCTCTGTATACCTGGTACTTACAGGAGAAGAAGGGGGCCTTGGTTTCAGCAAGGCACAGGCAGGTACCATAATGGGGACCATACAACCATTACTCTATTTTCTCCCGATAATTGCAGGAGGAATTGCAGACCGTTACGGCTACAGGAAAATACTCTTCTTTGCATTCGCATGCATTACTGGAGGTTATGCACTTACCTCCATAACTGAATCTTACATTCCTGTATATGCATCACTTCTACTTATGGCAGTGGGAGCAGGATTTTTCAAGCCTGTGATTTCGGGAACAATAGCAAAATCCACAACAGAGGAGAACTCAACTCTTGGCTTTGGAATCTTCTACTGGTCCATTAATCTTGGTGCGTTTCTGGTACCGCTTATTCTGGTTCCTATCCTCAAGGCAAAGGGATACCACAACATTTTCTATATGGCGGCAGCGGTAGGATGCATCCTTATGCTCATAAATACCTTCCTCTACAGGGAGCCTGCGGCAAACCTGAACGCTCCCAAACAGGGAAAAAGCATTAAGGAACTCCTTATAGGTATTGTAGAGGTTCTGAAAGACTACAAGTTCATTGTCCTGATATTCCTCTACTCAGGCTTCTGGATTCTCTACTTCCAGATGTACGGCACAGTACTCTGGTACCTTAAGGAGTATGTAGATATGACCCCTATAGACAACGCCGTAAATTCATTATTGGGAGTATTTGTAGACAATCCTGACTGGAAATTTGATACAGAACACGTAACAGTAATTAACGCAGGTGTAATCATATGCCTTCAGCTCATTGTATCAAAACTCGTTCAGAACTGGCCTGCCCTCCCTACAATGATCATGGGAATAGGATTCGGCACCCTTGGAATGGGAATCCTCAGCATCAGCGGTTCTCCATGGGTATTTATAGTGGGACTCATGGTATTTACTCTGGGGGAGATGACAACACATCCAAAATTCCTTTCATATATAGGAATCATTGCCCCTCCCGACAAAAAGGCGCTTTATATGGGATACTCATTCCTCTACGGAGTAATAGGAAGTTCTATAGGATCATTCCTTGGAGCGGGCCTGTATGTAAGGATTGTGGAGCAGATGGGCAAACCGCAACTCTTGTGGCTCATCTTTACCGGAATAGGAGTATTGAGCATCATTGGACTGCTTCTTTATAACAAATTTGTAGGGAAGAAAAAATAATGAAAGTACTTATTGTCTCAGATTCACAGAGCGTACACACCCAGAGATGGGTAACCTCCCTCCATATGAAAGGAGTTGAGGTAGTCCTGTATACAATAGTTCCAATTGGGGTAGAATATTACACACAGAAAGGTATAAAATGCCATGTCTTTGACCTGTTCAACTATAAAAGGGAGAAGAAGGGGCCCCTCTACCCCATAAGGAGACATTTTGAGGCAGTAAAAGACTTGAAAAGGGTTATCAGGGAGGAGCATCCCGACATCCTGCACTCCCATTATGTCACAAGTTACTCACTCATTGCCGCTCTTTCAGGATTCCATCCACATGTAGAATCGGTATGGGGAAGTGATGTGTACATATATCCCAAGAAATCACTGCTCCACAAGATGCTTGTAAAATACACTCTGAATAAAGCGGACAAAATCCTTTCCACTAGCCATATAATGGCAGAAGAAACCCGCAAATACACAAATATGGAGATAGAGATAACTCCATTTGGAGTGGATACTGCCCTCTTCTGCCGCAAAGGACCACAACCGCAAGGAGAGTTTGTGATTGGAAGCGTAAAAAGCCTTGCCCCCAATTATGGAAATGAATATATAATAAGGGCATTTCATCTTATAACCATAAATAATCCCACACTTGATTGTTCATTGGAACTCGCCGGTAAAGGTCCCGACAAGGAGAAACTTGAAAGGCTTGCATCAGAACTGGGGATATCAGGGAAAGTAAAATTCAGGGGATTCATTCCCAATCATGAACTTCCTGAATTCTTCCAGAGGTGCTCAATGGCTCTGTATATGTCCAATTCGGAGAGTTTCGGAGTATCTGCAATTGAAGCCATGGCCTGTGAATGTCCCGTAGTGACATCAGATGCTGACGGATTCAAGGAGGTTATGGTAGAGGGCAAAACCGGATTCATTGTTCCGAAGCAGGATTACCGTTCGGCTGCAGAAGCCATACAGAAAATAATTGATGATCCGCAGTTGGCTGCAAAGATGGGAAAAGCCGGAAGGGAGAGGGTTTGCAACAAATACAGTTGGGAAGATAATGTAAATGCAATGATACAAATATACAACTGTATCTGTCGGGAAAAATAATATTGATTATACTAGAACATCTTGCGGCGTCTGAACAGTATTGAAGCCACAAGTACAGAAACAAGCATTATCCCTATTACAAACAGGAAGTCCCATCTGCTGCCAAAAATAGGGAGACCAAGATTCATACCAAAAATACCGGAAATGAGAGTTGGAGGCATGAACAGCAATGAAACATAGGTAAGGATCTTCATAATCTTGTTCTGGTCCAAGTTAATAAGACCCAACACAGTATTCTGCAAATACTCAAGCCTCTCAAAGTTGAAATTGGTGTGGTTGAGCAGGGAGGCTATATCTTTTATAAGCACATTAAGTTTCGCATGCACATCCCTTGGAAACTTGTCGCTCTTGAGGATGGCAGAAATCATCCTCTGCTTATCTATAATATTCTCCCTAACCATCATGGTGTTTTCCTGCAACTGATTGATATCCAAAAGGAAATCCTCACTTACAGACTCACCTGCACTCACACTCTTGCTGAACTGGGCAATCTCCTTTGCCATCAACTCAATCATGTCGGCATCAAGGTCTACCCTGCTCTCCAGAATTGCAACAAGAATGTGGTAACCGGTAGGATACAGTTTGTATGAAACGCCAATCCTCCTCTGCATATCGGTAAATGTCCTCAATGGGACCTGCCTTATGGTAACAAGGATACCCTCAGAAATGATGAAGGAAACAGCCTCCATGTTGTAATTGTCGGGACCTGGAATAAGGAAGTTGGTATTGGCAAAAATTGTGGTGTCAGTCTCTGAATAACGTGATGAACTCTCAATCTCCTCAGCCTGTGCTCGGCTCTGCAAAGTAGTCTCAAGGAAATCTTCCACAGCACGCTTCTCCTCTCCGCTAGGCTCATAGAGATCTATCCAGAGAACATCATCAAAACCCAACTCGTCGAGATAGGTAATGTCAGATGATGTAATAATCTGTCCTTTTGATTTGTAGAAGATCTCTATCATAGTTTAGGTTTTTGGACATCACATT
>JAZNUM010000021.1:0-20573 GCA_045592325.1 Candidatus Egerieisoma sp.
TCAAGTATATACGCTACTACAATAATGATAGAATCAAACTGAGGCTAAAAGGACAAAGCCCGGTAAAATACCGAGCTTTGTTTGAATCTAAGGTTGCCTCTTAATAATGTTAAACCGTCCAACTTTTGGGGGTCACATCAAGGGCTGATACCTAATTCAACTTTAACTTAGCCTTGCGGCTAACTGCTTATTATGATGCAAAGATACTACATTTTTGTAATAATCAATACATCATCTTAAATTTTGTCTATATAATATGTTATAGACAAATTAGTTATGTAAAAGTTGAATAGGTGGCGTCCTGTGATCTTTTTTCCAGTTGTTGCAAGGGCCCCCGCTGCAGCGGAGTGGGGAATGGCGGAGTCCCAATCCCCCACGGAAAATTGCAGGAACTCCCCAGCTACAAAAAACAAGCCCTGCAACCTCATCCCGAGACCACAGGGCTTGCCCGACTTAACCTAACTTAAAAAACTATTTCACTTATGTAAACAAGTGTCCCAGCCAAAAGTTCAGGTATTTTTAATTTGTTTTCAATTTGTCTTTGGCATATTCCACCAATTCATCCCTTTTCTTGCAGTTGAAAACTATAATTTCATCCGTACATTTTACAAGTACAAGATCCTTTTTCTCTGTAGCGTACATCATATATAGACCAAGTGTCTTGTTTTTGAACTCGCCTACATAACCACCGGCACCGCCACTTGCCCTTTTTCTCACACTACCGGAAATAACCTTAGGAGTAATAGTTTCAATGCTTGTGATATCCTTGTATGCAATCTTCTTTTTCCCGATAACTTTCTTTATGCTTATTCCTTCTTCATCATACTTTGCCCACCTTGGCGTAAGTGTCATCAATGAAACCTCTGCCAGTAGTATAAATATTGCTATCAGCAAGCGGGCAGAACTCTCCAATGGTTTCTCTTTGAATGAGATTCCCCAGCATAAATAAACTATAGAAGAGATCATAATCAAAGTGAACACTATTGTCATAATTATGACCTGAGTTTCCCAGGTAAAGAATATCTTTTCGCCCATAATAATCTCGTATTTTGTTCTGGTTTAAAAACTGAAGCACTTCATCACCTCCAGAACTGTTCCACATCGTTTGTGGCAACGGAGGTGTGTTTGTGGTACTCTTTGTCAAACGGGTCAAATCCACTTGGTACCAATCCGTAATACTTGTCCCTCAGTTCGTGGTTTGGATGGTTGTCATAATCCTCCTGGTAAAATCCCAGATTGTTCCAGCATGCAAACCAATATGTATTCTTTGCCATATACTTATAGTAGTAAGTTTTATTGGAGTGGCCATCCTCATATCCAGGGTAGAAATACATTTCCTTGTCAGCAATGTAATGTTCCCTCATTTCTCTCAATGACAACAATTTGCCCGAGGCATCAGTAACATAGTGCCCGCCCATATCGGTATCAATCATTACCCATTTGTCCAGTTCCGGAAGCCACACTTCGTTTACAACATGGCAATCCCTGTCATCCTTATCCTCCGGCAAACAAGTTATATACCTTGCCTTTATACCTGCAGCAGAAAACAGTTCAAAAGCCATTATGCTATGCAGCCTGCAATTGAATGCAGGTTCTACATTTTTTGTGTATTCCCACAGGCCTATTGCATCTACGTTTTTTGGATACACCTTCTGATTTGCATGTGGAATATTGGCCGTAACAAATTTGCCTATTGCAAGAGCCTTGTCCCAAGTATCGTCATCTGCAGAGTATAAAGTATCCAACTGAAAGTACTCTTTAATTTCTGCTGCTCTCAATGAATCAATTGTTATTTTCATATCGAGATTTGCTGTATCAGCCACATACGGACCAGAATTGCGGAGGTACTCCACGTATTCATTATATTGTTTATCTGCTATGTTGAGTCCTATGCTATATCCAACCTTGTTTACCGCTATCAGGAAAAGGACTGTCAGGAGTCCTATTACAGCAAACACATACACAGCCGTTTTGAAAAGTATTTTTAAGAAACGTTTCATTTTCATTTTTCATTATTGGTTAATCATAGAATTGATATACTCCACCATCTTGAGTGGATTCTTGCAGCCAAGCATATATTTGCGGCCATCCTTGAGTTCTACAAGGAAGCAGTCGCTTGAACGGCCGTAGTAGGCAAAATATCTGCCCAAATCACGTTCCTTGAACCACCCCCAGTAACCAAAGAAACCACCGCTTCCACAAATGCGTATGGCTCCCATTGTTGGAGAGCATATTTTAACAGACAGTACATTCTGCAATGGAATAGCCTTTATCTTAAGACTGCGGTTAATGTAGATTGCAGTCTTATCAACAGAAATACTCAGTGGCATATAGAACAATGAGGCAAGGATTGTCATACACCAAATAACTCCAAGTGATATTTGTACATATACGGGAGGATTGTTGAAAAACATAAGGCCTGCCAACAGCGCATTGCTGACAACTGTTGCAATAAGACTGAATGTACTTAAAAATACCCGTTGTTTCATTATTTTGGCTTTTTGCAAAGTTATTGATTATTTTTGACTTATGCTGAAACATATCTCCTGATGCAATTATTTTTCCCGACAATTCTTTCCCCGGAGTTCCTGCAATTCACCGTGGGCAACAAGATGCTCCTGAGGCTATCTGGGAGGTGATTCCTGCCCACGGTGCAACAATTTTGTTCCGTCGTGGGCGCACACCTTTGTCGGGAAGCAATCTGGGATAGGGTAGTGCCCACGGTAAATTGCAGGAACTGCATCCCCCCCACACACAAATCTATTATGTTATAACTTACTCCTTTTGAAGGATATCTGCCGGATCAAGGGTCGAGGCCCTCCAGTATTGGAATGCTACAATAGCCATAGTCAATGTCTGTACGGCAATAAATGCAATGGCAAAAATGATTAATGAAATTCCCGAACGCTCTACAAAACTCTCCTGCCAGCCATTTATCAAATGCCATGCAATAGGAGAAGCAGCAATAAAGGATAAACCAACAAGCATAAAATATCTTCCTAGGCCACTTGTTACAAGCCCTGCGGTCCCCGCTCCATAAACTCTCCTTACCGCAATATCCCTCCTGCGGTAATGCACATCAAGCAATACTTGGCCAAATACGCCAATCAGCGATAGTGCTGCTGCAAGCAGTGAGAATAATGAAATGATTTTACCTTGCCTGATTTCAGTATTGTACAGCCCGCCCAAAATTTCATTATACTGCTTTATTTCAAATGGGTAATCCGGATCCATCTCTGCAAGCGCCGCTTTTATCTTTTCAATGACTTCCTCTTTATTCTCTGCCGAATGTAGCCTTATATACATATAGTCCATTGCTACATATCCACGTGGAAGGAGAATGTAAAGCAACGGTGCAGATTCATTTCTCATGGAGTTTATCCTTACCGGCCCGGACTGGCCTGCAATCACCTCGTTCAGTTCACCTCCCAAATCCTTCACTTTCTGGTTCATTATTGCACAACCTGCAGTGGTAAAGTTGTCCGATTCTGTAAAATTCCTTCCATCAACAACAGGAATACCCATTACATCCAGAAAGTTATATGTGCAGTACACTGTGAATACCCGTGTCTCTACCCCATTCAGGTCAAGCGATGTAACACTGTATGTGTCGGAGCCGCCAATACATTCCAGAGCATATGCAACATCCTCTACTTCCGGCAGCATACGGAGTCTTTCCCTTATCCAATCAGATTTCCCCGACACATGCCTTTCCGAAAGTTGGGCAACAAGCACCTGGTCTTTATCAAATCCATGGTCAAAAGAGATCATATAGCCGTTTTGTCTGTAAACAGAAAGGGCAAATACCAGCAATACAAACGATATTATATACTGCACGGCCAACATTGTTGTACGGAATTTTCTTCCCGACAGAGAAAATGCCCAATTCCCTTTCAGCGCAAATGCGGGCGGCAGCGATGTGACATAGAAACTTGGATATACTCCTGCACATACTCCAATAAATACGGCAATGCCGGTTGACAGCAGTACAAGTGGTATCTGCTCATCAAACTTGAATGACAATTCAAGAAGCCCCTGTGAATATAGCCACTGTGAAACATACCCAATAATTCCCAAAGATACAGCAAATGCCAGGATACAGAAAAGGACAGCCTCTGTTATGAGATTCATCCGCAGTTTAAAAATGGGGCTTCCAAGTATCTTCTGGGTATTGACAGATTTTACCCTCATAGGGGCAAGTGCAGTAAAGAAAGTGGAGTAATTTATGCCGCCAATAACCATTACAAGGATGGAGATGCACACAAGCAGCCACATTTGGCTACGGCTTCCGTTTCTGTATATGGCACTCCCCTCATCCCCAAAATAGATATCCTCAACAGGTGTCAGTTCAATATCCGTAAGCCACCCGCTCTCCTCTCCGTAATTGAAATTTTTGTTGAAATTATCCTCCACCAAAGATTTGTTGTCGGGAGAATCAAGTAAAAGATAACACACAAAATTGGCACCTCCGTAACTCCCCTTATGAAAATTCCCCACATTCCCATATATGTGGTTCCTCATCTGTGAATTTGCAGGGAAATCCTTGTAAACTGCCCCAACACTCAGTTTTCCGGTGTTTTCACTGTTCCAGAACAAATTGTCCTTCAGTAAGATTTTCCCCAATGCAGACTCATTCCCGAACAATTTTTTGGCCAATGATTGCGGTATTGCTACCATAGAAAAATCCTTGAGGGCATCAGCATTCCCTTCAGTAAACTCCACACCAAAAACATCAAACATTTCGGGGTATATGAGATCTGAACCGTATTTGAAAGGGACCGGTTTCCCATTCCCTTCCATATAGGCATAAATGATATCCTCCTCCAGAAAAGGGCAACTTACAGTGCCGGCCACAATATGGGGGGAGGAACCTATAATATCATCTGCATACCCTCTGGGCAAGACATTCCTGAAAATGTCATCCTTGTCCACTCCAATCTTGTCAACCCTATATATTCTTCCCGACGTAGGGTGTATCCTGTCAAAACTCTGTTGGTACCCGACCTGAATCATAAGAGCCATAAAAGCCGTGAATGCAAGGACAAGTCCGGCAAAGTTCATAACCATTGCTATGGTATATCTCCTGAAAATTGCTATGAAATTTTTCATAAGTGTAAAGCCTTTACATTTTTATAAATATTGCCATAAATATATGACAAAAGTGTGCCAAATTAGTGAATTGCTTATAAATCTGGCGTTTATAAGCAATCCACTAATAAAAATGAATGTAAAGAATCTTTACATGTGTATAGTTATTTTACAGAAATGCAGGTTACTGAAAAATCTCCTCCTTTGCATACCCCCTGATAGCATTTTTCTGAGCAAAAAGAAAGAATACAAAATGCAAAGCAAGTCCAATCCCCCACGCTATTGCACCAATATTCAATGATTTTAAAGGTTCTGTATTCCAGCCTATGAAATATGATACGTATCCCATTGCTATACACAATATGTAAGTAACAAAATGGAATCTGAACCCAATATCATGAATCTGATTCTCCATTTCATCCTTACCTCCAAAGTACCAGCCGGCACAAAACATCAACCCAAAATATACAATTGAACAACCCAATGTTACAGGGAGGCTCTCCATCCCTACAGCCATATTCAGGGCAAATCGGAAGGCTGCAGTACAAAATAGTGCACAAACGGCAAATTGCCCCAATCTTTGTGTAAATAATCTCATAACTTACTGTGTTAAAAGGTTAATAATTGATTCTTTTGTAAATATCATGATATTGCGTTCCACAAAACGCTTGAACAGTTCCTCGCCTGTTGGGGTAAGGTAATAGTACTTCCTGTCGGGACCTTTGCTTACCTTCCTGCTGTCATATGCAACTATATCCAGATGCTGGAATTTCCTGAGGTTGCGGTAAAGGCTCTGTTCCTCACAGGTCATTGTCCCTTCAGATGCCCTCTCCACAAACTCCTTAATCTCCTCCATGCATTTATTGCTCTCTTTCAAAGCCAGGAATACCCAAAAAGTAAGTTGCCCCTTCTTGTAAGTCTCTTCCCATGCATCAAGCAATTCTTCAATCATAATATCTTTTGCCATAACAATAGTATTACTCCTTATGTATTAAACAACTTGTATAATACAAAGGTAATATAAAAATTTTACCCTCCAAATAAATATTCAAACTTTATGCTGAAACATATCTCCTGATGCAATTATTTTCCCGACAATTCCTTCCCCGGAGTTCCTGCAATTCACCGTGGGCAACAAGATGCTCCTGAGACTATCTGGGAGGTGATTCCTGCCCACGGTGCAACAAAATTGTTCTGCCGTGGGCGCACACCTTTGTCGGGAAGCAATCTGGGATAGGGTAGTGCCCACGGTGAATTGCAGGAACTGCACCCATACTGTTTGACAGTACATAAACAGATCCAGAAATATAAAGTAAATGGTAATTGATACTTAGCCTCCACTTCCGGCACCTACTTCACACACTCCTTGAGGCTCCTTATGACGGCGCTGGTGAAGCCGGCATGCTCCATCTCATTGAGGCCGCGGATGGTTATCCCTCCAGGTGTGGTAACTTTATCTATTTCTGTTGCGGGATGGGCATTCTTTGCCAACAGAAGTTTGGCTGCTCCAATCATGGTATGCTCCACAATCCTTTGTGCGTCGGCAGCCTTTATTCCAATCTCAACGCCCCCTTGGGCAGATGCCTGTACATAGCGCATTGCAAAGGCAATTCCACAGGATGCCAGGGCTGTACATGCGGCCAACTGGCTTTCGGGAACAACCATGGAGTTGCCCAGTTTTGAGAATATGCCGTTTACTGTTGCCACTTCCGGTGAATTGAGGTCAGATGCCGTTACAAAGGTCATGCTCTCCTGTATCTCAATGGCTGTATTTGGGATAACCCTTACAACAGAAGCACTTCCCAGCCACTCCTCAAGTTCATCACAGGAGATTCCTGCCGCAACGGAGATGTATATCTGGTGCATTGCATCAAGGGCTGGGTAAACCTGTTCAATAACCTCTTTCATCAGCCACGGCTTCACTGCAAAAATAACAATGTCGGCCCCCTTTACAGCCTCGCGGTTGTTTGTGGTAAGCCTCATCTGGGGGCAGGTTTCCCTCAATTTATCCAGTGTGGCACCGCTCTTTGCAGTGCAGGTAATGTAGCCCTCTGCCGTAATGTTCACTTTTGCCAACCCCTTGGCAATTGCGCCTCCCATATTTCCGGCACCTATAATTGTAATCTTCATTTAAAAACCTCCTATGTTGGTAATGTTACAAAGTTAAACATTATTGGCTGATATTTATTGACGCCATACCACCTTTTAGGGTGGTAAGTTACCACCGCTCGGGAGTAATATTGGTACTATTTTTGTTATTGATATACTGATGATAAACGGGATGTGATCAAATAGTTCTGAGCCCATGCTTGACCCTAAAACTATCATTTCCAGAACCGACTATATTGTAAAGATAGTCTCTATACTGACATCTATATTTGTAGTCGCAGCCATAATAATTGATTATGGTTTTGTGCTTGATGCCCAAGAGATGTCGTTTATATTGTTGGTATATAACACTGGCTGGTGGGTATATTTCATGTCATTTGCTTATAAGGTTGTAGTTCATTATAAAGAGGTTTGGCGTAAGGGTATGTCATTTACCCTGGTTTTGGGCATTATGCTTTGTGCTTCTGCATTGCCCAAGTTCTTCCCTACGACCGGTGACAGTCAAATTCTCACTCTCTTATGGTCTTTTCTGACCCATAAATATTTTATCATAAGTGTCATTGGCCTATTGTCATTGATTACAATATCGCAATGGATAGTGAATTTTGTAAATAAAAGGACAAATCCTGCACTTTTGATTGTAGTCTGTTTTATGACGGTCATAGCCTTTGGAACACTGCTGCTGTTGCTTCCCCGCTCAACATTGGAACATATCAGACTGCCTGTGGCAGATGCACTTTTCATCTCTACAAGTGCGGTTTGTGTTACAGGTTTAAGTACAGTAGAGATTGCACATACATTTACCATGGAGGGGCAAATAATAATTGCTCTGCTGATTCAGATTGGGGGATTGGGCATTATGACAATAACAAGTTTCTTTGCCCTTTTCTTCATGGATGGCATAGGATTGTATTCCCAATTTTCACTGAAGAATATGATAGCGTCAAGTTCTGAATCACTAAAATCTGTATTGACAAATGTATTGGGATTTACTTTTGTGATAGAGATAATAGGATCTCTCTTCATATGGCTCAGTATACATCCAATAATGGGGATGTCTCTCAATGATGAAATATTCTTTTCTCTATTTCACTCTGTATCTGCATTCTGTAATGCGGGATTCTCAACGCTGGAGGGGAATCTTGGGAATGATATGATATTATACAACCATAACTCGTTTTATCTGGTAATCTCGCTTCTTATAGTTTTGGGTGGTATTGGATTCCCTATACTTATGGGTTTGAAGAGGATTATTTCATATTATGGTTCAGAACTTTTACATAAAGTGTTCAGAAAAGATGGACAGAGGTCGCGATATATGCACATTGCCGATATCAACACAAAGATTGTATTATATTCATCTCTGGTCCTGATACTCCTCGGAACTGCTGGTATTGCGCTCTTTGAGTGGAATGGGTCGTTTGCCTCATTTTCTCCAGGAGAAAAGGTTGTGCAGTCTCTGTTTAATGCCGTGGCTCCGCGAACGGCCGGTTTCAGCAGTGTTGCATTAAGTGATTTTTCCAGAGTGACTGTTATACTGTATCTGGTGCTGATGTGGATAGGAGGTGGCTCGCAATCTACGGCAGGAGGTATTAAGGTAAATACATTTGTGGTGGCTCTCGCCTCGTTAAAGTCGCTGATTAAAGGTGAACACTATACAACACTCTTCAATCGGGAAATTTCATATAGTTCTATACGGAGAACATTGGTTGTGGTATTTGGCTCAATTTGTATTATTGCGCTTTTTTATGTAGCACTCCTGATTTTGGAGCCTGCCATACCTTCTATGGACTTGCTGTTTGAAAGTGTGTCGGCATTCTCCACTGTAGGCTCAAGTTTGGGTATTACACCGCTTTTAAGCAATACCAGTAAAATTCTTCTGGTGGTGCTCATGTTCTTGGGACGCGTAGGTTTCATTACCGTACTTATGAGTATAATGCCACAAAAGGAGCAACCTAAATACCGCTTACCCAAAGAAGAGATAATAATAAACTGATAAAAACGAATGCGTATGAAATACCTTGTAATAGGATTAGGAAATTTTGGAAGTACTCTTGCCGCTACCCTCACCGATATGGGGCACTCTGTTATTGGAGTTGATAACAATGAGCATTGCATAGAAGAGATTAAAGACAGAATAGACTTGGCATATATTATGGACGCAACCGAAAGAGCATCATTACGGAGTTTGCCTTTGGATGAGATTGACTGTGTAATTGTTGCAATAGGGCAGAGTATGGACAATTCATTAAGAGCCGTAGCTTCATTAAAGGAGTTGAATGTGACTAATATCATTGCACGTGCACTTGATACAACGCACTCCTCTATTCTTAGGGCTATGGACATCAATAAAATTCTGATTCCCGAGAGTTATGCAGCCAGGATTTTTGCCGAGAAGATACTCTCAAATGAATCAGAAGAACTGTTATAGAATTGCCAAGAACAGCAGATAATGTTCATCAAAGAATATGGAGTATAGCGTTTGGGCAAGGTTACAAAGTTTCTGAGATACATTGAGCCTATGGCTAAAAATTTTTCAGAATTGTTATTTTTGCCCCAACTGCTGTAGTTTTTTGAAGGGTTTGTTGTTTAACGTAGAAAACAAACCGGATAACCCAATTTATGGACAACAACGAGAAAGAATTTGCGCGGATTGTGCGGGAGAACAAAAGGAGGATCTATACGGTCTGCTATATGTTCTCCAAGGATGCTGAGCAGGTGAACGATCTGTTCCAGGATATTCTCATAAATATCTGGAACGGCCTCAAATCCTTTGAGGGGGAGAAGCATCTGAGCACCTGGATATGGCGGGTGAGCCTGAATACCTGCATCAATTACACCAAAAAGAAGAAAAGGGAGATTCCAACGCTCCCTTTGGATGTGAACTTTAATCTGTATGAGGATACTGATGAAGATTCTATGCAGATAAAGCAGCTCTACAACAGAATCAACAAACTGGGATTCATTGACAGGAGCATCATCCTCATGTGGCTGGAGAATATGAGTTATGATGAGATTGGTGCCATTTTGGGAATTTCAGCAAAGAATGTTTCCGTAAAGTTGGTGAGGATACGGGAGAAATTGAAACAGATGTAGAACCTTCAAAAAGCAGAGCAAGATGAACAATAAAGATAATTTTGAGATATCCCAGGAACTGGAGCAGATGCGCCGGCAGTTCAGTATCCTCTCCAAGAAGGTGGAGGAGCAGAATATTGTTACAGATTCCATATTGGACGTTGCCACATTAAAGGAGAATATCTATACAGTTGACAAAAGTCTTGAATACAAGCGTATCATGTGGCGAGTTGTACTCAGTATAATGGTGGCATATTTTATGGTAAAACAAATGTATCCTCTATGGAGTTGCATTGTAATCCCTGTACTTTGCCTTTTGAATGCAGCTGTATATTATTACAAAAGGAAAACTCAAGATAATCTGTTGGATTATGCAGGAGACTTGAAGGAGTTTGTACATAGAGTGAAAATCCTAAAATCACATCATATTTATACGTCAATATTCTCAAATATTATAACTGTGACAGCAGTTGCCTTGTTTGTATGGGTATACATGGACCATAACCCTGGCCTTTCACACTCATCCATTACAAACATTGCAATCTTTATCATTGTCTTTATAGGTACACTCATTTGGTATGAGAGAAAAAAACTAAGCACTTTGAATGAAATTATAAAAGAAATTGAGCAGTAATATGAAACGCATACTTGTAATTATAGCCTTGTTTCTGCTGGCAGTTCCGGCAGCCAATGCCCAGTTGCTCTGGAAAATATCGGGAAGAGGAGTTGAGGAACCTTCTTATATTTTGGGCACTCATCACGCTGTTCCGTTTACCTACTGTGATTCTATCCCAGGTCTGATGAAGGCATTTGGGGAGGTTGCCCAGGTGGTAGGGGAGTTTGATATGCTTAAGATGGGTGCAATGACCCCTGCACAGATGCAGAATATGCAGAGAATGATGATGATGCCTGCAGACACCACCATGGCATCACTTTTCACCCAGGCAGAAATGGATTCCCTGGATACTTACCTCAAGAATACCCTGGGTGCCAACTTGCAGATGCTCTCTTCCATGAAACCTATGACCATAATGGTAACCGTTCAGCAGAAAATGCTTCTGGAGATTATTCCCGACATTGCTACCCATACCGATATGGACAAATATATGCAGACCCTTGCTGCCGAAAAAGGGAAACAGGTGGGAGGTCTGGAGACAATGGAATACCAATTGGACCTCCTGTACGGAAGTTCTCTGCAGGAACAGGCAGATGCACTTCTGGATATGGCCCGCCGCAGCAACAGCAAGGAACTGCTTGTAGAACTGACTGCTGCCTACAAGACTCAGGACCTTGGTACTCTCTGGAAAATTTTCCAGGAGCAGATGACCGGCTTGGAATATGATGCATTGGTGAAAACCAGAAATCTCAACTGGCTGGAAGAGATGAAAAAACTCCTGCCATCCCGGAGCACCCTATATGTGGTTGGATCAGGGCATCTGCCGGGAGATTATGGTATGATCAATTTGCTGCGTGAGGCAGGATATAAAGTGAGGCCGGTGAAGAAATAACTTTGCACCGGCTCATGCCAGGCCACCGGCTTATGCCGGGTCACTGGCCCATGCCGGGTCACCGGCCCACGCAGGGTATCAGTTTTTCCTCTCAATCTCCCTGAGGTTCTCCATTTTCTTCTTCTCCAGGAAGTCATACACGCCGCCCAGGTGCTCAATCACCCTCTTGTTGGAGAATTCGTAAACCTTGCTCACAAGGCCGTCCAGAAAGTCGCGGTCGTGGGAAACCACAATAAGGGTGCCGTCAAAGTTTTTCAGCGCCTCCTTGAGGATATCTTTTGTCTTCAGGTCCAGATGGTTGGTAGGCTCATCCAGGATCAGCATATTTACCGGTTCCAGCAGCAGTTTTATCATTGCAAGTCTGGTCCTTTCTCCTCCCGACAACACCTTCACCATCTTCTCGGAATCATCCTTTCCAAACATGAATGCCCCCAGGATATCTCTCAACTTGGTACGGATATCACCCACCGCAACATCATCCACAGTCTTGAATACCGTCTTCTCCTCATCCAGCAGCGATGCCTCATTCTGGGCAAAATATCCAATCTTGAGGTTGTGCCCCAGATTCAGTTCCCCCTCAAAATCTATCTCCCCCATAATCGCCTTTACCATAGTGGATTTTCCCTCTCCGTTCTTCCCGACAAATGCCACCTTGTCACCCCTCTCAATGGTAATTGAGGCATTCCCGAACACCTTGTGCTCTCCGTAGGATTTTGCCAGTTCATGGGTTACCACAGGATATGAGCCCGAACGTGGGGCAGGGGGGAACCTGAGGTTCAGTGCGCTCCTGTCTTCGGGATCCACCTCCAGAATCTCCAGTTTCTCAAGCATCCTCACCCTCGACTGCACCTGGTTGGTCTTTGAGTAGGTTCCCTTGAACCTCTCAATGAACTCCTTGGTCTCGGCAATCATCTTCTGCTGGTTATCGTAGGCTGCCTGTTGCTGCTGGCGCCGTTCGGCCCTCAGTTCAAGATATTTTGAATAGTTTACCTTGTAGTCATAAATCTTCCCCATTGTAATCTCAATGGTGCGGGTGGTAATATGGTCCACAAAGGCTTTGTCATGAGAGATTACCATCACCGAGTTGGCGCTGTTTATGATAAAATCCTCCAGCCACTCAATAGATTCAATATCAAGGTGGTTTGTAGGCTCATCCAGAAGGAGCAGGGTGGGTTTCTGCAGCAGAATCTTTGCCAGTTCTATCCTCATTCTCCATCCTCCCGAGAACTCTGAGGTTTGTCGGGACAAATCACCCCTTACAAATCCGAGTCCCATGAGGGTCCTCTCCACATCCTCCTGATAGTTGGTGAGGTCTATCCTGTAGAATTTCTCAGAGAGGGCGGTAACTTTCTCAATGAGAGCCATGTACTCCTCGCTGTCGTAGTCTGTACGGGTGGTGAGTTCATTGTTGAGGGCCTCAATCTCCCTTTCAATGGCAAACAGGTGCTCAAATGCGAGACATGCCTCCTCAAAGACCGTTCTCCCGTTCTCCACCATAAGGTGCTGGGGAAGGTAACCTATCTTGCCGCCGTCCGTTACCGTAACCTTTCCCCTGTTGGGGGTCTTTACCCCTGCCAGAATCTTGAGCATGGTGGATTTCCCGGCACCGTTCTTACCCATAAGGGCAATCCTGTCCTTGTCATTGATTACAAAAGAGATATCCTTGAAAAGCGTTGTGCCGCTGAATTCTACTGTGAGCCCGTCTACTGAAACCATAAAAATGCAAATTAACGCCGCGAAGATAACACCATTTCTCCCGGAAACAAACGCCTTCTGGGGACAAAAGTATCTCCCTCGGCGCCGGGTGGGCATTTCCTCCCGGGAACTGCTGCCATTCGGGGACAAAGTGCCCTCCGCTGAGTGGTTCCTCCCGGAAACCGTTGCCATTCGGGGACAAACTGCCCTGCGGGGATGGTGCTTCCCTCCACGCCAGGGCCCTCTATTATTTTGCTGTCGGGAACAATGCGGCAAGTGCATCATCCCCTATTCCCAGGATCCTTTGAATCTGCTTGTTTGATGCGTTGAATTCAAAATGCAGTTTTTTTGCAAGAAAAATTCTCTGTTCTGTATTCAGGGATCTGATTGATTGGACATTGAATTCCTTCAGCATAATGTGCACAGTACTGTTGTACAATTCACTGTCTGAATAAACTACCATGTCTCCAATTTCGGCTGCAATCTTTGAAAAACTCTCCACTGGCCTTGAAATCATATTGAAATAATGGTTGGCATTAACAAAGAACTGCTCCGCTTCATCTATCTTGCAGTAACACAAAGGAGAAATATATCCTCCGGTAAAGAAATAACTGTTGGGGCAGGTAACATTCCTGGTCCTGAAAATGGCCCTGAGTTTGTGTCTGGCAATATTTGATACCGCTTCGTTCTGTTCACACCGGGCTCCTGGATTGAAGAAATACCTGTTGGCACCCCATAAATAAGTGTAGGGGGTATGATTTTTCATGGCAACGTAACCGTTACGGTTTACATAAGCAATCAGATTCCTCAAGTAGCGAAGGTCGCCAACCGGCCATGCAGAATATTCGAACCCCCTGCCGCCGGCTATCCCTCCGCCACGGTTAAAATGCAGATGCCGTTTTAACCTCCTCTCAACAGCGCAGTAAAAGTCCCTTACATCAATCTCATTTCCACCCAATACAAAATGCAGATGATTCCCCATAATCACAAAAGTGAACACCGCCACAGAATTCCTGAATTCGGATGCGCACATGGCAATCACATTCATTCCAAAAATGAAATCCTCCTCGCACCTGAATATTATTCCCGACAAATTGCCGGGTGTACACACATGCCAGAAAGGCTTGTACCTTTCAAACAGCACCATAGAAATATCTCCAGAAAGCATAGACATACCTTTTGGTGCAATGTTACGGGCAATATGATATATCTGCAAGAACTTGCGTAAATTTACGCTTCCCGACATCTCATTTTGCTCTTTTTAAAAACAGCAAAAGCATTGTTTGCCGCAAGGGGTGATGCAGGGTGGGATACTTTTGTCCCCGAATAAGGTATCTTTCCGGGAGAATTTGCTACCGGGGGTCACTTTGTCCCCGAATGGCAGCAGTATCCGGGAGGAAATGCCCTCGGGGTGCCGGGAGAGATACTTTTGTCCCCGAAAGAGGTATCTTTCCGGGAGAATTTGCTGCCGGAGGGCACTTTGTCCCCGAATGGCAGCAGTTCCCGGGAGGAAATGTCCTCGGGGTGCTGAGAGAGATACTTTTGTCCCCAAAAGAGGTATCTTTCCGGGAGAAACCCACCCCCTCGCCGTCCCTCTCCCCAGCATCCTCCCCAGCATCCTCCCCGGCACCCCCCCCAGCACCCTCCCGGACCCCGCGGCAGGGGGATTTGCATTGTTGGGGAAATTTTTTTTGTGGAACAGATGCATTTATTGAAAAAAATAATTACTTTTGGTCATATTTTACAGAAAATATACTTAAACATTTTTTAATACATATGTATTTTACTGTTGGCTAAATAGATGAGGAGATTTTTTGTCTTTTTGGGGGTTGCGCATGCGCCATTGCAGCAGTCATCCTGGGGGGATGCAAAAAATATGGGAAACAGCAGTTGCTTGC
Source organism: Candidatus Egerieisoma sp. (assembly GCA_045592325.1). Taxonomy (GTDB): domain Bacteria; phylum Bacteroidota; class Bacteroidia; order Bacteroidales; family UBA932; genus Egerieousia. Next base: position 15,374 of record JAZNUM010000021.1, read on the forward strand.
CGGAAATTCTTTGTACATGTACGGAGAGTTTTTCGGCATATGTTGTTTATAGCCGTAATCTATAAAACCTGTAACCGCTTACTTGAAAATGGAAATTAAAGATTACATTATTGAACTCAACAACATATCCAAAAGTTTTGGAGACAAGGTGATTTTGGATGATGTCAGCATTAAGGTTAAGAAAGGGGAGTTTGTTACCATCCTGGGTCCGTCGGGATGCGGAAAGACAACTCTTCTGAGGTTGTTGGCAGGTTTTGGGCAGGCTGATAAGGGTGAGATTAAGATTAACGGCAAGGATTATACTGATATTCCTCCGCATGAGCGTCCTGTGAATACTGTTTTCCAGCGTTATGCCTTGTTCCCTCATCTTGATGTGTATGAGAATATTGCTTTCGGCCTTAAGTTGCAGAAGGTTCCTGCTCCTGAGATTGACAAGTGTGTGAGGAGGGTGCTCAAGATGGTGAGCATGACTGATTATGAGGATAGGGATGTGGAGTCTTTGTCGGGAGGACAGCAGCAGAGGGTTGCCATTGCAAGGGCTATTGCCAATCAGCCTAAGGTGCTCCTTTTGGATGAGCCGCTGGCTGCCCTTGACCTTAAGATGCGCAAGGATATGCAGATTGAACTTAAGGAGATGCACAAGAAGTTGGGCATTACCTTCATATATGTTACCCATGACCAGGAGGAGGCACTTACCCTTTCAGATACTATTATTGTTATGAATGAGGGTAAGATTCAGCAGATTGGTACCCCTACAGATATCTATAATGAGCCTCAGAACTCGTTTGTGGCAGATTTCATTGGTGAGTCCAACATTCTTAACGGTACTATGATAAAGGACAAACTGGTGGAGTTTGCAGGTCATGAGTTTGAGTGTATTGATGAAGGGTTTGGTGAGAATACCCCTGTGGATGTGGTGGTGCGTCCGGAGGATATCTATATTGTGAGGAACCTGGAGAGTGCGCAGTTTACCGCTACCGTAAAATCATGTACCTTTAAAGGTGTCCACTATGAGATGTTTGTGGATACAGACAAAGGGTATGAACTTATGATTCAGGACTACAATGCCTTTGCCCCTGAGCAGGAGGTTGGACTTATCATAAGGCCTGCGGATATTCAGGTTATGCATAAGGAGCGTACTTGCAATACCTTTGAGGGGGAAGTTGTGGATGAGACTCATGTGAAATTCCTTGGAGAGACCTTTGAGACATTGCCTCAGGAGGAGTTCAAGCATGGGGAGGAGGTTGACATTCAGGTTGATTTCTCAAAGATAGATCTTATAGACCATGTGGAGGAGGGTATGCTGGAGGGTGATGTCCATTTCATCATCTACAAAGGTGACCATTATCATCTTACTATCCTCACCGACGATGGAGACCATATTTGGGTTGATACAACTGACATTTGGGACAAGGGAGACCTTGTTGGTATTAACATTGCCCCTGCGGACATTAAAATTGTGAAGAGCAATGAGCATAATGACTAAGAGAAGCACTTGGGCATTGCCATACACAATTTTCCTGTTGCTGTTTGTTGCGCTGCCCCTGATTATCATCATCCTGTATGCTTTCCAGGATTCGTCGGGAAACTTCTCGTTGGGGAATTTTGCCAAGTTTTTTACAGATGCTGATGCTATTGGCACATTTGCCCTCTCCCTTGAGGTGGCAATAGAAAATACAATAATCTGTATCCTGTTGGGGTACCCGGCTGCGTGGATTCTGGCAAACCGGAAACTCAACAGAAGTACAATTACAGTGGTACTGTTCATTATGCCAATGTGGATAAATGCCCTTATGCGTACGCTGGCTACAGCGGAACTTTTCCATGTTATGGGGATACAGTTGGGTAAAGGGACACTCCTGGTGGGTATGGTTTATGATTATCTGCCGTTTATGATTTATCCTATCTATAACATTCTCAATAAGATGGACAAATCTTATGCGGAGGCGGCATCTGATTTGGGGGCAACCCCTTGGCAGGTGTTCTGGAAGGTTCAGGTTCCCCTCTCAATGCCCGGTGTGGTGAGCGGCATAATGATGGTGTTCATGCCTACTGTAAGTACTTTCGCCATTTCTGAATTCCTTACCAACAACAAGATAAAACTCTTTGGTACCATAATACAGGAGAACATAAACTCCTCTATGTGGAACTACGGTGCGGCCCTCTCGTTGGTAATGCTCATAATTATAGGTATCACATCCTTATTGCAGGACAATAAGAAAGAAGTTAACGGGGTTGTATAGTTATGAAGAAGTTTTTTGCACAGTGTTATATATGGTTGCTCCTTGTGGTGCTTTATGCCCCAATTGTATTCATTGGGATTTTCTCCTTTACCGAGAGCAAGGTGTTGGGCAACTGGACCGGTTTTTCAACAAAACTGTATACAAACCTTTTTACGGGTGACATGCAGGGGACAGGTTCCCTTATGTCGGCAATTGAGAATACCATTATAATTGCACTCATTGCCGCATCAGTAGCAACCCTGCTGGGAACCATAGCGGCAATTGGAATCCACAATATGAGGGGGAGAGGCAAGCAGGCCATCTCTTTCCTCAACAGTATTCCTATTCTTAATCCCGACATAATTACAGGTGTTTCCCTATTCCTCCTTTTTGTATTCCTGCACATAAGCCAGGGATATGTTACAGTGGTGCTGGCACATATTACCCTCTGCACCCCTTATGTGGTGCTGAACGTGTTGCCGAGGCTTACCCAGATGAACCCCAATATCTATGAGGCGGCCCTTGACCTTGGTGCAACTCCGTTCCAGGCCCTTAAGAAGGTGCTTCTTCCAATGTTGAAACCAGGAATGATATCGGGATTCATATTGGCATTCACAATGTCACTGGATGATTTTGCAATCACATTCTTTACCCGTGGAACAGTGGGATTGGATACCCTCTCAACCTACATCTACACAGATGCCAGAAAGGGAGGCCTTACCCCTGAACTCCGCCCCCTCATTACACTTATGTTTGTAGGTGTCCTTATCCTGCTTATAATAATTAACATTAGGGCAATGCGCAATGCCAAAAACAATGCTCAATGATGAAGAAACTTATATATTTTATAGCGGCAGCATTGATGTTTGCAGCCTGTTCCAGCGGCAGGGACAATATCCTTAAGGTTTACAACTGGGCAGACTATATAGATGAAGATCTCCTTGGCGAGTTTGAGCAGTGGTATTATGAGCAGACCGGAGAGGAGGTGCAGATCATATACCAGACCTTTGACATCAATGAGACCATGCTCTCAAAAATTGAGTTGGGGCATGAAGATTATGATGTAGTGTGCCCTTCGGACTATATAATTGAGAGGATGCTCAGCAATGATCTCCTCATCCCAATAAACAAGGATTTTGGGGATACTCCAAACTATATGGGGAATGTCTCTCCATACATAGCGGAGATGTTCAAACAGATAAAATCAGACGGCAAGGATGCCAACGATTACAGCGTGGGCTACATGTGGGGAACAGTGGGCCTTATATACAACCCAAAATACATACAGGACCATGAGGTGGTTACCTGGGATGTGCTCCGTAACCCAGCGTACAAAGGCAAGGTGCTTATGAAAGATGCCTTTAGGGATGTATATACCTCATTCCTTGTAGCACTCAATGGAGAGGCTATAGAGAGGGGCGAGAAGGACCTGGGTACCATTGCTTTTGATGTCTCGGATGAATCCATTGCACAGGTGGAGGAGTATTTGAACTCCTTCAAGGAGTCTGTTGCCGGCTGGGAGGCAGACTTTGGAAAAGAGCAGATGACCAAGGAACTTGCCTGGATAAACCTTTCATGGAGCGGTGATGCCCAGTGGGCCATTGATGAGGCTGCAGAAATAGGGATGGAACTCAGATACGCAATCCCACAGACGGGGAGTTCTGTATGGTTTGACGGTTGGGTAATTCCAAAATATGCCAGGAATGTTAAGGCGGCAAGTTACTTCATCAATTTCATGTGCATGCCCGAAAATGCCCTCCGCAATATGGATATGACCGGTTATGTAAGTGCAGTAGGTGGAGACCATGTGCTTGAAAATATGCAGGATGAGGAATACGACCCTATAGATGCATCCTATTTCTTTGGACCTGCCGCAGACAGCGTATGTGTGAATCCTGTAATGTATCCCGACAAGGCTATCATTGAACGTTGTGCCATGATGCACGATACCGGTACTGAAAAACTCCTGAGGATGTGGAGCCGCGTTAAAGGTGACAGCGCCTCTGCATGGACATACATATTGATTTGTCTTGTATTCCTGGGTCTTATTGCGGCAGTTATTGTAAAATATACAAGGAACTATTACCGCCGGCAGCACTACGCCAAAAAACGCAAGAGAAGGAACCAGAAGAAATAATTATCCGGGGAAGGCTCAAATGCTTTCCCCGTTTTGTTTTCTTGTGCTTCCCGACAAAAGATTTATTTGGTTAAATTTTCCATTTGCAGAATTCTCCACTGCAGAGAAATAAAGGTCTGGTTCCGCCTTTCACCCGGCTGGCAACCTATTGCATCTGTGCCTGGTTCAGGAACTTGACAACTGCGTTGTCTCAAACATGCCTGAACCGGCCGGCACATCTGCAATGGTTGCTTACGCCGTTCCAGGAGTCACCTGACCTTTATTCCCTTCCGTTGCAAATTCTGCAAATATATTATTTACTGAACATTCCCATTGGTCTGTACATTCGTGGATGGAACGAGTAACTGAGTGATTTCCCGGAGGAGGCGGTAAGTGAGGCTGAAAAAATCATCGTCCCGTGACGGCGTGTGTTTGACGAATGTTAGACATCCTTAGGATGACAAAAAATGAGGAGTTAGCCGTCAAGATGTTTTTTTCACCCGACCAGCCTCTGACGGGCATGAACGAAGGTACTCGTTCCATCCACGAAAGTGCAGGTAAATGTCAACTGGGTCTAAAATGGCTGATGTGCATTTCGTTGTCCTTACAATGCTATGCCATAACTACGCAGAATGGTTGTCAATAAGGATAACGGGACAATATGGGCCCGTTATCCTTATACAGTTTTTGAAACCCTGTTGAAACACATTTGCAACGCATATTCCCATAATTTTGCAAGGACAATGAATTCCAGCACTGAACCTGAACGTATTCCAGCACTGAACCTGAACGTATTCCAGCAATTAGGCTCAACGGGAGGAGGGATTATTTCAGTTCAATGACAATTACGCCGCCGGAGGTG
>JAZNUM010000022.1:0-5794 GCA_045592325.1 Candidatus Egerieisoma sp.
GCCTCCGACTTAGAAATGTTATTCTATATGTGAACAGGAACGGTTATGTGGTTAACCGCAATGAAACTCCTTTTTCATACAGATGGGGTGCTAATGCTTATTATTTCAATTACCTTATACTCAATGAAACTAAAGTTCCGCTCTCTTCTTTATCAATTGATGCCAGAAGGAAAATGTTTCATAGCAGAATTTTCCGCTTCCCTGACGGATATTACCTTACAAATGGTTATGTATCACCACTTAGCTATTGCAAAATCGCAACTGCCCAAAACTTTTTCAGGGATGCGAACCACTATTTCCATTCTGTTTCCCGACAGGTTGAGTCCTTTTCCGATTTGGCTAAAGAACTGGGCGACAGAGTCTCTTTTACTGATGATGAGATTTACTTTATTGTGCTCTCATTGTGCAGGAAGGAGTATAATGTTGATTTGCCATATCAATTGGATAAAGATGCAAAAATTGATATGGCAAAGCAGATGCATCATAAATATAATGCCTCAAACAAGCAGATAAGAAGGATATTGAGGTTGGATGAAGCTATTATTGATTCCCTGTTTCCAAATACATCTGCTACAAAGAAGTATAAATGATTGGTAATGTAGTTGATGTGGATGTATAGATGATTGGTATTCTTGTTATGTGGATGGGTTGGCAATTATTTAGTGTGGATAAAATACATCCCCGGCAGTTGTATGCCAGGGATGTTAATTTGTGGGCGGGCCTATAAGCCGGGTCCTGTACCTCAGACTGGTATCCCGTGAGGGACACCCTAAGAAGCTCCTATCATTTATCTGACGCAGCCTACCCCCCGGCAACGGACGGGCAACCCTTAATTGCCGGTATACATGGCCTTGCAGGATGCAGTAGGATACCACTATAATGTCGCCATCATAATCCGTGGGCTCTTACCCCACATTTTCACCCTTACCGCAGTGTGCTCCACCTGACCAACTGTATTCTGTTGCCATAATACAATACTGGCCATCTGTATTGTGCCCGCCTGATCCAGTGAATCAGGCTCCTGCGGCGGTAGTTTTCTGTTACCCTTGCATAAACTCTTCGCCTATCTGTGCTTTCCACAGTGCATTGCTCTGCCCTGCCCGGACTTTCCTCCCAATTTCTTGGGCGATAGGACGACCCGCCGGCCGCAAAGGTATAAATTTTTGTGGTTTAGTGGATTTTTTTTTGTATTTTTGCGAGATTAGAATATAACCTAAATACACTAATATTATGTTGCTTATTGCCGATTGCGGTTCTACAAAGGTTGATTGGCGTGCCATCGCGGCTGATGGTACTGTAAAATCAGTGAATACAGAGGGTATCAACCCTGTTTTCTTGTCTTCTGAGGATATTTCAAAGATTCTTGTGGAAAAAGTTGTTCCTGCAATAGGGACAGACGTGAAGGAGATTTATTTCTATGGTGCAGGTATTCTTGCTCCTGAACTTGCAAAAGTTCTCAGTGATGCTTTTGATAAAGTGTTCCCTGGAAACAAGTCTTTTGTTGCTTCTGACCTTCTTGCTGCAGCAAGGGCACTGTGCGGACATAATGCCGGTATTGCTTGTATTATGGGTACCGGAGCAAATACCTGCTTCTATGATGGAAATGAGATTGTCAACAATGTAAGGGCAGGCGGATTCATTCTTGGTGACGAGGCTTCCGGCGGTGTTCTTGGAAAGAAACTCATGGCTGATTTCATTAAGGGCCTTCTTCCTAAAGAGATTGAGGAGGAGTTTGTGAAGAGATATGATCTTGATTACATGAAGATTGTACAGAAGGTTTACCGTGAGCCGCTACCAAGCAAATGGCTTGCTTCATTCTCACCTTTCATTTCTGAGTTCAGGGACAATCCTCATATCAATAATCTTATCAGAACAAGTTTTGATGAGTTCTTCAAGAGAAACATTGTCCACTATGACTATAAGAACTATCCTGTTAATCTTGTTGGTTCAATTGCCCATTATTATGAGGATATTCTAAGGGATGTGGCTGCACAGAATGGCGCCACAATAGGCAAGATCATCAAGTCTCCTATTGACGGTCTTGTTGAGTACCATACCAATGCAATTTAATTGACAAAACAAATAACATTATACAATTATGACTAAAGTTACTGAGCAATCTTCAAATTACGCTAATTTGGATAAGATGACAACTGCCGAGTTGTTGCAGAACATGAACAAAGAGGACAAATCTGTTCCTGTTGCAGTTGAAAAATGTATTCCTGAAATTGAGAAATTGGTTGACGGTATTGTTGAGAGGATGAAGAAGGGTGGAAGACTATTCTATCTTGGTGCAGGTACCAGCGGACGTCTTGGTATCCTTGATGCTTCTGAGATTCCTCCTACATACGGTGCTCCATTTGATCTTATAATCGGTCTTATTGCCGGTGGTGACACTGCTATCAGAAAAGCAGTTGAGAATGCCGAGGATGACTGGGAGGGCGGCTGGAGAGACATGCAGCCTTATAACGTAGGTGAGAATGATGTTGTTGTAGGTATTGCAGCCAGCGGTAGTACTCCATACGTAATTGGTGCAGTTAAAGAGGCAAGAAAACGCGGTATCCTTACAGGATGTATCACTTGTAATCCTGGTGCTGCAGTTGCTGCTGAGGTTGACGTTCCAATTGTTGCAGTTGTAGGTCCAGAGTTCGTTACAGGTTCTACCAGAATGAAATCAGGTACTGCACAGAAACTTATCCTCAACATGATCTCTACTTCTACAATGATCAAGATGGGTCACGTTAAAGGCAACAAGATGGTTGACATGCAGTTGTCTAATGCAAAACTTGTTGATAGAGGTACAAGGATGATTATGGGCGAGACTGACATTACAGACTACGAGTATGCAAAATCACTTTTGCTCGAGCACGGTTCTGTAAGAAATGCAGTTGATTTCTATAACGCTTCAAAGAAATAATTCCAATTGATGGCTCAGGAGAGGAATTCTTATAGGGAGTTCCTCTTTTGGGCTTTTTTAAATTTACAATGTTCAAGCAGAAATATTCTTCACAGTTGCTGGAAAAGGCAGTTGACGAGTTTGCCTCTTTGCCCGGTATAGGCAGAAAGAGTGCCTTGAGGCTCGCATTGCACCTGCTCAAGCAGCCTGTAGAGAATATTGAGCGTTTTGGTACATCCTTCATAGCATTGCGCAAAGGGGTGAGGTATTGCAATTGCTGCAATATGATTACAGATGGCGATATCTGCTCCGTTTGTGCAGACAGCCGCAGGGACAAGCAGGTCATTTGCGTGGTGGAGAGCATTAGGGATGTGCTGAGCATTGAAAATACAGAGCAGTATAACGGTCTTTATCATGTTCTTGGCGGCATAATTTCCCCTATGGATGGGATAGGTCCGGCAGACCTCCCTATCGGGAAACTCATTGAGAGGGTAAGGGAAGGTGATGTTAAAGAGGTGATATTGGCTCTGAGTACAAGTATGGAGGGGGAGACAACTTCCTTTTTCCTGTACAAGAAATTGAGTGAACTCAATATAAAAATTAGTACTATTGCCCGAGGTGTAGGGTTTGGAGATGACCTTGAGTACACAGATGAACTCACTTTAGGAAAATCTATCCAGAACAGACACCTTTTTAAACTTTAATCTTTTATGAATTCAACTATTCTTTTGGTGACTTTTGTCCTTTATACCCTGCTTCTGTTCGGTATTGCATGGTGGACCAGCCGTAATGCAGACAGCAAGACATACTATACAGGCAACAAAAGTTCAAACTGGTTCCTTGTTGCATTCGGTATGATTGGTTCTTCAATGAGTGGAGTGTCATTCATGTCTTTGCCTGGTAATGTTATAAACGAGAACTTCTACTATATGCCTATGGTGTTTGGTATGTTCTTCGGTTATGCAATCATTGCCGGATTGCTTCTTCCATTGTATTTTAAATTGAACCTTACTTCCATTTACACTTACCTTGAGCAGCGTTTTGGCCTGTACAGTTACAAGACTGGTGCTTCCTTCTTTATCATTTCAAGGCTTCTTGGTGCTACTGTAAGGACATTCCTTGTGATTTTTGTACTTTACAACTTTGTGCTTCAACCACTTGGAGTTCCATTTGTAGTTGCAGCCATTGTATTTGTGGGGCTTGCTATCCTATATACAATGAAGGGTGGTGTAAAGACTATCATCTATACCGACACAATCCAGACAACTTTCATGATTGTTGCAATTGTAGCCTCTTGCGTTGCAATTTGCGGCCAGTTGGACTGGAGCCTTGGTGATATGCTCAAGAATGTACACGAGAGCCATTTCTCTGATATGTTCAATACAGACAGTGCATCTGCTACAAACTGGGTGAAGAGGTTCCTCAGCGGTGTCCTTATTCCTATTGCAATGACCGGCCTCGACCAGGCTATGATGCAGAAGAGTTTGAGTTGCAAGAACATTAAGGAGGCTCAGAAGAACGTTATGACATCTATCCTTATGATGATTCCTATCAACCTTCTGTTTGTTACCCTTGGTGCTGTTCTTGCCATCTTTATGCAGAGCCATCCTGAACTTATTGAGACTGTTACCACTGCAGCAGGTAAACTTGAGGCAGACAAGATATTCCCTACAGTTGCCCTCACATTGGGACCTGTTGTTGGTGTAATCTTCTTTGTAGGTCTTATTTCTGCTGCATATCCTACCTGTGCAAATGCCCTTACATCACTTACTACTTCAACCTGTATTGATATTGTAGGGATTGAGAAGCACGGTTGGGATGATGACAAGAAGAAGAAGGTGAGAATGAACGTTACATATATTATGGCAGCATTGTTTGTACTGCTAATCTGTATGTTCAATGTCCTTAAGAATGATGCTGTAATCAATATGGTTTACCAGATTGCTTCTTATACTTACGGACCTCTTCTTGGACTCTTTATGATGGGTATCCTTACCAAAATGAATGTGAAGGACAAGGCAGTTCCTTATATCTGTGTAGTTTCTCCTGCACTCTGTTTCCTTATTGAGAACTATGTATTCAGTTTCGGTTTCTCACTGATTGCTGTTTGTGCAGGTCTTACAATGTTGGGATTGTTTATCTTCAAGAAGAAATAATAGGGTATGACATACCTCGAACTCCTTATTCTGGCTGTAAGCCTTACATTTGATACTTTTGCTGTATCTGTAGGAGGAGGTATATCATTGCCGGATATAAAATTGTCAAAGAAGGCTCAGATTGTAGTCTTCTTTGGCTTTTTTCAAGGTGCTTATCTGTTTGCTGGATGGTTCATAGGGGGCAAGTTTGCAAACATCATCTCCGAGTGGGACCATTGGGCAGCATTTGCAATTCTTACATATCTTGGCGGAAAGATGTTTTTTGGTGCCTTCTCCAAACAGGAAGAGGAACATCTTCCCGATTTCCTTTCGTGGAAAAAACTATTTTTCTTTGCAACTGCCACCAGTATTGATGCGGTTGCGGTGGGAGCTTCGCTGGCCTTGCTGGAGATAGATGCCACTGCCATCTCCGTTACAACTCTTTTTACCGTCATTTCCACTGCGGCAGCATCTTGGCTTGGCCTTCAGGGGGGGAGAAGGCTTGGCAACAGGGTAGGAAAGAGGGCTGAGATGTGGGGTGGTGTTGTCCTTATTGTTATCGGGATGAAAATCCTTATAGAACATGCAATAACATTTTAAAAAGTTTTTTGTATATTTGCAGAATGTGATGTCCAAAAACCTAAACTATGATAGAGATCTTCTACAAATCAAAAGGACAGATTATTACATCATCTGACATTACCTATCTCGACGAGTTGGGTTTTGATGATGTTCTCTGGATAGATCTCTATGAGCCTAGCGG
>JAZNUM010000023.1:0-8085 GCA_045592325.1 Candidatus Egerieisoma sp.
TGTGTTTCAATATAGTTCACACTAAAACCATTTTCAAGCATATGCATATACTTCAACCGTGCTGCATAATCATGAATTTTTCTCTTTTTATACATAACAAAACCCCGAAAGTTTTTTGTCTAACTTTCGGGGTTCATGTCAATCAATTTGACCGGCTTCTTTGATAATTCCAAGAGGGGGAGATTACAACCCGAACACCTCTTTCACTTTCTCTACAGAATCCAGTTTCTCCCAGCCGAAGAACTGTACCTCTTTCTTTACCCACTCTCCGTTAACTTTAACGTCAACCTCTTTTGTGTAAGGGGCCCTTCCAAAGTGGCCGTAAGCAGCGGTCTCCTCAAAAATAGGGTTGGTCAGCTGGAATTTCTCAATTATCTTGGCAGGGCGGAGGTCAAACATCTCTCCAATTCTGCGGGCAATCTCACCATCTGTAACACCGTTGAGAAGGCATGTACCGCGGGTATTTACAAAGATGCTCACAGGTTTTGCCACGCCAATGGCGTATGCCAACTGTACAAGAATCTCCTTTGCAACACCTGCTGCAACCAGGTTCTTTGCAATATAGCGTGCAGCGTATGCTGCAGAACGGTCAACCTTGCTTGAATCCTTGCCTGAGAATGCACCACCACCGTGTGCACCCCTTCCGCCGTAGGTATCAACAATAATCTTGCGTCCGGTAAGACCTGTATCTCCGTGAGGGCCTCCAATCACAAACTTTCCTGTAGGGTTCACATGAAGGATATAGTCGCCCTTGAACAGTGCTGCTGTATGCTCAGGAAGTTTCTTCAACATTCTTGGGATAAGGATATTCTTAATGTCGCTCTTTATCCTCTGCTGCATAGCAATGTCAGAATCAAACTCATCATGCTGGGTAGAGAGCACAATGGTATGAATCCTTACGGGCTCGTCGTTGTCGTTGTACTCAATGGTAAACTGTGATTTTGCATCAGGCCTCAGGTATGGCATCAGTGAGGTATTCTTCCTTATGTCTGCCAACTCTGTAAGGGCAAGATGTGAAAGATAAATAGCCAACGGCATGTACTCCTGGGTATCTGTACATGCGTAGCCGAACATCATACCCTGGTCACCTGCACCCTGCTCGTCCTTCTCCTCCACTACAATACCACGGTTAATGTCGGGAGACTGCTCGTGAAGAGCAGAAAGGATACCGCAAGAATTGCCGTCGAACATATACTCTGCCTTGGTATAACCAATCTTGTTTATAACTCTGCGGGTTACCTGCTGAATATCAACATAAGCATCCTCGCTTCTGACCTCACCTCCAACAACTACAAGACCTGTACTCACAAAAGTCTCGCATGCAACTTTACTCTCGCTGTCCTGGCGGAGGAACTCATCAAGGATAGCATCTGAAATCTGGTCTGCAACTTTGTCGGGATGCCCCTCTGAAACAGACTCTGAAGTAAACAAATAAGACATGACTCTAAAAACTAAATTAAATTAATACTCCCGATAATTCCTTGCGCCGCAAAGAATATACCGATTAACAAAATTTAGTGTAAGATTTTGACTTTGTGCTGAAATGATTGGAATCGTTTTAGCATTTTTTAATGTGGTTGCAAGCAGTCAAATCCTTCCACTATAGCCTAAGCGGGCGCAAAGGTAATATATTTTTCCAATATGCAAAACTATACTTCATTGATGTAATGGTATAATTTTTTACTAACTTTGGAAATTGTTATGAAAAGGGTAGGAAAGATACACATAATTAAGTTGTTGCTTATTGCTTTTGCGGCAGTTTCATGTGTAAATGAAGCTGACAGACAAAATGAGATCAAGTGGGGAGATGAGATAAAATTCTCGGCATCCCAATTTGAGGTTGTACTTACCCGGGCCCAGGAAAATGCCCCGCTTTCCAAAAGTATGTATCTGGGAATGATAGGGGAGGATTCCATCTTTCTCGTAGCAACGGAAGACAATATGTATTCCAAACCTCAAACAAAGGCAGAAGCAACAGTTCCGGAGTCATTTAATGTTACAGCTTTCAAGGATGATGCCCAAGATCCATACCTTAATCTTGTTGTAACTTCCAGCGACCAATGGCAGACATATGCGCCAACCATGTATTGGCCGGTAAATTATGAGCATATACATTTCTTTGCAAGTACACCCAATGCGGATAATGTCCTCTTTTCTCCCGTATATGATCTTTCAGGAGGAAAATTCAACGCATCCTTTGATTATACTGTAATCTCCGGGGATTCTGACAATGATGCCGATTTGCAGGAGGATCTGATATATGCAATTGCTCCAAACCAGTCTGAGGATGATGCTCCGGTAGAGTTGGCATTCCACCATCTCCTTTCTGCAGTAGAATTCAGGATAGGTAGTACGGCTGATGCAATTGTCTCAAAGGCAACCGTTGAGATTGAGAATATTGTATCCAAGGGCAAATGTTCTGTCACATACCCGCTGGAGGCAGATAACAACATAGCATGGGACTGTACTACCGATAAAGAAACATATTCCCAAGTAGTTCAGGAAGACAGGTCATTTAAACTGATACCGCAGAAGTTGGATGGGACAGATGCCTCATTCAATGTCACATTGGTTGTGGGAGAGGTAGTGCATGAATTTGTAGGGAATAAATTCAGTGATATAGTTCTGGAATGGAAACCTGACAGGAAGTACATCTACACCATAACAAAGGGAGATGAGGTAAAGGTAGAGATGAAGGATCAGGCCAACAGTACCCGGATAAGTGGTGCCAAGGTCCTCAATACCGGCTTTACCACTTCGTATATCCGTGCGGCAATAGTGGGATACTGGTATATAGAGGAAAATGGAAAAGAGATTGTGGCCTCATCATGGGACGTAGATGATACAAAAATAGGCACTCTGGTCAAATCTGATGATTGGGACAACCATTGGATTGAGATAGATGGAATATACTATCATAAACAGCCTGTAGCGCCAGGAGAATATACACACAATCTTTTTGAGAGTTATAATCTGCAGAAGACGACAGGTCCGGTAAGCGGTTCCAAACTTAAGGTAAGCCTGGCAACCCAGGCTGTGGATGCGGATGTGGAGAAGGAAAAATTAAGTGAAATATGGCCCGAGTTTGCTGCTACCCTAAACAATTGACATAAGCCATGAAGAGAATCGTTATTGTCATATCAAGCATAATATTGTTCCTGACAGGGACTTCCGTGCTGTACGGGCAGACTTTGCCATCATCGGGAACATGGGGAAAATTTGCCAATGTTGTAGATGCATCTGGAGAGATAGAACTGACAGATGATGTGGAGATGGTGGGAGTTATAAGGATTCCTGAGGGAAAAACTCTTAAGATTACCAGCCAAAAAAATGTTACCATCAGAAATACCGGTATTGGAGTTTATGTTGATGGGAATCATTCTTCAGGGTCTTCCGGACGTTCCAGAATGTTTACGGTAAAAGGACTGAAAGATGGCGTTACGGAACATGGCAAACTGATAATTGAAGCGGCTGAGGGGTGTACAATCACTTTGGATGGAGGTGCAAATTTTTCGCTGGAAAACGGCAAACTGGTAAAAGGTGCAGGTTCAAGGACACTTTCTGAGGCGATTGCCAATGAGGGAAGTCTCCAGTTGAAAAATGTGGCCATAAAGAATGTTGATGGAGCCTATGGTAATGGTGGGGCGATATTAGTGGAATCCCAATCACATTCTACAACCCTGGAAAACTGTATAATCAGTGAGTGCAATACTGTTTTGAATGGTGGCGCTCTGTCTGCAACTTTCAGAAGCCCGGTAACTTTTACAGGTTGTACAATCCGGAACTGTTATTCGGAAGGACGGGGTGGTGCTTTATCTATCTCTTCCAATAATTCTGTAACGTTAAATGATTTGACAATTGAGAATTGTGTATCTGGTTCCTATGGAGGTGCCATACACCTGAGTTCAACAGGTACCACAACTTTTGATGGTTGTACAATTGTGAATTGCCAATCAGATGACCAGGGTGGCGCCATATACCTGGACTCATCAGGCCCAAAACTGTTTAAGAACGGAAAAATTGAAGGGTGTGTCTCACAATTGGGAAGTGCCATCATGCTGATGGGTTCAGGAACTCTGACGGTTGAAGATTCCGAAATTAAGAATTGTATCTCCGGAGGTGGGTCTACATCCAATTCAGGTGGGGCCATAAGAACTTATGGCAGTGTCAGTGCGAGCCTCTATCTTACG
The DNA here is from genome assembly GCA_045592325.1 of Candidatus Egerieisoma sp. Taxonomy (GTDB): domain Bacteria; phylum Bacteroidota; class Bacteroidia; order Bacteroidales; family UBA932; genus Egerieousia. The sequence goes on from JAZNUM010000023.1 coordinate 4,191, forward strand.
AGGGTGACGTTTACCGGGAATGAGGCCAAGAGGAATAAGAATTGGGACAATACTCTTGCGAAAGATGCAAATGGCGGGGCCCTGTTCTGGAACGCCAGAGGTACAGAGAATACAAAATGTGTCATAAACGGGTGCACATTCATTGGAAACAAGTCGGAAGACAATGGCGGTGCAATTAAGTCGCAAGGTACTCTGGTATTTGAGGGAGCAGTTACGGAGATAAGCGGAAATAGCGCACCTGTGGGGGCAGGACTCTATATTGAGGGGTATCAGGGTGGTGCAGGCGTGTCAGGGGAGAGGACTATTGAGTATAATCTCAATGAGTTCATGTATATTCATGGTAATACGGCACCGGCATATGGGTATGAAGGGGTGACCTTCCCCGGAAGAGGGGCCGGCGTCCATCTCTATTTTGGACCCGAAATGTCTCTTGAAGCGAATTCTACCATCAGTCTGAATATGTCGGGAGCCAGAATCCAAAACAATACGGCCAGTGGGACCGGTTGTCAGGGAGGAGGGATATATTTTGAAAATACATCTCTGGCTGAGAAAAATTACACTTTTGACATCAATCTCAATTACGGAACAGTATCAGGCAACAAGGCTGAAAACGGTGCTGGGATATATGTTTCACAAGGTTCAATAAAGTCACAGAATATTGGCAATAACCCTCTATCTGTGAATGGAAATACTGCGGTGGCCAACGGCGGTGGCATTTATGTGATGGATGGAAGTTTGGATATGGCATACGGCAACATATTATCCAATAGCATCACCGGCACAGGAAATGGAGGAGGAGTGTATGTGGAAAACGGAAACTTTACTATAGATGCAGGAAGTGTAGGTTCCAACAGTGTGGCATCAGGAATGGGTGCGGGTGTATATGTAAAGGGAACAGGAGGCTTGGGAAACTTTACAATGAATGGAGGTACAATCCAAAACAATACAGCAGCATCCAATCATGGTGGTGGTGTTTATGTGGATGGGGGAAATTTCACTCTTCAGAACGGTTCCATAAATGCCAATTCGTCGGGAGCCAATGGTGGCGGTGTATATGTAAATGGGGGCAATTTCATATTGGATAATGCCAATGGCTCCATAACTGGCAACACTTCTGTACAGGGAGGAGGTGTATTCCTCAACAATGGTAATTTTGATCTTGTGACCGGAACTATTTCGGGGAATACAACAACTGCGGGCAATGGGGCTGGAGTATATCTTACAGGTGAAAATTGTGTGTACAAATTAAGGAATGGAAGGATTGAAAACAATACGGCAGCAAACGGTTATGGTGGAGGTGTATATCTTGAGAACGGCAGTTTTATTCTGGCTGAACAGCAAACAGATGCCGGAAGCATCAATGGAAACTCTGCATCAAGGGGCGGTGGCGTTTTTATAGCGGCCGGTGGCGATTTTACCATGAATGGGGGATCAGTTACCCAAAATTCTGCTACAACAGATGATGGTGGAGGTGTGTATCTTGCCGGTGGTGCTTTTGAGCAGAATGCCGGGGCAATAAACGGTAATATTGCCGTAAAGAATGGTGGAGGTATATGCATTCTGAGTGGCTCTGAGCATGTAGGAAGTTTTACCATGAATAATGGTACGATAGACGGTAATGGAAAGGACGGTACTGTCCTTAGAACAGAGAATGGAGGAGGGGTATATATAGATGGAGGAAATCTTACAGTTGTGTCGGGAACAATTTCCAATAACGGTTCAAAATATGATGGTGGAGGACTGTATATTCTGAATGGAGTTGTAAATATGGGTGCTGGAGTCATTCAGGGAAATGAATGTGACAGGTATGGTGGCGGAGTATATGTTTACAATTCCTCGCCTGACGATGAAAAGACTGTGTCTTTCACCGGTGGTACGCTAAAAGGAAACGATGCAAAATATGGAGGAGGCATTTGTGTGGACGGTAAAATCAAACTTACCATAGGAAATGTTGAGGTGGCGGAGAATGAGGCTGTGAATGGGGGTGGTGTATGTCTTATGAATAATGCGAATATGATTTTTGGTGCAGGGCAGATAAAGAACAACAGGGCTTTTAAGGCAAACCCCGAGAATGCCACTTACTCTGGGAAAACAGCATTTAACAAGGATATAACTGAAGTGGAAGGGATAGGTGCAGGTGTTTATCTCAATTCCAATACAACACTGAATTTTGCCTCTACTGATGAGTTGGGTCTGTTTGGAAACAAGGCAGACAATGCAGCGGATGAGATTTTTGCCAATGGTAAAGGGACATCAGTAAATCTTCCCGATGTAACCTATATGAAACTTGACGGTTATCCCGGTGCCGGCAACCTCAAATGGATTGAGGATTATGTTACAAACGATCCAGAATATGATGAAGGTACAAAACTTCTCGGAGATAATTGGAGCCAGGCGAATCCGCAGAATATGAGGTATAGGGACATGTTGGCAAGCAATATCCAGAATATTCCCCAATTGGAAAAGGGGCTTGATGCGAGCGGCAAGTATATTTGTTTTGCATTGGGTTATGAGATTATTTATATTACCCTTGAGAAATATGGACTGGCTTTGAATGAAAGTGCAATATTTACTTTCAGCAATACCAATGGACAAAAATTCAAGGTAATTGTTACAGGAAACAATACTGATTGTGTCTCAAAAGATGTGGCCGTCACCTATGGAACATGGACGGTAACTGAGACTCCGTGGAGTTGGGCATATTCTGTAGGAGATAAGGATGGGAACACCATTCAGAACAATAGTATAACAAAAGATCTGGCAGATAAGGATAACCGCAAGTACACCTTCAAAAACTCAAGGAAAGGGTCTCTGCCGTTGAATCATGAAAATATTCAGATAGACATATTGGGCTTGTAAATAATCACAGGAGGGAAGATGAAGTGGTGGAGATTGTTGTTTGATTTGCTGTTCCCAAAAGAGTGTGCAGTATGTGGCCGGGTGCTGAATTATCATGAAGACCATTTTTGTCTGGAGTGTTTTGCAGACATGCCGCTTACATATTTCTGGGGAGTGAAGGAAAATCCGGCGGAAAAGGTTTTCTGGGGCCGGTACAACATAGAGAGAGTCTATTCCTTATTCTACTATACCGACAACTGGCGCAAGCCGGTTCATCTTCTCAAATATGGGGGGAACATTCCTATAGGAAAATATTTTGGAAAGATGTTGGGTGAAAAGATTGCCCAATCGTCGGGAGAAAACTTCCCTATAGATTATATCATTCCTGTACCTCTGCATTGGCGCAAAAAGATGAAAAGGGGATACAACCAATCAGAAATCATAGCACAAGGTATTGCAAGTGGCCTTGCATCCGGGGGACAGAAAAGGCCTGCAGTTGTCCCCAATCTTCTGAAAAGGGTTTCATTTACCGCAACCCAAACGGCAAAAGACCGCCTGGAGCGGTGGCACAATGTAGCCTCTGCATTCCGTTTCAGCCCCAAATGCCGTACTCTTCCCACTCCAGGAAGCCATATCCTCATTGTAGATGACGTCCTTACCACCGGCGCAACCCTTGAAGCTTGTGCAACTATTCTGGTGGAGCATTACGGATATAAGGTAAGCATTGCCACGCTGGCGTATGTGGAGTGAAAACTATAAATCTGACAGGCCAATTTAAAAAGAACTTGAAGAGGCTCAGAAAGAAAGCACTATTTATCAGATAATACCAAGCTCCCGGGATTTTCTGAGCATGTCCGAAACGCTCTTCACATTCATTTTGGCATAGATGCGTTGACGATGCGTATTGACAGTATGGACTGAAAGGAAAAGACGTTCAGCAATCTCTGAAGCCTTAAGCCCCTCCGCACTGAGACGGATTATCTGAAGCTCGCGCTGCGAAAGACCTATATCAGCTATCTGCTGATTACGTTTTATAAGTATATCTCCTATATAGTCA
>JAZNUM010000024.1:0-13726 GCA_045592325.1 Candidatus Egerieisoma sp.
TTCTGTTAGGAATTGTATTTCTGAGCAGTGATGCAATAAGACTGGCAAATCCTGTTACAGCAGTAACAGATATAGCCATTACACACGCAGGCTCCAGTTTTACTGTAACAGCCAGCGCAGAACAGATACCCAATACCAATACGGTAACAGGGTTGTTCTTTAAAATTGGGTTTGTAATTATATTCTTATCCATTACTGTAACAATTAATTGTTTTCAACAACTTCCTGGGTAGCCACAACTTCGCCCTCAATTGGCATTGGGGTTGCTGCAAGAGCCTGGAGTGATTTTATGTAAGGAAGGTAAGCCTCCATCCACATGCGGATTGAAGAATCAAGGGCTTTACTTGTAATGGTACCGCCAGAGATAGCATCAACCTCGTTTGTGCTCCCCTCTTTTGCACCGCCTTTAACGATTGCAATTGAGGTGAATTCACCTTCTGTGAACATCTCTTTACCGGTGAACTGGCCTGCAAATTTAGGGGTTGCAATCTCTGCACCCAAACCTGGAGTCTCACCTGAGTGGTCGAATTTCACACCAACTATAGTGCTGAGGTCTGTCTTCAAAGATACCCATCCCCAGATAGGACCCCATAGACCTGCTCCGTATGCGGAGAAGATGTATGCCTGTGATCCGTCGGGAAGATCAGCAATGAAGACTGGGAGTCTCAACTCCTCTTTTGGAGCACCGTCCTTTAGGAGTGATGTCTGCTCTGAGGTGCTTATGTTGAAAGCCTCGCTCTTTGCAATGTCTGTGGTTGCAGTGTTTACAACTTTACCGTTGCCGTCAACTACAATTGCCTCTTTTATTACCTCTGCAAAGTTTGCGTCTGCGCCAAGGCCTACGCTTGCAAGAAGGTACTGCTGCTTCTCGTTGCTTATGTTCTCGTTCTGTTTGTCCTTAAGGCTCAAAGAGACAAAAGCAAGTACCGCAGCAACTATTACAACCATTACGATTGAATAGATGATAGTATATGAATTTTTATTTGTATCCATTTCCGTATTGCTTATTTGGTTACTGACCTTTTCATTCTCTTCTTAATGTTGCCTTCAACTACGTAGTAGTCAATAAGCGGTGCAAATGTGTTCATAAGCAGGATTGCAAGCATCATTCCCTCCGGATAACCTGGGTTGAACAGACGGATGATTACTGCAAGGGCACCAACAAGGAATCCGTAGATCCATTTTCCTTTCTCTGTCTGGGCAGAGGTTACAGGGTCTGTTGCCATAAATACTGCTCCAAATGCGAAACCGCCAAGTACAAGGTGCCAGTATGCAGGAACTGCTGCAAATGTGCCGGCATCAGCAAAACCGTTGATGAGGAAGCCAACTCCCAAAGCTCCGGCAACGCATGATACCATAATCTTCCAGCTTGCCACACCTGTCCAGATAAGGATAACTGCACCAATGAGGATTGCTATTGTAGAGGTCTCACCAACTGAACCTGGCATTGTGCCAATGAAAGCCTGCATCAGTGAGAGAGGCTCACCGGTGGTGGTTGTAAAGTCAACTATGCCGTTGGCAGCCTGTCCAAGAGGGGTTGCACCTGAGAAACCGTCAACAACCTGCATTGCATTTGCTTTTGCTGCATTCAATCCCTCTACCCATATTGTATCTCCCGATATCTGTGAAGGGTATGCGAAGAATACGAAAGCACGTGCAATGAGGGCTGGGTTCCAGATGTTCATACCTGTACCGCCGAACACCTCTTTTCCAATGATTACTGCAAATGCAACTGCAAGTGCAAGAATCCATAGAGGAACGTCAACAGGCATGATCATAGGGATAAGCATACCTGATACAAGGTAACCCTCGTTAACCTCGTGGCCTCTGAGTTGGGCTGAAATGAACTCTATACCCAAACCTACCACATAGGAAACAATGATAAGAGGAAGCACTTTAAGGAAACCGAACCATACTTTCTCTATAAATGTCATATCAAGACCAAATGCAATTGAGTGCTGCTCACCCACATTCCATATGCCGAATGCCAAAGCAGGCATAAGGGCAATGATTACAATGGTCATCACACGTTTCAAATCTACACAGTCTCTGATGTGTGAACCGCTTTTTGTTACTGTGTTAGGAACAAAAAGGAAAGTTTCAAAAGCATCAAAAGTAGAGTGCAGGAAACTCAATTTGCCACCCTTGCTGAAGGTTGGCTTAATTTTTTCTACAAAATTCAATATTGATTTCATACTGCTCTATCTTTTAAGCCATTTCTTTAATCATTGTAGCAATACCTTTTGAGATGATATCCTGAATGTCAATCTTTGAAGGACATACATACTCGCAAAGAGCCAGGTCCTCCTCAATCACCTCATAGATACCCAACTGCTCCATCTTGTCAATATCCTCTGCAAGGATAGCCTTAAGGAGGTATACAGGATAGATGTCCATAGGGAGCACTTTGCCGTAAACGTCAGAAACTACAAATGCCCTCTGGCCACCGTTGGTATTAGTGTCAACTTTATATTTCTTTTTAGGGGTCAACCATGAGAAGTAGGATTTTGAGAAACTGAATTTGCCGAATCTCATTGGTTTTACCCAACCGAACATCTCATAGTAGTTACCCTCTGAGATAACTGTAACCATGTTGCTGTAGAAATCAAGGGAACCCTCAGCACCCACATTGCTTCCGGTAAGGACATTTCCGCTGATATAACGGCATCCGCACTCCTGGTCAAAAATCTCAACTTCCTTCTTGCTTACAAGGAAATCAAGGTCTTTGATCTGTGTACCAGGGAGACAAGTTACATAGCAAGGTTTCTCAACCCTGTTGCCTGCAACAGCAATTGTCCTGGTAACATCGTAGATACCTTTTGTAAAGAGTTTCCCGACAGCAACCATGAACATAGGGTCAATTGTCCATACAACCTCACCTTTGTTCACAGGGGCAATGTTGTTGATCTGTACACCTACATTGCCTGCAGGGTGTGCTCCACTGAAACCGTAATGTTTCACATTCTTAAGGTGATTGAATGGAGAAGTGGCAGCCTCTTTGGCATTCAGGCCTACAAAAACGCCACCTTTGGTAAGTTTGTTGAGAACATCAACAGCCACCTGAAGGTTTGCAGCCTCACCCTTAAGGGTAAAGTTGTAGTCTGGTGCAAGCGGTGCAGAATCAAAGGCAGAAACAAAAATTGCCCTTGGCTCATCTGCCGGATTTGCAACAATGCCGTAAGGTCTCTGTTTGAGGGCAACCCACAGGCCGCTCTCCAGCAGTACCTTCTTAATTTCCTCTGCTGTAGCCTTCACTACATCGGGAGTATTGAATTTAATGTAGTCAGTTGTCTTTGCCGCCTTTATGCGAACCTCAAGAAGTTTGCGCTTCTCACCTCTGACTATCTGCTCAACAGTTCCGCTTACAGGAGAAGCAAAGCCAACCTCAGGATGATACTTGTCTACAAATAAAATGCTGCCCGCTTTAACTTCATCACCCTCCCTAACAAGGAGTTTAGGGGTAAGATTCTTAAAGTTGACAGGTTTTACAGAAACAACATCCGAGATAATGGTTTTTTCAATTCTCAACTCTGCCGCTCCCTTTACAGGAATGTCAAGACCTTTGTGTAATTGAATATGTTTTATCATTATTTCAGAAATTTTGCGCAAATGTACACATTATATTGATAATAAATAAGTATTTTAGGTTTTGTTTTTTCTTTTTTCCCCCTTAGATTTGCATCGTTATGGAACAGGTGGACAAGTTGATTTTTGAAGGATTGAATCCGGCCCAATATCAGGCTGTAAGCGATATTGAAGGGCCTCAGTTGATAATTGCCGGAGCCGGCAGCGGAAAGACACGCGTGCTTACATGCAGGATAGCCAACATATTGGACAAGGGGTACCAGCCGGGGAGTATCCTGGCACTCACTTTTACCAATAAGGCTGCAAGGGAGATGAAGGAGAGAATTGCTTCAATGATAGGTGATTATAAGGCAAGGAGACTCTTTATGGGGACATTCCACTCCATATTTATCCGTTTTCTGAGGGATGAGGCGGAACTGCTGGGCTTTCCCAAGACCTTTTCAATATATGACACCACAGACAGCCGCAATGTGATAAAGGCGTGCATAAAGGAACTGAAGTTGGATGAGAAGCAGTACAAACCCAATGAGGTGCACGGGCGCATATCAATGGCAAAGAACAATCTGGTTACTGCAGAATCATACTCACGCAACAGTACCCTAATCCAGAACGATTCTGCAGCACGCAAACCCCGTATCTGGGAGATTTACAGGGAATATGCCAAAAAATGCAGGCAGGCGGGGGCAATGGATTTTGACGATATACTCCTTTATACAAATATCCTGTTCCGGGATTTTCCGGAGGCTCTGGAGAGGATAAGGGGCAGGTTCAACTTTATAATGGTTGATGAGTATCAGGACACAAACTATGCCCAATATCTTATAATAAAGAAATTGGCCAGTGTACACCAGAATATCTCTGTTGTAGGTGACGATGCCCAGAGTATATACAGTTTCAGGGGGGCAAGGATTGAGAACATTCTCAATTTCAGGAAGGATTACCCCCATGCCAAGGAGTACAGGCTGGAACAGAACTACCGCTCTACCCAAACTATAGTGAATGCGGCAAATTCCCTTATTGCCAAAAACAGCATGCAACTAAAGAAGAAATGCTTCTCTGAGCATGAGAGGGGAGACCTTATAGAACTTATAAATGCCTATACCGAGCAGGAGGAGGGGATGCTGGTGGCATCATCCATCATGGATCAGGTGCGCAGGAGCCACGAGCCATACAGCAGTTTTGCAATCCTTTACCGTACAAATGCGCAGAGCCGTGTAATTGAGGAGGCGCTCAGGAAAAGGAATATTCCGTATAAGATATATGCGGGCCACTCATTCTATGAAAGGGCAGAGGTTAAGGATATGCTTGCATATCTCAGACTTGTTGCAAACGGCAAGGATGATGAGGCTTTCCGCAGAGTGATAAACTTCCCTGCAAGGGGGATTGGTGATACCTCATTGGGAAGGTTGAGGGAGGCTGCGGCAGCCAAGGGGATATCCCTTTTTGAGGCGGTGAAATATGCAAATCTGGAGGAATATTCAATAAAGGGGGCAACAGCCCTGAAGATGAAGGCTTTTGTAGAGGGGATAGAGGAATTCAAGGAAAAGATACCATATACCGATGCATATGAACTTGCCATGGAGGTGAATGCAAGGTTTGGAATTCTTGCATATATGAAACAGGATACCTCACTGGAGGGGCAGGGAAGAGTGGAGAACGTTGAGGAACTGTTCAATTCCATTAAGGAGTTTGTGGATGACGGAATGGACGAATATGAACAGTTGGCCCAGGAGGGGGAGGAGATACCTGTTGTAACCCTGGACCTTTATCTCGAAAATGTTTCACTTATAAGTGATCTCGACGGCAAGGATGGGGAGGAAGACAAGAACAAGATAGCCCTAATGACTGTCCATTCATCCAAAGGACTTGAGTTTCCATACGTTTATATTGTGGGTATGGAGGAGAATCTGTTCCCTTCAAATGGAATGGGGACAGCAAGCCAGCAGGATATAGAAGAGGAGAGGAGACTCTTTTATGTGGCCCTTACAAGGGCAGAGAAAGGTGTAAAATTGTCATTTGCCCAGTCAAGAACCAAATGGGGTACCCATACCAGCAATTCACCAAGCCGTTTCCTTAAGGAGATAGACAAGGAGTATATACTGAATCCTTTAACCGATTGGGAAGATGAACTTAGGACCAAATTTGATGGGAATGAAACCAGTTATGGATTCAGAGAGTATGGGCAGAAGAGGCAAGATGGTGGATATCAGAGGCTTGGGGTAAGGAAAACAGTAACGCCGCCAGCTCAACCGTCTGCGCCCCAAATTAGGAGAACAGCACCACAGAACAATTTTGTACCAGATTCTCCGAGTAAGGTGGAGGTTGGTCAAACCATTGAACATGACCGTTTTGGTATAGGTGTTGTGATATCTCTTGAAGGGGATGTCACCAGCCGTAAGGCAGTTGTGGATTTTCAGGTAGGAGGACGTAAAACCCTGCTTTTGAAGTTTGCCAAAATAAGGGTTGTGGCACAATAATTGCAAAATTTTACCTTGAAGTTTTTCATAGTTTAAGTTTAGGTTAAGTAACGGGGCAATTCCATTCCAGTGGGGTTGCCCCGTGAAATTTATGGGTAAACAGCGTAAATTTTTTAAAAAGAGAAAAAACATGGAAGGCTGCAGTTTATTTTTCTTTTTCAGAAATGCATCTTCTTCCGCTCCTCCTATTTTTGCTCCGTAACATTTTAAAAACAGGAGCATGATATGAAAAGAATTAGTTATCTGGCATTGGTCGCATTGACTGTGGCTTTTGCTGTTCTGGCCATGCAAGGGTGCAGCCAGTTTAATTTGGAAGAGGAGTTGGGAAAAGGAACCATTTCGTTGGCCATCAACAGCCTCGACTTTAATCTTCAGTCCGACGGAACCTTTCTCAAGAGCGGTATCTCTTCTGATACCAATAATTTTATCCTTTCCATTTATTCTACTGATGGTGAAAAGGTGTACGAGGGGGCCTATGGAACCAGGCCGGAGGAGATAACTGTAACGCCAGGCAGTTACGATATAGGTATATACTCTCTCAAGTTTAATCCTCCTATGTTTGATACCCCACAGTTTGGGGATGAACAGACAGTAGTAGTGGCAGATGGGGACCAGGCTAAGGTTTCTTTTATCTGCAGGCAACTGAATGCAGGGTTGAAACTGAAGTTCTCAAACGATTTCATTGCACAGTTTCCCGGAAGTGGTGTTGCTGTGATTCAGAATGAAAAGAGTGTCCCATATGATTATGACCAGACAAAATACATTTATCTTGCAGCGGGCAGTTTCAATATTGCGCATAAGGATGGGAGCAAGGATACGGTTCTTCTTACAAAAGCATTCCGGCAGGGGCAGATGGTTACAATGAAATTATCCTACAATGAATCCCATACATCGGCATCACTTTTTTCAATACAGATAGATACAACCAGGGAATGGGTGGATTATAATTACAATGTAGGACTCAAAATTCCTGTAGGGGCATTAACCATTGCTGAGGCAAGAGAATATACGGGTGAAAAAGTAAAAGTTTTCGGATATATTCTCGGAGGGGATCCCTCTACTAATTCCATAAGGATAGGGCCTCCTTTTGAGTCCAAGTCGTCTCTTGTGATAGCATCTTCTATGGAGGAGAGGAACCGCAGTGAGATGATGGTGGTTGAATTGCCGTCGGGAGCAGTAAGGGATGCGCTCAATCTGGTCAACAATCCACATCTGCTGGGAAGTCCTGTTGTCCTTACGGGGACAATTACAGAGTCGTACTATGGGTATCCGGGGATTAAATCCACCAAGAATTATACTTTATTGTAGGGAAGGGGCAGTATCCAAAAAAAGGAGAGCCCTGAAACAGGGGCTCTCCTCAACATATTGCGTTACGGCATTTTCTATTGCTCACTCTCTTTCAGACGCTCTGCATTCTCCGCTATCTGCAACTGGTCTATTACCTCCTGTATGGCACCATCCATAAATACAGGAAGGTTGTACATTGTCCAGTTTATGCGATGGTCGGTTACACGGCTCTGTGGATAGTTGTATGTCCTGATTTTTGCAGAGCGGTCTCCAGTTGATACCATTGTCTTTCTTTTTGCGGAAATCTCGTTGAGGTATTTCTCATACTCAAGATTGTACAGACGGGTACGCAACTCTGCCAACGCCTTGTCATAGTTTTTCAACTGGCTCTTCTCATCCTGACACTGCACAACCAGACCGGATGGAATATGGGTAAGGCGGATTGCAGAATATGTTGTATTTACAGACTGTCCTCCAGGTCCCGATGAACAGAATGTGTCTTTTCTGATATCTTTCTCGTTAAGTTCTATATCAAACTCGTCTGCCTCTGGAAGAACTGCTACAGATGCCGCTGAAGTATGTACCCTACCCTGTGTCTCTGTCTGTGGAACACGCTGTACACGGTGTACGCCTGATTCATATTTGAGCACTCCATATACACCTTCACCGGATACTTTCATGATTACCTCCTTGAATCCGCCGCTGGTACCTTCACTCTGGCTTGTAACCTCCATTTTCCATCCTCTTCTCTCAATATATTTTGAGTACATTCTGAACAGGTCACCGGCAAATATGGATGCCTCATCGCCACCGGCGCCGCCACGGATCTCAATGATTGCGTTTTTCGCATCCTGAGGGTCTGCCGGTATTAGAAGCAGTTTTATCTCCTCTTCCATTTGAGGAAGGACCTCCTCAAGCATAGCAGCCTCTTCTTTGGCCATCTCTCTCAACTCCTCATCCTTCTCGTTCTGGAGAATGTCTTTGGCAGCCTCATAATCCTCCACCATCTTCTTGAATTTTGCACCTGCCTTGACAATAGGGTCCAACTCCTTATATTCTTTGTTGAGCTGTACGTATCTTTTCATGTCATTCATGAGTTCAGGATCTGAAATCTGTTCCTGAAGTTTGTTGAATTTTTCGTACAGTCCCTCAATTTTTGCCAATAAACTGTTCTCGCTCATATTTTTCCTTAATTTTATAACCGCGCAAAAATACTCATTTTATTCAATTTTTCTGCAATATTGTATGAACAAAATGAGAACATTGTTGTTTTCCATTAAACAGACTTAAGCATAACTGTGCCATGCAAGTATATAGAGAATGCAATTCAAGTAAAAAGGCAATATTGTTTTTTGCAGGTTGGGGAATGGATGAAAATCCGTTTTTACACATGCAACATAAAGATTATGACCTTATAATCCTATATGACCACTCTTTATTGAGATTTCAGGACTGTCCTCCTCAGGATGTCTGCAATGACGAATGTAAAAAGTTGTGCCTTACATACAATATCTTCAACAAATACAGTGAGATATACATTATAGCGTGGGGTTTTGGAGTGTGGTGCGCAAGTGCTGCATTTGACAGATATCTTCTGAGGTTAAGCCAATGGGGAAGGTTCCCCGAACTTAAATTCTGGGCAAAAATAAAGAAGACAATTGCAATAAACGGGACCCTCATGCCCATAAGCAAATTCTGGGGAATTTCACCAAAAAGTTACAATAAAACGGTCTCTGCTCTTCCCGACAATGAAGTTATGGATAAATTTCTTCATAGGATGTGCCGTACGAAAAAGGAATATGATTTCTATATGCAGCATGCCTCCAAAAGGAATGCAGTACAGGCCAAAGAGGAACTTCTTACAATTGAAAGGGAACTTTTTCTGAGCAATTCCATTACATGGGATACTGCAATTGTCGGGAAGGATGATATAATTTTCAGAGCGGAAAGACAAAGGGCCTTCTGGTCAAATTATGCAGAAATAGCTTCGGGAGAGAGGATTCCCGGTACAAAGAAAACCTTCAATCTCAGAATAGTGGAGATTGAAGGTTCACATTATCTTTTTAACAGATTTTCTTCATGGGATGAGATTATAGCGCTTTGATCCAGCATCTCCTCTTCATGAAAGGCTCTGTGTCGTAGCTTTCCCAAACTTTTATTGCCGCAATATTTGTGTCAATTTGTGGGTTTGTTATGCAATATTTGAGTTTGAGGTTCTTGAAGTTTGTTGCCAGGTTATTGTGGTATATGGCCGATAGTCCCTTCTGTGCCCAAGCAGGATTTGATCCTACCATCATAAGGTCTATAGTGTGGTACTTCCTGTATGCTTTAAGGATATGGTACCATCCGAACGGGAATAGTGAACCGTTGGCCTTCTTGAGGGCTTCCGACAATGAAGGAAAACACAATCCGAATGCGGCAATGTCGTTGTTTTCATCCACAACCATACATGTGAGTTCAGGTTTGAGCAGTGAAAAATATGCATTGCCGGTCTTTTCAATCTCCTTTTGCGTAAGAGGAATGAAATTGTGTACAGCCTGGAAACATTCGTTATATATCTTGAAGAACTTTCCAATGAGTTCTTTCTTTAAGTCTCCTTTTATCTCCTTTATATTCAGGAGTTTCAGATTATACCGTTTGAGCAGCATATCAGCTATCCTCTGAAGTTTCTCCGGAGCCCCCTGTGAACCGTTGAGCCTGAACTGTATCCAGTCTGCTTCCTTTACAAAACCTAGTTTCTCCATATATTCCACATAATATGGGTAATTGTAAAGGCAGTTGTAAGGAGGAGTGTTTTCAAATCCTTCCACCAGCATCCCCTGTTTGCCCAAAGTATTGTAGAAAAGCGGGCCGTGCACTTCTGTCATCCCCTGTGCCTTTCCCCACTCCATGGCAGTATCAAGAAGCGCCTTTGCTATTTCAATGTCCTCTTCAAAATCAAACCAGCCGAAACGTACCCTTTTGAGGTTGTAGAACTCGTTGTACCTTGGATTTATTATTGCCTGGATACGCCCTACAGCCCTGCCGTCCTTGTATGCAAGCCACATTTTCCTTGTACAGTAATCCAGTGCAGGATCTGTTGTGAGTGTGCTTTTCTGGTCGGCATCCAGAGAGGGAACATATTGTTCACACCCCTTGTACAGTCTGTTCTGGAACTGGTAGAATATCTTGAACTCCTTTTTGTTGCTTACTTCTTTTACTGTAATCTGCATAAACTGAATTTTATTCTTCAAATGTAGTTATTTTTTACCAATAAGATGCTCTATGGCAGCCTGTGCGCATACACATCCGAACACCGCAGGGAGATATGATATTGTACCCACCTGACTCTTCTTGTTCCTCTCCTCCATTGGAACAATGGCATCCCTGCACGGAAGTTCTTCCGAGAAAACAACCTTGAACCCTTTTGATATCCCCTCTTTCCTGAGTTTTTTCCTGAGAATGTATGCCAGCGGGCAATTGTAGGATTTGCTCAGATCTGCAATACGTATCTGTGTAGCATCATATTTTGCCCCGGCTCCCATGGCTGTTACATGCGGAATCCCGTTCCGGACACAATGTTTTATGAGCGAAATCTTGGGTGCCAGCGTATCTATGGCATCCACTACATAATCCAGGTTACCGGCGGCTGCAAATACCGCCCCGAGTTTCTCCTCCTCAATGTATTCTGTAATGACGGTAAGGTTTATGCCCGGGTTTATATCCTTAAGCCTCTGCGCTACAACTTCAGTCTTGAGTTTTCCTATTGTGCTGTCAAGGGCAATCAGTTGACGGTTCTTGTTTGATATGCTTACGGTATCGGAATCAAGGATTACCATATTCCCCACTCCGGCCCTGCACAACATCTCTGCAGCATATGCACCCACTCCACCAAGCCCTACAACCATAACCTTGCTGTCAGCAAGCTTCTCAAGGGTTTCCTCCCCAAGCAATATAGATGTCCTCTCCTGCCAAGGTTCCATTACTCCCTCTCCTTCCTTTTTGCTTCATTCCATATTGCATCCATCTCCTCAAGGCTCATCTCCCTGAGGTTTCTCCCCTCCCTTATGGTGTGCTCTTCAAGGTATGTGAACCTTCTGCGGAATTTCTTGCATGTTGCCTCCAATGCACTGTCGGGATTAAGATCATACAGCCTTGCCGCATTGATTACTGAGAACATGAGGTCTCCCAATTCTTTCTCTGCCAAATCCCTGTATTTCTCTTCCCCAATCTCCTCCTTTGCTCCCGACAACTTTCCCAGTTCCACCTCCAGTTCTGCAACCTCTTCCTTAACCTTTTCCCATACATCCTCCTTGTTGTTCCAGTCGAAACCTACAGCACGTGCCTTGTCCTGCATCCTGTAAGCCTTTATAACAGCAGGAAGGCTCTCAGGTACTCCGCTGAGGATCCTCTTGTTGCCGTCCTTCTCCTTAGTCTTCAACTGCTCCCAATTCTGGAGCACCTGCTCCGCATCCTTCACCTTTTCAGTTGAGAAGACGTGAGGGTGGCGGTATATGAGTTTGTCGCACATCTTGTCCATAACCTCCACAATGTCAAACTTGCCACCTTCATTTGCAATTATTGAGTAGAACACTATGTGCATCATAATGTCTCCAAGTTCCTTGCATACATTCGGCATATCATTGCTCAAGATGGCATCACTCAGTTCGTATGTCTCTTCAATGGTGAGCGGCCTTATGCTTTCAATGGTCTGTTTGCGGTCCCAAGGGCATTTTTCCCTCAGTTCATCCATAACGTCAAGAACTCTGGCAAAAGCCTCCAGTTCCCTTGTCCTGTCCTTTTTCATGTCTATAGAATTAGTCAATGGGGTAATGGCGCAAAGATAAACATTTAATATCCTTTTTTAGATTAAAAGTTTATATCTTTGTATGTTCAACAGAAATTACTAACAAAACATAATTTACTTGAAATGCACGCAAACATTAAATTTATCAGCGCAGACGAGGCTGTAAAATATGTAAAGTCAGGTGACCACATCCATTTCAGCAGCGTTGCAAGTGCTCCAAAGGTTCTGATTGATGCCCTTTGCCGCAGAGGCGACAGCGGAGAGTTGAGGGACGTAAGAATCCACCATCTTCATACTGAAGGTGAGGCACCGTACACAGATGCAAAATATGAGGGAATCTTCTTCCACCAGGCATTCTTTGTTGGTGGAAACGTAAGGAAAAGCGTTCAGGCAGGATACGCAGATTATATTCCAATCTTCCTTAGCGAGACCCAGAAACTTTACCGCAGTGGAGTCCTTCCATGCGATGTTGCAATGATCCAGGTTTCCACTCCCGACAAACACGGATATGTATCACTTGGTACCTCTGTAGATGCAACCCTTGCGGCAATTGAGTGCGCAAGAGTGGTTATTGCAGTAGTAAACAAAAACGTACCACGTTCATTTGGCGATGCAATGATTCCGCTAAGCATGATTGACCACTTTGTAGAGCATGATTCAGTTCTTGAGCCTGCACACTTTGCAGACCCTTCAGAGATTGAGACTGCAATCGGAAAACACTGTGCTGCCCTTATTGAGGACGGTGCAACCCTTCAGATGGGTATCGGTGCAATTCCTAACGCAGTGCTTGCACAGTTGGGCAACCACAAGAACCTTGGTATCCACACCGAGATGTTTGCAGACGGTGTACTTCCTCTTGTAGAGAAAGGTGTTATCAACGGTGCAAACAAGGCCATTGACAAAGGCAAGATGGTTTCTACATTTCTTATGGGTTCACAGACCTGCTACGACTTTATTGATGACAACCCTATGGTTGCAATGATGGATGTAGGATACACCAACAACCCGTTTGTAATTGCAAAGAACCCTAAAGTTACTGCAATCAACTCTGCCCTTCAGGTAGACCTTACAGGCCAGGTTTGTGCAGACTCATTGGGAACAAAATTCTATTCGGGTGTAGGCGGACAGATTGACTTCATCTACGGAGCATCAATGTCTGAGGGCGGTAAAGCAATTATTGCCATGCCTGCAGTTACCAACAAAGGTATAAGCAAGATTGCCCCTATTCTTACCCCAGGTGCAGGTGTAGTTACTACAAGAAACCATATCCACTGGTTTGTAACCGAGTACGGTGCAGTTAACCTATATGGCAAATCACTACAGGAGAGGGCAAAACTTATGATCAGCATAGCCCATCCTGATGCACGTGAGGAGTTGGACAAGGCTGCATTCGAGAGATTCGGCTCACACTTCCACTTCGTACAGAAATAAATTGCGTTACTTGCATACAAAAAAGAGGGTGACTAAAAAGTCTTATGACTGATTAGTCACTCTTTTTTGCATTTATATATTTAACCGGGAGGATGGTAGGGATTGCGGAGGACTCCGTTCGCTTTGCTCACTCCGGCCCCTCCCAACGTTTCCTGCGTGG
>JAZNUM010000025.1:0-18719 GCA_045592325.1 Candidatus Egerieisoma sp.
GGGAGGAACTGTGGCGGGAGGGCAAGAGGGAGGGGCAAGAAATTTGCGGCGGGAGGGGCAAGAGGAACCCGTCGGGAAGAGTCAGCAGGGACTGCGGCGGGAGGAACCATGACGGGAGGAACCGGCGGCAACCTCAATGGAATGGATACGCAAGAAAGGGACCCGGAGGCCCCTTTCTGTTATTCCTGCATTTTCTTGTATTCGTCTATCTGCTCCAGCAGTTCGTCTGCGCGGCGAATTATGTTGTTGTTTATGCGGGTGCCAACAAGGCCACCTATTATTCCTCCAACTGCAGAACCTCCAAGGAACCATACAGATTCTTCTCCGTATATGCTGTATGCTTCGTAGATAATCCAGATGAACCAAGGGATTATCATGCACCAGGCAATTTTGTACCACTCCTTGTATCTTTTGCGCAGCAAGGTAAGTTGTTCGCTCAGTTCAATCAGATTGCTTTGGGAGAAGTTGAGCCTCCATAGGTTTTTGTGGTATTGGAATGTCTTGAATGCGCTGAACAGGAGCATTACAGCGGTTGCGGCGCAGAACAGGGGTGAGAAGCCAAGGATGGTGAAGTATCCCGGTGCCCATATTGCAACAAAGATTCCCACTATAAATATTACCCTTACCCGTTTGTTGAGGCCATAGAGTTTTTTCTTCATGGCTGAGCGGAGAACGCTCTCGTTCACTATCTTCTGCTGTTCCAGTTTCTTTTTAAGAAGAGCCATCTGCTGTTTCATCTCTTCCAATTCGTATGTGCTGTTTTCGTATATCATGGTTGCTTCCTTATTCTATATTGTTCATTTTCTTTAGTTGTTCCCTAATCCTTACCAGGCGTACGGAAACATTTTTCTCACTTATTCCCACAATCTCCCCAATCTCTGCGTAGGAGAGGTCATCGAGCCATAGCAGTACAATTGCCCTGTCAAACGGTCCCAATTGGCGTATCCTCTTCTGGAGCATTTTAATCTGCCTTGTATCTTCGTCAGAATCGTCATACAGGTTTATGTTGAGGCTGAGTGGAATGGTACTTCCCCTGCGGGACTTTCTCTTTTCGTATGAGACGCAGGTGTTGAAACTTATCCTCCAGATCCAGGTCCTCATGGAACTGTCTCCTCTGAAATTTTCAAATCCTTTCCAGATGTTTATGAGTATCTCCTGGAACAGGTCTGCCACCTCGTCTTCATCTTTTGAGAACATATAGCACACTGTGTAAATGGTACCCTTATGTTCCCTTACAACTTTGGTAAATTCTTGTTCAATAGGGTTCATCAAATAACTTTTATTTTTTTTGTTTTACCAATTAGACAACCAAAAGCGCTGTTCACTACAAAAATAGTATATTTGTTGAATGAAGAGAACACGGTATATATTTCTTGCCTCTCTGGCCGTATTTATCCTGTTGGCCAGGAACAATGCTGCAATGGGGGAGTGGTATGCCACAATAATTTATCCGGTTGTTTCGGCAGCCCTTTCCTGGAGTGTTTCCTGGGTTCCTTTTTCCATGGAGGAGGTTCTTGTGGTTGCGGCCGTATTGTTGGCTGTATGGGTTTTATGGTGTGGAATCAGAAACAGAAAAAGGTGGTGGAAAGTGATTCTCCCTGTTGCAGAGATTGCTGCATGGTTAGTTGTGTGGTTCTATCTGGGTTGGGGAATGAACTATTTTCGGGAGAGCATATATGAGAGGGCATCTGTCGGGAAGCAACAGTTTAACCAGAAGGAATTTGAGAACTTTCTGCAGGGGTATGTGGAGAACCTTAACGGTTCATTTTCAGTGGATGCTCTTCCCGACAATTTTAAAGAGGATATAAAAGGGCGGTTTGCGCAGATACCTTCCCGGATGGGGCTTTGTACCCCAAAAGGGTGGCAGCAGGAGAAGAGGCTGCTGTTTGGGGGAGTGTATTCTTCTGTTGGGGTGCTTGGATTTATGGGACCGTTCTTTGCCGAGACGCACATAAACGGTGATTTGCTTCCGCAGCAGATACCATTCTGCTATGCCCATGAACTTTCGCACCTTTTGGGGGTGAGCAGCGAGGATGAGGCCAACTTCTGGGCCTACACCATCTGTACCGCCTCCAGCATCCCTGCAGTACGCTACAGCGGCTATTTCTCCCTTTTGCCATATGTCCTTACCAATGCCAGAATGGCCCTTCCTCCCGACAGTTATAAAGCACTATTGATCTCCATAAATCCCCAAATCAGGGAACAGTTCAATGCCCAGCAGCAGTACTGGAGGGAAAAGTACAGTCACATTCTGGGAACTGTACAGGGGTATCTGTATGACCTTATGCTCAAGGGTAACAAAATCCCGTCAGGCACAAAGAACTATTTGCAGGTAATAGATCTGATTATAGCAATGAAGGAGGAGAATGTCCCTCCCGGAAACTGATGCCATTTGGGGACAAAGTGCCTTCCCGGAAAGGTTTGTCCCCGCATCTGATGCCATTTGGGGACAAAGTGCCCTCTGGGGGTGGGTTTCTCCCGGAAAGTTACCTTATTCGGGGACAAAAGTATCTCCTTGGGCGCCAGTGTGGTATTTCCTCCCGGAAACTGATGCCATTTGGGGACAAAGTGCCCTCTGGGGGTGGTTTCTCCCGGGAAGATACCTTATTCGGGGACAAAAGTATCTCCTTGGGCGCCCGCATGGCATTTTTTCATATTTCAAGTTTTAAATATGCACAATCATTGTACGATAACAATTGTCTCACTCCCCCTCTTCCAGTTGGAATATCTCTTCAAGCGTTTTTCCAAAATAGCGGGCAATTTTCAGTGACAGTACAGTTGAGGGGACATATTTGCCTGCCTCAATGGAGTTGATGGTTTGTCGGGAGACTCCAACTGCTTCTGCCAGTTCCTGTTGGGTTATCTCTTTGATGGCCCGTTCTATGCGTAGTGTGTTTTTCATTTCAAGTTCCTCCTGAGTTTATGCATTGCGATGTTGAACTTTGTTATGTAGAGGATGAAGAAGATATACGGCATTACAAATGAGTAGGACAGGAAAGAGATTCCGTATATGGTAATGATTCCTAATGTGTACAGTACTGCAGTAACCCAGAAACTCCATACGAATGCATTTTGCCTCTCTACAGGCGTCATTTCGTCTTCATCCTTTTCTTTTGAAAGGGCAACAAATACAATGGAGATGAGCAGTCCGAGCATTGCAATTTCATCAAGCGGATCTGTTTCTATTATATTGAACATTGAGTTTTCAAGGCCTCCGTCGCCAATTACTGAGAGTACAGGGATGTTGCATAAATTGTAATCCCATGCTCCGGGTACAAACAGAAGCCATAGGCATAGCAGTGCAAACGGAATGGACATGTATATTCCAACCTTCTTGAATTTTGCGGGTAAAAGGTAATTGTTCTTCATGACGTAATACTTTTAAAGTTGACATTTCAGTTATGGAATTCCAATGCAAAGGTAAATATATTTTCTAAAATGTAAAATAAAGTTTACAAAAAGTATAGGAAATTTTACTTAAAAGAATGCTGCATAATGTAACTGGTGTTGATAATCAATGAGTTGTACAAAAAGACAATGTTACAAAGAAAAAAATGCTAACTTTACAACAGACAAAAATATTTGATTATGAAGAAGATTTTATTGGTTTTGGCCATTATGGTTGTGGCGGGGGCTGTGCGGGTGCAGGCTCAGAATCAGGCCCAGGCCCAAAAGCAGAGTCAGGCTCAGCCGCTTACTTATGAGAAGGGGGAGTTTGTTTCAAAGACAACAGGTGATACTTTGTTGTACAGGTTCCTTACTCCGGAAAATCCCCAGAAGGGGAAGAAGTATCCGCTGGTGATATTCCTGCACGGTTCCGGCGAGAGGGGAAGTGACAATCAGGCGCAATTGTTCCATGGAAGCGGGCAGTTCTTAAATCCTGTGAACAGGGAGAAGTATCCTGCCTATGTGCTGTTCCCCCAGTGTCCTGCAGGGGTTCCTGGAGCATATATGCCGGGTCTGCAGACCCTTGTTCCTGCAGATATGCCGCTGGATCCGCCACAGGCACCTATAGTTACCCTGTTGCTGGAACTGGTTGATTCGTACATTGCACTTCCAAATGTGGATCCTAAGCGGGTATATATAATGGGAATTTCAATGGGTGGCATTGCTACATATGATATTGTTGCAAGGTATCCCGAAAAGTTTGCCGCTGCCATCCCAATCTGCGGATCAGTAAATCCACAGAGGCTTATAAATACCAAGGGGGTTGCATGGAGAATCTTCCACGGGGACAATGACCAGGCAGTTACCGTAGAGGGCTCAAGGGAGGCCTACAAGGCGTTGCGCAATGCAGGTTTGGATGTGGAGTATATTGAGTTTGCTGGGTGTACCCACAACAGTTGGAATCCGGCCTTCAATTATCCGGATTTTATGAAATGGCTGTTCAGACAGAAAAAATAAGGAGAAATTAAAACAAAGTCATATGTTGAAGATTGGAGACAAAATGCCGGATTTTGAAGTTGTTGACCAGAACGGCAATACAGTAAGTTCAAAAGATTTCATTGGCAAAAAGACCATAATATATTTTTACCCTAAGGACAATACCAGCGGATGTACCGCCCAGGCCTGCAATCTGAGGGATAATTATCAGGCATTGCAGAAGGCCGGGTACAATGTTGTGGGAGTTAGCAAGGACAGTGCGGCATCGCATGTGAAGTTCATTGAGAAGAACTCCCTCCCTTTTACATTGCTGGCAGATACCACAACACAGATGCAGCAGGTGTTTGGGGTGTGGGCTGAGAAGAAACTCTACGGCCGTACCTATATGGGTACGCTCCGCCAGACATTCATTTTCAATGAGGAGGGTATCCTTGTGGATATTATTGAAAAGGTGAATACAAAAGACCACGCAGCGCAGATATTGAAATAATTATAGTGGAGAAGAGTATGAGAGCGGCAATATACGGAGCGGGCTCCCTCGGTACCATTTTGGGGGCATTCATAACAAAAAACGGCGGGCAAATTGACCTGGTTAACCGCAACAGGGCACACATAGAGGCTCTGCAGCAGAAGGGGGCAACGGTTACCGGTACCCTCAATTTTGTACAGAAGGTGACTGCATATACTCCCGACAAAATGGAGGGTATATATGATATCATTTTTCTTATGACCAAGCAGCAGCACAACGGGGAGGTGGTAACATTTCTC
The DNA here is from genome assembly GCA_045592325.1 of Candidatus Egerieisoma sp. Lineage (GTDB taxonomy): Bacteria > Bacteroidota > Bacteroidia > Bacteroidales > UBA932 > Egerieousia. The sequence continues at coordinate 5,152 of JAZNUM010000025.1, forward strand.
AAGGATTTCCTTGCTCCCGATGGAGTTGTTGTAACCCTGCAGAACGGGATTCCGGAACTGCAGATTGGGGAGATTGTGGGGGAATACCGGGTGCTTGGATGTACTGTTGCATGGGGTGCAACCCTCAAGGAACCCGGAGTATGTGAACTTACCAGTTCTCCCGACAGCCTTACCTTTTCATTGGGAAGTCTGCAAGGTGGGGAAAACCCAAAACTGATGCAGGTAAAGGGGCTTCTGGAGATGATGGGACCTGTAGAACTGGATGCCAACTTCATAGGAACCCGCTGGAGCAAACTCCTTATAAATTCTGCTTTCTCCGGGATGAGTGCCGTGTTGGGCTGCACTTTTGGCCAGGCAGCCAAAGAGAGGACTTCCCGAAAGATTGTACAGGCACTCATAAAGGAGTGTATAGATGTATGTGCGGCTGGCGGCATTAAAATAGAGCCGGTACAGGGAAAGGATATTGTGAAATTGCTGGATTACCGCAATCCTGTTAAGAAGGCAATATCCAGTTTCATAATCCCTATTGCCATCCGCAAGCATGCCCTGCTGAAGGCCAGTATGCTTCAGGATCTGGAGAAGGGGAAACTTACTGAGGTAGATGCCATAAACGGTGTTGTTTCTGCTTATGGACGCAAGGTGGGATGCCCTACACCTATGAATGACAAGGTGGTGGAGATTATACATAAAATTGAGAAGGGGGAACTGGTGCCGGGATTTGCCAATCTGGCTCTGTTTTAGCCCCTAAATACCATATTTGAGGTATTTAATATCCCAACAATTCTTACTATCTTGCTGTTGGTAATGTAAAAAGAGAAAGTATGGGAAAGTTTGATGGAAAAGTTACTCTTATTACAGGAGGTGGTAAGGGGATAGGATACGGACTTGCAACCGCTTTTGCAAGGGAAGGGAGCAATCTGGTAATTACCGGCAGAAATCTGGAGAGGCTTGAGGCCTCCGCTGCAAATTTGCGTGCCCAGTGGGGTGTTGAGGTATTGCCGGTTGTAGCCGATGGAGCAGATGAGAGTGCTGTAAAAAATGTTGTTGCCAAAACAGTAGAGGTTTTTGGCAGGATAGATACACTTATAAACAATGCACAGGTTTCAAAATCGGGATTGTCTCTGGTAGAGCATACAAAGGAGGATTTTGATCTGGCGTTGTTGTCGGGAGTATATGCTGCTTTCTTTTATATGAGGGAGTGTTTCCCATATCTGAAGGAGAGCAGGGGATCTGTGATAAACTTTGCATCGGGAGCGGGACTTTTCGGGAAGCCGGGACAAAGTTCGTATGCGGCGGCAAAAGAGGGGATAAGGGGACTTTCCCGTGTGGCTGCAACTGAGTGGGGTCCGGATGGGGTGAGAGTGAATGTGGTGTGCCCTCTGGCTATGACAGAGAGCCTGCAGCAGTGGAAGGAGAGTTACCCCGACCTGTTCCAGAGGACCATTAAGGAGATACCTTTGGGAAGGTTTGCGGATCCTGTGGAGGATATAGGCAAGGCTTGTGTATTCCTGGCCTCTGATGATGCTTCATTCATTACTGGGGAGACCCTTACAATTCAGGGTGGAAGCGGCTTGAGACCGTAACTGTGTTTTATTGTATGACTGAAAGACTTTCCATATTGTTGCTGTTGCTGCATATTGTGGCAATGCCGCTGTTTTCGCAGCAACCGCAACGCCCACAGACACCTGTGGAGCCTTTTCCTTATGAGAGTGTAGAGGTAGTGTTTGAAAACAGGGCAGAAGGTGCATCCCTTGCCGGCACCCTTACATATCCTGTAGGGTATGAGGGGATGAAATGGCGCAAGGTTCCGGTTGTGGTTATGGTTACCGGCAGCGGTATCCAGAACAGGGATGAGGAGGTTTTTGGCCACAAACCTTTTGCGGTGATTGCCGATTGGCTGGCATATCATGGCATTGCCTCACTCAGGTATGATGACAGGGGATGCGGCGGCTCCAAAGGTCCCCTTGTGGGGCTTACTACAGAGAATTTTGCATCTGATGCACAGGCGGCAGTGGAATATTTAAGAGGGCTGAAGAAATTTGGAAAAGTGGGAGTGTTGGGGCACAGTGAAGGGGGAACGGTAGCCCTTATGCTTGCAGGGGAGGGTATTCCAGATTTTATAATATCCCTTGCCGGTGTGGCTACCCAAGGGGTAGAGTGCATTGTGTGGCAGAATGAGGCTCTCCTGCAGCAGCAGGGAGCCCCAAAAGAGTGGGCAGACAATTATGGAAAGGCCTTGAGGGGTGTGTATGCAGAGAGGATTGCAAGATTCAATGGTAGCCTCTTGAGTGATATTGATTCTGTAAGATTGCGTGGTGGGGCAGTTCCCGACGCACAGCAGTTTGTACAGCAGATGTGCAGAAGGGATTCCATCTCTCTGCCGTTGAACCTTATGCTCAATCTTGCATTGGTGGCTTCAAATGAAAATCTATGGCTCGACTGGTTTGTAGCGTATGACCCTGCAGAAACTATCGGGAAGATAAAGTGCCCGGTAATGGCGGTAAACGGCTCCCTGGATATGCAGGTTCCGGCTCAGGCAAATCTTGAGGTGCTGCAGAAATTACTCCCCGGTAATAAAAAGAATCTTATTAAGGAGTATCCCTATAAGAACCACCTTTTCCAGAATTGCACGGAGAAAAATTCGCTTCAGTATGCAAAAATTGAGGAGACAATCTCCGGGGATGTACTGGAGGAGATTTCTGCGTGGATAAAAAGGTTGTAAATCCATATTAGGTGAATAAAAAGATAACTGTAAATGGTAGTTTTTTACATTTTTACACTAAATTAGCGGAATATAATATAATCCATACCTGAAATTCATTAACCAATATACTAACTTATGAAAACACATGCTATAAGCAGGATGTTAAGGCTCCTTTGTATCCTTGGAGTTTTGACACTTTCTGGTTCAGTTATGGCTGAAGCCCAGAATGTTCAGGCAAAAAACAGGCAGGAAAACATCACACAGCAGATTACCGTAAAGGGTGTTGTTACAGATGAAAACAATCAGCCTGTTGCCGGTGTCTCAATTTTGAACACCAAAACAAAAAAGTATGCAACAACAGATGCAGAAGGCAATTATGAAATCAAAGCTTCTGAAGGAGATGAACTTTCATTTTCTTTGGTAGGAATGCAGACTGTATATATTTCTGTCGGGAAAAGTTCTGTGCTGGATGTACAGATGCAGAGTGATCTTATTGCACTTGAAAGCGTTGTGGTTACAGGTTATCAGGATATCCAGAAAGAGAAGGTTACCGGTGCCATTTCCACCATTTCTTCAAAAAGGATTGAGGAGAGATACACCCCTAATATTCTCAGTAACCTGGAAGGACGTGTCGCCGGTCTTACTACATATGGAGGGAAGACCACTATCCGCGGTACAAGTTCGTTGTATGCAGAAACCAGTCCTCTTCTTGTAGTTGACGGTCTTCCTGTAGAGGGAAAGATTGATGATTTGAACCCTTACGATATAGAGAGCATCAACGTTCTTAAGGATGCTGCTGCAACAGCAATTTACGGTGCCCGCGCATCCAACGGTATTATTGTAATCACTACAAAAAATGCGAAGAAAGAGGGTAAAATAGATATAGACTTCTCTACAAACTTTACAATCTGGGAGAAGAAGGATGTTGATTATGCATCTAACTTCAAGATGAATGCGGCCCAGCAGGTTAAAGTTGAGTCTGATTATTATGAGTACTATTATTTCAACAACAACGGAGAGATTGCAGATCCTATAGGTTCAACCGAAACAACTTTGGTTACAGGCCGTGCAGCCCTTTCTCCAATTCAGATGGCTTATTACAATCTTGCTACAGGCAAGATCAGCCGTCAGCAACTGGATGCAACACTGGCAGAGTTGAGCAAGAACAACTATGCAAAGGAATATGCAGACCTTATATATAAAAGGCAGTTCCTGCAGCAGTACAACCTCTCATTGCGCAGCCGTTCAGACAAGTTCCAGAGCAATCTTACCCTTAACTACAAGCATGACAACAGCGGTATAATCAATGCAGAAAACAGTGCATTGAATATCAATTATAAGGGCGTTTACGAGGTTGCCAAATGGCTTACCGCATCGTTTAGCATTAACGGCGTTTACGGTAAAATAAAAGAGGCCGGATACGATTACAACTCTGGACACAGAAACATCTGGGGACGTGCAGCGTATGAGACTATGTACAACCAGGACGGTTCTTTGAAGAAATTCTATCCTGGAACATCGGGATACGAAGAGTGGTGGGAGAATCCCGACAACTCAGAGGGCCTTTACCATATGGGTACAATCTACAGGGATGAGTTCTACAACAATACCGTAGAGACAAAACGCCAGCATATCCGTTATCATGGAGATTTGCTGTTCAAGATTGCAAAAGGGCTTACTGCAAATGCCCAGTTCATTTATGAGGATGACAGACAGAATGAGGACTGGCATGCAAACCAGAAGAGTTCAGTTGCAAGGCAGATAAGGAATGCCTATACCATAAAGGATGCCAGCGGAAATGTCACTTATCTCACCCCACGCACAGGCGGTATGTTGAGGTCAACTTCAATCAATGGCACATACTATACAGCCAGAGGGCAGGCAAACTATTCAAATACTTTTGGCAAGCACTCGGTAGCGGCAATTGCAGGTCTTGAGTTCCGCCAGACAAAATCAAACGGAAGAAAATCTCTTGTACTCGGTTATGATGAGCAGTTGCAGAACAGTGCTACTCATACAGTGGATTTTGCAGCCTTGTCAAAGATGGACTATTCTCCTTGGTACATGCAGGGCCAGTATCTTGCCGGCCAGTATATCTTCCGTCCATATTTTGAGGACGGTATGGGCATAGTTGTGGAGCAGTTGCACAGATATGCGTCGGGATATGCCAACATTACATATACATATGATGACAAATACAATGTGTTTGGCTCATTCCGTAAAGATTATGCAGATGTATACGGCCTCAACTCAAAATTCCGCGGGAAACCGCTCTGGTCTGTTGGTGCTGCATGGAATATCAACAAAGAGGAGTTCATGAAGGACATTACTTGGGTGGATTATCTGAAACTTCGTGTAAGTTACGGTATTACAGGTAATATATACCAGGGTGCCACATCTTATATGACAGCCACTTCAACTGGGTTGAATCAGTATACCAACCAGCCTTACGGTGAGATTGCATCACCTGCAAACCCTAACCTCAAATGGGAACAGAGCCGTACTACAAACATAGGTATTGATTTTGGTGTAATGGAGAACAGGTTGCGTGGTTCAATTGACTGGTACAATAAGGACATTAAGGATGTGTTCTCAAACAAATCAATTGATCCTACAACCGGTTTTGCTTCCATGTTCATGAATACTGCAAGCATGTACAACAGAGGTGTTGAGATCCAGCTTACTGCAGACTGGTTTAGGGAGAACAGGGAAAATGCTTTTGGATGGAGCACCAGTTTAACATATTCTCATAATAAGAATGAGGTTACCAGTGTGGAGAATCCTGCTGCAAGGGCTTACGAACTTACCAGGAATCCATATAAGGTAGGTTATCCTTCAAGTGCATTATGGAGTTACAGATTTGCAGGAATCAGCGACCAGCCGGGTGAAGAGGGACAGACATTGTGGTATGGAGACAATGATGTCATCAAGCATAGTGTACAAAGCGGCAGCATTGATATCCTTGAATACTCCGGACAGACAGATCCTGTTACTGTAATGGGTATGGATAACAGATTTACTTACAAGGGATTCAGTCTGAGTATCCTTATGGCGTACTATGGAGGCCATAAGATGAGGGCGCTGATACAGGAGGAGACCATGGGTATGACAACGCAGGCAATCCCAAGTTACTTTGTAGATGCATGGACACCTGAGAAACCTACAAATGTTCCGGGTATAGGCCGTTACAGTTCAACATCAAAAGGACCAGAGTCTTATACTTCAAATATATCTGTCCGTGATGCAGATTTCCTTAAGATAAGAAATATTGTAATTGGTTATGAATTGCCTGAGAAATGGTTGAAGACTGTAGGCTTCAACAGGGCAACTTTGAGATTCCAGATTGACAATCCAAAGGCATTGTGGGTTAAGAATGATGTTGGAGTTGATCCTGAGACATTGGGATTGCGCAACCCTTCATCTTTCATCTTTGGTATAAACATTAATCTATAATACTGACATTATGAAAAAGTTTATATATACTCTGCTATTTGCAGGAACATTGCTGTTTACATCTTGTGAATCATTCACAGATATTCAGCCAAAAGGAATGAACCTCCTTTCCACTACAACTGAGCTTGAAATGCTGCTCAATGCAGAGATGACTATAACATCTACAGATATGAGATTGGCTGCAGGAGATGTATTCTACGGTGGTACCCATATTCCGTCCATTCTCAGCCAGCCAAATAAAACTAAAGCCTCAATACTGGCTTCGTTGGATGATACCAGTATGGACTTGCTTGCCGAACTTACTCCAAGTGATGGAGACTACACTACATGGTATGAGTGGATTGGAAGAATAGCCAACCCTATACTTATGCAGGCAGATGCTGCAGAGGGAGATGAGAAGACCAGAAACCAGTTGAAGGCTGAGGCCCTTACCCTAAGGGCATATTGTCACTGGCTGCTTGTAAACAAGTTTGCAAAAGCATATAATCCTACAACCGCTGCAACAGATCCCGGAATACCTTATCTTACACATGACTGGGATATCTCAGTACCTACAGAAAAACTTACTGTGCAGCAGGTTTATGAGAATATTATAAAGGATCTGGATGATGCCATTGCACTTAATGCTCTTCCAAATTCCAACATTAACCGCATGCGTATGAACAAGGGTGCTGCTTATGCAGCCAAGGCGTTGGCCCATCTGTGCATGCAGGATTATGCAAATGCTGCTGCCGCTGCAAAGAATGCCCTTAATGTAAATGGCAGTATACTCAATTATAAGACATCTACAACTATGATGCAAGGCGTTATTATGGGTGGCCAGTATCCTTGCATTTACAGGGCTCCACTTGAATGTGAGGAGGATTATTTCTTTACATATGACAGGGAACTCATGTATGCAATTACTCAAGAGGCTGCCGCATATTTTGAGCCTGGACACGTATGCAAGGACAAGATTGCCAATTACAACATGATGTTTGACAATATTATGGACTATGGCGCTATGGTGTTCGGTTTGCCGGGCTTCGTTGTAAGCATGGACCAGGTTTCGGGCTGGAACCAGTGCGGTATGAAGACTACCCATATGTATCTTGTACTTGCTGAGTGTGCAATTGCTGAGGGAAAAATTGATGATGCTATGGAGATGTTGGACCAGATTCGCGTGAACAGGATTGATGATGCAGTATATGCTCCGCTAAAAGGTGCTGTAACTTCAGAGGATGAGGCTATTGAATATCTTAAGAAAACATCGCACGGAGAGTGTCTGTACTCCATCTATAACTTTATCCAGAAAAAACGCTGGAATGAACTTCCAAAATACAGACAGACATGGTCGAGATTCATTATGGGTCAGACATATTCTATTGAGCCGGGCTCAAAACTTTGGGTGTTCCCGTTCCCTATGAATGCGGTGAACAACAATCCAAATTTGTTGCCTCATAACTATGAGTCTGTAAAATGATGGGAAAGAATTCAATTGTAATATTGCTGCTGGCCATTATGGCGGCAGGCTGTTCAGGTAATGACCGTCGGGATACAAGTATCCTGACTGGTCAACTTGACAGTGTGAAGAATGGAGCGCTGCTTATGCGCGTGAGCAAACTTAATCTTATGGGGGTAGAGTTCCGTGATACAGTAAAACTGGATGAAAACGGCAAGTTTACCTATACCCTCAAAGATGGCAATTATAGGGATGTTTCGGTAATGAATCTCCCTTCTCCGGGTAAAAAGACTTCTGAGGAACAGAAAGAGTTCTTTCAGGTGATAATGCTCCCCGGTGAGACAGTAAATGTGTCGGGAACCTTAAAGAATCCAATTCTGCGGGGAAAAGGATTTTATGCCGACAAGGCAAGGGCCAAGGAGTATCTTAAGGAGATTGATGCGGAATTGGCCGATGCAAAAGCCACATTGGGAAAAGATGAGTTTGGAGAGTTTTTTACACAGTGGAGGGAAAAGCACGATGCGGCAGCTTTGGAATTCATTAAGGCAAACCCAGATTGCAATTATTCTTATTATATGGCTGTAAGTCTTCTGGAACCTTTCAGAAGCCAGGCAATGGATGCCCTTTCTGCAGAAGTAAAGGAGGGCCCTGTAAAGACTTTTGATGAGGGGCTTGCCGCCATTCTTAAGGCTAATGAAGATCGCATGAAAGCATTGGAAGAGGCAAGGAAAAAGGTTGCTCCAGGAATGGATGCTCCCGATTTCACTTTAATGGATATCAATGGCAAACCTCTTGCCCTATCATCTTTGAGGGGGAAGTATGTGGTGCTTGATTTTTGGGGAAGCTGGTGCACCTGGTGCATTAAAGGTATACCTGAGATGAAGCAATATTACGGAAAATACAAAGGTAAATTTGAGATATTGGGCATTGCCTGTGGAGATAGTGAGGAGAAATGGAAGGTGGCAGTTGCAAATAACTCTCTTCCTTGGCTGAATGTCATAAATGATGAAAAGGGAGGCAATGATGCAGGTAAACTTTATGCCATATCCGGCTATCCTACAAAAATCATAATAGGTCCCGACGGAAAGATTATAAAATTCATTGTGGGGGAAAGTCCAGAATTCTATACCGCACTGGACAGCCTGTTCAGGAAATAACAGGAGACGCTTCCCGGTATATTGATAAAAACAGAGGCACCTTTTTGATGTGGGTGCCTCTGTTCTATTTTTAGAATCGTTTTACTCTCATATGGCATTCAGGTTCTATGCCGTGCACCTGACAATAGTTCTGGTGGTAATCTTCCGCCCTCCAGAACTTGCCGGCCGGAGTAACCCTTGTAACAACATCATACCCTTTCCCTCTCAGTATCCCGATGATTCTTTCTGCACACTCCTTTTCAGAGGGAGTCTGATAGAATATCTAAGAAAAGAAGTCGGTCCCCGAGTTAAGTCGGGGACCGACTTTCTAAAAAAATCGTATCTTTACAAAAAAATTATAGTATGAGACCACAATTTTTAAAGGAAGGAGATACCGTAGCGGTAATAGCAATAGCATCGGCACCGTCACAGGGGCAATTGGCTGCCAACTGGAAGGCACAACTGGAGAGTTGGGGGCTTAAAGTGAAACTTGGAAAGAATCTTACAGCAACCTATCCCGGAGATTTTGCAGGTACACATCTGCAGCGTGCCCAGGGCCTTCAGGAGATGATACAGGATCCTGAGGTTAAGGCCATAATTTCAATAAGGGGCGGGTATGGAACAATGCACACTATAAAGAACCTTAATCTGGAACTCTTTAAGGAGAACCCAAAATGGCTGGTAGGCTATTCAGACATTACAATTCTCCACTATGCACTCCAGAAGATGGGGTTGGAGTCAATCCACGGAGCAATGTGCGGAACATTTACTGAGGAATTTGACGGGTTCTCACAGAATTCACTCAAGGATGCCCTCTTTGGGAATGTGGCGGCATATACTACAAATCCTCACCAGTACAATGTGAAAGGTAGTGCCCAGGGCCGTCTGATAGGTGGAAACCTTACCCTTATGAGAAACCTTGTGGCAACCCCAAATGACCATAACTTTGATGAGCCTACAATCCTGTTCATTGAGGATATTGATGAAAGGATGTACACCATAGACAGCAAATTGTGGCACCTTCGTGAGTGCGGACACCTTGCAAAATGCAAGGGAATTGTAGTGGGATACTTTACAGATACCCGTGAGGAGGACCAGTGGCAGAGAAATGTACTTGATCTTATAAATGAATATACCGCGCCACTTGGAATACCTGTAATGTTCAATTTCCCTTGCGGACATGAGCATCCTAATGCCAGCATCTATCTGGGTCGCCAGGTGGAGATGTCTGTAGGAGAGAGCGGAGGAGTATTGAGATTTTTGTAGGAGAGAATTATCTTCCCGACAGATAATCCTTTAAAACATAAAAATATGCAGGTCCTATAAAGGCCTGCATATTTTGTTCAAAAGGGTCTTGTCTGCAGCACATTCATCGCGCAACTCCAGATGCCAGCCAACCTCTTCCCTCAACAGACGGGAAGTTGATGCCTGAGGCCCCACATTCCAGGTGAGGAGTATCACTTTTGTCTTAAGGGCATTGAGTTTGCGGGCAAGCATCTCATGGTCTGCATCTCCTGTAACAAGGATTACAAAATCAAAATTGCGGATTGTTGAGAGTTCGTATGTTGCCAAGGCAAACCACACATCAATACCCTTCTCTACAACGGTAATTCCATCACGTTTCTCCAATTCGCGCAGATGCTTGTAGTGGAATACCACATCATTCTCTATAAGGGTATCTTCAAAAGCCCTTTCTGAGTAGAGCAGATGCTTCTCATTGGCATCACCGGCCCTGTATCTCCCCCTGAAGTAGTGTGCTTCGGTTATCTGTATGTCTGCTGTGGGAATGTCATACGCTCCGGATATCTTCTCCCTTATGTATTGGAAAAGGCTTTTTATATCCAGGCGCATTGAGAGTTGCTTTTGCAATCCTTCGTTTATTTTGGCATAGTATCCTCCGTCAATGAAGATTCCAATTGAGTACTGTTGTGGTTTCATATCTGTATCTTTTATTTGTCGGGATTAATGTTCTTTTTTATCATCATCCATTTTGAAAAGGTCGGTAACCCATTCGCGCGCTTTGTCGTAATGCTGGTACTCGTTGTGCCCTAAAGGGTCTGAGAATGTCCTGTGTCCCTCTTCCTGGTGCGGCTGCTCCGGATAGAGGACTATCATACTGCTCTCCTGGAAGAATTTTGAAAGGAGTGAAGGGAGCCTTTCAAAAGAGGTGTCGTATGAAATTGAACCCCTGCGGGCGCAAACTATCACTGCCAGATGGGTGTTATACATGTTTTCCTTTATTCTGTAGAAATCATTCCAGAACACCATCTCTTCAAACTGTGCCAACCCGGCAGCAGAGAATTTTGCAGCAACCTCCTTGAGGTATTTGAGAGTATTGGACTCTGCGTAGAAGACAATGTGGCATCCCAGTTGTGAGGCCATCCTGCTCAGGTGGTCTATCCATTTTACAAATCCTGCCTCATACTCTGCCTGAGGAGGTACCGCCACATGAATCTTGCGGATTGTGGTTGAAGGTACCAGGTAACGGGCAATCATAACCTCTCTATATGTCCCTTTCAGCACACCTTCGGTAAGTTTGCCAAAGAAGGAGTCTATTATGTTGGCCTTCCAGTGCAGACCTATTACAAGGTTGGTTGCATTGTATTCCTCTGCCGAGTGAATGATGCCGGAGGCAACGTTAAGGTCGTACCTGGAAACAGGGGTAACCTTTACATCCGCCGAGGCTGCAATCATTGCCGCCTTTTCCAGATTCTTTCCGCACTGCTGTTTCCTCTCCTGTATGTTCTTGTTGTCTGTAATCACGCTCAGGGCCACAAGCGGACGGCCAAGTTTGCTGTCCCTTATCATAAGGGCCAGGTTTATGAGGTTCTCGGTGGTCTCAGGGTTTGCCACAGGAATTAGTATCTGCTCAGGAAGGTCATCTGTCTCATCTTTGGAATCATTGAAATGGAGTTTCTCCTCCAGGGCAAACTTCCTTGCTGAGCGTTCTGTTGCCAGAGAACTTATTATACATGTGAAGAGGATCATTACAATGGTTCCGTTGAGCACATCATCGTTTATAAGGCGCTCTCCGTTCTCCATTATTATTCCGTGCCCCACAAGAACTGCGGCAAGGGTAGCGGCGGCAGAAGCACTGCTGAGCCCGAAAATCATGTTTCTCTCATTTTTCTTCATCCCGAAAATCTTCTGGGTGGCAAATGCTCCAATCCATTTGCTGCCAATGGCTACCACTGTCATTATTGCGGCAACCTTAAGGGCCTGTCCACCTGCAAAAAGGGCATTTACATCTATAAGCATTCCCACACCAATGAGGAAATATGGGATGAAAATTGCATTCCCGACAAATTCAAGCCTGTTCATCAGCGGAGATACATGGGGAATGAGCCTGTTCAGTACAAGACCGGTAAGGAATGCACCGAGGATACCTTCCATCCCCACAAACTGCATGAGTCCCGCCCCAAGGAATACCATAGCAAGAACAAATACAAACTGCATTATGTTGTCGGAGTAGTTGCGGAAGAACCTTCTTGCAATTATCGGGAAGACAAAAATTATAAATGCGGTGAGAAGGGTTACCTTTATTCCCATCATTACCCAGAACATCCTGGAGGTGTCTCCCTTGTACATGCCGCTTATTATGGCAAGCCCTATGAGGGCAAGGGTGTCAACTATGATGGTACCTCCAATTGTTATGTTTACGCTGCGGAGTCTGGAGAGACCGTAGCGGCTTATAATAGGGTAGGAGATAAGGGTATGCGAGGCGTACATGCACCCCATTAGTATGGAGGTGGTAAGGCCGAAATTAAGGAGTTTCAAACAACTCCACATGCCAATTCCAAAACGGATGGCAAATGAGAGGAGACCGAAAATTATCCCTTTGGACTTGTTTTTCTTGAAGTCCTCCATATCCATCTCCAGACCTGCAAGGAACATTATGTAATAGAGCCCAACCTCTCCAAAAAGTTCAAAACTGCTGTCCCTCTCAAGGATGTTGAATCCGAACTCGCCAATGGCAACGCCGGCAAGAATCATACCTATGATGTGGGGGATACGGAGCCTCTCCAGAACCATTGGGGCAAAGAGGATTATCAGAAGCACCAGGAAGAAAATCCAGGTGGGGTCTGTTATGGGAAGTGTTATTACAATATCGTGGGGCATGATATTATTCAAAATTTGGTTTCTGTAAAAATACAAAATATTTGAAAAATTTCTATCTTTACATCTGCTAAAATAAGGTTTGGATATGAAAAAAGCATTTGGATATATAGTTGCCGTTATTATGATGCTGGGGCTTGTTGCCTGTGAAGCAGAAGAAAACTACATAAGTGTACCATTTGAGGAGATAAACTGTGCCTGTGTCCTTAAACCGGATAAATTGACCCCTGTGGTTGTATATGATAAGGCCAGATTTGAGGAACTTTTCAGGGGGGCAGGTCCTTCTGTGGATTTTGGAAGCCAGTTTGTAATAGCAGTTTGTGGCCCTTCTACAGAGAAGAGAACAGTAATTAAGATTGTGGAGATACAGAACAAGGAACAGAACCTGTATGTAAAATATACCATTGAAACGGGAGAGGACTTGTCTTACAAGATACTTCCGCATTCTACCGTTGCAGTAGACAGGGGGTATCAGGATTGTGTAGTGGCATTTTATGATGTTACAGGGATGAAATAATTTTTGCAGGTGCTGTTGCATTTGTAAAAAATATTCCTATCTTTGCAGTCCCAATCACGGAACGCGGGCGTGGCGTAATTGGTAGCCGCGCTAGACTTAGGATCTAGTGTCTGACGACGTGGGGGTTCGAGTCCCTTCGCCCGCACAAAAAGAGCTTTAATTCTTAATTGATTATAAATCAAAGAGTTAGAGCTCTTTTGT
>JAZNUM010000026.1:0-13856 GCA_045592325.1 Candidatus Egerieisoma sp.
TGACGGCGTGTGTCTGACGAATGTTAGACATCCTTAGGATGGCTAAAAATGAGGAGTTAGCCGTCAAGATGATTTTTTCAGCCGAGCAGCCTCTGACGGGCATGAACGAAGGTACTTGGTTCCCGCGGAGAATGTGCAGAAAAATTGAAGGTTTATTGGCAGGGGGGGAGAACTGAAAAGCGCACCTGGGCTGATGCCGACAAGTGCGCTTTATAAGGGATACCTGTAGGGTATTATGCGTACAGGTAACGTTTGATCTTCTGGGTGGCTGTTTTCTCAAAGGCCTCGGTGCGGAGTTCCACGTGGGAGATTTTTGAGAATTTGTTCACCTTATTGTTCACATATTGCTGTATGTCCTTTTCCCACTCCTTCATCTTGTTCTCAAGGGACTTCTTGGTCTCCTCTTTCTTTGAAAGGTAAGCAGCGGCAGCCTCTTCTCTCTTGGCGGTGTAACTCTTGTACATCTCTCTCCTCATCTGGTCATACTCAACTTTCCACTCAGCAAGTTTTGCTTCGTATTCACTCTTTTTGTCTTTGTACTCTTTTGCCCACTCCGCCTTCTTCTCTTCGTATTCTTTGAGCCACTCTGCCTTTTTGGCCTCGTATGCTTCAATCAACTGGAGTTTCTTTTCGTTGTATGCGGCAAGTGCCTCATCTTTTATTTTGCTTATTGCCTCTATCATGTCGGGGTGGATGCATACTTTGGCAACAAGGGCACCTTTTTTCATTGTAACCACAGATTCTGCTACGCAGCCGTGGGTGTTGATAACTGTCTCAATCTCCTCCGGGTAAATGTTCTCACCGCTTGGGCCTACAATCATGCTGTTGAGGCGGCCTCTGATGGAGAGCCATCCCTTTTCATCTATGTAGCCGAGGTCTTTTGTCCTGAACCATCCGTCCTCAGTAAAGGCATCTCTGGTTGCCTCAGGGTTCTTGTAGTATCCTGGCATGATGTTGGGACCTTTAGCAATAATCTCACCTTCGCCTGTTACAGGGTCAGGGTTGTTGATTTTCAACTGTACACCAGGTACTGCAGGACCGGTAGTCTGCCATTTTACAAGGTCAGGGGTTGCTCCGGCAAGAAGCGGAGAGCATTCTGTAAGACCATATCCAATTGCATAAGGGAAGTTGGCCTCCAGGAGGAATTTCTCTACTGTACCGTCCAGTTTTGCCCCGCCAATGCCGTAGAATCTCATCCTTCCGCCAAATGTCTCCCTCAGGGTCTTCCCCACAACTTTATTTATAAGTTTTCTTCCAATTGCAGATTTGTACATCTTGGCCATAACAGGATTGCTGTTGATCTTTGGAAGTACAGAATTCTTGTAAATCTTCTCAATGATCATTGGAACAGTAAGCATGGTTGTTGGTCTTACCTGTTTGAAAGCCTGCAGCAGCAATTTTGGTACAGGCGGTTTCTCAAGGTAATATACAGATGCGCCTGCCAGCATTGGGAGAAGGAATGAAAGGCTGAACTCCAGTGTGTGTGACAATGGAAGTACAGACAACCATACGTCCCACTCGTATGAAGGCCTCATCTTGTTGGCAATCTTTACGTGAGAACAGAGGTTGCCGTGTGTAAGCATTACACCTTTTGAGTTTCCTGTTGTTCCCGATGTATATATGATTGTAGCAAGGTCTTCCTCTTTTGAGGCCATCTTCTCAACCTCCTCATTTACCGCCTCAGAGCATTTTGCCCCCTTAAGTACTTTGAATGTATCAACTTCAATAATAAAATCGAGTTTTGCCTGCATCTCTTCTGTAAGTTTGTGGGCAAGCCTCTTTGATACAAATATACCTTTGCACTCGGAATGGTCAATGATGTTGTTTATCTCATCCACTGAAAAATCTGGAAGCATTGGGACTGCAATCTTGTCGTATGCAGAAACCGACATGAAGGCAACTCCCCAGTTTGGCATGCTCTGGCAGAGGATACCCACGCGGTCTCCCTGTTTTGCTCCGTTTTTATGAACCAAGGCTGCTATAGCCTTTACCTTTTCACCGAATTGTTTAAAAGTGTAAAAATCGCCACCAATGAAGCATAGGAACTTGTTGTTTGCAAAAGCCTCTGTGCTACAGTGAAGTAGCTCTTTTAATGTTTTAAAATTCATATTGTATTGTTGTTGGTTTAGTATTCGGGTGTGTAATTATACAAAAATTATTCCAAATCTTTTCCTGTAGAGAAAAGTTCCGGATACTTTCCTACTACACCCTTATCTTTATAGTATTGTCTTATCCTTTTGAGGTCTCCCTTTACATCATCTGTAAGTTGGAATTCAATGCCTCTTCCAACAGTCTTGGTCTTCCAGTCAAAATATCCCAGATAAACAGGGACATTGCAGGCTCTGGCAATTGTGTGGAAACCGCTCTTCCAGTTGTCGGTGCGTTTGCGGGTACCCTCAGGTGCAATTGCAAGGTGCATGTACTCTGCCTTGTTCATTGCATCTATCATCTGCTTTGCAACAGTGGCCCCTTTTGAGCGGTCAACAGGAACTCCTCCCATCCAGCGCACAATAGGACCAAGAGGTCCCCAGAAAAATTCTTTCTTTACCATAACGAAAGCCTTTCCACCTACCGAGTAGTAATAGAAATATGATATGAGGAAATCCCATGCAGAGGTGTGGGGCACACCCAAAATAATACCTTTAGGACCTGGAATAGGGGGTTCTATGGCTTTCCAGCCAAGTGCCCACATGAAGAATTTGCAGATATATTTTCTCATAACTGTAATATGTTTCTAATATATATTTGATTTTTCGGCAAGTTCCTCAAGTATAAGGTCTGACCTCAGGTTCCCCTTTATGAAGTTCTGCCTCTCCATGGTATTCTTGCCCATATAGAATTCAAGCAGTTCGTGAATGTTGTCATCCTTGCTCAATCTCACTTTGTCAAGCCTTATGTTCTCTCCTATGAACCCTCTGAACTCGTCGGGAGAAATCTCTCCCAAACCTTTGAATCGGGTGATTTCAGGGTTCTTGCCAAGTTTCTTTATAGCTTTCTCCTTCTCCTCGGAGGTGTAGCAGTAATATGTCTCGTTCTTTTTCCTTACCCGGAAAAGAGGTGTCTGAAGGATGTAAAGGTGCCCTTTCCTTATAAGATCAGGGAAGAACTGGAGGAAGAATGTGAGCAACAGCAGACGGATGTGCATACCGTCAACGTCGGCATCGGTTGCAACTACAATCTTGTTGTATCTCAGGTTCTCAAGATCATCTTCAATGTTGAGGGCAGCCTGAAGAAGATTGA
The DNA here is from genome assembly GCA_045592325.1 of Candidatus Egerieisoma sp. GTDB lineage: Bacteria > Bacteroidota > Bacteroidia > Bacteroidales > UBA932 > Egerieousia. The sequence continues at coordinate 3,241 of JAZNUM010000026.1, forward strand.
ACTCCTCGTTCTTGTAAACAATCTCTTTAGTGCAGTCGTAGCAGTTGAAAGGTTTTCCCCTCAGTGAGAATACCGCCTGGGTATTTACGTCACGGCTTTTTGTTATTGAACCGCTGGCAGAATCTCCCTCTGTAATGAAGAGCATTGTATCCTGGTTCTTAGGGTCCTTGTCTCCGTAATGGATGCGGCAATCCCTGAGTTTCTTGTTGTTCAGGCTCGCCTTCTTTGCCCTCTCCCTTGCAAGTTTCTGTATTCCCGATATGGCCTTCCTCTCCTTCTCATTTGCGAGCACTTTCTTGAGGATGGCATCTGCCTGAGCCGGGTTTTTGTGGAGGTAGTTGTCCAGTTCCGATGACAGGAATTCAACAATGAAGTTCCTTATGCTCTGGCCGCCAGGTTCAACCTCCTTTGAACTCAGGTAGGTCTTTGTCTGGTTTGAGAAGTTTGGCTCTACTACCTTTATGCTTATTGCCCCAACAATTGACTGCCTTACATCTTTAGGGTCAAAATCCTTCTTGAAGAAATCCTTTATGGTCTTTGCCACACCTTCCCTGAATGCTGCAAGGTGTGTTCCTCCGTGGATTGTATTCTGGCCGTTTACAAATGAACTTATATTCTCACCGTTCTCTGTACCGTGGGTGATTGTAACCTCTATGTCTTTCCCTTTAAGGTGTATAGGCTCGTAGAGTGGGGTCTCGGAGAGGGAGTCGTTGATAAGGTCAAGAAGACCGTTCTTTGATTTGTACTCTGTACCGTTGAAGTTGAGCGAAAGCCCCATGTTAAGGTAAGAGTAGTTCTTGAGCATTGTCTCAATGAACTCAAAGTTGTATTTGTAGTTGCCGTAAAGTTCTGTGTCTGCAATGTATTTTACAAGGGTGCCGTTCTTCTCGGTGGTTGTGCAGTTGCCTGAACCTACAAGATTTCCCTGGGAGAATTCTGCCCAGGCACTCTCTCCATCCCTGAAAGACTGTATGTAGAAATAGGATGAGGTTGCATTTACCGCCTTGGTACCCACACCGTTCAATCCTACCGATTTTGAGAATGCGCTGCTGCCGTATTTGGCACCTGTGTTCATCTTGCTCACTGCGTCAACAAGTTTGCCTAAAGGGATACCGCGCCCCATATCCCTTACTGTAACCATATTGTCCTCTCCAATGGTCATCTTTATGCTTTTGCCGTGTCCCATAATGAACTCGTCAATAGCATTGTCCACTATCTCCTTGAAAAGTACATACAGGCCATCGTCGGGAGAAGAACCGTCTCCCAGTTTGCCAATGTACATTCCTGATCTTCTGCGGATATGTTCATTCCAACTCAGGGTCTCAAAATCTGCCTCTGTATAGTCGGAGAACTTTATATGGTTTTCAGTCTGGTCACTCATCTTTTACGGCACATTAACACTAAATGTGCAAAAGTACATAAAAAAAGGGGTTAAACCAACCCCTTCTTTATTAATAACTCCGCTATCTGTACCGCATTTGTTGCAGCCCCTTTTCTCAAATTGTCTGCAACGCACCAGAGATTTATGCCGTTTTCAAGTGACGGGTCCCTTCTGATCCTCCCCACAAATACCTCATCCCGGTCTTTTGTGAAAAGAGGCATAGGGTAAGGGAGATTCTCCACGGAGCCTATTGCCTGCGGCTGCTCCCCGTTTTCCACAGCCACGGCATCCTGTACCACCACGCCGGCTGTGCCCCTCAGGGTCTCAAATATCTCCTCCATCTCAAAACTCTTGGCAAACTCAAGGTTTATGGACTCTGCGTGCCCTCCGAGTACCGGAACCCTTATGGCGGTAGGGGATACCCTTATGCTCTCATCCCTCATAATCTTGCGGGTTTCGTTTACCATCTTCATCTCCTCTTTGGTGTACCCGTTCTCCAGGAAAATATCAATGTGCGGCAACAGGTTCAAATCTATCCTGTACGGGTATGCCTGTACTGGAGATTCTTTACCCTCTCTCTCTGCACTCATCTGGTCAACGGCCTTCTTGCCGGTACCGGTAATGCACTGGTATGTTGAAACTACAATTCTCTTTATCCGGAACCTTTTGTGCAGGTCTGCAATGGCAACCAGCATCTGTATTGTAGAACAGTTGGGGTTTGCAATTATATAATCATCCTTCTCAAGCACATCTCCGTTTATCTCGGGTATTACAAGTTTTTTTGTAGGGTCCATCCTCCAGCAGGCAGAGTTGTCAATAACCCTGCAGCCAGCCTTGGCAAACTCCGGCGCCCACTCCTTTGAAACCCCGCTTCCCGCAGAAAACAATGCTATGGCGGGCTTCTTCTCTATAGCCTGTGCAGGGGTACAAACGGTATACTCTTTTCCATTGAATTCAATTTTGCTTCCCGACGATTTCTCGGATGCTACTGGAATGAGTTCTGTAACAGGAAAATTCCTCTCCTGCAGCACTCTCAACATATTTCTTCCAACCAGTCCGGTTGCTCCAACTACTGCTATCTTCATCTTTATTCTGTATTATAAACTTAAAATGTCATTCAAAACTCCTCCGGCGGTCTGTCTTGCACCTGCCCCGGCACCTTTTATAACTATGGCGTTAGGGTAGTAATCAGACTCTATGATAACTGCATTGTCTGTCCCCTCCAGGGTGTAGAACGGATGCTCTGCTCCAATGCTCTTCAATAAGATGGTGCATTTTGGCTTGCCGTTCCCATTGCTCTCCTTTGCATTGAGCGAGGCAATGAATCTTAATTTCTCCCCTTTGGCTGCAGCCTGTGTATATTGCTCTTTGAGATGCGGCTCATAGGCAAGCAGTTTTGCATAGAACTCCTCGGCGTACGCAGGGAAATCTGTCTGCTCCTTGCACATGATCTCATCCGGAATGAATCCCTGGAAATCCACATCGCTGCTCTCAATCGGGAATCCCCCTTGTCGGGAAGAGATGAGGAATTTGCGGAAAACATCTGTTCCGGCAAGGTCCAACCTTGGATCCGGTTCTGCATACCCCTTCTGGGCTGCCTCCTTCACAAGGGTTGCAAAAGGTATCTCCCCATTATAATTGCTGAACAGGAAGTTTAATGTTCCCGACAAAATTCCCTCAATCCTGTATATGGTGTCTCCACAGTTTACAAGTTGGAGGATTGTCTCAAGGACAGGGAGAGCGGCGCATACTGTAGTTTCATATTTGTATTGTACCTTCTCAAGCCTTGCGGTGGCAAACAGTTCCCTGTATGATTCATAAGAGAGGGAATTTGCAATCTTGTTGCAGGTTACAACTGAGAATTTGTTCCTGAACAGATCTACATACAATGATGCAATGTTCCTGTTTGCGGTGCAATCTACAAAAATTGAGTTGCTCAATTTCAGTTTGCAGATTTCAAGGATGTATTTGTTGTCTGTATTTTTCTCACCCTCCTGCAGGTTGAAGTTCTCCCCAATGCCGTTGCGGTTGAGCAGGTAGTTGCGGCTGTTGCACAGGCCGCAGATGACAATTTCCTTGCCCAATCTTGCCTCAATGGATTTGCGCTGTGCAAAGATTATTGAAACAAGCGCCTTTGAAACTGTGCCGTATCCTGCAATGAAGAGGTTAACCCTGTTGGCAGAGTCTGAAAAGAACTCGGTATGTATGGCCCTGATAGCATCGTTTACATCCTCTGTATGCAGAACGGCAGAGACATTCTTCTCTGAAGAACCCTGGGCAATGGCCCGGATGTTTATCCCCTCCCTGCCAAGTGCTTCAAACATTTTTCCGCTGGCACCGCTCTGGTTCTTCATGTCATCACCTACAAGGGAGATGATGGAGAACCCTTTCTCAACTCTTAGAGGATCCACTTTGCCAAGAGAAATCTCGTATGCAAAAAGTTCGTCTGCCGCTTTTTTTGCCTTGTCTGCGTCATCCTCGGCAATGGCAATGCACATTGTATGTACAGATGATGCCTGGGTAATGAGTATGATGTTTACATTGTTCTTGCTCAATACATCAAACAGTTTGCTGGAATAGCCTGGTATGCCAACCATTCCACTTCCCTCCATTGAGAGGAGGGCTATCTTGTTGGAACTTGAGATTCCCCTTATCTTCTCCTGCCCTTGAGGCGGGTTGCGTTCAATGAGAGTTCCAAAGTCGTCGGGAGCGAAAGTGTTCTTTACATATATAGGAATCCCTTGCTTTACAACAGGCTGGATTGTAGGTGGATATACCACTTTTGCCCCAAAGTGCGAGAGTTCAAGTGCCTCCTTGTAGGAGATATTCCTGATAGGATGTGCATCCGGTACAATGCGGGGGTCTGCGGTCATCATTCCACATACGTCTGTCCATATCTCAAGTCTGCGGGCCTGGGTACCAACAGCAATTATTGAAGCAGTGTAATCTGAGCCGCCGCGCCCGAGTGTGGTTGTGCGTCCTGCCATATCAGAGGCAATGAACCCCGGCATTATATACAGTTTATGCTGGTCATTGTTGAAGTATTCCCATATATTGTTGGTGGTCAGGTTGTCTATCACCACATTCTTGCCGGCCTGGGCCTCGGTCTTTATAAGATCCCTTGAATCTTTCCACTGGTGGCTTATGTTCAGGGATTTGAGTTTTGCACTTATAATATTGGTGGAGAGCATCTCGCCAAAACTTACAAGGTGGTCCTGGCTGAGTTCTGTAAGTTCTTTCAGAAGATATACACCCTTGCAAATCTCCCTCAACTGGTTAAACAGGCTGTTGCACTTCTCCCTTATGGTCCCGCTCTCCTCTGCAGGAATCAGTTCCTCAATAATTGCATTGTGCTTTTCCTGCAGGGTCTCAATAAGATTGAGATAGTTTTCATCCCCTGCTTTTGCAGTTTTGCCTATAAGGAGCAATGCATCTGTAGCACCGCTGATTGCAGATGAAACCACAACTGTACGGTCGCTGGCAATAGCCTTCCTTACAATTGCAATAACCTTGTTCATATTTGTAGCATTGGCAACCGAACTGCCTCCGAATTTCAATACTTGCATAATTTTCCTGTTAAATTAAATTCTCACTCTCTATAACTTCCTTTATCTGTTCCCATTCAAGGAGAAAACCGTCATGCCCGAATGCAGAGGTTATCTCCCTGTATCTTGCACCTGGGATATGCTCAGCCATAAATTTCTGTTCTATGGTAGGGAAAAGGTTGTCGCTGTCTATTCCCACGCATACAGTATTTGCCTTTACCAGTTTGAGGGCGTTTTCAATACCGCCCCTGTGGCGTCCCACATTATGGCTGTCTGTAAGATTGAGCATGTTCAGATATGAATACGCATCAAATCTGTCAACCAGTTTCTTCCCCTGGTATCGTTGGTACGAACCGGCCCTTTGGGGAAAAATGCAGTCATCATCGCTTTCGTATTGGGTGGTGTTGTACCCCTCAAAACTCCTGTATGAGATAAGGGCCAGAGATCTGGCTGCAGCCAGTCCCGCCTTGCCCCCAACGGGTACCACCTTTTCCCCCTTCATTATATTGCTCTTCCCGTTTGTCCTTCTGGTGGAGAAGTCTTCCCACTCTGTGGCAATGGTATATTGCTGCTGCCCAAAGGTAGGGTCTGCATTCAGTGCCATCCTCATTGATTCATTAAATGCACTTCCCCAAGGGGTGAAACGGCTGTTGCAGGCCAGCAGCACAAGGTTCTTCACTTTGTCGGGAAAAAGGATGCTTAACTCCAGTGCCTGGAAGCCCCCTACTGAACCTCCGGTAAGGAGGTCTATTTTCTCTATACCCAGATGCTCCAGCAGGAGATTGTGGCATTGTGCCACATCCCTTACGGTTGTTTTGGGGAAATCGAGCATGTAAGGTTTCCCTGTCGCCGGGTTTATGGAGCATGGCGATGTGCTGCCGTAACAGGAGCCCAGGATGTTGGCGCAGATTATGGTGTATTTTCTTGGGTCAAGGAACTTGCCTTCCCCTACAAGGGTATCCCACCAGTCACAAGGGTCTGAATTTGCCGTAAGGGCATGGGTAATCCAAATAACCTTCTTCCCGTTCTGGGGTGTGCGTCCGAACTCCTTTGAGATATGGTAGCATATTTCAAGCCCTTCAATGGTATCTCCGCACTCAAGGGGAAAAGGTGAGTTGTATTTGAAAAATCTTCTTTCCACTTTCCTCTCTTTTATCCAATTGAATCCAATGCCTGCTGGAAATCTGCAATGAGGTCTTCAATATCCTCAATTCCAAGGCTTATCCTAAGTGTTCCAGGGGTAATCCCTATGCTCAGCAGTTCCTCGTCGCTCAACTGTCCGTGAGTTGTTGTGGCGGGGTGGGAGATGAGGGAACGGTTGTCTCCCAGGTTGGTAAGCAATGTATACAGTTTGAGGCTGTTCACAAATCTCCCCGTATCTTCCCTGCTGGCATCCAGATCTACTGTAAGTACCCCTCCAAATCCGTTTTTAAGATACTTCAATGCATTGGCATGTGAAGGATGGCTTTCAAGTCCCGGATAATTTACCCTTGATACTTTAGGATGTTTCTCCAGCCATTTTGCAAGGGCAAGGGTGTTGTCGCATACCCTCTGGCACCTCAAAGAAAGTGTCTCACATCCTGTAAGGATAAGGAATGCATTGAAAGGGGAGAGGCAGCATCCGAAATCCCTCAGCCCTACACAACGCACATATGCGGCAAAGGCTGTATTCCCGAAATGTTCTGCAAATTTTATATTGTGGTATGAAGCGCAAGGTTCTGTCAATTGAGGATATTTGCCGCTTGCAAACCAGTCGAAATTTCCGCAGTCCACCACCATTCCTGCAAGGGAATTGCCGTGGCCTCCAATATATTTTGTTGCAGAATGGCAGATTATGTTTGCTCCAAGTTCTGCAGGGGAGCATACATAACCGGCGCAGCCGAATGTGTTGTCAACAATGAAAAGGATCTTGTGCTTTTTGCAGATATTGGAGAGCATTTCAAAGTCTGGAACAGAGAAGTCAGAGTTTGCAATTGTCTCCACATATATAGCCTTTGTGTTTTCATCTATAAGGCTCTCAACCTCCTGCGCATCGGTACATTTGCTCATCTTTATGTTTATACCCAGTTTTGGCAGTGTAACCTTGAACTGGTTGAAAGTTCCCCCATAAAGGGCCATTGAACTTATTATGTTGTCTCCGGCATTGCATATTGATGAAATGGCAAGGAACTGGGCGCTCATTCCGCTTGATGCAGATACCGCAGCGGTACCCCCTTCAAGGGCGGCTACCCTGTTTTCAAGCACCTCAGCAGTTGGATTGCCCAATCGTGAGTATATGTTTCCGGCCTCTTTCAGTTCAAAAAGGCTTTTGCCGTGTTCTACATCCCTGAATGCATAAGCGGATGTCTGGTATATAGGAGTGATGCATGCTCCTGTAGTAGGGTCGGGCTCCTGCCCGGCACGCACTTGTAACGTGTCAAATTTATAGTTGGACATAATAATGGTGTATTATGCGGTTAATGTAAGGTGTATTGTCTTTTTGTCGGATGAATAAGCCTGCGCTCCCGGCCCAAGATTATTCTAAAATGGAAAAATGCAGCATCTTAGCGATGCATTCGCATCACGTAAGAAGAAATCAGAACGATATGAAGGTTGTTTTGCATTTGATGCAAATATACAATTTTATAATTAAAAAATCCCGGGAGAGTTGCTTTTTTTGCCTTTTCCCGGGATTCTTTTTTATCGTTTGTTCAATTCTGCTGTCATTCTCCTCTGTGAGGTGTTCTTGTCTGTCCTTATACAAGGGCCGGAAGCACAACCTCCTTCACAGGCCATTACCTCAATGAATGGTGCCGGACATTTGCCTGTCTTGGCATAAACCTTGAGCATTGCAATATTCTTCTTGTTGAGATTTGCAACCTTGAGGGCCTGCAGATTGGCTTTGTCAAGGAATACCTTAACAGCCTGGGTAACACCACCATCCTGCGCAAAACCATGGGCCTCCTTAACAGAGGTGAATGCCATTGGGTATGGCTCAATCTTGTTTACGTCAATGTCAAATCCGTCCAGTATTGAGCCCAACTCCTCAAATGTCATAACATAATCCACGTTGTCGTGGTATGTTGCCTCTTTCCTCTTGGCAATACAAGGTCCTATGAACACTGTCTTTGCCTGAGGATCCTTGGCCTTCACAATCTCTGCAGTATAGTACATAGGAGATTTTGTGGTCGATACATATTTCTCTATTTCAGGAATATGTTTCTTTGCCAACTGTATGTATGAAGGGCAACAACTGGTTGTCATGAAAGGCTGCCCCTCTTCAAGTTTCTCCTCAAGTTCGTGAGCCTCTTTCTCTGTAGTTACCATTGCACCCTGGGCAACCTCAATTACATCTGAGAAACCTATTGCCTTAATGGCACCATAAATCTGGTCTATAGGCTCGCTGAACTGGCCAAGGATTGCTGGGGCAACCATTGCAACAACTTTCTCTCCACGTTTGATGCTCTGAAGAATGTCAAATACCTGTGAAATCTCAAAGATGGCACCAAAAGGGCATGCATTTATACATTTTCCGCAATAGATGCATTTGCTCTCATCTATATGCTCAACTCCGTACTCATCCTTGCTGATAGCCTTAACCGGACAAACATCCTCGCAAGGTACAGGAATATATACAATTGCATGGTATGGACAACTCTGGTGACAGATACCGCAACTGATACATTTGTCATGGTCTATTTCAGCCTGACCGTTGTTCTTGAAGTGGATTGCATCCTTAGGACAGTTCATGTAGCAACTCCTTGCAACACAACCGCGGCAAAGATTGGTAATTTCATAATTGACCTGTACACATGATGAACATGCCTCATCAATAACAGTAAGAATCTCCTCCTTGAGGTTTTTCTTCCTTGTTACAGCAGCTTGTGCATAGTAAGAAAGAGGTGTAAGTTCATCTTTCTCATCTGTCATGTCAAAACCAAGAAGCGGAAGTGATTTGTATTTCCATACAGCACGCTCCTTGTGCACGCAACAACGCCCCTTTACCTTTGATTTTCTTGGGCTAAGTTCAATTGGAAGCCTGTCAATTTCTTCAACTAATTTGTCATCTCTCCACAGTCTTACAAGTTTTGCCAGCAGACCGTGGCGGACAATCATAACATTATTTGTAAATGCCATATCAGGTTATTGTAGGTATTTTGTTTCAAAAATATGCTAAAATAGGCTGCAAATATAGCAATATTTGCTTAATCTTAACTTATCCATAACAAAATCTGCATGTTGGGCTCAGATAAATTTGCTGATAGCGTCAATAAATGCCTCCACAGATGCAGTTACTATGTCGGTATTTGCAGAAAAGCCATAATATGTGTTTCCCCTGTTTTCAACCTGTATGTGTACTTTTCCAACATCATCGCATCCGCGTGTAATGGCCTGCACAAGGAACTCCTCAACCACTATTTTCCTGTTTATGAGTTTCTTTACTGCAGAGAATGCGGCATCAACAGGCCCGTTTCCGCTGGAAGTAGCCTGGCATATCTCCCCATCTATATTCAGTTTTACGGTAGCCATTGGAACTGAGTTCTTGCCGCACATTACCTGCAGGAATTTGAGTCTTATCCTGCGGGTTGCCTCGTTGCGGTTCACCCCAACTATAACCCTAAGGTCGGCATCATTGATATCTTTCTTTCGGTCGGCCAGCATCAGGAATTTCTTGTAGGCCTCATTCAATTCGTCGGGAGTAAGATTTATGCCCAAACGCTCATAATGATGCTTGAGTGCAGCACGTCCACTTCTGGCACTCAGGGCAATGAGAGAATCGTTTATACCCACATCCATAGGGTCAATGATTTCATAACTCTCCTTGTTCTTCAACACTCCATCCTGGTGTATTCCCGACGAGTGGGCAAAGGCGTTCCTCCCCACAATTGCCTTGTTGGGCTGCACAGGCATCCTCATGAGGGTAGAGACAAGTCGGGAGATTTTATAAATTCCTCTATGCTCAATATCAGTATAATAAGGGAGATCATTGCGGCATTTGAGGATCATTGCTACCTCCTCCAACGAGGTATTTCCAGCCCTTTCTCCTATACCGTTTACAGTAACTTCCACCTGTCTTGCACCATTTACAACACCTGCAATAGTGTTGGCTGTTGCCATTCCCAAATCGTTATGACAGTGGGTTGAGATAATTGCCTTGTCTATATTGGAGACATTGTTTACAAGAAATTTTATCTTCTCACCATACTCCCATGGGGTGCAATAACCTGTGGTATCAGGGATGTTGACAGTTGTGGCTCCCGCCGCAATTACAGCCTCAACCACCCGTGCAAGATATTCATTATCTGTACGCCCCGCATCCTCTGCATAGAACTCCACATCATCCGTAAACCTGCGGGCATACTTGACAGCTTTAACGGCACGCTCAACAATCTCATCTTGGGTGGAGTTGAACTTGTATTTTATATGGTAATCGCTTGTACCAATTCCGGTATGTATCCTTTTCCTCCTTGCAAAATGCAGAGCCTCACCGGCAGCATCAATATCACTCTCAACCGCTCTGGCAAGGGCACAAATCACACTCTCAGATACATTTTTAGAAATCTCAACTACCGAATTGAAATCTCCAGGGCTTGAAGCGGGGAATCCGCACTCAATTATATCCACCTTAAGAGCCTCAAGGGAACGGGCCAACTCAATTTTCTCAATAGTATTAAGCTGACAACCAGGCACCTGCTCGCCATCTCTAAGGG
>JAZNUM010000027.1:0-11139 GCA_045592325.1 Candidatus Egerieisoma sp.
GTATTGCGCTCAAAATAGTAATGTTTTTCGGCAATTCTGGAGATAAAGAAGGAATCTATCCCCATACCGCCGGTAAGATCTGCAGTAATGATTCCTCTTGCTCTTCCCGACAAATTCTGCTTTCTGTCCACAAAAGCACCCCTGTTTGTGGATGTGCTGCTGGTGGATGGCCGGAGATGCTCCAGGATGAGTTGTTGTTTGAATAGGGCGGTGGCCTGTGAACTTCCTTGCTCTACAGATACTGAGAACGGGTATACCAGAGAAGGGAATGAGTGCCAGAGTGGGGCTTTGATCTTCATTTTTTTACGCGCCTCAATGCATTTGACACACAATGGCACATTTATTCCGGCAGGGTGGCGGCCCAGCAGCAGGCGGGAGGTTTCAGCCCCCTCATTTTCCAATATGTACTGTATTTCTTCCGGTTTCAGCATTATTTTCAATTTATATCATCATGTTCTGTGGCCGTACTTTGTTGCTCAAATGTTATGGCCGTAATATTATACCAGCAATTTATACCCAGATGCCGTTCTGCGGGGTAATGGTATCCGTCATATTATTTTTTTGCTGCTATTGGTGGTAAAGTTTACGGTAAGTTTGTTGAATCTGTAAAGGAACAGTATTGCGGCGAGCATAAGTCCCAGCAGCAGTCCCAGCCATACACCTACTGGGCCAAGGCCTATCATAGTTCCTGCAATGTATGCGAATGGAATACCTACTATATAGTATGAGAAAATAGATGTAACAAGGGGCCATTTTACATCTGCAAGGGCCCTCAGGGATGCCAGGGCTGATAGTTGCACAGCATCAAACAGTTGGAACGCTGCGGCAACGTACAGTAGTTTGGCTGCAATCTCCGCTACTTGCGGGTCCTGTGTAAAAATATATGGAATTACATCATTGAAGATTATGAATGATATCCCGGCCAGGGCCATAAGTGCTATGCTTATATGTGATGCTGCAAAACCTGCCTTGCGGGCATCTGCAAAACGTCCTTCTCCGTATTGGTGTGAAACCCTGATTGTTGCTGCTACCCCTACACCCTGGGCTACCATAAACGAGAAGGTGATTATTGTCTGTGAGGCCTGGTGCGCTGCCATTGCAATCTCTCCGAACCATCCCGCCATAATTCCGGCAATGCTGAAGGTGGTAACCTCTATCAATCCCTGGAAAGATATCGGGAAGGAAGTTTTCATAACCTCCTTGAACTGTTTGAAATTCAGCGCACTGAGTCTTATGTTGCCAAGGTACCTCTTGTACAGTCTTCCCGACAGCAATATTGCAATACCGATTCCCATCATTGCGCAACGGCTGATGAAGGTTGCCCAGGCGGCACCTGCAACACCCATAGGGTGTATGCCGAAATGGCCGAATATGAGTACCCAGTTGAGGAATATGTTGAGAATATTGCAGAATACCGTAATGTACATGGTGTATTTGGTATTGCCCACACCCTCTGTGAGTGCCCTTATTACATAAAATATTACAAAGGGGGCAAGGGAATAGACCATTATTGTGTAATATTCCCGGGCATAACCAAGAATTTTAGGATCCTGTCCCATGTGGTCCATCAAAGGTACAACACCCATCATTATGGCCATTACAGCCATGCACATTATTGTGTCGAGCAACAGCCCGTTTGTAAAGTATTCCGATACCTTCTTGTGTTCCCCCCTTCCAAAACTCTGCCCTATGAAAGGTATCACTCCTTGGGTAAAGCAGGTACAGAAGACAAGTCCTATGGAAAACAGTGCATTTGCAAAGCCCACACCTGCAAATTGGCTTGTTCCCAGGTGTCCTACCATTATATTGTCTGCAAACTGTACAACCATTTGTCCGGCCTGGGTTATCATTACCGGGAAGGCCAGCGAGAGGTTGCGTTTGTAAAACGGTATGTAACTTTTCAGATTCATTCCATATCTTTTTTCGGAGGGTTGCAAAGGTAGGTATTTTTTGCTAAATTCGCCTTCATAAATACTAATGCATAAATTTATGGAAAATAACTACTTGGAAGTTGCTCAGCAGTGGTTGGGCGCTGATTATGACGAGCAGACACGTAAAGAGGTAAAGGACCTTATGGACAACAATCCAAAAGAACTTGAGGAGAGTTTTTACAGGATGCTTGAGTTTGGTACCGGCGGTTTGCGCGGAATTATGGGTGTAGGAACAAACAGAATGAACAAATATACAGTGGGTATGGCTACCCAGGGAGTTGCTAACTACCTCAAACAGTGCTACAAGGATCTTCCACAGATTTCAGTTGCAGTTTCGTTTGACAGCCGTAACAACAGTGCCTATTTTGCGGAGATTACTGCAAATGTATTTGCTGCAAACGGTATTAAAGTTTATCTGTTTGAGTCGTTGCGTCCGGTACCTGAGTTGAGTTACACTATCCGCCATCTCAAATGCCAGAGCGGTGTAATGGTAACTGCTTCGCACAACCCTAAAGAGTACAACGGTTATAAGGCTTACTGGGAGGACGGTGCACAGGTTACTTCACCACACGATACCAACATAATTGACGAGGTAAGAAAGATTACCTCTCCTGCACAGGTGAAATTTACCGGCGGTCAGGAGAATATACAGATGATTGGAGCAGATGTAGACGAGGCTTATCTGAATGATGTTTCTACACTTCTTCTTTCTCCTGAGGCAGTTGCCAAACATGCAGACATGAAGATGGTATATACCCCTCTTCACGGAACGGGAATTACCCTTGTACCAAAGATCTTCAAGAAAATGGGTTTCACCAACCTCTCACTTGTTGAGGCTCAGGTTGAGAGCAACGGCAACTTCCCTACAGTAAAATCTCCTAACCCTGAGGAGAATTCGGCTCTTGAGATGGCTGTTGCACAGGCTGAGGCAATTGGTGCAGACCTTGTAATGGCTACAGACCCTGATGCAGACCGCGTAGGTATTGCAATTAGGGATAATGAGGGGAAGATTACCCTTTTGAACGGTAACCAGACCGCTTCCCTTCTTACTTACTATCTGCTTCAGCGCTGGAGCGAACTTGGCAAACTCAATGAGAATACATACATTGTAAAAACCATTGTTACTACAGAACTTATGGCTGCAATGGCCAAGAAATACGGTGTAAAATGCTACAATGTGCTTACCGGTTTCAAACACATTGCTACAATTGTGCGCAACAATGAGGGCAAGGCTACTTTCATTGGTGGTGGCGAGGAGAGTTACGGTTACAATGCCGGAGAGTTTGTAAGGGACAAGGATGCTGTAATCACATGTGCTTTGGTAGCAGAGTGTGCTGCATGGTGTGCTGAGCAGGGCAAGACATTGTACCAGTTGCTTCAGGATATCTATGCTGAGTACGGTATGTACAAGGAGTCTCTTCTTTCACTTACAAAGAAAGGAAAGGCAGGCTTGGAGGAGATTCAGGCTATGATGGCAGGCTACAGGTCCAACCCTCCAAAAGAGTTGGGCGGTTCTCCTGTTGTTAAGGTTATTGACTACAACAAACCTGAGGAGACAGGCCTTCCAAAATCAAATGTACTGCAGTTCTATATGGAGGACGGAGCAGTGGTTTCTGTACGTCCAAGCGGTACTGAGCCTAAGATCAAGTTCTATTTTGGTGTAACAGGTGCAGATTGTGACGCCAAGATAGCAGCACTTAGAAAAGAGTTTGAGTAATAATTGATCATGAATATGATAAAGTACAATTTCAATAGAGCTGCCTTGGTGGCTCTATTGTTTTCTCTGCTTGTTCCGGCAACTGTTTCTGCATACAGGAGGGTTGACATAACTCGCATCAAATACAGATACCCATCTGAGGAGAAGATAAAGAGGCAGGTTGATTCTGTTTTCCGCAAACTTACCACCAGGGAGAAGATAGCCCAGATAATGGTAATAGAGTTTGACTCGCAGGACGGGAGAAAAAGGAAGGCATTGCAGAACAGGCTTGTAAAAAAGGAAAAGATAGGTGGCCTTATCCCTATGAATGATGATCTGGTACCATCCATAAAGAGGATGAACCAACTCAATTCATTCTCCTCAATTCCTATGCTTGTAACCATTGATGCAGAGTGGGGTGCCAGTATGAGATATTGGGATGAGATACCGCAGTTTCCAAGGCAAATGCAGTTGGGGGCACTGAGCAGTGATTCATTGGTATATGTGATGGGGCATCTTCTTGGTCAGGAGTGCAGACTCCTGAAAATGCAGGTGAATTATGCTCCCGACATTGATATTAACAACAATCCCAATAACCCTGCAATAAATACCAGATCTTTTGGGGAAGATAAGGAAAAGGTTGCCAGGTATGGTATTGCCCTTACCCGTGGTATGCGTGATGCCGGAGTGGCCGGCTCAGCAAAGCATTTCCCCGGACATGGAGATACAGATGTAGATTCCCATTTGGGACTCCCTCTGCTCCCTTTTACCTATGAAAGGTTGGATACTTTGGAAATGTATCCCTTTAAAAGAATAATTGCAGATGGTGTGGATATGGTTATGGTTGCCCATTTGAGCATACCTGCACTGGATCCGTCGGGAACCCCATCTTCAATTTCAAAACCTATTGTAACAGGTTTGCTCAGAGAAAAATTGGGCTATAAGGGGATCATTTGCACAGATGCACTCAATATGAGCGGTGTGGCAAAAGAGAGTGGCCTTGAGAAAAAGGAGATTCCACTTGCAGCCTATAAAGCCGGTGCAGATATCCTCCTTATGCCTGAAGATGTGGAAAATTCCATTACTGTTATAGAGCAGGCCCTGAAACGTGGAGAAATATCCATGGAGGGGCTTAATGAGAGGGTTAAAAAGGTGCTTGCCCTTAAGGCCCGTCTTGGCATTCTGGATAAGAATTATGACCCTATTGTAAAAATGGAGGATCTGGAACTCCTTACCAACCAGGAGTTGAAGGGGGGGCATATGGAGGCAAAACTCAATCTCATTAAGAGTATTGCCAAGGAATCAATGACACTCCTATATAATGACAACTCGGCCGGTTATGGAATTCCGGTCTCATTTGAGGGGAAGAAGGTTGCTTATGTAGGGTACAGGAACCCGCAGTTGGGACACGAGTTTGGCACTATTGCAAAACGTTACGGACAGGTGGATACAATTCTTCTGGGGAACGATGCATCAATTGCAGCCCTTAGGGAGGCCCGCAACAGATTGCGCGGCCATGACCTTATTATTATGGGGTTCAACCAGACAGACCAGCGTCCTCATAAGAATTATGCAATAAATGTTGAGCAGGTGAACTTCATTACTGATTGGGCAAAGGAGCAGCCAATGATTGCTGTGTACCTTGGTTCTCCATACGCCCTTACCCGCATTCCCGGGCACAAGAACTTTACAGCATTGTTGCTGGGGTACATAAATACTCAGGTGAATAATTTTGCAGCAGCACAGGCAGTATTTGGAGGTATTCCGGTAAAAGGTGTCCTTCCTGTAACTGCAGCATCCTTCAAGGTAGGGGAGGGGATTCATCTTCCCGACAGATACCGCGAGGAGTACAACAATTTTGTAGGTTCCCGTGCAGATTCATTGCTCAGAAGTGAGGTTTCCCTTGAAGAGGAGAGTGTGGCTCTCACACTGTTGCCGCAGTTGTGTGAACTTGTGGCAAGCGGCAAAATCCATATGTCAGACACTATTGGTGAACTCCTGGATGCAGATGATATAAATGCATCAGTGACTGTAGAAGAAATGATGAAAATAAGGGTGCAGAACAGTATCTGGTATATTCAATCATTATTGACCAGATACCGCAGGGATATCACAATAGATGATGCTGCAGAATTAATGTTTGAAAGGGCAGGGATGACTTCTACCAAATTGTCGGGGAAGAGTGTGGTGATTGGTGGTGTTGCTACCCCAAATGTCATTACAAGTGATATAGATTTGGGTAAATTCTCATTCATTCTCAGCAATGGAGGTAAATATGCCGGAAGAGAGGTAATTTCACCTCAGGCTTCAAAGATTTATTTGAATAACTATGCCATTATTAAGTTTGATTAAAATGAAGAGAGGTATTTTAGTGCTTATGCTGTGTGGATTGGCAGCAGTTTCAGCAAATGCACAGGATAGTGTCTCTTACAAGTATACTTATCCGTCGCAGGAGAAGATAGACAGACAAGTTGATTCTGTATTCCGCAAACTCTCTACAAGGGAGAAGATTGCCCAAATAATGATTATTGATTTTACATCCGATAACAGCGACGAATTGAAGTCAATCCAGAAGAAACTGGTTAAAAAGGAGAAAGTGGGTGGAATTATCCCCCTTGGTGAAAAATCATTCCACGGAGCCATAACCAGAATGAACCAGTTGAACAAATGGGCAAAGATTCCTATGCTGGTAACTCTTGATGCAGAGTGGGGGGCCGGTATGCGTTGGGAAGATGTCCCTTCATATCAGTTCTTTATACAGATGGGTGCCCTTACAAGCGATTCTCTGGTGTATGAGGTAGGAAAATCCATAGCACAGGAGTGCAGGGCTTTGAAAATTCAGGTTAATTATTCACCTGTAGTTGATATAAACAACAACCCTGAGAAGTTTATTGTAAACCACAGAACCTATGGTGAATTGAAAGAGAAGGTTGCCCAGTTCAGCATTGCAATGATGAGGGGAATGCGTGACGGAGGTGTTGCCGGATCTGCAAAACACTTCCCAGGTCATGGAGATACAGATGTTGATTCACATGTTGCCCTTCCGGTTTTGCCGTTTACTGCAGAGAGGTTGGACACTCTTGAACTTCATCCGTTCAAACATCTTATTGCAGATGGTGTGGATATGGTTATGATTGCCCATTTGAGCATTCCGTCTCTGGATTCGTCGGGAGCACCATCTTCTATTTCAAAACCTATAGTAACCGGCCTTTTGAGGGAGAAATTGGGTTATGACGGCATTATAATTACAGATGCTCTCAATATGCATGGAGTTTCAAAACACAGCGGTCTGGAGAAAAAGGATATCCCTTTGGCTGCATACAAGGCTGGTGTGGATTTTCTCCTTATGCCTGAGAATGTTGAGGAGTCAATTACTGTTATAGAGAAGGCTCTCCGTGCAGGTGAGATAACTATGGAAGGGTTGGATATGAGGGTTAAGAAGATGCTTGCCCTTAAGGCCCGTCTGGGAATTCTTGATAAAGGCTATGATCCTATTGTAGATACTGACAAACTGCATCTGTTTACCAATCTGGACTCTAAGGAGGGGATGATGCAGGAGAAACTCAGTCTTATTAAGGAGGTTTCAAAACAGACAATGACAGTTGTCTTCAACGACAACTCCAACGGCTTTGGAATTCCGGTATCACTTGAAGGGAAGAAGGTGGCTTATGTGGGTTACCATAACCCTCATTTGGGATCTGAGTTTGGTGTTCTTGCCAACAGATATGGGCAGGTTGATACAGTACTTCTTGGAAATGGCGCATCTTTGGCCGAATTGAAGTCAGCCAAAGAAAAACTCAAGGATTATGACCTTATAATATTTGGTTTCAACAAGACCGAGCAGCGTGCATACAAGAATTTTGGCATAGCACCGGAAGATGTGGAATTCATAACCGGTTGGGCAGCCCAGCAGCCAATGATTGCAGTATATCTTGGTTCCCCTTATGCCCTTACCAAGATTCCTGGACATAAGAACTTTACAGCATATGTGGTTGGCTATGAGGCTAACCAGTCCAATAATTTTGCTGCAGCACAGGTGGTTTTTGGCGGAGTGCCGGCAAAAGGTGTACTCCCTGTAACCTCTGCAACCTTTGCAGTGGGTGAATCTGTAATTATTCCCGACAGATACCGTGAGGAGTACCATCATTTTGTAGGATCTGAACTTGACTCCCTAAGCCAGGTTCCTTATTCTATGAATGAAAAGAGTGCGTTGCTTACAGTGGTACCCCAGGTAGCAGAACTGGTTGCAGGTGGCAAATTGAAACTCTCAGATACAGTTGGGGATTTGTTGGAAACAGAAGCATCGGATGCATCTCTGACAGTTGGGCAGTTGCTCAAAGGATATAAGGATGCTGTAAATGCAGGATATCTGAAGGCATTGCTTGAGAAGTACCGGAGTTACATTTCAATTGATGAGGTTACAAAGCAGATGCTTGGCAAGATGGGTATGCGTTCTACTGAACTCATTCCAGCCGTTTCAGATGGTGGTATCCCTCAGGTAACAACAACCGGCTATGATTATCAGAAGTATCTGTTCACTTTAGGAAACGGCGGCAAATATGCCGGAGATCAGGTGATTTCTGCTTCTGCTGCAGAATTGGTGCTTGGGGTGCTTCAAGAAGCCAAATAATTAGGATAGAAAGAGGATAAATAAAATTCAAAAGAGGCCCATTCCGTGGAGGAATGGGCCTCTTTTGTGGACAGAAGTCCTTTGCGGGCTCTGCGCGTCCACACTGGGTACCCTTTTTGTGGAGAGGCGGCAATTACCAAGCCTTCTCAAGAGACTGTGAGATATAAGGTTTTAGCCCTTCAGATGATGGCACAAGTTTATAAAGATGTAGGATGTGAATATTGTCAATACCAGCACGCTCCAGTTTAACCCCATTACCGCTGTGGTAATTGCAAGGATTGCTGAGAGTGCCAGGAATATGAAACGAGACTTGTTCTCTTCCCATTTGAGTGATTTGAACTTGAATGAGAACATTGGTATCTCGCATACAAGAAGATAACACAATACAAGTGACAACATTGGCACTATGTATGATTCTGCTGTAAGGAAATCATGAAGGGCAGGGTATATCTCACTGGCATATATGAGTGAACCGCAGATAAGGGCGCAAGACGGGGTTGCAAGTCCAATGAAGTTCTCGCTTTGCCTGGTGTCTATATTGAATTTTGCAAGTCTGAGACCGCTGAACACAGCAATAAGGAGAGGGAGATAAACCAGGAAGTTTGCCTCTGCCTGGAACCGGTACATTATCATTGCAGGTGCAACTCCAAAAGTTACCATATCAGCAAGAGAATCCAGTTCCTTGCCCATTGGAGAATAGGCTTTGAGCGCACGGGCTGCAAGACCGTCACAGAAATCGCATACTGCACCTGCAATTATGCAGAGGAATGCGGTTGTGAAGTTGCCCTGAAGTGCAAAAATGGTTGCAAAGCATCCGCTCAATAAATTGAGGGATGTTATTGTGTTTGGAATGTGTCTGATAATGCTCATAATTTTCTCTCTCTAAATAAGGGTGCCCCTATGGAGTGGAGCACCCTGATATTGTTTAAGGGAATAAATTATTTGATACCCAATTTGGCTCTGATTGCTTTTGGAATGGAGTTCTTGTTGACAAGGATAGAGATAGTCTTTGCCTTGACATAGTTCTCCGACATATAGTGCCATCCATCTGCGTTTCGGCCAGTACCCCAAGAGTTCTTTGTCTTGTAGTATTTTACACCCTCCTGATCCTTTACTATACCTGTAATGTGCTCAAGGTGGTCATCTACGGTTACGAAAGCCTCAAAATCAGCCTGTCTGCTCTCTTGGGTTACAGGAAGCTCTTCAGCCCTATACTCAATCTCTTTCATCCCTTTAATGTTTGCCTTGGTCTGAAGTGCAATTGAGTGCTGGAAAGCATAGCCTGGCTCACTTATGTCACCGTCCCATGCTACTGTGTATCCTGTGTTGATTGCATTGTCAATGATCTGCATCATCTCATCAAGAGGTACATTGTACATTAGGGCGTGGTCCCAGTTGTCGGGAACCTCTACTGGAACCTGCTGGTAGAAAGGATGATGTGTGAAACTGGTTATCTCTACATAATCACTTGCCTTAATTCCAAGGCTCTGGTAGAATGATTTTGCATTATACTCTTTTCCCTTGTAGGTAAATTTCTCAGGAACCTCACCGAGATAAGCGTCAAGAAGACCCTGTAGCATTGGCTCTGGAATGCGTTTTTTCATCTCAACAGACTGGGCGCTCAATGTCTTTACCCAATTGCTGAGGTCGGTATGGTTATGGGTAGGGGAATCATAGTTGATTCCGTCATAAACCTCCTCCGGAAGAAGTCCGTTCTGCTCCATTGCAACAATGTACATGTGTGCAAGGCTACCTGGATTTACGTTTCCTTTCCCTTCCCTTATATAGTTGTCTGCAATTCTGCGGATATAGTTGTGCCTTACAATGAACATTTCAGAAAGGTCATGCTCCCCTTTGCCCATCCTTATAAGTTCTGACTCAATGAATGAGTTTGTTGCAAAACACCAGCATGTACCGGTACGTGCCTGATTCTTTACAGGTGTTGCAGGATTCTCCTTAACAACGGTAAACTCATACTTGTACTGTGCAGAAAGTGCTGTTCCAATACAAAGGAGTGCCAATGTTACAAATAGTGATTTTTTCATAGTGCGTGTGTTTTAAGTGCTGTATAAAAAAGAGAAGGCTGCCCATCTCTGCGCAGCACTTCCCTAAAGATTCAATTATAGACCAAGTTTTGCTCTGATACCTGCAGGGATAGCATTCTTGTTCACTACAATGTTCATGGTCTTGTACTGAACGAAAGGAGCTGATACGTACCAGATACCTTTATATTTGCCTGAAGGACCCCAAGAGTTCTTTACCATATAGTATTTTGTACCGTTTTGGTCTTTTGCAATACCGTAAATGTGCATTCCGTGGTCATCGGTAGTGGTCTTGTTGTCGTATCCTTCCTGTCTCATTTCCTGAGTGATTGTCAACTC
The DNA here is from genome assembly GCA_045592325.1 of Candidatus Egerieisoma sp. Lineage (GTDB taxonomy): Bacteria > Bacteroidota > Bacteroidia > Bacteroidales > UBA932 > Egerieousia. The sequence continues at coordinate 10,639 of JAZNUM010000027.1, forward strand.
TTTGCCAGGAGCATCCTGATTGTTCAATGCAGCGTTTTTCTGCTCAGGAGTTTTTCCGATCCATCTTGCCTCATCTGAACCTGCCTCTTTCTGGTTGGCAGCAACATCTGGAACAATACCAAGTCCGTTTCTGCTGAAACCTTTCTCGCTTACATCCGAACCCCATGCAATTGTATAACCGTTCTCGATTGCGTAGTCAAAAATCTCCATCATCTCCTCCATTGGAACGTTATATGAAAGATCCCATCTCCAGTTGTGGGGAACCTCAATTGCAAATTGGCTGTAGAATGGATGGTGGGTGAAAGAAGTGATTGATACATAATCATCAGCATTGAGTTTCAAGTACTCTTTTGCATAAGTCTGAGGAGTGTACTCTTTGCCGTCAACAGTGAATTTCTCAGGGCACTCGCCAAGATAAGCGTCAAGAATGCCGGTAAGGCCTTTATGCCATGCTGTTGAAAGGGTTCTGTTAGGTTTTTTGTTTACTGCATTTACGTAAGC
>JAZNUM010000028.1:0-5087 GCA_045592325.1 Candidatus Egerieisoma sp.
CATCAGGTCCTGCTGCTATTACAACATTTCCTTTTACTCCGGGTGCCACTTTTACCTCAAAGTACGGGTCCTGGTCCTTTGTTCCCTGAGATTTGCTGAGTATAAAATTGCTTCCGTCTATATTGAAATCACTTTTCAGAATCCACGCCTTCCATTTGCCCCCGTTTGTCCTCAGTGACATATACTCATCATCTTCATATTCTGCAAATCCGTCCCTTCCCCAGAATGTTACTATCTGTTTTATAGGGATTCTGAATACCCTTTTGGCAGTTCCTCCCGGTATGGGATTCAATATGTAACTGTTGGCCTGACGGTACATGGAACTGGTGTAGTCAACCATCCTCCAGTCATCAACTCTGGAGTCGGTTTTATTGTCCCCTTTGCTTTCAAGTACAATATTATATGTATAACTGTTGTTTGATTTTATATTGAAGTCATCAGTCATATTGCCGCCCAAATAGAATGTATATGTTACAGGAACGTTTTCCCCATTATCAGCATAACTTCCCGAAACAATCAGGTATGTAGCCTTGTCGGGAGCATATCTGTTTTTTGACAGTTCAGAGGCATTGGAAATTGTTCCCCTTGCATTTACAGGAATATAGGAGGTGAACTCCATTGTCTTGCTTCCCGACGGCCATTCCATTGCTGCGAAAGAGGTTGACGCAAAATCCTTTCCTGCAGGGAATGTGCCGTCTGCAGGATATTCCGGAACATAGTGGGATATACCCGGAATATTGCATATCTGTACGCTGTTGATTGTTACATCCCCTTTCCCTTCAGTGTTGTTGGTAATTCTGATTGATGTCTTTGCTATGTTTCTGGATAGTGAACTCGCCAGATTGGTTCCTTCCGAAATTTTATCTGCTATAATTTTCCCAAAGAACATTATGTGTCTGGTATCGGATGTGCTTTCCTTGCCAAGAATGCTCTCCTGTGATTCCACAACCCTGCTTTTCCCTTTGAGGTCTGCTATGGTTGAGCCTTGCGGGATACTGAATGATTCCTTACTTTCAAAGGTGTTGGCAATCAGATATATTGTTGAAGGTTGTGTTGTTGCTACCAGTTTTACATTACCGTTGAACTGCTGGAAATCTTCAATATATGAAGGTTCTCCCAGAAGTGTTGAATTGTCCGCAGTTCCGTTGTATTGTATAATCCACAGATTCTTTATCAAATCGGCTGCCGTTGCCGGATTTTCAGGGTCATTTATTGCTTTTGTACCTATTTCTGAACCTCCTGCTGTAATCACAGTTTCTCCGAACACAGCAAGAGACAGGGTAACATTTGCCTGTACACCTTCTGCTGTGTTAACCGGTTCTTCCTTGCTGCATGATATTGTGGCAAGGAGGATAATCATTATCTGGCAGATCTTTCTCATTATCCTATAGTTCCATTAATGTCCTTTATCTCTTCCCATTCAAGCAGTCTGTTGTTTGCATTGTCTTCAAGAGGAAATTGGATTGTCCATTTTTTAGGATTCCCGACAATTGTACTGTTTTCCCCTCCATCTTCCCACTGTGTGGCCTCTACATCAATCTGAACATAGAGTGAATTTATGGTTATTGTAAATTCATATGTATTCTGTGGCTCAAAATTCCATCCAAGTGCTGCTGTAAATTTTACCGTTTCCGAATCCGAACCGGTGGATATCTCAAATGAAGGCAATGGCCACTTGGTATTTCCCTGGCCGTCAAGTTCTCCGTAATTCATTGAAAGTATGTACTCATCAATCTCCAGATCCTTTGAATTTCCGGTTGTAAGTGTAAGCGGTGTGTCATATACCTCCTTATTCTCTATGTTTGAGTCCTGATAATAGAAAATTCCGTCTACAGGTCTGTAATACCCTTGGGATATTATATTTTTGAGTACTATGTTCTGAAGAGTTGTTGATTCTATATCTTCTCCACACTTGAAGATTATCTTTATCCTCGAGCGCTGTTGTTTGAGTTCAATGGCAGATGCATCATAAATATACTGCAGTTGAGAGCCCGGTTCCTTCAAATATGTGCCGTTTACAGTTACATCCTTTACAGTACTGAGATATATCTGGTCTGAATTTTCAGTTATGTTCCTCTCCAACAGGTACCCTGTAAGGTGTGTATAACCGTCATATGGTATGGGTTTGCCATTTATTGCAGGGTATACTATATGCATTTTGTATGGGCCGTCCTTTGCCCTCAATCCCATGGCATCATTTGCAGATGTGAATTTTCCGGACTCATCTACATTACATGGAACAAACGGGAGCCCCTCAGTAAGGTCGCAATAAGATCCCGATGTCTCTATATTCTCGGTTTCTGTGCCAACAATTCCATTAAGGCAGATTCTGTAGGCTTTCCCGTCACCGGTACCTTTGGTGAAAGTGCTGGAAACAAGTTCTCCATTGTGCTGTTCACCAATCAACTCATCATTCTTGCTGCAGCCGCCAGCAAGAACAGCCAACAATAATATGATACATCTGATTCTCATCATGCTGCAGTTTTAGAATAGCAATTCATGTTGTTTAACAGGCCATTGGTCACTTACATTAACATTTACGTCATCTATTTGCAGATAATTGTTGAATGTGAAGTTGAATGTATATGAATAGCCTTGCTTGAGTTTATATTCATCGTTAACCTTCAGGTCATCTTTCTTTATGTGGTATTTTTCGCCAAGGGCTACCCCATTGAATTCAAATTCAATAATATAGTCGCCATCAGTAGCGTAATTGTCCACAGGAAATATCAGGAATGGAACATTTGCCGTGGTTTGTGAAAACCGGTAGTCTTCGTTTACGTATGATGTGGTAACAGATTCTGCTTCATCTGAGTTCTCATGGGCAAATGTCCCTGTAACTGCGTTGAACCTTCCAGTTTTGTACAACTGTGTAGTTCCGTTGTCTTTTTTTCTCAAGGTTATTGAGGATATTTTCATCTCGGTAACATTGTGCTTGCATTTGAGTACGATATTCAGCATTGCAAGTCCATGCCTGAAGGTAAACTTTACATTCTTCTGTTGTCCGTCGGGAATAATGGAAGCATTTGCTGCTGTATTGTTTTCTTGTGCCCACATAATGTCTGTTACAGTTTTCGAGTCACCCCCAATTGTGACAGGAATTGATTGTATATCAGTACATCCTTCAATCCATGGGGCATAACTGTATATTGCCAGCCCCTCTTTATAGGGTGCCTCAGTGGGCTTTATAAGATATATATAGTCAAAAGAAGTATTTGATCCGTCAAATCTGTAAGACCATCCGGAAATGTTCTTGTAAGTTGTCCTGATATTTCTATATCTTTCGCCGTAAGGGGTGAAATGTTGCAGAGGAATATTCTGTTCATCGTGGTATATAAACATTCCAAGCGAGTTTCCGTCCTTGAAGGATGTCCCGCTCACAACAGCCTTTGTTGCAGATTCCTCAATACTGGCACTTATTGCAATTGCAGAAGTGTCACCTTTTGCATTGTCTTCTTTTGAACACGATGCAAACAAAAGGGCTAATATGACAATTATACTGTATTTCATCACTTTATCTCTGTATCTATATGGTTATTGCCTGCATCAGTCCAGTCTGTTATTGAAGTGCTGATGCTTACAAGTGATGCCGTAGTTACATCAAGTGTAAAACTGTACTTTGTCTTTTTTGCCACTTCCCATGAACTCTCCGGCAATACCATTGAGGCATAGAATTGGGCAACTATGGTATTTGAGTTGTCATCCTTTACATAAGAGAAAGTGACACCCATAGTGGTTTTCTTTGCAGAACTGGCGGAGTTGACATTTTGTGGCAGCATGAACAGATATCCGTTTGCTGTAACAATATCAGTATATATGTTTTCAGATGTTTTTGCAGGAATACGTATATTTCCCAATGTGTTTCCCGATATTGACAGGGTATAGGAGGCCTCTTTAGGATTGTCATCGGCAATAGGAGCCCAAGAGAAGAAATCATCACTTCCCTGGTTTGAATTATATGTGAGGGTATTTTCCTTTACAGCATTGTTTACGGTAACTTCATCTATCCTCAGGAAACATTCAGATGGTATGCTCCCTATGTAGTTTGCAGCAAATGACACCCAACTCAATGTGTGCCTGAAGTTCAGTTTTACCGGTTCAGGTGTCTCACCTTGCTCAAAATTGTTTTCCCTGTCCAAAATGGCTCTGGCAACGCAGAGGTCTGTCTGATAGTATGGATTGGCATTCGGAGTGTAAGTTATTTCCAGTTCCTTGTTTGTCTGCCAGTCATGGTTGTCGGGGACTTTAATTCCGGCATTGTTGCCATTATGGGGGGCATAAGCAAAAAAACACAGTTTCCTGTCGGGAAGGACCGGCCAATAATATTTTGGGTTTGCACTCCATACACCAGCACTTTTTGTAACGGGTATGTTATTCATGAAGTTCTGCAGATTTGTACTGGTGGCAAAATCTTCTCCATTGGTTTCAAGCGTGGCGTAAACACCAAAATTACTGATGTTGCTGCTGGTGATTTCGGCAGCCTTTACCTCTGCAGATATTGTTGTGAATAAAATTTCATCACCATACAATTCCTCATGGTTTTCCTTGCTGCATGAAACAAATGCATCTGCCATAGAAACAATAGTTACTACAGGGCAGATTAATGCAAATATCTTGTTTAAGGTGTATCTTGATATCATATTTTATTGTTCAATGCTCTACAAATTTACATAAAATAATTATTATATTCATTTTTCATCTCTATTTGTATAGTATATTCAGCAATCCAGCAAGTATTGCCAATGAAGGTGGTATGGTAACCCTGAATGGCGGTATTGTAACCCACGTTACAGTAACTTATAACTAATAGCAGCCATTATCTGCAATTGACTGGTTATAGCGGCTAATTGTATGCTATTGGTTGGTAATATTCTTTATCGGAGGGTTACTTTTCAGGTAGTATGTGGCGGAACGTAGGGTATAGATATGAAAAAACCGGGTCAAAATGACATGAACCCCGAAAGTTAGACAAAAAACTTTCGGGGTTTTGTTATGTATAAAAAGAGAAAAATTCATGATTATGCAGCACGGTTGAAGTATATGCATATGCTTGAAAATGGTTTTAGTGTGAACTATATTGAAACACA
>JAZNUM010000029.1:0-59600 GCA_045592325.1 Candidatus Egerieisoma sp.
AAAGAGCATCAAAAAAAGATTAGGATTGTGTTAATAAGAAATTGTCATTTAAGGATATCTATACATGAATAAATCAGTAAATGAAATAGCAAAGGATTTGGGTCTTGTCGAACTTTCTTTTAATGAAATATTTGTATTGTCAGATTCTGAGAAAGAAAAGATACAACAATTTTCTGAAAAAGGAATATGTATTGAACCTGAATTATTGAGGGAACACCTGGAATATGCAGGTAAAAGATGCTGTTTATATGAATCTCTTTTGAACTATCATGAAGAGGTTATTGCTAAAACACTTGAAGAAATAGAGAAGAATGCATTTAGTTCGTATGCTTCAGAAAAATGGTTAACTATACTACAAACACATAGAAATATCTATGAAATGATGGGATATCTTACATTACTTCAAATGGATGCAATAACTACTACTATATGTTTATTGCAGGCACAAAATGATACAGAAAGGATAATGTTAAGTAAACATGCATATACGATAATTTATGAGGCAAGAATAAATGATTTGTCTAAAAAAGTATCAAAAGAAATGAGACTATATCCTAATGAGGTTGTTAATATTCAGGAATTATCAGATTTTTGGAAGGATATAAATTCTATACTAAAACAGATCATGGATATTGAATTTGCCAAAGAAATTCGAAACAACATCGATGCCCACAAGAATAATTCTTTCATAAGGCAAATAGCTCTATATAGAGAATGTCAATGGGGTGAAAGCATAATCTATTTGTCTATATTCACTAAACTTGTTGATCTTATTCAAGATTATATGAATATTATCAATAATAATATGAAGAAAGTGTATAATAAATATACAACAGATATTAAAGAATATATTGAGAAATTAGACCAAATTAAGAAAGAGTTGGGAGAGTTGTAAAAAAACTTATAAGCCATTGTTTGTCTAATTTATATTGAAATAAAAATTAAACAAGTAGGGATTCCGAACTTAGGTGGAGCAATAGCGAAAGATTACGTTTGGAGCATTTTTTTAATGCAAAGATATAGAGCCATTTAGAAATGAAACTCGTTTTCTGGTGGTACCACACAAAAAAGCCTTGCAGAAATGCAGGGCTTTTTTGGTTTGTGGAGGTCTGGTGGCCCTCTCTGTTTCCCATTCAACGGCCCCTTCCGTCCACAAAAAGGGTATCTTTTGTGGAGGAGTTGTTCTCGTAGATGCCTTTTGTCCACAAATAAGGTATTTTTTGTGGATGGACAGTCATTGATAGCATTTTGCCTCCACAGAAGATACTTCTTTTGTGGAGGAACTGCATCTTTCTGGCACCTTTCATCCACGCCAGGCACCCTCTTTGTGGACAGGCGGTTGCAGATGAATACTTCCGTCCACGCCAGAGGTGTCCTGTGTGGAGGAAATGCATCCCACGGCACTTTTTGTCCACAAAACAAATGCATTTTGTGGAAGAAACGGCACTTTCTAACGCAATTCTTCGTAATTTTACCCCATAACCATAACACCACAACAACATAACACCACAATAAATACCACAATACCATGAAAAAACTTTTATTTGCATGTATAGCAGCAGGGTTCCTTTCAACTATTGGGGCAACCTTGGCTCACTCCCAAAACATTACCTACGGCAAGAACTCAAAACTAAAGAAGGAGACCCTGGCGGTGCCTTATTTCCAGAACAAGCCGCAGGCAACCCTTACCGGGTGGGATTTTATGCTCAAGGCAGACAAAATGGGATTTTGGCGTCTGGAGGATGCAATTGTGGAGGCGGTGCTGGCTGGAAACATGCCGGAGCAATTGAAGAGTTTCCGCAAAATTGTCTTCAAGACCCCTGTGGTGGATTCTGTTGAGGTTCTTCGTAAACCCCATAAGGTGGAGATATGGGTTCTTCCCGACTACATTTCAATTGGTACAGACAGCAATTTTGTAAGGATGCCAATGGGACCTTTGGCTGCCCAGAGGATTGCAGATTCTCTGGATTGTATCCTCCCTACAACTTTCCTCGTTGACCGCATAGCCGAGGTTGCGCAGGGGCATCTGGATATTTTCCCATTCAGACCTTTGGGAAGCAGAAATTCCCAACCAATTGTGTACCAGGACAGCAACAATGCCATAAATGCCCTTTATGATGCCAAGGGGTACAAGTTCGGACAATTTATATCGGGATTAAAGAAGGATGTGGTCCTTACATATAAGATACTCACCTTGCCTGGTAATGAGAACAGGGTGGCAATTTACGGATGGCATCGCCCAAGCGGCAGGTGCCAGCAGCCTCTGCATATTAAGCATGGCAATTTCTATGCAGATTATAGCCATGGCATAAGGATGGTTTACCGTAAGGTGCTGGTTGACGGCAAGGAGTATGATGCCCGCGAGATACTTGAATCTCCACAGTTGTACAGACTCCTGAGCAATGAGCCTATGTACCTGAAGAGGGCCTCATACGCCGGGATGCCGAGATATGAGTAGCAATTGCCGAAAAGAGCCTGTTTTGCACAGCAGAACAGGCTCTTTTCTACCACCCCTACCACCCCATTACCTTGTAATACTCTTTGTAGGCCTCTGCGGTGTATTCATTCAGCGCCTCCTGCAGTTGGGCCGGTTTCAGAACCTCAAGGGTTTTGGAATTCCAGTATTTTTTGAGTGATTTTTCAAATTTGCCCTGTTCCTTAAAGAGTTTCTGCTGGAATGGGGCATTTTTCTGTTGTACTCCCCCAATGCGGCCATCATAATCTTCAAGTACCCAGTGCCAGTGGTCAACAAATTTCCAGGCAACGGCATTAGGGTAGTTCCTGCGTTTCTCCTTGGAGTCGCTCATATGCTTTTCAAATGCCTCTGCCGGATCAGAGAAACGGGTGAACCCCTCAGGAGATTGTGTCATTCCGCTGTACCAAGGCACATATACATTGGCGCAAGGGGAGGCGGCTGTGGCCCACATTACTGCTCCTACTTCCACAGGGAGCCAGTTCCTGAGTTGGAATATGGTTGAGGTTATTGTAACATCTGTACAGATGCATACCGGATGTTTCGGATTGTTCTTGTGGTCAATTTTCTGCTCCACATTCTCTCCGTGGCTGGTAAGGATCTGAATCATATCTTCAATGCCAAGTTTCCTGTTGGGCTTTGCTGCAAACGGATATTTGTCGGGATCCGTGCCATAAGTCTCCCCTGTAAGGTAATTCAGTGCAGAGATGTGCCTTATATAGTTACGGTCGTAGTTGTAGTAGTTGGGGTGGGAGTATGCCTTCTTGAAGAGGAATTTCCCGTCTGTCTGCGGGTTGTACCAGCCACGTTCAATTGCATATGATATGATGTCGGGAGAACCCAGGAAATTGAGGGTGTCTGAAAGGTCAATCTCCCCAATGCAATAGTAGTTTGGAATGGTCATCACAAGGTTGTCGGGAATACGCTGTGCCATCCAGTGGCGGCCGCGGACAACTGCAACAACCCATCCTTCATTGCAGTCTGCCACCGCGTATGTCCTTCCGCTCCCAATATATCCTTTTTCCTCTACCAGTTTCCCGATAAGTTTTACCGCATGGCGTGCCGAACGGGCCTGCTGTGCCACCAGGGTGCGCACCTGGTACAGCACACCGCCATCTGTAAAGTCTTTTCTCTCTTCCCTGGAGTTGCATCCGTCAGATGCCACGGCAACACCATATTCATTGAGGAAAGCATCTGCCACTTCCATGCCCGGGAACTCCACCCAGATGTATTTGTTGTTTGAGTTTATGGCATTTCTCGGGACATTGTATATGTTGAGCATCTGCTCCCCGGAATCATCCTCATTGTGGGCCAGAAGCACCGAGCCGTCTTTGGTGGCATCTTTTCCGGCGAGTACCGCAAAACAGTTCAAATAGTCCGGATTTTGGGCTGCGAGCAATGCAGTGCATAGCATAAGCAGATGTAGCAGGGCAAACTTTTTCATAGTTGTAACAGGTTATTTTATCCGTTAAAGTTAATTATTTTGGCTAAAAATACCTAAATTGCGCAAAACTAAATTTCAAAACCTATGAATACAAATCCCATTCAGAGGGCACTTTTTTGTGCTTTGTGTGTAATTGCGTGCATTTGTGTGAGTTGTGCGCCTAAATCAGATCCTTATAAGGAAGAGATCAAAAATATAATTGTAAATGCGGAGATTCCGCTAATACAGTTGGAGAGCAATTTCAATGGGGAGAGGCTCTCTTACCAGATTGAAAATCCAAATTTTTATGATTCAGTAAAAATTGCTGCCGGCACAGCCACCCCAAAACCTGCAGTTTTCCAGGCTGCATCATTGAGCAAGGTTGTGTTTGCCTACATTGTTATGAAGATGTATGACAGGGGGGAGATAGATCTTGATGCCCCTATCTGCAACTATACAGACATAGACCGTTTTGTAGACAAGGAGTCTGCTGCAAAACTTACAGCACGCCTTGTGCTCAACCACAGGACAGGTCTCCCTAACTGGAGCAAAGGCCCTTCAACCCGGGAGTGGCCTACATCTCCAATTACTTTCAAATTTCCGGTAGATTCCTGCTACGGATATTCAGGTGAGGGGTTTGCATACCTTCAGAGAGCTGTTGAGAAGATAAGGGGCAAGAAGATAGATGAAATAGCAAAAGAAGAGGTATTCGCTCCACTTGGAATGGAATACACTTCATACGAATGGCAGCCTATGTATGATACCCTTACAGTTGACGGTTACAACAAGGATGGCGAGAACAGGGGCAAGGGAAGGCATCCGCGTGCCAATGTGGGTTATACCTTAAGGACATGTGCTGCTGATTATGCAAAATTCCTTCAGGCACTGCTGGACGGCACAGGCTTGAGCCCTGAGGCTAAAGGGGTGTTCTTTACCCCTTGTTCAGAGAAGGCTGTAAGATATGCCGGCAACCACCGCAAATCGGATGATTCAATAGCATGGGCAATGGGTATTGGAACAGAGGATAATGCTGAATTCGGTAAAGTGCTGTGGCATTGGGGCGACAACGGCTCATTCAAGGCACTTTTCATAGTAATCCCTTCTGCAAACGGTTATCTCACATACTTTACCAACAGTAACCACGGTCATGACATTATAAATGACATTACGGCCCTCATAATAAAGAACCGGGCTCCGTTTGCAATCAACGACTGGATAAACAAGAAAAACGACTGATTATAAAAGTTGGCAAATAAATTTTAACTTTGTGGCTTAAAATAATTTAAAAGACTATAATATGAAAAAGTTCTGGCAGCAGTTCCTGGTTGAGGATTGGGTAGTTGTAATCATCTCTATACCTCTTCTCCTTATAGCAGGTTTTGCATATTTTTTGCCAAGCATCTCCATCCCTTCCGATTTGAGGAGTTGGGAAGCTTGGGGTAATTTGGGATTCCTGTTTGTTCTTGCCCTTGTGGCCCTTTTTGCAGGAAACATGCTTCTTAAAAGGCCTGTAAAAAGGCTCCTTGGCGGTTTTATATTTATTTTTGTAATTGCAGCACTCGCATTGTGGATTGCAAAAATTCCTGTAATCAAATATTACGGATTTGAGGCAGTATTCTTCTCTGTTATATTTGGTCTCATAATAAGGAACTGCTTCCATATTCCGGAATGGCTCAAACCGGCAATACAGGGAGAGTACTTCATTAAGATTGGAGTTGTATGCCTTGGTGCAACAATCCTTTTCAGGGATGTGATGAAATCCGGTTCAATGGGTCTTCTGCAGGCAATACTTGTAGTTACCATTGTATGGTTCTTTGCATACTTTGTAGCCCGTAAACTTAAAGTTGACCGTTCTGCAGCAATGACAATGTCAAGCGGCCTTTCAATCTGTGGTGTTTCTGCATGTATTACCGCTGCACGTGTGGCGGGTACAGACGACAAGAAACTCTCTTACATCGTATCTGTTGTGCTTATCATTGTTGTTCCAATGATCTACCTCATGCCTTGGCTGGCAGAGCAGATAGTTCCGCTTCTCACCTCAGATCCTGTAATCCAGCAGGAGATTGCAGGTGCCTGGATTGGAGGTACAGTTGACACTACCAGCGGTGTGGCAGCCTCATCAGAGATGGCATTTGCACAAATGGGAGACCTTGCCAACAAGACAGGTGTAATTGTAAAGGCTACCCAGAATGTACTTATCGGTTTTGTTGCATTCTTCATTGCACTTTACCTTTCTACCAAAGGGGAAGACGGCAAATCACAGAAACCTTCATTGGGAATTGTTTGGGAGAAATTCCCTAAATTCATCATTGGCTTTGTTGCTGCATCCTTGGTATTCAGCCTTTGCCAGAGCGGTGAAATCTTCCCAGACTTTGCCAAATCAAAACTTGTTGAAACCTCTTTGGCCAAGACATTCTCACAACTGTTCTTCTCCCTTGCATTCGTTTGCATAGGTTTGGACACACGCCTGAAGGACATTGTCTCAAAAGAGAACAGGAACACCCTGTATGCATTCCTTATAGCACAATCGTTCAATATCATTGTAACATTTGTACTTGCATACATCCTGTTTGGAATAGTAAAACCTTCATTTGGACTGTAATACCAAAACATATCAGCAAAAAAGCCTTGCAGAGATGCAGGGCTTTTTTGTTTTTGGCTTGCGGGTGTCTCCTGTACCGTTTTGTCACTACTATGTCCACGTTGGCCTCTTCCTTGTCTCTACCCATTCCGTTCCCATTCTGTCTCGCCCCAATTCTCCCACTTCCTGCATTTTACCGTGGGCACCAACCCTTGCTATAAGCACCTGTGGAGGGGGGAATCGCCCACGGTGCAACAAATTTGTTCTGCCGTGGGCAGCACCCCCTCATAGAGATATCTCTACGGTATCCCCCTGCCCACGGTGAATTGCAGAAACTCATCCTCCTCTTCCCGACAGAGAATACCATCATTTAAAGGAAATTTGCTATTGGTCTACACATTCGGGGAGGGAACAAGTACCTGAGTGATTTCCCGGAAGAGGCGGTAAGGGAGGATGAAAAACTCATCGTCTCGTGACGGCGTGTGTCTGACGAATGTTAGACATCCGGAGAATGGCTAAAAATGAGGAGTTAGCCGTCAAGATGATTTTTTCAGCCGAGCAGCCTCTGACGGGCATGAACGAAGGTACTTTGTTCCCGCAGAGAATGTGCAGAAAAAATGATGGATTTGCAGAATTTGCAATGGAAGGCGGAACCTGACCTTTATTCTCCTGCAGTGGGAAATTCTGCAGATGGATGATTTAATTGGACTTTTGCATATTTCAGAGAAAAAATTTGCGGATAAATGGAAATGTAATACCTTTGTGTTTGGATTGAGGTGTAACCGTTTCCAACCGGAGGCGGTTAATAATAGGGAATCCTGTGAGAATCAGGAACTGTACCCGTAGCTGTAATTTCCAGAAGTTCCAAGGGTTATCTTGGCCACTGTCAATGATGATGGGAAGGCACCTTTGGAGGAATAAGTCAGAAGACCTGCCGCAATTCTTTTAACTTGAGAATCTCGGGTAAAGATTTTCGTAGAACCGTAATAGAATGCCTTTTAAAGATTTGTCCGGTGTGCGCCATTGCGCAGAGTGCCTCTTGTTTGTATTGTGGCTGTGCATATTTCCTGTAGGGAATGTGCAGGGGCAGAATGTTGTTTCTGTGCACCAGCAGGAGTTGGCCGATACGCTGGATGTGGCAGTGGTAACAGCCAAGACAAAACCTTCTCCCAATCTTCAGAGTACCCCGTTGCAGGTGATGCAGAAGAAGGATTTTGCAGTGTTGGGAATGAAGGAACTGCATGAGGCAGTAAAGACATTCTCGGGGGTGCAGATAAAGGATTATGGTGGAATAGGTGGTGTGAAGACTGTCTCTGTGAGGAGTCTGGGTACACAGCACACCGCCATAAGTTATGATGGGGTAACCGTTTCCAATGCCCAGAGCGGCCAGGTGGATATAGGGCGTTTCAACCTCTCAAATGTGGAGATGATTTCCCTCTCAATAGGGCAGGTGGAGGATATATTCCAGACAGCCAGGATGTTTGCCTCGGCGGGAGTGTTGAGCATCAGAACTGCCAAACCGGAATTCAACAGTTCCAACACCAATCTTGGAGCAGCCATAGGAGTTGGTTCCTTTGGTACATATAACCCATCAGCATACTGGCAGCAGAAGTTGAGTGACAAATGGTCGTTTGCAGTAAACGGAGACTGGCTCACCTCTGAGGGCAATTATCCATATACCCTTAAAAACGGCACTTCCTCTACCCGGGAGAAGAGGCTGAATTCAGATGTGAATACAATTAGGGCAGAGGCCAATGTGTATGGGAATCTGGGCAGAGGGGGAGAACTTACATTCAAGGCCAACTGGATGAGTTCGCAAAGGGGGCTTCCAGGTTCGGTAATCTATTATAACCCGGATGCCAGGGAGAGGCTGTGGGATGAAGCCGGTTTTGTTCAGGCGCACTACAGCAATAAATTGTCGGGAAGATGGGCATTGAAGGGGCAGTTGAAATACAATTATGCATGGAACAAGTACAGGGATGAGAATGAATCGTATCAGGGGGGTGCCCGTACAGACTATTATACCCAGAGGGAATTGTATGGTTCTGTCTCTGCAAAGTATGCCGCAGCAGAAAACGTAAATGTTGTCCTCTCCCAGGACTTTTTCAGGAACACTCTGGATGCTTCATTTGAGAATTTCTGTTATCCCGAAAGATATACCTCCCTTACCGCCCTGGCGGCAAGGTATGACAACGGCAGGTTGAGTGCAACCGCAAGCCTCCTTTCCACTTTCATTACAGAAAATCTGGAGAGAGGAGCAGCAGCCCCCGACAGGTTCAGGCTTTCGCCGTCTGTGAGTGTTTCCTATAAGTTGTTCGAGGAGCATAATCTGAGGATAAGGGGATCATATCAGGACATTTTCCGAACCCCTACCTTCAATGACCTCTATTACGACAGGGTGGGGAACAGTTCCCTCAACCCTGAGATAGCCAGGCAGGTAAACCTTGGCTTCACCTGGAGAGGAATGCTGGGGAATCTGCTGGATGATATCTCATTGCAGGTAGATGCCTTTTACAACAAGGTGGAGGAGAAGATTGTAGCCCTGCCAACCCTGTTTGTGTGGAGGATGCTCAATATGGGAGAGGTTGAAATCAAGGGACTGGATGTGAATCTGGGAATTTCATTGCCGCTGAGTGCGGATTTCAGGGTGAGGATGCAGGGTAATTATTCTTACCAGTACGCAGTGGATGTTACAGACCCGTCTTCAAAGAACTATAAGGACCAGATTCCATATACTCCCAGACATTCGGGGAATCTCTCTGTTTCCATCCTCAACAGATGGGTGAATCTAGGATATGTCATGAGTGTGGTTGGGAACAGGTATTCTTTGCCGCAGAATATTGCGTGGAACAGGATGATAGGGTATGTTGAGCACTCAGTCTCTCTGGAGAAGGGGTTTGAGGCAGGAAAGTGCAGGTGGAATCTCCAGGTGGAGTGCCAGAACCTTACAGATAAACAATATGATGTAATACAATATTACCCTATGCCGGGAAGGTCATTGAGGGTAACGCTTAAATTTGAATATTGATCAATGTCATTGGGGATGGGGGTATACACCATAACCGCAATTGTTTGATTTTAATGATGAAGTTATGAAAAAGTTTTTGTCCAAATTGTTTTTTGCATTGGCTGTATTGCCAAGTATGGTTTCATGCTTTGATGATGAGGATCTTCCTCCGTATTATGTTGAACCTGCGACAACAGGCGTCTTTATACTCAACAGCGGAATGATGGATTCAAACAACTCGGAACTTACCTATTATAACCTGCTTACAGGAGAGGCTGCACCCAATGTCTTTATGTCGGCCAATGGCAAGCGCTTGGGGGATTCAGCCAATGATATGCTGGTATACGGTTCCAAAATGTATATTGCTGTTACAGGCTCGGCAGTCGTATTTGTAACCGACCTCAAGGGGAAGATCATTAAGGAGGTTGCTATAAAAGGGGAGCAGGCAAACCTTTCTCCAAGGCAGATGACTGCTGTGAACGGAAAAGTGTATGTAACTTATATGGAAGGGTATGTGGGTGCCATAGATACAACAACCTTTGCAGTTGCCAAGGCTCAGGTGGGGCCATATCCTGAGGGTATTGCATATGCTGCAAACAAGTTGTATGTGGCAATTACCGACGGCAACAACTACCCTCATTTTGAAAACAAGGTGCAGATTCTGGACCCCAATTCACTTGCCATAAAGAAGGAACTGGAAGTGGCATACAATCCGCAGACATTCCATATTGCGGCAGATGATGCAATGTATCTGGTGTGCTGGGGAGATTATGGCGCAAATCCGGCTTCACTGCACAAGATCAACCCATATACCGACCAGGTGGATGCAATTGACGGAGTGGTTCCAACCAATATGACAATAGGAGCAGGCGGCAAGGCTTATATCCTGAGTTCTGTGTATGATGAGAACTGGAACCAGAGCATCAGGTACTATATATATGACCTGATAAATGACAAGTTGGAGGGAGAACTGGTCTCGTCAGATGAGATTCCGGACGGATATTGCATAGTAGCCGATCCGCAAAGCGGAAACATTTACATAGGTGCATCGGACTATGTGAGCAATGGAGACATGTACATATTGTCCCCTGCTGGAAAGATGCTTGCAAAGTTTGATACAGGTGCAATAAATCCGTATAAGGTTTGTTTTATAAGAAAATAGATTATTGTGAAAAGAATTCTGCCAATATTTTTGTATGTATGTGTATTCTTCCTTGCCTGCTGCTCAACGGGCAAGGGGAATATTACAGCCCTTAAAGGGGAGGTGGAGGAAAATCTCTATGCCGAGGGGTTTGAGATAACCCGCTATAAAGATTTCAGTACAATTTCAGTAGTTGATCCTTGGGATACCGCAAAAGTCCTGCAGACATATATCCTTGTGGAGAGGGAAAAGGATCTTCCCGATAATCTTCCGGAAGGGACTCTAATCCGTACCCCTGTGCAGAATGTGATAATGTACACCACTATCCATGCATCAATATGGGAGGAACTTGGGGCCCTGGATGGGGTTGTGGGTATCTGTGAACCGGAGTACCTTACCTCAGAAAAGGCAATGCGGATGATGGGAGAGGGGAGGATACATGATTGTGGAAAGGCTGCATCACCCAATGTGGAGAAGATAATGGAGATTGACGGGCAGATAATAGTTGCATCACCTTTTGAGCATGGCGGTTACGGACAGGCTGAAAAATTGGGCATTCCAATATTTGAATCGGCAGACTATATGGAGACCCATCCGCTGGGAAGGGTTGAGTGGATGAAGGTATTTGGAATGCTGTCGGGAAAAAGGGAACATGCAGATTCATTGTTTATAGCAACCATGAACAATTATAACCGGCTCAAGGAACTTGCTGCAGATGTAAAGTACAGGCCCAGAGTTATGAGTGAGCGGAAATACGGCTCTTCATGGTTCATTGTGGGGGGAGCAAGCTATATTGCCCAGATGTACAGGGATGCCGGTGCGGAGTATATCTTCTCTGACAATACAGAGTCCGGTAGTGTCCCTATTGCTTTTGAAACAGTATATGAGAGGGGAGAAGACTCGGATATATGGATTTTCAAGTATGCCTCGCCACGCCCCATGTCATATTCAGACCTTAAGGTGGAGTATGAACCGTATGCGGACTTTGCTCCGTTCAGGAACAGGAACATATTCATTTGTAATACTGTAACTACACCATATTACGAGTATATTGCAATACACCCTGATTATATCCTTGCAGATTACGTAAAGATTTTCCATCCGGAACTTCTGCCGGATTACAATTTCGTGTGTTATGAGGCTATGCGGGATAATCCTTAGTGATTATTTCACACAATTGGGCCACGGAAGTGGCTTTTTTTGTTGATTTGTCGGGATACTGCAATATGAGGTCTGCCGGTGAATGGCAGATTACGTTAAATCCGTTCTCCTGTATTGCAGATGGGGTAAATCCGTTCCTTATAAGGGCATTCCCTACCCAGTAGGAGGTCTGGAAATCACCGCTCACCCCAACAGGAAGTACCTGTGGAAGGATGGAACTCAATTTTCCTGTTGATTGGTCAAATATGATGTTTTCCTTGCTGAAGAATTCCCCTATGGTGCCATTCATTATGAGGTCTTCCGGTGCCCCGAACCTTACATGTTTCCCTTTGGACAGGAGCCAAAGGTTGTCTGCCATTCCAATTGCGGAGTCTATGTCGTGTGTGGAGAGTACTATTGCCTTTCCCTGCTCCTTTGCAAGTTTGCGCAGCAGTACCATTGTGTCTATCCTGGCTGTTACATCGAGGAATGCGGTTGGCTCGTCCAGTACAATTATAGGGCACTCCTGGGCCAGCACTTTTGCAATCATGGCCTTTTGCCTCTCTCCGTCTGAGAGTTCCGAAACATAATTGTGCTGTTTGTGGGAGATTCCCACCGCTTCCATTGATGCTTCAATTATCTTGCGGTCATTTTCCTTAAGGGTGCCGAAGAAGCCTGTATATGGGTGCCTGCCAAGCCCTACAAGTTCATATACTGTAATGCCGCCTGCATTTGTCTTTTCAGTAAGTACAACCCCAACTTCTCTTGCAAATTCTCCCGACGAATACTCCGCCAGGGGCTTGCCCCTGAGCAGTACATCCCCTTCCAATGGGGGCTGGAACCCGCATAATGTACGTATAAGGGTAGATTTTCCTGCTCCGTTCAATCCCAACAGGCATGTCACCTCACCGCTGTAGAGTGTGAGGTTTACATCGCTTTGCACAACTTTGCGCCCTTTGGAATCATTGTATCCAATTGAGAGCCCTTTTGCCTGTACTGCTATTTCTTTCCCTTTTGTCCCCATCTTCCTTAATTGAAATATTGCAGGTTCTTCCTGTTGATGATTACATATATGATTATTGGCGCTCCAATCATTGGCGTTACGGCATTGAGCGGCAGGAGACTGTTGTTGCCTGGTACAACTGTAAGCATATTGCACAGCATTGCAATGCATGATCCGCTCAATATGGTAACCGGAACAAGATGTTTGTGGTTTGAGGTTCCCAAGAGCATCCTTGCCACGTGCGGTACAGCCAGTCCTATAAACGAAACAGGACCGCAGAATGCCGTAATGGTTGCTGTAAGGATACCTGTACACAACAGTATTGAGAATCTGGCACTCTTTACCTTTACTCCAAGGTTGGCCGCATACATCTCTCCGAGCAGCAGTGCGTTCAGGGGCTTTATGAGCAGAATTGAATATATGAGGCCCAAAACGGTAAAGAATGCAAAGTACGGCAGTTTCTCAACAGAAACACCTGTAAAGTCGCCCATTCCCCACATCACATACTGGTGAACCTTGTCTGCAGCAGCATGGTAGTTTAGGATGGATATTGCAGATGAGGCCAGATAGCCTATCATTATGCCAATTATAAGGAGCATTACATTGCTCTTTATTTTTCTTGAGAAATAGATGATCAGGGCAAGTACTGCCAGAGAACCGGCCAGCGCTGCAATAATCATGGAGAAATATGCCCCTCCGCTCAAGGCGCCAAGAAGACCGCCTGAGTATAGCATCACACAGGCAACGCCAAGGTTTGCTCCATCGCTTATACCAAGGATTGAAGGTCCTGCAAGGGGGTTGCGGAAGAGGGTCTGCAGCATTAGTCCGCTAATGGCCAGACCGGCACCTGCAAGAAGTGCAGTTATGCATTGGGGGAGCCTGGAGCCCAGGATTATCATTTTCCATGAAGCCTTTTCCGCTTCATGGCCTGTCAATATTGCCAGTACATCCCCGAAAGGGATATTTACGGCGCCATAAACGAGGTTTCCCAAGAAGAGCAGCAGGAATGCCGTGGCAAGGATATAATATGCTTTAGTTTCTCTACCCATAACATACAAAGATAGTGAATTTTGGGGAGAAATGGTGCATTATTGGCCAAACTGTCGGGATGAAATGATATTGTTGAGTATGCTGTCTTCAAATAGTTTGAGTTCCATCTTTTTATGGAGTATGCTCTCCCATTTGTCGGGAGTCCCTTCATGTATTGTGTTGTTGGAGTCTCTCCCAATAATCAGGACATGTCTGCCTTCTCTTATCACTTCGCATACAATGCATACTGCAAATTTTCGGAACATGAGTATGTTGCCAACCTTAATACCTCTCATATCTTACACCTGAATACAGAACTTGTGCAAATATATGGATGTATAAGACTGATTGTAAACACCCGCTGTGTGTTATTTTTTCTTTTGGGCTATTATTACAAGATATACAGCCACAAATACCAGCAGCATTCCTGTTGCCTGGTTGGCGTTGAGCCTCTCTCCAAATACCGTTATTCCAACAAGGACCGCTGTGAGCGGTTCCATACATCCCAGAATGGCAGTTGTTGTAGAGCCTATAATCTGGATTGCATAAACCAGTGTGAGGTCAGATATAAGTGTAGGGATGAATGCCAGCGCCAGGATGTTCCACCATTGGTGGAATGTTGCAAGTGGAGCAAACTCGCCACCCTTTACGAGGATGTTGCCGCAGAACAGCATACATGAAAAGGCAAGGACATAGAATGTAAGTTTCATTCCGTTCATGCATGCAATTGCCTTTATATTGTTGACCCCAATTATGTACGAGCCGTATGTAAATATGGTAATGAGTACAAACAGCAGCCCCATAGGGTTTAGTGTGAAATTCTCGCCAAAAGAGGCTCCGCTGAGAAAATATACCCCGCCAAATGCCAGTGCAATGGACAGGGCTTTTATAATTGTCAGTTTTTCTCCAAAGAACAGGATCATTACTGCTGTAACAAATACCGGGTACAGGAAATGCATTGTGGTGGCAATTCCGCTTGGAATCTCTCCTACGGTGTATGAGGCGGTAAGGAAAATGCTGGTTGATGCATAGAATATGGAGATAATCAGAAGAAGTATAAACTGTTTTGCAGTTACTCCAAAAGCCTCTTTTGCAATTTTTTTTACATTTGCCGGGCCGCTGCTTTTTCTTGCAAATGCAGTGAATGTAATCACACCCATAAGCAATGCTGAGAAGAGGAACCTGTAAAAGCATACGCTATCCAGATCTATCTCCAGACTCTTGTCAGCATTTTCCATAAGAGGAATGGAAAACAGCGGTATAAGTCCGAATGTGGCAGATGATAAAATGGCCATTATAAGGCCCCTTAAATTTCTCATACTAAAAAAAATGGACACAAATATACGAATAATAAGAAAAATACTCTACATTTGCCGCTCCTAAAAACTTGAACATGAAACATTATTTGCAGAGACTTGAGGAATCGATAAAAAAATATTGGGACAGGCCTGCCCTTGGCAATTACAAGGGTGAGACCTTTACTTTTGGAGATGTTGCCTGCCAGAGTGCAAAACTGCATCTTTTCTTTAGGGCTGCCGGTGTGGCAAAAGGGGAGAAGATAGCCCTTTGTGCCAAAAATACAGCCCGTTGGGGCATGTCATTCCTTGCGGGAAATACCTATGAGGCAGTGATGGTGCCAATTCTTGCGGATTTTCATCCCGACAATGTAAACTCTCTTGTAGCCCACTCCGAGAGTACGATTCTCTTTACCGACAATGAAATGTGGCCGAAGTTGTCTGTTGAGAAGATGCCTTTGCTCAAGGCTGTTGTCTCAACAACAGATTTTACACTTCTTTATGCTTCAACTCCCCAGATAAAGGAAGCTTATGAAACACTTGAAGAAAAATTTGCCGATGAATATCCCAACGGGTTCAAAGCGGAGAATGTTTCATACCCTACAGACAACAGCAAGGATCTTGCAATAATCAACTATACATCGGGAACAGTGAGTATCCCTAAAGGAGTTATGTTGAGGTATGAATGTATAAGTGCAAACGTTGAATTCGGACAGAACAGGATACCGTCAACTCCGGAGGACAAGATTGTTTCAATGCTCCCTATGGCCCATATGTATGGAATGATGTTTGAGCTCATATACCCTTTGTGCGGAGGCTCATCAATCTATTACCTTGGCAAGATGCCTACCCCTGCAATGCTGATGGGTGCTTTGGCAGAGGTAAAACCGTATCTGCTCATTACAGTTCCCCTTGTAATGGAAAAGATCTACAAGAACAAGCTCCAACCGGTACTCGACAGGCCCCTTATGAAGGTTCTTACCCATATTCCTGGTGTAAACAGGATAATCTTCAACAAGATACGTCAGACGCTGCTTACTGCGTTCGGCGGAAACATAAGGGAGATAGTTATGGGTGGAGCAGCGTTGAATCCCGACATTGAAAAGGTATTCAGGAAAGTGAAACTTCCATATACCGTGGGTTATGGAATGACCGAGGCTGCCCCTCTTATGGCATATGAGGACTGGTGGAACTTTGCACCAAAGTCATGCGGCAAGCCAATTGATACAGTAGAGATAAGGATAGATTCTGAGAATCCTCTAAAAGTAGTTGGTGAGATCCAGGCACGGGG
This sequence comes from Candidatus Egerieisoma sp., assembly GCA_045592325.1. Lineage (GTDB taxonomy): Bacteria > Bacteroidota > Bacteroidia > Bacteroidales > UBA932 > Egerieousia. The sequence continues at coordinate 16,384 of JAZNUM010000029.1, forward strand.
AACCAACATCATGAGCGGATATTTCAAGAATGAAGAGGCAACAGATGCTGCCTTCACTCCCGACGGATGGATGCGTACAGGTGACCTTGGGCTTCTTGACAAAAAAGGCAATGTATTCATAAAGGGAAGGAGCAAGAATATGATACTGTCCCCTAATGGGCAGAATATCTATCCTGAAGAGATAGAGGCAATAATAAATATGCAGCCATATGTAGTAGAGTCAATTGTACTTGGAAGGGGTGCAAGTCTCGTAGCTCTGGTGTATATGGATGTCGAGAAAATGGATCAGGAAGGGGCCGATGTGGAGATGTGCCGCAAGAGCATTATGACAGAAGTGAACAGGCAGATGCCGGCCTACAGCAAACTCTCGGACGTAGAAAGGGTGAATTCACCATTTGAGAAGACCCCAAAGATGAGTATCAAGAGGTTCCTGTACAACTAGAGACATTTGGTGAAATAATGCATAAAGAGGTGGCCATCTGAGCCACCTCTTTCACTTACATACGTAATACTATTTATTAATAGTTCCATTTTTTAGGCTCAAAGTATGCCTGTGGGTGAAGACATGCAGGACAAGTCTTAGGGGCTGCCTTGCCGGTGTAAACATAACCGCAGTTTCTGCACTGCCACTCAATGGACTCCTCTCTCTCAAACACTTTACCTGCCTCGACTCTTGCAAGAAGTGTACGGTATCTCTGCTCGTGCATAGCCTCAACCTTTGCAATCTCCTTGAATGCTACTGCTACCTGTGGGAAACCCTCAGCAAGGGCAACCTCTGCCATGTGAGGATAAGCCTCGCTCCACTCCTCGTTCTCACCCATTGCTGCAGCAAGAAGGTTCTCTGCAGTTGTGCCAATTTTTCCTGCAGGGTAAGTTGCGGTAATCTCAAGATCACCTCCCTCAAGGAACTTGAAGAATCTCTTTGCGTGCTCTTTCTCCTGCTCTGCAGTCTCTGTAAATACGGCAGAAATCTGCTCGTAACCCTCTTTCTTTGCTACGCTTGCGAAGAAAGTATATCTGGTTCTGGCCTGTGATTCACCTGCAAATGCAGTCAGCAGGTTTTTCTCTGTTTGTGTACCTTTAATTGATGACATGATTTTAAAATTAAATTGTTTGTATTTATTCTGTTAATGTTATTTCTGTTTTCCTACCAGGTGGATGTCTATTGTCTCCACATCAAAGTTTTCAATCTTTTTTGAAGCTATGTAATCTGAAACCATCTTTTGCAGTTGGGGATCATCCACATCAATAAAGCAGTTATTGACAGTGTCATAGCAATGTGCGTGCTCATGGATGTTTACATCAAAATACATTTTGTGGTTAAGGCTGAAACGTTTCACAAGCAGCTCTGCTTCTACAAAAGACTCAAGAACATTATATATTGTGGCAACAGTGAGAGATGGAAAATGATCCTTCAAATCATCAGAAACCATATCTGCACATGCATGGCCCAATTTCCTCATGGATTCATATATTGCAATTCTTTGAGGTGTAGCTTTAAGTCCTTTGCTCTTTATTAATTCCCTTATCAACAACATAGTTTATCTTTCTTTGTTTATCTGATGCAAATTTAATTATAAAAATTATTATCTGCAAACATTTTCTAAAAAATTTTATTTTAAAATCATAAGATTATATTGAAAAATTATTTCAACTAAAATCCCTGAGCGTTGTTAAAACTATTGCTAATGGTAAAAATAATTAACAATGAGTATTTTATGAAAAGAGAGAAGAATTTGAATACTCCGGTATTCGCATCCGACAGAGTTCTGGATCCTTCACCAGCAGATGAAATTCCACAGTTTCCAACAGATCCTGAGGTGGCGTATCAGATAGTAAAGGAGGAGACATACCCCCAGACAAACCCCATGTTGAACCTTGCAACTTTTGTAACCACCTATATGGATGATTATGCAACCAGGCTTATGAATGAGGCAATAAACATCAATTATATAGATGAAACAGAGTATCCCCGCGTTGCAGTAATCAACGGCAAATGTATAAACATTCTGGCCAATCTGTGGAATACTCCTGAACAGCGCAAATGGAAGACAGGCGCAGTGGGTATAGGCTCCAGTGAAGCCTGCATGCTGGGTGGCATAGCTGCATGGTTGAGGTGGAAAAAGAGGAGGATGGAGCAGGGCAAACCGTATGACAAGCCAAATTTTGTAATAAGTTCCGGTATGCAGGTGGTATGGGAGAAATTCTCCCAATTGTGGCAGGTGGAGATGAGGCAGGTGCCAATTTCAAGAGAACACATTACCCTCGACCCTGCTCTTGCCCTGCAATATTGCGATGAAAATACAATATGTATTGTCCCTATACAGGGTGTTACCTGGACAGGCCTCAATGATGATGTTGAGGCGCTGGATGCAGCATTGGATGAGTACAATGCAAAAACAGGCTACAATATCCCTATTCATGTGGATGCCGCCTCCGGAGGATTTATCCTTCCATTCCTCAATCCCGACAAGAAATGGGATTTCCGTCTCAAATGGGTTCTTTCAATAAGTACGTCGGGACACAAATATGGATTGGTATATCCAGGTTTGGGTTGGGTTATATGGAAAGATAAGGAATACCTCCCTCAGGAGATGAACTTTTCTGTGAACTACCTTGGTGCCGAGATTTCCCAGGTGGGGCTGAATTTCTCACGTCCGGGAGCCCAAATTCTGGGGCAATACTATAATTATATAAGGCTGGGATTTGAAGGGTATAGGGCAATCCAGCAGAATTGTATGGAGATTGCGAAATATATCTGGGGAGAAATTGCAAAATTCCCACAATTCCGCAATTATGCAGAAGAGGTTGTGAATCCATTGTTCATCTGGCATCTGAAAGAGGAATATGATAAAAATGCAAAATGGACATTGTATGACCTGCAGGACAAATTGAAACAATATGGTTGGATGGTGCCTGCATATACTCTTCCTGCATCGCTTGAGGATATTGTTGTGATGAGGGTTGTCATCAAGCAGGGATTCACAAGGGATATGGCAGACATGATGCTGGCAGATATGCGCTCATCTGTTGAAGAACTGGAGAAACTTGAATATCCTACACCATCAAGGATTGCCTATGAAAAGCAGGAACAGCAGAAAGGTAAAGTATTTACACACTAAATGATAGAGGAGGAGTGCTATGGCTAGCAATAATAAACAGATTGCCAAATTGGGTGTATTTACCCTGGCAATAATGAATGTTACAGCTGTGGTGAGCCTTAGGGGCTTGCCGGCAGAGGCAGAATATGGATTGAGTTCTGCATTTTATTATCTGTTTGCGGCAATTGTATTTCTGATTCCAACTTCATTGGTGGCTGCGGAACTTGCTGCAATGTTCAAGGACAAGCAGGGTGGCGTGTTCCGTTGGGTAGGGGAAGCTTTCGGGAAGAAATGGGGCTTCCTGGCCATATGGCTGCAGTGGATTGAGAGTACAATATGGTATCCTACAGTACTTACTTTCGGGGCTGTTGCAATTGCATTCATAGGTATGAACCAAGCATATGACATGACATTGGCATCCAATAAGTTATATTCACTGGTTGTGGTGCTCCTCATTTATTGGACTGCAACCTTCATATCCCTTAAAGGAATGGGATGGGTGGCCAAGGTAGCCAAGATAGGTGGTCTGGTAGGAACAATTATACCTGCAGGGCTGCTTGTAGTGCTTGGAATAGTGTATCTGGCAACAGGTGGGGTTTCCCAGATGGATTTTCATGGCAATTTCTTCCCGGACATGACAAATATGGACAATCTGGTACTGGCATCGGGAATATTCCTTTTCTATGCTGGTATGGAGATGAGCGGCATACATGTTACAGATATGGAGAATCCGGCCAAGAATTATCCCAAGGCAATCTTTACAGGTGCTTTCATAACCGTAATAATATTTGTTTTGGGTACATTTGCCCTTGGCGTAATTATTCCACAGAAGGATATAAACCTTACCCAGAGTCTGCTTATAGGTTTTGACAAGTATTTTGCATATCTGCATGCAAGTTGGCTTTCACCTCTGATTGCGGTAGCATTGGCATTTGGTGTATTGGCCAGTGTCCTTACCTGGGTTTCAGGACCTTCAAAAGGTATTTTTGCAGTAGGAAAAGCAGGCTATCTCCCTCCATTCTTCCAGAAGGCAAACGGCAACGGGGTACAGAGGAATATCCTGCTGGTACAGGGCGGCATTGTGACAGTGTTGGGACTATTGTTTGTAGTAATGCCTTCTGTACAGAGTTTCTATCAGATTCTTAGCCAGTTGACAGTTGTCCTATATCTGATAATGTACCTTATCATGTTTGCGGCTGCAATAAAATTGAGATACAACATGAAAGATTATGAGCGGCCTTACAGGATAGGAAAGAAAGGTAATGGCCTTATGTGGGCAGTAAGTGGCCTGGGATTCTGCGGATCACTGCTTGCATTTGTCCTCAGTTTTATCCCTCCTGCCCAGATTGCTACCGGAAGCAATACTGTGTGGTACTCGGTGCTTGCAATAGGATGCATAGTGGTTGTGGGAGCCCCTTTGTTAATATATGCAAACAAAAAGGAGAGTTGGATAGACAAGAGTGCTGCATTTGAACCTTTCCATTGGGAAGATAATGCGAAAAGATGATACATATAAAGCAAAAACTGTCGGGAATACGCTTCCCGACAGTTTCTGTTTATAACTTAAAAGTATTCCTGTAAAAATCAGTTATTTGCAGGAGTAATCTTCACACTTTCCATACGTGACTCCGGATCATTGTTGCCATTTTTGTCAAGCCCGGTGAATTTGATTTCATATCCCTGGCATCCAAGTGATGACAAATCATATGTGCCAATGCGGAAACATGCTATATTGGATACGGTAGTTCCCCTTTCACCCATAATGGAGTGTGCACGTTTGAATCTGAGCTCAAGAGGATAATGGGTAGTGTACAAAGGTTCGCCGTTTGTCTGGTTGTCAATAAGTTCCACTACATGTCCCTGCTCTTTGTTGTAAGGGTCAATGTTCACCTCAAATTCAATGTTGAGGTATCCGCCGCCAATATAGGCTCCTACAACCTTAATGCCGTCGGCTGGAAGTGATGCATCCTGAGAGGTCACTTTCTTTATCTCCTTTGTCTCAAGTTCAGCAATCCCATAAATGTCCACATTATAAGTAAAACCGGTTACGGTCTCGCCCAACTCGGAGAACTGGATAATTGCTCTGGTTGCATCTTCCTTAGGCTGGTAGTTCACCCTCATATTGCTTGGATACATAGTCTCATTATTGTCGAGTTGGATGGCAAATCCGTAAGGGTTGCTCCAGAAAGGAATTATAGTTGCCAATACACTTTTTGTTGGGGCATCGTCATCCTTGGAGCATGAAGAGAAGAACGGTATTGTCACAAGTGCCAATAATAGTAGTGCAGTCAATTTTTTCATTTCTTGTTTCTTTTTCTTTGTATTAGTTATTTTCAAATTCTTTTGACGGCTGCAAATATATCAAAATGTGTTCCACAATTCAAATTATGGTGTAAATTTGCGCCAAAATAGACTCTTTGCAGATGAAAGGTAATTCCATAATAAAGAGAGAAAGCCATAAGGATAAGATACTTAGGTGTATAAGGGAAGTTCTTCCAGGTACAACAAAAACATGTGTGTGGATACTGAAGATAACGGTAGGGGTATCTTTTGCAATAATGTTCCTTAAATATTTTGGAATACTCCCCTGGGTATCGGAGTTCCTTTCTCCGGTATTCAATTTTATAGGTTTGCCGGGTGAGGCTGCCCTCCCTTTTGTGACAGGCTATTTTGTAAATGTATATGCTGCCATTTCGGTTGCAGTTTCGTTCGATTTTGATGTGAGGGCGCTTACCATACTTGGAACCATGGTTCTGAGTGCACATAACATGATAACCGAGACTGCAGTACAGAAAAAGACCGGAACATCAGCCGTAAGGATAGTGGTGATAAGGACCGTTTCTGCCTTTACTTTGGCATTTTTCTTGAATAAGATTCTCCCGGGCGGAATATCCATGGTTGCAGGAGGTGCACAGGAAGAGAGTATGGAACTTGTGCCCATGTTCAGGGAGTGGCTGGTTTCTACTGCAGGAGTGGTGTGCAAGATGACTGTGCTCATTTATTCATTGGCAATATTGCAGAAAATTCTTGCCGAGTACGGCGTTATAAGGTGGCTGTCAAAATTCCTGAAATATCCTCTTGCAATATTCGGACTCCCTTCAAGGACATCATTCCTGTGGATTGTTGCAAATACCCTTGGCCTGGCATATGGTGCGGCAGTAATGATAGAGGAGGTAAGTGAAGGAAAGGTCAGCGGCAGGGATGTGGACCTTTTGAATTCACATATTGCAATCTCCCACAGTAACCTTGAAGATTTGCTCCTGCTTACGGCTCTTGGTGCAACCTGGTACGTGATGCTTTTGTCCAGATGGCTCGGATCGTTCATATTGGTATGGGAATTGAGAGCCGAATATTATATAAAAGATAATCTATTCAAAAAAAAGTATTAACTTTGCAAGATATTATATATTATGGAAATAGAAAGAATTAAATGTTTGATTATAGGTAGCGGCCCTGCAGGATACACGGCTGCTATTTATGCGTCCAGAGCCAATCTGAACCCGGTATTGTATGAGGGCATACAGCCAGGAGGACAACTTACAACAACCACTGAGATTGACAATTTTCCGGGTTATCCACAAGGAGTTACAGGTACAGAGATGATGGAGGACCTCAAGAAACAGGCTCAGAGGTTTGGTGCAGAGGTACGTTACGGTATGGTTACCAAGGTGGATTTTTCCAAAAGGCCATTCTCATTGGAAGTTGATGGCAGCAAGGCCATAGAGGCTGACACTGTAATTATAGCAACAGGGGCAACTGCCAAATATCTTGGACTCCCTTCTGAAGAGAAATTCAGGGGTCAGGGTGTTTCTGCATGTGCAACATGTGACGGATTCTTCTACAGGAAGAAGGATGTTGCAGTAGTTGGTGGTGGAGATACAGCATGTGAGGAGGCTACCTATCTTGCAGGATTGTGCAACAAGGTTTATATGATTGTGCGCAGAGATGTGCTGAGGGCATCAAAGGCAATGCAGGAGAGGGTGCTCAATACCCCTAACATTGAGGTTTTGTGGAATACGAATACAAAAGAGATTCTTGGTGACGAGTTTGGTGTGACCGGTGCTGCACTTGTGAACAACAGGACCGGTGAGGAGAGGGAGATAAAGATTCACGGCTTTTTCCTTGCAATTGGCCACCATCCTAATTCTGAGGTATTCAAGGAGTTTGTCAATACAAATGCAGAGGGTTACATCATAACAGAAGGCAAGAGCCAGAAGACAAATGTTCCGGGTGTATTTGCTGCAGGTGATGTTCAGGACCCTACCTACCGTCAGGCAATAGCGGCTGCAGGCAGTGGTTGCAGGGCTGCTATGGATGCTGAGAAATTTTTGCAGGAGAACTAAAAAGATAAAGGATGCGTAAAAGTAATTTTATACTCTTGGCAGCTGTTGCACTGATGCAGGTATCTTGCGCCACCATGTACGACAAGGTGTTGAAGAGCAATGATGTTGATTTCAAGTACAAGGCTGCACACGATTATTTCAATAATGGGAAATACAAGAAGGCTGCAGATATTTTTGACCATCTGAACCTTCTTGTACAGGGATTGCCACAGGAGGATACAGTGAGTTTCTACCATGGACTGAGCAATTTCAGATACGGGGATATGGAAACTGCTGAGACAATCCTTGCAAAATTCATTGAGGTTTATCCACGAAGTCCTTTCCATACAGAGGCGCAGTATTTGAGGATAAAGTGCCTGTTTGAGGACACTTACAGATATGAACTGGACCAGACTCCCACAAGGAAAGCAATGGCGGTAATCAGCGAGTTCATGTATGAGAACCCCCAGAGCGAATATTATCCTGTATGTAAAGAGATGATGGCAGAACTTATGCAGAGACTGGAGAAGAAGAGTTTTGAATCTGCCAAACTGTATTATACAATGGAGGATTACAAAGCTTCCCGACATGCACTCAAGAATGTACTGAAGGAGAATGCTGAGAACCAGTATAGGGAAGATGTCCTTTATTATACTGCAATGTCATCATACAAATATGCCTTCAACAGTATTGAAGAGAAGAAGAAGGAGAGGTTTCTGGATTTCATTGATGACTATTACAACTTCATCAGTGAGTATCCCGAATCAAAGTACAGGAAGGAACTTGATGGACTTTTTGCCAAAGTGGAACATTATACAGTAATACCTACAACAGAAAACAAAGAAGAAAACTAATAAAATGGAGAAGAAAGAGTACAAGGTTTACGGAAATACCGTTACAAGAAATTTGACCGAGCTTGCAGAACCTACAGGCAACATTTATGAGACAACAATGATCATTGCCAAAAGGGCAAATCAGATAGCTGCAGAGGTTAAACAGGAACTTAGTGCAAAACTGGAGGAGTTCTCAAACTTTGCTGACACCTTGGAAGAGACTTTTGAGAACAGGGAGCAGATTGAGATTTCGCGTCATTACGAGAAATTGCCTAAGCCAACTCTGGTTGCAATAAAAGAGTTCCAGAGCGGTGAGATCTACTCACGCAAGATAGAGGCATAATACTTTTGTAAATATGTTGAAGGGCAAACATATCCTTTTGGGTGTAACTGGAAGCATAGCGGCATACAAGTCTGCAATGCTGGTAAGGCTTCTTGTCAAGCAGGGGGCTGAAGTGAAGGTTGTTATGACAGAAATGGCAAAGCAGTTCATCACTCCACTTACAATGGCTACACTTTCAAAGAATCCCATCCTTGTTGATTTCTACAACCCTGAAAACGGAGATTGGAATTCGCATGTTTCCTTGGGAATGTGGGCTGATTTGTACCTTATAGCACCATGTTCGGCCAATACTTTGGGAAAGATGGTTTCAGGAGTGGCAGACAATCTGCTGCTCACTTCTTATCTTTCTGCCAAATGCAAGGTTGCGGTTGCTCCTGCTATGGATCTTGACATGTACAGGCATCCTTCCACCCAGAGGAACCTCAATACCCTTAAGGAGTGGGGAGTAGATATAATAGAGCCGGAAAGCGGAGAACTGGCCAGTGGTCTTGAAGGAAAAGGAAGGATGGCAGAGCCTGAGGAAATTGTTTCACAGGTAGAGGGGATTTTTGCCCAGAATGGCTCATTGAAGGGAAAGAAGGTTGTGATAACAGCCGGCCCTACAAGGGAGCCTATTGATCCGGTAAGATATATTACCAACCATTCGTCGGGAAAAATGGCTTATGCATTGGCGAGGGAGAGTGCCTTGAGGGGAGCGGAAGTGGTGGTGGTAAGCGGGCCGGTTAATGTTAAGGCTACTTTGCCGGGGATAAAGGTTGTAGATGTGGTTACAGCCGGAGAGATGTTTGAGGCAACCAAAAAAAATGTACCTGGAGCTGATATCATAATTTTGTGTGCGGCGGTGGCCGACTTTACAGTGGCACAACCGGGGGACAAGAAGATAAAGAGGGAGAAGAGCAACTATAATCTGGAATTGACACCGACAAATGATATAGCTGCATGGGTAGGAGAGAACAGGGCTGAGGGTACTGTTGCCGTAGGATTTGCACTGGAGACAAATGATGAGCGCCAGAATGCGGCCGGTAAACTGGAGAGGAAAAAACTGGATATGATAGTTCTCAATTCAATGAGGGATAGCGGTGCCGGATTCGGGCATGATACCAACAAGGTTACATTGTTTTTCAAGGATAAGGAGCCTGTTGAATGTTCACTGAAGAGCAAGAATGATGTGGCGGCCGATATTGTGGACAATATAGAGGAACTTATGAAATAATGCTGAAGAGACTTACCATACAGAATTATGCGCTGATTGAGAATCTGGATATTGAGTTTCCTGCCGGACTTATAATAATAACAGGAGAGACCGGCGCCGGAAAATCAATTATGCTGGGGGCATTGTCTCTGCTTCTTGGAGCCAAGTCTGATGTTTCTGTGTTGAAAGACTGTAGCAGAAATTGTGTGGTTGAGGGTGAGTTTGAATATGAAGGTGAAGAACTGTTGTTGAGAAGAGTAGTTTCACCTGCCGGCAGAACCAGAAATTTTATAAATGACGAGCCGGCAACCCTAGCGTCACTTACAGAGATTTCATCCAAAATTGTAGATATTCATGCACAACACCAACATCTGTTGCTTACCGATGAAAGCTATCAGATGAAGGTGTTGGATTATTTTGCAGATACTGCAAGCATTCTTGAGGAGTACAAGCGGACACATGCTTCTCTGCTTTCAGACGAGGCTGACTTGGCATCACTCAAGGAGACCATTGCCAGAAAGGATGCGGAACTGGAGTATAAGATGTTCCAGCTTGAAAAATTGCAGGAAGCCAAATTGAGGGAAGGAGAGTTGGAAGAACTGGAGATTGAACAGAAGCAACTTGCAAATTCTGAGGAAATTAGATCTGGAATATCCAATGCCGTGGCTTATTTGAGGCCAATGGGTACACCAATAGTACAAAATTTGAAGGATGCAGTGCATTTATTGCAAAAGAGTTCTAACTTTGTGCCCGAATTGGAAAATCTTGCGGAGCGGTTGGAAAGTTGCAGGATAGAGTGCAAGGATATTGAGGATGAATTGGAGGCAATGGCGGAGAAGACAGTTGTATCTCCTGAGAGGCTGGAGGTTGTTGAGGAGAGATTGTCGTTTCTGTATTCACTTATGAGGAAGCATTCTGCAAATTCGGTTGGAGAACTGTTGGAGATACAGGAGCAACTTAAGAAAGAGATTGCAGGAGTTGAGGAAGACTCCATGGAGGTGGAAAGGCTTGCAAGGAGGATAAAGGAGCTTGAAATTTCAAGGGAACGCCTTGCAGAGGGTCTTGGCGCTGCCAGAAGAGGCAAAATTAAGGAGTTGGGATTGGTGTTGCAGGAGAAGATAAGGGATCTGCAGATGCCATATGCGGTATTTAAGGTTGAACTTTCAGATTCAGGTAAATTTACCGCAAACGGCAAGGATACCATAGCCTTTATGTTTTCGGCAAATGGTGAAGCCGGACTCAAACCGCTGCACAAGGCGGCATCCGGAGGTGAGTTGTCGAGAATAATGTTGTGCCTGAAATCGTTGATGGCAGAATTTACAGGTATGCCTACAATGATTTTTGATGAGATTGATACAGGAGTGTCGGGCAGCATAGCAGACAAGATGGGTGCCCTTATAGGCAGAATGGGAGAGAGAATGCAGATTTTTGCAATAACGCATCTGCCCCAGATTGCGTGCAAGAAGGGAACGCATCTGCTGGTATATAAGGATTTTGATGTACAGCAAGGTGCAACAACACATATAAAGGTACTCGAGGGAGAAGAGAGGGTTGAGGAGGTAGCCAGGATGTTGAGTGGCAGTGCACTTACAGGGGCTGCTCTGGAGAATGCAAGAGTACTGTTAAATGAGACAATATAAATGATAAATAAAATACAAATTAAATTATGAGATTAATTATTCAAGAGTCCTACTCACAGATTTCGCACTGGGCTGCGGCTTACATTGTAAAGAAAATCAATGATTTTGCTCCAACAGCAGAGCGTCCGTTTGTTTTGGGTCTGCCTACAGGTTCAACTCCTCTTGGAACTTATAGGGAACTGATCAAGTTCTATAACGAGGGTAAGGTTTCATTCAAAAATGTTGTAACCTTCAATATGGATGAATATATTGGTCTGCCTGAGGATCATCCAGAGAGTTACCACTCGTTCATGTGGAACAACTTCTTCAAGCATATTGATATCCAGAAGGAGAATGTAAATATCCTTAACGGCAATGCAGAGGATCCACAGGCTGAGTGTATAAGATATGAGGAGAAGATCAAATCTTATGGCGGTATTGACCTTTTCATGGGTGGTATCGGTCCTGATGGCCACATTGCTTTCAATGAGCCAGGTTCTTCTCTTACTTCAAGGACAAGGATTAAAACTCTTACAACTGATACAATCATTGCAAACTCAAGATTCTTTGACAATGATATCAACCTTGTGCCTAAGACTGCACTTACAGTAGGCGTAGGTACCATTATGGATGCCAAAGAGGTTCTTATCCTTGCAAACGGCCATGCAAAGGCAAGAGCTTTGTATCATGCGGTTGAGGGTTGTGTAAACCATATGTGGACCATCAGTGTGCTTCAGATGCATCCAAAAGGAATCATCGTTTGTGATGATGCTGCAACTGATGAGTTGAAAGTTGGCACTGTAAAATACTTCAAGGATATTGAGAAAGATAACCTTAATGCAGATTCAATGATTTAATGTCATCTGCATATCAGTTATGAAGGGAGGAAATTTTCCTCCCTTTTTTTATCTTTGTATACAAAATCAATACAACGCATATGTACAGGAACGAAGCCTTGAAGGCATTACGGACAAAGATGGAGCAGATGAACATTTCTGCCATTATAATCCCGACAAATGATCCCCATTTTGGAGAGTATACCCAGGACCATTATAAAATCAGAGAATGGCTGAGCGGTTTTACAGGTTCTGCCGGAACTTTGGTCGTGACACTTTCTGCTGCAGCATTATGGACAGATTCAAGATATTTTGTACAGGCTGCAGGTCAATTGCAGGGGACCCGTATAACTCTTATGAGGATGAAGATGGAGGGGACACCTACCATACCGGAGTGGATATTGGCACAGTATCCCGAAGGGGAGGTAGTGGCAATTGACAAGGCTCTCTTTTCATACAGTGAATATTTGTCTTTGTGCAAGGAACTGGCACCGTGCAAGGTGCGGCTGATTGACGATCCGTTTGAGGGGATATGGGAAAACAGGCCTCCGCTCAGATTCAATACTGTTGAAGGATTGGATACAGAATATACAGGGGAGTCGGCAAAATCCAAGCATGACAGGGTAGTGGATGCCCTGGGCATCCGAGATGCCCGTTTTGCCTATATAATTTCTTTGTGCGATGAGGTGGCCTGGCTGTGCAATATAAGGGGGACAGATATAGAATACAATCCGTTGCCGCAGTCATATGCAATCATAACAAACAGTTCAACACACCTGTTTGCAGATTTGGAATCTGTTGATGAGGAACTGATGGCAGTTCTTTCTGGACAAGGGGTAGAACTTCATCCCTATTCGTCGTTTACCGGGATATTGCAGCAATTGCCGGCTTCTACGGTAAGGATTGTATCCAAAAGCAAGATAACTGTACGGGACTATTTTGCGCTGGATATCCCCGGTGCGGTGTTCATGGATGATCCTGTAACAGGGGGAACCGTAAATTGGCTCAAATCAATCAAGAACAATTGGGAGAAGGCTGGCTTTGAAAAGGCATTTATGGCTGACGGTATTGCCTGGTGCAAGGTGCTTAAATTTATAGATGATGCATTGTCGGGAGGAGAATCTGTTACAGAATGGGAGATAGGGGAGAAGTTTGCTTTCTTCAGGAGGGAGAATGAGTTCTACAGGGGCGAGAGTTTTGAACCTATAGTGGCATTTGGCCCTGCAGGTGCACTTCCACACTACAGCGCATCCAAAGAGTCTTCGCAAGTTATAGGTACTGACAATTTCCTGCTTATGGATACTGGAGCGCATTATATGTTTGGTACAACAGATACCACAAGGACAATTCCTGTAGGGAAACTTACACCTCAGCAGAGAAGATATTATACATTGGTTCTCAAAGGTATGGTGAGACTTTCCATGGCCTGTTTCCCAAAAAATACAAGAGGTGCACAGCTTGATATCCTGGCCAGAGGCCCACTGTTCAATGACGGTGTAATGTATTTCCATGGAACAGGACATGGAATAGGACACTATTTGTGTGTACATGAGGGGCCGCAAAGCATAAGGATGGAAGATAATCCGGTAACTCTCGTTCCTGGAATGGTCATATCAAATGAGCCTGCGGTTTACATTGAGGGGGAATATGGCATAAGGACTGAAAATGTCATTATGGTACAGAACTGGAAATATACTGCAATGAACGAATTCTACAACTTCAGGACTCTTACCCTTGTCCCTATAGATACATCTTGTGTAGAGTGGGATTTGTTGGACAGGGGAGAAGCGGAATGGGTAAAATCGTTCAATGCGCATGTGTGTAAAACAATTGCGCCATTCCTTGATGAAGAAACGGCGCAATGGCTTAATGGTAAATACAACGTCTGATTACTCAATAACAGTTACACCGTAATTCTTGTCATATGCAATATTTACAGTACCGGTATTCTTTATGCCGGTATTTTTTTTCTCCCTTATGAAATTGTATTTGCATTGGGTTGTAATATTTGCCTTGTCAAGGGCCATCATGGTAATGTCAAATCCCTGATATGCAAAAGGTGTAGGCTCATTATTGTACAGGGCCCTGTATTTCATGAGGAACTGCTTTACAACTGGAGAACTGTAATCAACATAATAAGGAAGGGAGAGATGGAGATTCATCCTGTGGAAATATTCAACTTCAATTGTCTCAAAATTCCTCCATCTTGCAGTTCCGAACAGAGTTACAGACCTTTTCTTCTCCACTGCAGGATTGGTATGGAGAAGGTTAAGGTTTCTTACAACGTCACTTACAAATGCCTCGCTGTTGGATGGCACCAGCACAAGATTCTCAAGGCTTGGCTCAAGGGCAAACATCATATTGTCAAGGACATCTCTCCCTTCAAGTACCCCATATGAAAAAGTATTGTATATAATACCTTTTGAATCCAGCAACTTGAGTGTGGATTCAACCAGTGCAGCATCAGCGCCATCCTTTTCATAAATCACCATTGCACTGTTGGACAAATTGCATTTCTTTGCAAACAGGTCAACTATATTCTCCAATTGGGCAGAAACAGAAGGAGGCGCCTGGATGAAATTGCCGAATTCTGCCGCCAGATTCTCTCCGTTCATGTCCATAGGTGATATTATGGTAGTTTCTCCATTTGAGAACGGGAGCATTTTTTGAAGGTCCTGGGCCTTTACTGGTCCTATAATGACCTTCTTGCCGTCAAGTTTTCCGCTTGCAACGAGTCCGTCAATTGAACCGTACATCGTCTGGTCAATGATATTGGCCGTAATGTTATACCCCATCTTTTTAAGGGTATCAGCAGCAAGCAGGGCTCCAGCGTAAAAATCCATAAAGTTGGTGTTTGGACCCAGTGTATCCTTCAGATCAAGAGGAAGGATATAGGTAAGTTCAACATCCTTTCCCCATTGTGGCAACTGCACAGCATCTGTTGTCTGCTCCACTATTTCAACCTTCTGCACCTCCTTTTTCTCAGGTACAGTTTCTGTTACTTCCTTCTCAGGTTGCACCAAAAGTGCAATAAAGTCAGCATTTGGAATATATAGAATCTGTTTTTTCTTGAGAACAGTGCTTTCAAGGCTGTTCATGGCTATGATTGCTTCCTCACTTACATTGTACTTGGCCGCAATATCACCGAGTTTTTCAAACCACTTTACCTTGTGCTTCTTCTTGGAATACTTCTTTATATTGCTTCCCGACAATTCCCAACCGTCCAGTTTCCCTGCACGGCTTTCCTGTATGGAATCTTTGGAAGGGATGTATATCGTCATCCCCTCCTTCAGACCATTTTTCAGTGACCCGTTCTGACGTACAATATCATCTATTGTGACGGTATATGCCTTGGCCAGGGAATACAGTGTCTCACCTCCCTTCACCTTATGCACAAACATTACACTTCCGTTAACGTTAACCTTCTCGTTGGATACGGTTATCTGCGGAACATTCTGGCCATAACCGGCGGCTGAGACCAGGAACAACAATGTGAAAAATAATGTACGCATCCTCAAGTCACCCAATTAATTATAGACGGGCCAACAGATTCTTTACGTTAGCCTCAATTCTCTCATATGTATCATCACCGTATGCTGCCTTCTCAAATTTTGAGCCGGTAATATTTTCATACAGTTCAATGTACCTGTCAGATATGCTGGTTACAATCTCATCAGTCATTTCAGGAACTTTCTGTCCCTTCTGGCCGCTGAAGTTGTTCTCCATAAGCCACTCACGAACGAACTCTTTGGAAAGCTGTTTCTGCTGCTCACCTTTGTCAAACCTCTCCTGATAACCCTCAAGGTAGAAATAGCGGCTGCTGTCAGGTGTATGGATCTCGTCAATCAGGTAGATCTCGCCATCCCTCAAACCAAACTCATATTTGGTATCAACAAGGATAAGTCCCCTCTCTTTTGCTATCTCACAACCCCTCTGGTAAAGGGCAAGGGTAATCTTCTCAAGTTGAGTATAGATTTCCTCGCTCACAAGGCCTTGGGCAATGATTTCCTCCCTTGAAATATCCTGGTCATGACCACCTATCTCAGCTTTGGTTGTAGGGGTAATTATTGGAGTCTCAAATTTCTGGTGCTCCCTCATTCCGTCGGGAATCTTTACGCCGCAAATTTCCCTTGCGCCTGCTTTATATGCCCTCCAAGAACTTCCGGTAAGGTATCCCCTTACAATCATCTCAACAGGAAGGGACTCACATTTGTAGCCTACAGTTACCATAGGATCAGGTGATGCTATCTTCCAGTTCTTTACAATATCCGAAGTGCTGTCGAGGAATTTTGCTGCAATCTGGTTGAGTACCTGCCCTTTGAAAGGAATACCTTTAGGAAGTACCACATCAAATGCAGAGATTCTGTCTGTAGCAACCATAACCATATACTTGTCTTCTATAGTGTATACATCCCTTACTTTTCCATTATATATTGCTGTCTGTTTTGGAAAATCAAATTGTGTTCTTGTTATAGAGTTCATATCTGTATAATTTTTTGTTTCTGTATAATTGAAATATGCCGTATCAGTAGAGCCTCAGACTCAACCGGTACGGCATTATCTTATCTGGTTCTACGGAAATTACTTGTTTTTGGACTTGATATATTCCTCGTTAAGTCCGTTAAGCACGTCCTGTGTGATGTCCAGTGATGGGTTGCCTGTAATTACTGTAGTTGATGCTGCACTGGTAGTAAGAATAAGTGCATACCCTTTTTCCTGGTTGTACTTGTTGATGAATGTCTGGATTGCATCCATAACCTTTCTCATCATTACTGCCTCTTCCTCAGCCATCTCAAGTTGTTTCTGCTGGCTTAGGTTCTGAAGGTTCTGCTGTCTCTCAACAAGTCTCTGCTGCTGCTCTTCTGCCTGAGATCTGGTAAGCAGACCTTTTGCAATTTTAGTCTCAAAATCTTTTGCAGCGCTCTCAAAAGACCTTCCCTTCTTTGTAAGGTCATCCTGGATAGCCTGAGCCTTGCTCTCCAACTCAGATCTCAAGTCATTGAACATGTCATACTGGCTTATCAGAGAATCCAGTTGGATATAAACGATGCTGCCCTGCGGTGCTGAAGCAGCACCATTATTGGTTGCAGGTTGAGCTGTGCCTGTATTGCCGGTTGCATTACAAGCGCAAACAATGGCTGCAACGGCAACAGTTAGAATTAGTTTCAGTTGTTTCATTTTTTATAGTTTGTTATTTATAATTTCCAAAGCGGCAAAGATAATAAAAAAACTTTATTTCAATTGTTCCCTGTATGCCTTTATTGTGGCCTCAAGTCCCATATACAACGCATCGCTAATAAGGGCATGTCCAATGGACACTTCGAGAAGTCCGGGAATATTGTCGTTGAAGTATTTGAGGTTGTTGAGATTCAGGTCATGACCGGCATTCAGCCCAAGTCCGCATTTTACTGCCGTTTCTGCGGCCCTTACATAAGGCTCTATAGCCATCTCTCTGTTTTTCATATAATTTGCGGCATATGCCTCCGTGTACAACTCAACCCTGTCACAGCCTGTATCAACAGCATTCTTTATCATCTCCTCTACCGGATCAATAAAAATGGAAACCCTTATTCCGTTTGCGTGGAATACTTTTGTGATTTCTGTAAGGAACTTCCTGTTCTTTATTGTATCCCATCCTGCATTTGACGTAATGGCATCCGGGGCATCGGGCACAAGTGTCACCTGTGCGGGATTTACCTCGAGGACAAGCGACGTAAACGATTCAATGGGGTTTCCCTCAATGTTGAACTCAGTTGTCAGAAGAGGTTTTATCTCCCTGGCATCCTGATATCTTATATGCCTCTCATCTGGTCTGGGATGCACGGTAATACCTTGAGCACCAAATTTCTCGCAATTTAAAGCAGCCTCAAGGACATTCGGCATATTGCCTCCTCTTGAATTCCTGATTGTGGCAATCTTATTTATATTTACACTTAAAACTGTCATGACCGGTATTGTTTCAATATTTGTTATAAATACAAAAATAGGCACAATTTCCCAATATGAGAACAATGATTAGACCAAAATTATTTATCTTGCGTAAAATTTTGGAAATGAAGGCAGCACTTTTTGGAAAAAGGATAGACAAGACCAATATCGGGAGACTTATACTGTTTGTAAATAATCTTAAGGAGTACAGGCATCTGGAGTTCTGTTACCATGAGTCATTCTATAATCTCATAAAGGAATTTTCTCAGGAACTGCCGTTGGGAGGACTCTTTTCCAGTTCGGAGGATTTGCCTGCTGATGTTGACATATTCCTCTCCCTTGGTGGAGACGGAACATTCCTGGAATCACTTACAATGGTGAGGGACAGGCGGATACCTATTGCTGGAATAAACTTTGGAAGGCTCGGATTCCTTACAACAGCATGTGTTGGGGAGAACAATCCATGGATAGAAAAACTTATAAAAGGGGATTATGCAATAGAGCAGAGGGCCCTTCTCCATCTGGGCAAGGATCTCCTTCCCGACGGATTCTATCCCTATGCAATGAATGAGATAACAATCCAGAGGATGACACCTTCAATGCTGGAAATAGAAATCTCCATAGACGGCAATCCTCTGCCCAAATACTGGTCTGACGGTATTCTTGTGGCAACGGCAACCGGTTCAACGGCATATTCATTGAGCATTGGCGGGCCTATTGTTACTCCTGACTCAAGTGTACTCATAATAGCCCCCATATCCCCTCATAACCTTAATGTGAGACCTCTTGTAATACCGGACACTTCAACCGTTGAAATCTCCTTTCAGGGGAGGTATCCGCATGCGCTTCTTACAGTTGACAACAGGTCTGTTGACATAAATGCCGGTGAGAAACTTGTAATTACAAAAGGCAAATTCCCAATCAGGAGCATCTCCATAAACAATAATTTCATTGCTGCGTTGAATCAAAAACTATTATGGGGTGAGGATAAGAGAAATATGCAATAATTTTCTTATATTTGCGCCCAATTTGTAGAAATGTTTTTTATGACAAAAGAGAAGACAACAGTACCCCAGCATGTTACAATCATTATGGATGGTAACGGAAGATGGGCAAAGCAGCGCGGGCAGGAGAGGCTGTATGGCCATAAGGAGGGAGTAGAGAGCGTGAGGGCCTGTACCGAGTATGCTGTGGAAAAGGGGATAAAATACCTTAGTGTCTTTGCTTTTTCAGAAGAGAACTGGGAAAGGCCAGTGGAGGAAATAGAGGGCCTTATGCAACTTATGCTTAAAGCCATAACAATG
This sequence comes from Candidatus Egerieisoma sp., assembly GCA_045592325.1. Classification (GTDB taxonomy): domain Bacteria; phylum Bacteroidota; class Bacteroidia; order Bacteroidales; family UBA932; genus Egerieousia. The sequence goes on from JAZNUM010000029.1 coordinate 35,862, forward strand.
GAGACACCCCTTTTCCAGAGGAACGGAATCCGTTTCAGGGTAATTGGAGATTTCAGCAGGCTCTCCCTCAAACTCAGGAATGAGATAGATGAATGCATGAAACTTACAGAGTCAAATGCCAACCTCCAGCTTATAATATTTTTAAGTTATAGCGGCAAGTGGGACATTATGCAGGCTGTAAACAGGGCTGTAGGGGAGAAAGTTGAAAAAGGGGAGCAGCCTCTCCTTACAGTTGCAGAGATAAGTTCAAAACTCTCCACATCCGACATCCCTGATCCTGACCTGCTCATACGTACCAGCGGGGAACAGAGAATAAGCAACTATATGTTATGGCAGACCGCCTATACGGAATATTACTTTACTGATGTGCTTTGGCCCGATTTTCGCAAAACGGAGTTCCAGCACGCCTTGGATGCCTTCAGCAAAAGGGAGAGAAGGTTCGGAAAAGTTTAATTTATTGTTAGATGAAACTATTTGCAAGAATACTTATTGTACTGGCATTGATGATGCCTTGTGCCGTTTTTGCACAAAACGGTGCAGTTGTTGATTACGAATCGCCAAAGACATATGTCCTCAAAGGAATAAAGGTTGAAGGTGTAAATTACCTCAGCGGCGACAGGCTCGTAGCCCTCACCGGATTGCAGGAGGGGGATAAACTGGAGATTCCGGGACAGGAATTGTCGGGAATAGTGAACAGGTTGTGGCTGCAGAGAAAATTCTCGGATGTCGGTTTCTATATAGATTCACTTTCGCCAAAAGGTGACAGTTGTATACTTATATTAAAAGTACAGGAGCGCCCGAGGGTTTCCAAGTGGCTTTTCAAAGGGGTGAGGAGGACAGAAGAGTCTGATCTCACCGAGAGGCTAAAACTCAAGAGAGGTGGTGAACTTTCTGATTACGTGGAGAAATCATCCATTGACATAATCAAGAACTACTACAAGGAGAAAGGATTCTATCTTGTTGACGTTTATCTGACACATGAGCCCGATTCAACCGTAAAGAATGCAGTTAAGGCTACCTTCCATGTTACTAAAGGTGACAAGGTGAAGATAGAAAAGATCAACTTCAATGGTGTAGAGGAGAATGTGAAGGTGAGGAAACTGGCAAAGGCCATGAAGAAAACAAAGGACCGCAGTTTCTACAATTTCTTCAAGTCAAAGAAATTCATTGAAAAAGAATATGCGAACGACAAGGCTGCCCTTATGGAGGTTTTCAACGAGGCAGGATACAGGGATGCTGTCATATTGTCTGATTCAATCAGTTATACTCCCGACGGCCGTGTAGTGCTTGACATAAATCTCAACCAGGGAAAGAGATATTACTTCAGGGATATCACCTGGACAGGAAACTCTGTGTATACTGCGGAACAGCTGAACAGTGTCCTCATGATCAACAAGGGTGACATTTATGACCTTGTTACTATGGAAAAGAGGCTTCAGGGTGACCCTAAACAGCAGCATAGGGATATCAGGAAAATGTATACCGACAACGGATATCTCTTCTTTAACATTACCCCTGTTGAGATGGCCATTGACGGTGATTCCATTGATGTGGAGATGAGAATTATGGAGGGTAAGCCTGCAACTTTCAACAATGTGATCATCAACGGTAACACAATAACAAGCGAGAAGGTTGCAAGAAGGGCTGTGTACACACGCCCTGGATATCTGTACAGCCAGTCGGATTTTGAAAGGTCAATAAGGGAGCTCGGATCAATAGGCCACTTCGACCCGGAGAGGTTCCAGTCTGCTGAGGGATACAGCATCCTTCCGAACATAAACAACAATACCGTTGATATTGCGTATAACGTGGCAGAGAAGCCTAACAGCCAGTTGGAGTTGAGCGGTGGCTGGGGCGGCAACACCTTTGTAGGTACTTTGGGTGTAAGTTTCAATAACTTCTCACTTAGAAGAGCCTTTGAGAAGGGTGCATGGAGACCTGTCCCTCTTGGAGACGGGCAGACATTGTCAATCAGATTCCAGACAAACGGAACTTATTACACTGCCCTTTCCGCAAGTTTCCTTGAACCATGGCTTACAGGAAAGAAACCTACATCATTGAGTACATCCATTTACTATACACGCCAGACCAATTCATACTATTATTATCTGAATAATGATGAGTACATGGAGGTATACGGTATAGCAGCATCATTGGGAACAAGGTTGAAATGGCCTGATGACTATTTTGTATTGTACCATGAGTTGAGCTGGCAGCAGTACAAACTGAAAGACTGGAATTATAACTTCCTGTTTGATACAGGAAAATCAAACAACCTCAGCTACAAGATATCTCTGAACAGAAACTCTACAGACCAGCCTGTATATCCGAGGACAGGATCTGATATGCTGTTCAGTGTGCAGCTTACCCCTCCATACTCATTGTTCAGGTCTGATGATACAGACTACAAGACAATGAGTGACCAGGAGAAATACAAATGGATTGAGTACCACAAGTGGACATTCAAGAGTGCATTGTATACAAAACTTGTAGGAGATCTTGTTCTCAAGACATCTGCGGACTTCGGTTACCTTGGATATTACAATAAGGATCTTGGATATTCACCATTTGAAGGGTTCCAGTTGGGCGGTGACGGAATGAGCGGTTACAATACATACGGATCCGACATCATTGGTTTGAGGGGATATCCTAACTACTCTCTTACACCAATTGAGGGCAATGCCTATGCCGGAAGGGTTTATGACAAGTTTACAGTTGAGTTGAGACATCCGGTAATCCTACAGCCGCAGTCAACAATCTATGCCATGCTTTTCCTTGAGGCAGGAAACTGCTGGAAGGACATCAAGGACTTCAATCCTTTTGAGGTAAAGAGGTCTGCCGGAGTAGGTCTTAGGGTTCTTCTTCCAATTGTAGGTATGCTTGGTATTGATTGGGGTTACGGTTTTGATCCTGTTCCTAACGAGAAACTCAGCAAGGGCGGCAGCCAGTTCCACTTTGTGATTGGCCAGCAGTTCTAATTGAAACTGAAGATGATTATGAAAAGGTTTTTTATAGTGATGCTTGCAATGTCTTTTGCAGCGTTGCAGTTGAATGCCCAGAAAGTGGGATATATAGATACTGAGAAGATACTCGGCGCCATTCCTGCATATACCAGTGCCCAGGCAGAACTGGAGAGTCTGAACAGCAGGTATCAGAAAGAAATTGAGGCTGAGTATGCCAAAATAGAAACAATGTATAACAGTTATCAGTCGCAGAAGGCATATCTTTCGGCTCAGGTAAGGCAGCAGAGGGAAAATGAGATAATTGCAAGGGAGCAGGCAGTAAAGCAGCTTCAGGCAAAGTATTTCGGCCAGGATGGCTATATGCAGAGAAAGTCAGAGGAACTTCTTGCTCCAATAAAGAATAAGGTAGATGAGGCGGTAAAGGCTGTGGCCGGTGCAGGAAAGTATATGATTATTCTGGATATCGCATCTATGCAGGGGGTCGCTTATGCAGACCGCGCGTATGACTTGAGCAGTGAGGTTATAAAGAATTTGGGATATTGATTTGAAATAATAACAATAATTTAAAAATATGAAGAACGTTACTAAATTTTTGGCACTGGTGATGGTGCTGTTTGCAACACAATCTTTTGCCCAGACAAAATTGGGACACATCAATATGCAGGAACTTGTTGCTTTGATGCCTGAGAGGGACTCTGCAGTAATCAAGCTTGAGAATTATGCAAAGGAACTTGAGGAGACAATGCAGGGTATGCAGCAGGAGTTCAACACCAAGTTGCAGACTTACCAGCAGAAGAATGCTACCTGGACAGCAGCAATTCTTGAGGCCAAGACAAAAGAACTGGAAGAGATGCAACAGAGACTCCAGATGTTCAACCAGAATGCACAGCAGGAGATGGCTCAGTTGCAGCAGTCCCTTTTTGCACCTGTTTATGAGAAAGCAAGCAAAGCTGTAGAGAAGTTGGGTACAGATGGCGGCTTTACATATATTCTTGACCTTTCTGCAGGTGGAATCCTTTTCAAGGGTGCATCAAGCATAGATCTTCTTTCAGATGCCAAGAAGGAGTTGGGAATTCCTGCAAGCAAAACAAAACCTACCCAGTTGGGCAACCAGGAGCAGGGTGCAGCAGAATAATCTGCATACCGGGGAATATAGGGGGACAGCAAATGGGCTGTCCCTTTTTTTGTTGTCGGGAAGAAGATTCCGATTTTTGCAGAAATATTTTTGTTGAAAAAATAGAAATCGTAAAGAATTATCATTACATTTGTGTAATCTTTTAAAATACACTAACAAAAATAACTACGTATTTTACGTAACAGAGGAGAATTATTCTTTATGGAACACAAAATTATTGACACAAAGGAGGTCGTAATCCGTTTTACCGGTGACTCGGGAGATGGAATGCAGCTAACCGGTACTTTGTTTGCAGATGCCTCTGCGTTGTATGGAAATGAAATCTCTACATTTCCAGATTATCCGGCTGAGATTAGAGCACCGCAAGGTACTGTAGCGGGAGTATCGGGATTCCAAGTACACATTGGACAGACAGAGGTAAAAACCCCAGGTGACTTTTGCGATGTATTGGTTGCAATGAACCCTGCAGCGCTTAAAGCAAATGCCAAATGGGCAAAACCTGGCGCAAGCATTATCCTTGATGAGAATGCATTTGATGAGAAAGGTATGGAGAAGGCTGGTTTCAAGACAAATGACCCTATTGAGGAGATGAACCTTAAAGATTACCATATCATTTGGGCTCCTATCACCACTCTTACAAAAGAGTCTCTGAAAGACAGCGGTCTTGACAACAAGTCCATTGTACGAAGCAAGAACATGTTCACTTTGGGTATGTGCTACTTCATGTTTAACCGTCCGCTCCACTTTACAGAGGAATATCTTGAGAAGAAATTTGCCAAGAAACCTAACCTCATTGCTCCTAACAAGAAAGTGTTGAATGACGGTTACAATTACGCTCACAATATCCACGCAATTCCTAATACCTATAGGATTGATCCTGCAAACCAGGAGCCTGGCATTTACAGGAACATCAACGGTAACCAGGCTACCGCATGGGGACTTTTGGCAGCATCTGAGAAATCGGGCCTTCCAATCTTCTGCGGTTCTTACCCTATCACCCCTGCAACTGTAATCCTTGAGGAGTTGGCTATCCATAAGGCGTTTGGCGCAAAAACCGTTCAGTGCGAGGATGAGATTGCAGGTATCTGTACTTCAATTGGTGCAGCATATGCAGGTAACCTCGCTGTGACAACTACATCAGGTCCAGGCCTTTCATTGAAATCTGAGGCTTTGGGTCTTGCAATGATTACAGAGTTGCCTCTTGTAATTGTTGATGTACAGAGGAGTGGCCCTTCTACAGGTATCCCTACAAAAACTGAGCAGACAGACCTTATGCAGGCACTTTACGGCAGAAACGGTGAGTGTCCAATTATGGTAATGGCTGCACGTACTCCATCACATTGTTTTGAGTCGGCTTATTATGCTGCGAAATATGCTTTGGAGCACATGATGCCTGTAATTCTCCTTACAGAGGGCTTCATTGGCAACGGTTCGGAGCCTTGGAGAATTCCTGATGTAAGCAAATACCCACCAATTGTTCCTCCTATCATTGACAAATGCGAGGGCAAATTCAAACCATATGAGAGAGATCTTGAGCGTTGGGCAAGACGCTGGGCCCTTCCTGGAACAGCAGGATTGGAGCACAGGGTAGGAGGTTTGGAGAAAGCTGAGCATGGAGCAATTTCATCAGATCCTCAGAACCATGAACTGATGGTAGCAAACAGGGCTGAGAAAGTTGCAAGAGTTGCAAACTATATTCCTGAACTTGAGGTTGTAGGCAACCAGGAGGGAGATATCCTTATAGTTGGTTGGGGTGGTACTTACGGACACCTTTACACAGCAACAAAAGAGTTGCTTGCGGCAGGCAAGAATGTAGGTTTCGCCCATTTCGACTACATTAATCCGCTTCCTAAGAATACTAAGGATGTATTCAAGAGATTTAAGAAAATTATCGTTTGCGAGTTGAACAGCGGCCAGTTTGTAAACTACTTGAGAGGCCTTAACCCTGAGTTTACATTTGAGCAGTTGAATAAAGTTCAAGGACAACCGTTTATTGTAAAAGAGATTGTTGACGCTGTCAATGCTCTGTAATTATTAATTAAATTTCAAAAGAAACATCGTTATGAAATATACATCACAAGACTTTAAAAGTGATCAGGAAGTAAGATGGTGTCCGGGTTGCGGTGACCACGCAGTTCTGGCTTCTGTCCTAAAAGCAATGCCTGAGGTATGTGAGGAACTTAACATCAACAAGGAGGACTTGGTTTTTGTATCAGGTATCGGTTGTTCTTCGCGTTTCCCTTATTATATGAATACATACGGATTCCACTCAATCCACGGTAGGGCAACAGCAATCTCTACAGGTGTAAAGGTGGCAAATCCAAAATTGTCTGTATGGCAGGCTACAGGTGACGGTGACTCGCTTGCAATTGGCGGTAACCACTTTATCCATGCCATCAGAAGAAATATAGACCTTAACATTATTCTGTTCAACAACAGAATCTACGGTCTTACAAAGGGACAGTACTCTCCTACATCAAAGAGGGGTATCATTACCAAAACATCACCTTATGGTTCAATAGAGGAGCCATTTACTCCAGGTGCATTGGTATTGGGAGCAAGAGGTACATTCTTTGCAAGAAGTTTGGATTCTGAGTTGAAACTTAACCAGGAGATTATGGTGCAGGCAGCCAAACATAAAGGTACATCCATTATGGAGATGCTTGTAAACTGTGTAATCTTCAACGACGGTACACACCAGGAATTTGCCGAGAGATCTGTAAGGGCAGACAGAACCATTACCCTCAAGCATGGTGAGCCAATGATTTTTGGCGCAAACAGAGATAAGGGACTTGTTCTCGACGGTCTTCAGTTGAAGGTTGTTACCATTGGTGAGAATGGTGTTACAGAGAAGGATATCCTTGTACATGATGCTCATTCAGATGATAAACTTCCTATCCACACAATGCTTGCAAACATGAAATATCCTGATTTCCCTGTTGCGTTGGGCGTTATCAGAGATGTTGAGGACTCAACCTATGATGAGAATGTACACAAGCAGGTGGCTGAGGTTAAAGAGAAAGCAAAGATTTCTACAATAGACCAACTGTTGCGTTCAGGTGCAACTTGGGAGGTTAAATAATTAAGAATTAAGGCACTTAACAAAATTTTTATAAATAAAACAACTTAAAATAAATCATTAGTTATGAAAGCAGCTGAAATAATGGCGAAACTTCAGGCTAAATACAGCCATGAGCCAGAGTATCTACAGGCAGTTCACGAGGTGCTTGAGTCAATTGAGGAGGTTTACAACCAGCATCCTGAGTTTGAGAAAGCAAAAATCGTTGAGAGAATTGTTGAGCCAGACAGAATTTTCACATTCCGTGTTACTTGGGTAGATGATAAAGGTGAGGTACAGACAAACTTGGGTTACCGTGTACAGTTCAACGCAGCTATTGGACCTTACAAAGGCGGTATCCGTTTCCATAAAGCAGTAACTCCTTCAATGCTTAAATTCTTGGGCTTTGAGCAGACTTTCAAAAATGCACTTACTACTCTTCCTATGGGTGGTGGTAAAGGTGGTTCAGATTTCGATCCAGTAGGAAAATCTGATGCTGAGATCATGCGTTTCTGCCAGGCATTCATGCTTGAGTTGTGGCACAACATCGGTCCTGATCAGGACGTTCCTGCAGGTGATGTAGGTGTTGGCGGACGTGAGATCGGTTACATGTTCGGTATGTACACCAAACTTGCAAGAGAGTACAATACAGGAGTTCTTACAGGTAAAGGTGCTTGCTGGGGTGGTTCAATCCTTCGTCCAGAGGCTACAGGTTTCGGTGCACTTTACTTCACTGAGCACGTTCTTGCAAAAGCAGGTAAAGATATTAAAGGTAAAACTGTTGCCCTTTCAGGATTCGGTAACGTTGCTTGGGGTGCTGCAACCAAAGCAACTGAACTAGGTGCTAAAGTTGTTGCTATCTCTGGTCCGGACGGCGTTTGCGAGATTCCAGACGGTATCACTAAAGAGATGATCGACTACATGCTTGTTATGCGTTCATCTAACCGCAACAAAGTTGAGGATATGGCTACTCAGTTCCCTGGTGCTGCCAAATTCACTGCAGGCAAGAAAGCATGGAGCGTAAAATGTGACATCGCTCTTCCTTGCGCATTCCAGAACGAGTTGAACGGTGACGATGCTAAACAACTTCTTGCTAACGGTACATGGTGCTGCTGTGAGGTTTCTAACATGGGTTGTACTCCTGAGGCTATCAAGGCTTTCCAGGATGCCAAGATCCTGTTCGCTCCTGGTAAAGCAGTTAACGCAGGTGGTGTAGCAACTTCAGGTCTTGAGATGACTCAGAACGCTACTCATATCAGCTGGTCTGGTGCTGAGGTTGACGCTAAACTTCACTACATCATGCAGAGCATCCACGAGGCTTGCGTTAAATTCGGTCAGCTTCCTGACGGTAGAGTAGACTACGTGAAAGGTGCAAACATTGCAGGTTTCATGAAAGTTGCTCAGGCTATGTTGGAGCAGGGTATTATCTAATATCCAGTCTTTAACCTATAAAATAGGGGTGGCTAATGCCACCCCATTTTTCTTATATAGCCAGATGCTGTAGTACGGCTGACTTTCAATTTCCGCGCTATTTCAGATATACTGCATCCGCTATTCAACAATGTCTGGATTTTTGTCTCTTTTCCCGACAATTTTACTTTTACAGATTTGCTCCCTTTAGGTCTTCCTAGAATAACTCCTTCATCTCTTTTTCTTGCCAATGCCTCCTTTGTCCGTTGGGAAATGAGATTCCTTTCAATTTCGGCACTTAACCCGAATGCAAAAGCAAGCACCTTTGAATTAATGTCATTCCCAAGCCTGTAATTGTCTTTTATTGTCCATACCTTAATCTCTTTTTGCATGCAGATATTGAGTATAGACATGATCATCATCAGATTTCTCCCCAACCGGGATATCTCAGAACATATGAGGATATCCTCTTTTGAGAGTTTCTTTAATAGAGTTCCAAGTTTCCGCTTTTCAACTGCAAGATTGCCGGAAATGGTCTCTTCAATCCATTTGTCAATCTTCAGATTCCCAAGCCTGCAGAAATTGTTGATTTCAAATCTTTGGTTTTCCACGGTCTGCTTGTCCGTGCTAACTCTGATATAACCATAAATCATAATAATAATTTTTAGGGGTTCTACTCTAATTTACCTAAAAAGTCATTATATGCGTGGCTCGGGAATCGTTTTTGTTTGGTATTTTGTGTAAACAATTGTAAGTTGCACTTGGTATGCCGCTATCTAAAGCCCTGAGCCAATGGTATATTCAATATTTAAAATTGTTATTTCTGAGTTCTTGATGTCGGTTTTAGTCTATTATTAGAGTATGTTTATCAAGTAAACTGCATTTTTCTGAAAAAAGTTTATAGGGAAAAACTATTTTAGTTTTTTATCATTAATGGTAAAATCATTCAAATTTATAATTTAATACCCAATAATAGTATTAAAATACTCATATATTTCAAAAAAATACTTTATATTTACAAATATAGCCATGTTAGCGCAAATTTTTACATTTTAAAACTAAATGCTATATTTGCGGCTTGCAGTATTATTGTATACTGTAGTGTAGTAGAAACCTACAATAATTTATAATATTAACCTTAAAAAAAACCTTTATGAGAAAAGTAAAGTTTTTCTTGACAGTACTCTCATTATTGGCAGTTAGTCTTGCTTATGCACAGAATCTGACTGTTAAAGGTACTGTTACAGACGCGGCTGATAATTCTCCACTTATCGGTGCCGGTGTTCAAGTAAAAGGTAGCACTCAAGGTGTTTCAACAGATGTTGACGGTAACTTTGAGCTTTCATGTAGCCCTAATGCTACCCTAGTGGTTTCATACGTTGGTTATGAGACAATGGAGATTGCTGTAAACGGTAAAGCCGTTATCAATGTACAGCTTAAAGCTGATGCAGAGATGCTTGAGGACGTAATCGTTCTTGGATACGGTTCAGCAAAGAAAATCAGTTCAGTTGTTGGTGCTGCAACAACCGTTAAGAAAGCGGTGTTCCAGAACAGACCGGTAGCAAGTGCCGGTGATGCTCTTCAGGGACAGGTTGCAGGTTTGCAGGTATTCACTTCTTCAGGTGAGCCTACAGCTGCTGTATCAATGCGTTTGCGTGGTGTAAACTCAATCAATGCAGACAACACCCCTCTATTTGTATTGGACGGTTCTCCAGTTAGTTCTTCAATCTTCACTACTTTGAACTCTAACGATATTGAGAACATCACTGTATTGAAAGATGCTTCTGCAACTGCAATCTACGGTTCACGTGCTGCAAACGGTGTTGTGTATATTACAACCAAAAAAGGTACTTCTGAGCGTCCAGTAATTAAAATGAGTGCACAGTACGGTATTTCACAGGTTGCAGGTAACCCAGTGGACATGTGTAACTCAGAGCAGTACTTCCAGTTGAGGGAGATGATTGATCCATCACTTAAGAGCAATGCTCAGTTCCAGCAACTCAAAAACTTCCGTTTGAAGAATAATATTGGTATCAATTGGAGAGACTGGATCCTTAATGAGAGCGCTCCTACTGCAAGTGCAGACCTTTCTGTTTCTGGTAGAACAGACAAGACTGACTACTATATTTCACTTGGTTTCTTCGATCAGGAGGGTGTTGAGCCTTGTTCATTCCTTACCAGATATTCTGTAAGATCGAACATCAACAACAAACTTACAGACTGGTTGAAGATTGGCTTGAATTTGGGCCTTACTTACCAGCAGTCAAGGGTTCAGGGTTATTCAACCGGTAACTCTTGGTACAACCCTATGTCAATCGCAGACTGGAACCTTCCATACGCAGTTCCTTATGATATCATCACTGACTCTACTGGTGAGATTTTCCTTGGTTATGGTGCTGAGCAGAACTATATTGAGGACATGGGTACTTGGAACTACTATTATTTGACCAAATGGCAGCCAAGAAGCAGGAACCACTTGAGATTGAATGGTAACATTTACCAAGAAATTACCCCAATTAAAGGTCTTACACTTAGAGCTGCGCAGGCTCTTGAAGGTTATGACTACAGAAATAGCGGTAAGATTCTTATTGATCCAGAAGGAGCTTTCTCAGGTTCAACAGGTGCATGGGAGGATTTTGCAAGAAGTTATACTATGACAGCTACAAACACAGCTGAGTACAAATTTACTATTGCAGAGAAACATAATGTTGTATTGTTGGCTGGTCAGGAGGCTATTGTAAGTGATTCTGAGTCTTTTGGTGCCGAGTCTGAGGGATTGGCCGATAACAGAACCACCGGTGTTCACCAGGGTCTTACTCCTGTTAAGCCTTCTTACTCTGTAACAGAGTCTGTATTCAACTCATATTTTGCGCGTTTGAACTATGACTACAATGATAAATACTTCTTTGAGACATCTTTCAGACGTGATGGTTCTTCATTGTTCGGTGAGAATAAGAGATATGCAAACTTCTACTCATTTGGTGTAAGCTGGAATGCCAAGAAAGAGAATTTCCTTGAGGATGTAGAGTGGCTTAACAAACTACAGGTAAGGGCTTCTTACGGTATTACAGGTAATGCCGGTATTGATGCATATCTTGCAAATGGTATGGTAGGTACGGGCAGTATCTATGGAGGTGAAGCTTCATGGGGCCTTTCACAGGTTGCAAACCCAGATCTTACTTGGGAGACTGTTGCTACCCTAAGCTTGGGCGTAAGCACAAGATTGTTTGATAAAGTTGATGTTGAGTTGGAGTATTACAACAAAGAGACTAAAGATATGTTGATGTCGATCCCTTATTCATTCTCAACAGGTTTTGCAAGTGGCTGGGGTAACGTTGGAAACATGAGGAACAAGGGTGTTGACCTTACTCTAAGTGTGGATGTTATCAATACCAAAGACATCATGTTCAATGTAAGAGGTACATTCAACTACAACAAGAATGAGATTACTAAACTGTTTGGTGGAAGAGACGAGTTCGTTGTTCCTAACACAGGTATCAAATATAATGTAGGCTATCCGTATGGAGAGTTCTTCTATGTAAGATGGGCCGGTGTTGATCCAGCAAACGGAAAACAGTTGTGGTATACTAAAGATGGTGAGTTGACAAGCACTTTCAGTGAGGATGATGCAGTATTTACCGGTAAACAGAGATATGCTCCTTATGCTGCAGGTCTTCAGTTTGATTTTGCATGGAAAGGTCTTTCAGTTAATGCTGCCTTCTCTGGTGTATTTGGCAAATGGACCCTTTCAAATACCAGATATTTCATTGAGAACTCTAACTTTGCCGGTGACTCAAACCAGTCAGTTGAGTTGTTGAATATGTGGCAGAAACCTGGTGACATTACCAGAATCCCTGCAGCAGGTGAGCCTCTTGAGTTTGATACCCACTTGTTGGAGAATGCTTCATTTGTACGTTTGAAACATTTGCAGGTATCTTACTCTTTGCCTAAAGCATGGATGCAGAAGACAGGTTTCCTTGCTGGTGCAAAAATTTATGCTATCGGTAGAAACTTGTTGACATTTACAGAGTATACAGGTTATGATCCTGAGGTTGACTCAAACCTACAATTGGGTAACTATCCTAACTCAAGACAGTACTCATTTGGTATTGAATTAACTTTTTAATTGATTGAAGATATGAAGAAAATATTATTCACAATATTGTCAGTTGTGCTGTTGGCTACATCTTGTGATTTGGATAAGAAACCGCAGAACGTGATTGATGACCAGAGTGCAATTCAGAGTATCGAAGATGCTTTGAAGATGAGAAATTACCTGTATATAAGACTCAGAGGTATGAGCACCGGTTCATATGTATATACAGGAGAGCTGATGTCCGATCTATTCCATGCTACAATAGGTTATGGCAATAGAGGTGGTGTTTATTACAAATGGCAGTGGACTGCTTCTGACGGAGTAGCAGAGGGCGTTTGGTCTGGTTGTTATACTACAACTGCAAATGCTAATTTCCTTTTGGCTGAAATTGCCAAACTTGATCAGACAAACATGTCTGATGCAGATAAAAGGATGATTAAAATTATTGAGGGTGAGTGTGCTTTTTTGAAGGCTAACGCTATGTTCTACCTTGTTCAGTTGTTTGCTGAGCCTTATACAAAGAATCCTGATGCTCTTGGTGTAATGCTTGTTGACAAGTATAATCCAACTTCAGACCAGTCTCAGTACCCTGGCAGAAGCACAGTTGCCGAGACTTACAAATTCATTGAGGACAATTTGTCAATTGCCGCAAGAAATCTTTCAACTGTAACAGGAACTGTTGCTTCTGAGTATCTTACTATTGATGCTGTTTCTGCTTTGCAGGCAAGGGTTGCCCTTTACAAGGGTGATTATGAGACTGCTGCAGCAAAGGCATCTGCTCTTGTAGATGGCGGTACATATAAATTGGTAGAGGATGTGGATTCATTTGAAGAGCTATGGACAAATGACAGCGGAGAGGAGTGTATTATGCAGTTGTATGCTGACTATACTCTTGAGTCTCTTCCAAGTTCAATGGCATACAATTATTCTGGTATTTCCAATGCATCAGGTACAGTTTCTCCTGACTATATTCCAGAAAACTGGGTATTGGACTTATATGCTGGCTCTGACTTGAGAACTTTATGGTATGAAGGTTGGAAACTTACATTCCAGTCTATCACTGGCAACGCTTATATTCTTAATAAGTTCCCAGGCAATCCAGACTTGAATGCTCCGGGAGCTAAAGATTCAAACTGGATCAACAAGATTAAACCTTTCAGAATTGCTGAGCAGTATCTTATTGCAGCAGAGGCATATGCAATGCTTGGTAATGATGAGAAAGCTCTTGAATACTACAATGGCTTGAGATCAAAGAGAATCCTTGGTTATGCTGAGGAGTTGATGATAGGGGATGCATTGAAGGAGGCAATTAAGGAAGAGCGCGTAAGAGAGCTTATCGGTGAGGGCTTCCGTTTCTATGACCTTAAGAGATATGGAAAAGGTTTATCTAGAGGAGAAGGTCAGAATGATGACATACTTATCAATGCAAATGATACCCAAACAGAGTTGTTCAGTGCTGAGGCTGATAACTTCAGGTGGTTATGGCCAATTCCTCAGGCAGAGATTGATTCAAATCCACAGATAAAGGGTCAGCAGAATGCCAATTATTAATATTTAAACTTGAGTAAAGATGAAAAATAATAAATTGACAAAAAGAATATTGTCTTTTGTTGCAGCATTTGCTCTTGTGTTTACAATCTCATCTTGTAACCAAGATTTGATGGAGACCATATACACTCCAGAAAACAATGATGTGACTTTTGCCATTTCTTCTTCTTCATTCCAGCTTGATGGTAACCCATTGGCAGTTACCATTCAGAGAGGTGTTGCTAAAGAGGATTTGAGCGTTAACTTGACATTGGATGATCCTAACGGTGTCTACACTCTAAGTGAGACTACAGTTAATTTTGCTGCAGGTGAGTATACAAAACAGGTTTCACTTTCTTACAGCGTTTCTGATCTTAAACCTGTAGTTAATTATAACTTTGTAATTTCATTTAATGCTGCAGACAAAGCTGCTGCAGGTTACAATGAGTTTAAAGGTTCAGCCCAGATGCCTTTGACATATAAGGATTGGGGAACAATAGTTGCCTATCAAGGTACTCTTTTCCAGTTCTTTGGGGCTGATCAGAGATCTTATAATATTCAATTGGCTGACTTTACTAACAATTACTTTAAAATTGTAGATTTTATGGGAGGTGGAGTAGATTTGGAGTTCAATATTGATAATGGATCTTTGAATATTACTGCCCCTGCTCTAACAGTTTGTAAGTATTTCCCTACTTATCCAATGACACAGATCCCAACAGTAGCCAAATTTAATGGCGCTCAATTGACTTGTTGGATTGATTCAGATCCAGAGTATATTGCTATGGGTGGCTTAAGTGAAGATGGAACTCTGAAGGTTGGCTCAATTATTCAGTTTGATACATTCTGGACAACACCTTCATCATATCTTTCATCTGGCGGTAACTATTGGTTCGCAAGCCAGTTCGCAGTAACAGAGGTGAAATAACCAGAAGTTCTATTTTTTATACTTGTTGGGGTAGCATAGCTGCCCCAACTTTTTTTTATTAAATTGTTGTGAATTTATTTATTATATTCGCATATAAATGTAAATATTTAAGACTATGAAAAAATGCCTATTATTACTGCTTGTATCACTTTTTGTCGTAGGATCTGCATATGCCCAGAAAAAAGGTAAGAAAGTGAAGGAATTGAGTAAAACTGAACTTAGAACTGCCCAGGCTGTGGCCAAAAAGATGCTGGATAAGAATCTTGTAATGTATATGACTGTACTCACACATGACTACGGTAAAGTTGCGCTTGATGGCAATAAGGTTACTCTGGTAGATGACAAGTTCTCCTGCAGCCTTCCATATCAGGGATCATCCAGAATCAATACTTACGGGAGCCAGAATATAACCATTACAGCGAAAGAGGCTCCAGTAGAGGTGGAAAGTGTATATAATGAAAAGAAGGAATACTATAAACTTACTTTCTCTTTCAAGAGTTCATATGATTCAGAGAGTTTTTCAGCAATTCTGAAAGTGTTCCTTTCGGGAAAAGTGACTCTGGATTTAAGTTCTTCAGAGAGGGGAAGTGTGAAATATATGGGTGGCCTGTATATTGAGATGTAGCGGAAGATGATTGGGGTATTTGATTCTGGAGTGGGCGGTTTGTCGGTATGGAAGGAACTCTATACCCTTTTGCCTGGCGAGAAGTATCTGTATCTTTCCGATGCAGGGTATTGCCCGTATGGTCCCAAGAGCAGGGAGGTGATAATTGAAAGGGCCAGGGCCATTACTGATTACCTCATTGCCGGAGGTGCGGAAATTGTGGTTGTGGCTTGCAATACTGCAACGGCCGCAGCAATAGAGTATCTGAGAAAGAACTATGATATCCCTTTTGTTGGAATGGAACCTGCTGTAAAGCCCGCAGCCATCAATACCCGGAGCGGGGCAATTGGTGTACTCGCTACAAGAGGTACATTCAAGGGAGAACTGTACTTGAGGACCCTGCATAAGTTTGCTTCCAATGCCAAGGTGTTGGAGCAGGTGGGGGAGGGGCTTGTAGAACTTGTTGAAAACGGGGAAACCGGTACACCAAAGGCCAAAGAACTTATTGGCAGATATGTGAAACCTATGCTGGATGAGAATGTTGACCATATTGTTCTTGGCTGTACCCATTATCCGTTTCTGGAAGATACAATAAGGGAGTTTGCAGGACCAGATGTTGAGATTGTAAATCCTGCACCGGCAATAGCGAGGAGGGTTTCAGATATTTTGAACCGTATGAAGAGAGAAAGGTCTGCCCCCTTTGATGTAAATACATTCGTAACTACAGGGGAGAATATGGATGTTATGGTGGATATTGTAAAAAAAATTGCTCCCGACAATTATTCTTCATTTGCCTTTGAAAAGATAGATTTGTTACCTTTGTGCCGTTAAACCCAGAATGACATGGCAGCATACAGCAAAGATAAGGTCCTGAGGGAGATTACCCCTTTGTCAGAAAAAGATTTCTTTTACATTGCAGACAGAAGCAAAAGAGAGTTCACCTATCCCATCCATTCACATGCGGAGTGCGAACTGAATTTTACCGAGAATGCCAAAGGGGTGAGAAGGATTGTGGGGGACAGTGTTGAGGTAATTGGTGATTACGACCTTGTCCTGGTATGCAGCAAGGACCTTGAGCATGTACTGGAGCAGAATGAGTGCAGAAGTGACAGGGTAAGGGAGATAACAATCCAGTTTTCTCCCGACATCTTTGAGAAAAACTTCGTTAACAAATCGCAGTTTGACTCCATAAGGAGGATGTTGGAGAGGGCCCAGAGGGGGATAGCCTTCCCTATGCAATCTATAATTAAGATTTATCCTATTCTTAGCGAGTTGTCATATGAGCAGGATTCTTTCTATGCTGTAATGAAGTTCTTTACAATTCTGTATGAGCTTTCGAGGAGTGAGGGGGCCAGGATTCTTTCAAGTTCTCCTTTTGCGAGAGTTGAAACCCATTCGGAAAGCAGAAGAATCCAGATGATACAGCAGTATATCAGCAGCAACTATAAGCAGGATATAAGGTTGGGCGTTATGGCACAGATGGCCGGAATGTCACCTGTGGCTTTCAGCCGTTTCTTCAAGATGAGGACCGGCAAGAGTCTCTCTGAATATATAATTGATGTCAGATTGGGTTATGTCGTGAATATGCTTAAGGAGACCAATAACTCCATTGCCGATATCTGTTATGAGTGCGGTTTCAACAATCTTTCCAATTTTAACAGGATTTTCAAGAAGAAGAACAATTGTTCTCCAAAGGAATTCAGGGAGAATTTCCGCAGGAAGAAGACCAAATAATTAGTTTATGAAGAATATCTTATTGGGGCTCATCCTTTTTATGGGGTTGGGAATGCAGGCTCTTGCTTCTGATACACTTGTGTGCAACATAAAGAGAAACAGCAATTGGGCATTCTATGGTACAGACAGGCCCACTGCAATGCTGTCACTGGTAAATTACAGGCAGATAGAGAGAGAGTTCAATATAGTTTGCAATATAAGTGACAGCAAGGGGAATGAATTGTATGAACTTGCCCATAAAGGAAGTATTCCTGCAAGGGATTCTTCTTTGTTGTCCTTTTCATTCAGGTCAATTTCTCCCGGCTTTTACAATATGAGTTTTTCCAATAATGGAAAAGCGTCGGGAAGTATGAACATTTCCTATGAGCCGGACAAGATCCTTGCCGGTAAGGATGTGAAAAAAGGTGAGAAGGAGGATTTCCTCTATTTTGCACACAAGGTAGCTCTGGAAAGAAGGGATCTGAAACCTCAATTTGTATTGTTGAGAAACCGCGATTTGTCGGGGAGAGAGAGAAATGTGTATAATTTCTCCATGGTTTCATATGGAGAGGAGACGGTAACAGGCTATATGGCATTCCCTAAAGGGAAAAAGCAGTTGCCTGTGTTGGTTACACTTGTACCTGAGGAGGGGAGGTCCGGTAATGTGTTGGGTGACTTTACGGCTCCAGAGGGGTGTGCGGAACTTGTGGTGTATTTACGAAAAAGGGGTAGATTGGGGGAGAGGACAGCAGCCCTTCTTTCTGATATGCTTCTTGCCATTGATTTTGTGGCCCAGAGAGAGGAGATTGATAACTCGTCCATATTTGTTCAGGGGACAGGTTATGCAGGGGCTTGCGCCTTTGTGGCCAGTGTTTTGGATGATGGTGTTGCAGGGTCGTTTGTATGTTCGCCGGATTTCTCGGATTTTACAGGGAGATACTCAGAATCATCTGTCGGGAAGAATGTTTCGGCTCCAGTCATTCTTGGTACAGGACTTCAGAGAGATATTGCTGTATTGCAGGAGTGTTTTTCCATTTACAATAATATACCGGGCGACAAGGAGTATTTTGTTGACCCTTCTGGAACCGGGATAGGCAGGAAAGAGTGGAAATCTGTGATAGATAGAGCAATAAAAAAACTCGGGTTCCGTCAATAAGAGGATCCCGAGTTTTTTTATTGTATATGCAGATTACTGCTTGTTAGGTACGTCAAGGTTAAGATGAGGGTTCTTCTTTGATGAGAAGTAAAGAAGCAATGAAACTGTGATTGCCACTATACCCAAAATGATGAACACGTACTCTGCGTTTACTGCAGCCTCTACACCTGAGTATTTGTTGAGGATATGTCCAACGATGATTGGAACAGCCATCATACCCATGTTCTGGATCCAGTAGATTAGTGAGTATGCAGTACCAAGGTTCTTTTCAGGAACGATTTTTGGAACTGAAGGCCACATTGCAGCAGGTACCAATGAGTAACCTACGCCAAGGATAGCGATGCCAAGGTAGCCGAAAATTGCCTCACCTGGAGCAAATGCAATGATAACGTGGGCAACGAATACCATTACTGAACCTGTAATCATCCAAGTTGTTGCTTTTCCTATTCTGTCTACAAGGCTTCCGAACAATGGGGTAAACACAACTGTAAAGAATGGAATCATTGAAACCATCATTGAAGCGGTCTGCTCAAACTCAGCAGCATCTGCACCGAATCTTGGGATAAGGATTGCAGTAGCGAATTTCTTGAACGAAATGATGCAGCAGTAGAAGAATACGCAAACCAATGAAATCAAAAGATAATGTTTGTTACTAAGAATCTTGAAGATGTCAGAGAATTTGAATTTGTCCTCTTCAGCGGTCTCAACTTTGTCTGAAGTACCCTGCTCTTTGTCAAATTTAGCATCCATTGCTACGAATATACCCCATACTACAGTACCGAGAAGAAGAAGCATCAAGCCACAGAATGCAGGTTTGTTGGTTACATCCAAAGGATACATTCCGTTTGCAGACTCAGCTACCAGCACTGGAGACAATAGAAGAGCGGCAGCTGTACCCAAACGGGCAATTGCAAGCTGAAGACCCATAGCCAAAGCCATTGATTTTCCCTTGAACCATTTTGCAATTGAACGGGTAACAGCAACACCTGCTATTTCACTTCCAAGTCCAAAGAGCATACATCCTACATATGCAATGTAAAGTGAGTTGCCTGTCTTTACAATAGCTGGAGTTGAGATGGTAACATAAACAAGTGCAGCACCTGCAGCCATAAGGCCTACAAAGATTGAACCTGTAATACGTACACCCCATTTGTCAAGAAGCATACCGCAAACGATAAGACCACCCCATACACAAAGGAATGAGTATCCGCCTGCATAGAAACCATAATCCATGGTATTCCAGCCAAGCTCAAGCATTTCAGGGTTTTTGAAAATGTGTGAGATTGTAGAGAACATGTCATCAAAGAAATATGATGCAAACATTGGGACTACAAGGCAAGCCCAGGCAATCCAACATGCGCTCTTGCTCTCTTTTAGCGTTTTAACTACGTTAGTCATAAAATTTTAAGTGATTTGTTGGTTATTAATATTAAGTATTGTTTCTATTTTATGTTTGGAAGTTCAAGTCCATATCCTTTTTTCTTGTCTTCAATCTTGAGCCACAATCCAAGGAGGAGTGCCATAACACCAAGTGAAGAGAAAATTAGCATTGGTACAGTGTATCCTCCTGTTTTGTCCAGACTCCAGCCTATGATTATAGGAAATGCCATAAGTCCTATGTTCTGTATCCAGAATATCACGGAGTATGCCGAACCGAGGTATCTCTCCTCTACAAGCTTAGGTACTGAAGGCCATAGGGCTGCAGGTACCAGAGAGAATGATACTCCAAGCAGTATGATTGCGGTATATGCAATTGGTTTTGTAAGAGGTACAAGGGCAAATACAAGGTGGCAGGTAATCATGAGGATTGCACCAAGGATAAGCATTGAGGCACCTTTACCTTTTTTGTCGAGGAACGCACCAAGGAATGGGGTAAGGAACATTGCTCCAATAGGGAACCATGAGAACAGGCCGGCGGCCTCTTCTGTAGGCATCTGCAGGTTTGCTTCCAGCATACCGGTTGCAAATTTCTGGAATGGGAAGATTGCAGAATAGTACAATACGCACAAGCCCGATACAATAAGGAAAGTCTTGCTTGTAAAAAGAATACCTATATCGCTTACCTTAAATTGCTCCTCAGCCTCTTCTGCGGCTGTTTCACCTATTTGGGCATCGAGTTTCTTGTCCATAACGGTGAAGATTGTGTAGGTAAGGAGTCCTATTATAAGCAGTATTGTACAGAACAGTACTGGGGTTACAACAGTAGGCATAGTTTCATTGGCCCAGGTTGAGAGGTATGGAGAGAGGCGGAATACGGCAAAAACGCCCAAACGGGCAATGGCCATCTCAAGGCCCATTGCCAATGCCATCTCTTTCCCTTTGAACCACTTTGCAATAGCTTTTGAAACGGTTACACCACCCATCTCAACGCCGCATCCGAAGATCATGAATCCCACTGATGCCAATTTGGCAGTTGCAGGGAAACTTGTCCAGAATGAATCAAGGAATCTGTACAACCCGCTGTCGGGAGTGAACATGTCACTGATTGCGTACAATTTTATTGATGCTCCTATTACCATTACTGCTCCCGACAGGATTCCGGTGAAACGGATGCCCATTTTGTCGAGGATGATTCCTGCAAATATGAGGAAAAATGCAAATACGTTGAGGAAATATTCAGAACTGCAGAAAGTGCCGTAAGTTTCTGCAGACCATCCTTTGGATGTCTCCAATAATGTTGAAAGAGGAGACAATACATCTACGAACATGTAGGCGAAAAACATCATGAGTGCAATTAGCACCAAGGCTGTCCATCTGGCTACACCGTTGTCATTCAGTAGTTTTCTTGTGTCAGTCATTTATATTTAAATTTTTGGTTCTTCCGATTTTTACAAATAATTCAGCAAGTTAGGAATTTTAAAGGAATTGGCAAAATAAATTAAATTTTCCCATCACGCAAATAAGTTGTAACTTGGCACAGTTTTTACAAATGCTTTTTTTGTGGATATACTGAAAAACATAAACGGGCCAAAAGACCTTAAAGGACTCACTGAGGAGAGGCTTGTTGCCTTGTGCGCTGAGATAAGGGAGTATATGGTGGAGTGCTGTTCCAAGAACCCCGGACATCTGGGGTCGAGCCTTGGAGCGGTGGAACTTGCCGTGGCCCTGCATTATGTATATGATACTCCTGCAGATAAACTTGTTTGGGATGTGGGGCATCAGGCATATGCCCACAAGATCATTACCGGAAGGAGGGATGCGTTTGTAAACAACAGGAAGAAGGGGGGATTGAGCGGATTTCCAAAGATGTCGGAGAGTGAATATGACAATTTTGGAGCAGGGCATACCTCTGTTTCAATTTCGGCTGCGCTGGGTATAGCGGAGGCTGCAAGAATAAAGGGTGAGAATATTCATGTGGTGGCAGTGATAGGTGACGGAGCCATGACTGGAGGCCTTGCCTTTGAGGGGCTGAACAATGCCGGTGCGCTCAAATCCAATATCCTTGTAATATTGAATGACAACCAGATCTCCATAGACCGCAATGTGGGGGCACTGCACAATTATCTTGTGAAACTTTCCGTTTCACCTATATATAATAAGATAAAGAACAGAGTATGGAGAGTTCTGGGAAATGGCAGCCTTCGCAGGCTTGTGCAGAAATTCATGTTGAGCACCAAACTTGCCTTCATGAAGAACGGCTCAGTTTTCCAGGGGTTGGGATTCAGATATTTCGGGACCATAGACGGCAACGATATGGGTGAACTTCTTACAACATTGCAGAACCTTAAGGAGATTGAAGGTCCCAAACTGCTTCATGTAAGGACTGTGAAGGGTAAAGGCTATGCCCCTGCCGAGAAGGATCAGAGTGTGTGGCATGCCCCAGGCAAGTTTGATGTAGCAACAGGCAAAAGAATTGTTTCGCAGGGTGGGGTATTGAAGTATCAGGATATTTTCGGGAAGACACTGGTTGAACTGGCCCGTACGGATAGGAGGATAGTGGGTATAACCCCTGCAATGGCTTCCGGGTGTTCCCTTACATATATGATGGAGGAGTTTCCTGAGAGGAGTTATGATGTGGGGATTGCCGAGCAGCATGCGGTAACTTTCTCTGCGGGATTGGCGGCAAACGGCATGCTTCCGTTCTGCAATATTTACTCTACATTCATGCAGAGGGCGTATGACAGTATTGTTCATGATGTGGCAATTCCAAATTTGAAGGTGGTGTTCTGTCTTGACAGGGGAGGTATTGTGGGTGAAGATGGTGCTACGCACCACGGAGCATTTGACCTTGCATATCTGAGGCCTATACCTAACATTACAGTTGCTGCCCCAATGAATGAGATAGAACTGCGCAATATGCTCTATTCCGCAACTCTTCCGGAGTATGGCATTACAGCCATAAGGTATCCGCGCGGAAACAGCGAGGGGCTGGAGTGGGAGAGACCTTTTGAAAGGGTGGAACCCGGCAAGGGTGTTGTGGTATGCGAAGGATCCACAGTGGGCATCCTTACATTGGGAACTATAGGCAACAGGGCAGCCAAGGCTGTAGAGAGGGCCAGAGGGGAGGGAATGGAGCCGCTCCATATAAATATGAGGTTCCTAAAGCCTCTGGATACAGAGATGGTTGATTATGCATGCGGAAGGTGCAGTACCATCATTACAGTTGAGGATGGAGTCGTAAAAGGAGGCTTGGGCAGTGCCGTATCTGAATATGTGGCATCCGCACATCCGGGTATAAAGGTAATTTCATTGGGTATTCCCGACAGATTCATAGAACAGGGTACTGTAGATGAACTTATCACCGAATGCGGTTATAATGTTGATAATATTTACGATAGCATAGCCGCATGCTGGTAGGTGAAAAACTTTTTTAAGAAAATGTTCATTTTTTTTGAAAAAAAGTTTGGTAGATAAAAACAAATGTCTATCTTTGCAATCCCAAACGAAAAGAAACCCTCACGCAGGGATTTGCAAGTGGGAAATTGACATATTGCCGATGTAGCTCAGTTGGCCAGAGCAGCTGATTTGTAATCAGCTGGTCGGGGGTTCGAATCCCTCCATCGGCTCTATAAGTTTTTTGAAAATATAAATAATGGGGAGATACCAAAGTGGCCAACTGGGGCAGACTGTAAATCTGCTGGCGCACGCCTTCGTAGGTTCGAATCCTGCTCTCCCCACTATTTTTGTATTCAAACGTATGCGGAAGTAG
>JAZNUM010000030.1:0-9783 GCA_045592325.1 Candidatus Egerieisoma sp.
CTACAAATCAACGAATTGTACAAAATTGCGACGTGATTTTATGGCAAAAGTATTGCAGGAGCATCTTTCTCCAACAGGTGCCTGTACCAGAAAATGTAGTCACCGGCTTTGGAATGGAGAGATTTTTTGCCTCTGTATCCATGGAATTCTCCAGGGTACATCATAAGGTCGAACTGTTTGCCTGCATTCTGTAATGCATTGATAAGTTGCATTGTATTCTGCATATGCACATTATCATCTGAAGTACCATGAGTAATCTTTACATAATTTGTACTGTCCCCCTTGTATCTGGAAACTTTTTCCATCAGTCTGGTATTGGCATATCCATCCGGGTTGTCCTGAGGACGGTCCATATATCTCTCAGTATAATGTGTATCATAAAGTCCCCAGTCATAAACGCCTCCTCCGGCAATACCGTATTTGAAATAATCATTGCCGGCTGTACATGCAAGCATTGTCATTGAACCGCCGTAAGAGAAACCTGTAATGCCAACCTTATCCGAATTGACAAAAGGATACTCCGACCGGAGATATTTGATCCACTCTATATAATCCACAAGTTCTATGTTAAGGAGATTCCTGTGAAGGAAATTCAACCCTTCCTTACCGCAATGGCCGCTAGCCCTATGGTCTATTGAAATCTGAATCACACCCTCATTTGCCCACCATTGGGTACTCTCTCCAACACCCTTCCATGTATCCATCACAGTACCGGCATTAGGGCCGCCATACATGCTCACAAGCACAGGATATTTTTTTGAAGGATCAAGATCAACTGGCCAGATTACCTGTGCTGGAAGCACATATCCGTCAACAGTAATGGAAAGCATCTGCGGAATTGCAAATTTATACTCATCAAACCTTTCTCCTTTCATATCTGCCAATACTTTTACTCCCGACGATTTTTCAAATGGAACCTTGGAGGCAACTTTGGCAGAAGATGCTTTTGCTGCTCCCCTTACATCTACAACTGCCAATTTTGTAGGGGTCGCAGAATTGGAATACATGGCAACATAATGTCTGTTGTCGGGAGCAATGCGTACACCTGTAAAATTATATTCACCAAAAGAGAGTCTGGTAATCTTTTTGCTCTTAAGGTCTACTTTATAGAAATCATTCCTGGTAGAAACCTCCCTGCGGGCTGTAAAATAAATTGCCCCCTCCTTCATGTCAACTTTAACGAAGCGTATACCCCAGTTCTTCCCGTCTGTAACCTTCTCAAGACGTTTACCATCAAATGACTGGAAGTAAATCTGTTCCCACATGTCAAAATCCCTCACCATAAAGAATCCGTCTTCAACAAACTGCATATCTTCCATCCAATCTATCCAAGTCTTCTGGTTCTCACTATAGATAGACTCCTTTGAACCGTCAGCAGGATTTACAGTATAAAGCACGAGATTGTTCTGTTCCCTTGGCATCCAAGGAATTATAAAACGGCTACCATCTGCATTCCAGAATGGAATTCCAAAATACTGGTCCACTGTATGATCAAAATCTGCCCATACTGTTTTACCATCTGCAACATCCACAAAAGCAATCTTTACCTCGGGATTCTTGTCTCCGGCCTTTGGATAGCGTGTTTCGGTTATAAACCCGTGTTTACCTCTTGAATCATAGATAGGAAACATGGATATGCTACTGTCATCAAACTTATAGAAAGCAATTGTCCTGCTGTCGGGACTCCACCAGAAAGCCTTGTATTTTGAAGGCCGGCCCAATATCTCCTCATAATACACCCATGAGGCATATCCGTTCATAATCACATTTGTACCGTCGGAAGTAAGTTTTACAACCTTCCCATCTTCCGGATTCCACACACAAAGATTGTTCTCCTTATCAGTAAAGGCTACCTTAGCTCCATCTGGTGAAAGAGTCGGATTTTTTACCTCTTTTGCCAAAGGCAATGCCATGAATTTTTTCATTGTCTCAGGAACGGGAGCAATCTCTTTAGGTGCATTCTCTACTGGAGACATCACACCTGTCTTAATATTGTACTCAAACACCTTGTAGCCCCTTCCATCTCTTTGGGCAAGGCCAATGGTTCCGGCATCCTTCCACCCTGTAACTATAGGCAACTGGTTGACAATGCCTTCGGGAAGCTTCCCGACAATCTCTTCCTGGGAGAGTACCCTCTTTTCCCCATCCTGTGCATAAGAAGTTACAGCAAATGAAAGCACTACTGCAACCACAATCAAAAATTTGTATAGTCTCATAACTGAAATTATTTTCTTGAAAGAATAAAGTTACCAACTTTTGTAATCATTCAAAATATTTGTCATTAAAATTCACAAGGTAAACTTTCTCTACCGCACGTGTCATGGCTGTATAAAGCCACTTCATATCATCCATTGATACATCATCCCTCCATAGGGAATTGTCAATAAAGACACATTTCCATTGTCCTCCCTGTGACTTGTGTCCTGTAATGGCTGCAGCATATTTTATCTGAAGGGCATTATAGTATCTGTCTTCCCTCACCTTCTCCATCCGTTTCTTCCTCATGGTAATATCCTCATAATCTGCATAAACTCCTTCAAACAGGACCTGCTGCTGTTCCTTATCAAGAGATGGGGAAACAGAGGTGAGAGTATCCAGGATAATCTTTGCATCAATTTCCACATCATTATAATCGGGAAACTTTAATGTAGCCTGAGCGAAATGGAGTCCATAACGCTCCTCGTAGTTGCCTATGCGTACCAGTTCCGCCACATCCCCATTGGCAATGAAATCAAGTTCGGGAACATTCTCAAGAAACTGATAGCAATTCTTTACAATCATCAGTTTGTCTCCCTTTGTAAGCTGCTCTTCCATAAAAAGGACAGTCTGACGAATTCCCATATTATATTTGTTCGCTCTCAAATTGGAACGGCAAAGGACCACCACTTCATCAAGGCCATACTTGGAAATGGCACCATCAAGTTCCTCAATAAGTTCTCCTCCGCCAATTCTCCTGAAATCTGTGAACTCTCCGGTTCTGAAACGCGGTATTTTCAGATTGCCAGCCTCTATCTGCTTTCTCAACAATGTAGCATTATACAATATACCGCTCTCATCAGCCTGCCTCACAACCTCTGTAAGGGTAACCTCCTCTGCCAGATGGGAATACTGCGACACATAATCAAAATCCAGGGCCGGACTCTCCTCCAGCCCAATTGGTGGAAGCTGTGCAGAATCACCCATAAGGATAAGTTTATTGCCACTGTTCTGTCTGATATATGAAATCAAATCATCCAACAAATCACCTGACCCGAAAATGGTATTCTCAAATCCAGATCCTATTGTAATGAGAGAGGCCTCATCAACAATATATACAGTATCTCTACTCTTGTTGAAATCAATACCGAACTTTGCATCCTTATCTGAAAGGGACTTCTGTCTATAAATCTGCTTATGAATTGTCTTTGCCTGCATCCCGGAATAATTGGAAAGCACTTTGGCGGCCCTTCCTGTAGGGGCAAGCAGGACAAACCTGCTCTTGATCTCTTTCAATACCTTTATGAAAGCAGAAATGGCTGTAGTCTTGCCAGTACCGGCATATCCGCGCACAACCAGAAGTGGAAACTCTTCAGACGGAACTGTAAGGAATCTGCCCAACTTTTCAAACAGCTCCTTCTGCCCGGCTGTAGGCTCAATCCCCATATTTTTAATCAACAATTCCGTAAAATATTTCTCTACCGCCATTTCCAGATTGAAAACATGATCACCAAAGAATATATCTCAAGACGGCCAAAAAGCATCTGCGCCGCAAGAATGAACTTACCCATAAATGGAATCTGTGAAAAATTGTCCAATATACCTACTGAACCGAAACCAGGGCCAACATTACCCAAATTTGCAACAGATGCTGAAAAAGCATCCATAAAATCTACACCCATCATACATAATAGGGCCGCCCCAACAAACATAAAAAGGAAATAAACCACAATATAAAGGTTTACTGCAGCAACCATCTGAGTTTCAACAATGCTTGACCCAACTCTAACCGGAATGATTGCACTCGGATGCATCTGTTTCTGCAACTGAACTTTAAGACTCTTCCAAAAAATGAGTATCCTGTCTGTCTTCAATCCTCCCGACGTAGATCCGGAACAGGCACACTGCACAGAAAGGAACATCAGCAGAAGTATGGAAAGCGGTGGCCATGTACTGCAGTCAACTGTTGCAAAACCTGTAGTGGAGATATATGACACCACATTGAACAGGCTGTCCCATAAAGTTTTCCAGAAACCGTCAGCATTCCCCTGAACAAACAGATCAGTTGCCACCAAAACAGAAACAACAGCAATTGTACCCAAATAAAGTCTGGTAACCGGAGATTTGAACAACTTTGCAGATCTGTCGGAGAATGTCTTGTAGATAAGGCCAAAGTGCATACCCCCAAAAATCATGAACACAACAGCCACCAGTTCAATATAAAAGGAATCAAAAGCACCAATAGAGGCATTCCTGGTACTGAACCCTCCTGTAGCAGCAACACTGAATGCATGATTTACCGCATCAAAGGGGTCCATTCCTGCAAACATGAACGCCAATGCAGAAGTAATTGTAAGCCCTACAAAAACGGTTGAAATAACCCTTATAGCCTCTTTGGTCCTCAAACGGTAATTCTCCTTTGAAAGGGAAGTCATTTCAAGTTTGCTCAACCTCATCTTGAATGTACTCACCATAGGGAGAATTAGCAACATAAACACTACAACACCAATACCTCCAATAAAATGGGTGGAAGACCTCCAGAAAAGGAGGCTCTTTGGCAGTGCCTCAATATCCTGCAGAATTGTACCGCCTGTAGTTGTATAACCCGAAACACTCTCAAACCAGGCATTTATGAGGGTAAACTCCCCACCCCAGAGGACATATGGCAACATACCGAAAATACATGAAAGAATCCAGGAAAGTACAATAATGGTAAAACCCTCCTTAATGTGTATCTCTTCATGCTTCCTTACAAAAATAAGTGGGAAAAGGCCGGTAGTAAAAGTGATGACCCCACTTAACAGAAGCGGAGAAAATGCCGAATCAAAATCATATATGACAGATACCACAACGCTCAGGAACATGAACAGAGCGTTGAAAAGGAGTGCAATGCCAATATTTCGTGAAACGACACTTATATTCATGGTTTACTTGCTTTTAAGCAATTTCTTGTTTGTTTCAATAAGTTCCTTTATATTCTCATTGAAATCCTTAAATTCATCATCACTCTCAATAACAAGAGTATAACTTTTTTTTCTGTTGATATAATCCGCAATTCCTCCCGACATCTTCAGGAAAGGATTTATAAAATACATGTTGATGAAGTAATTGAAAAGGAAAACAAGTACAATACCCACAATCACAGCAACCACACCCGGCATGATGCTCCTGTAGAAACTCTCAGTCATTGTTTTGGAATTGTCTGCAAGTGCCTGTTGGCTGGTCAGTGTCAGGCTCTGGAGATATCCCCTCAATTTCATATATACAGGATGGAGTTTATGGAAATACCAGTTTCTCCTGCCTGAATAATCGCCATGCCATACACTTGGCGCATCATTCATTATGATTATATATGTAGTATATGCATAAAGGACCGAATCTGCATATCTCTTCTCCTGTTCAGTTGTAAAGTTATCCCTCACATTGCTCAGGTATTCACTGAAACGGTTATCATCCTTCGGTTTCACATTGATTGATCCACCCTCATCTCCCAACCCTTCAAGGAGGTTGAAATTAAATTCATCTGATACCTCCAGCAGAAGACGGGAAGTATTGATTGCTGCAATATTGTCATTGATAAGATTGGAAACCGTATTCCTCATCCTAATGAACTCATATATGGATATTGCACTTGAGACCAGGAGTATGGTTCCAATAACTACAAAGCCAAGTGATATTTTCCTTTTTATTGCCATCTCTAAATATTAAATGAAAAGCAAATATAGTGAAAGCTTGTTTAAGTAAGCCATCTTTCTCAAAAAAAAATTGGGAACCCAGGACGGGTCCCCAATATATAGTGCAATACAATCTTACAATTATTTGTAGGCAACAGTTGACATGTGTTTAATAAGATCAAGAACTTTGTTTGAGTAACCGATCTCATTGTCATACCATGTAACAATCTTAACGAAAGTATCAGTAAGTGCAATACCTGCAGTTGCATCAAAGATTGAAGTGCGTTTGTCACCCAAGAAATCTGATGAAACCACTGCATCCTCAGTATAACCAAGAATACCTTTCAAGTAAGTCTCTGAAGCCTCTTTCATAGCTGCACAAATCTCTGAATATTTTGCAGGTTTCTCAAGGTTTACAGTAAGGTCAACAACTGAAACGTCAAGGGTAGGAACGCGCATTGACATACCTGTAAGTTTGCCGTTAAGTGCAGGGATAACTTTACCTACAGCTTTAGCAGCACCGGTTGATGAAGGGATAATGTTGCCGCAAGCAGCTCTACCGCCTCTCCAGTCTTTTGCTGAAGGACCGTCAACAGTCTTCTGGGTTGCAGTTGCTGAGTGAACTGTAGTCATAAGACCATCTTTCAAACCAAATTTATCGTGAAGAACTTTTGCTACAGGTGCAAGACAGTTAGTGGTACAAGAAGCGTTTGAAACGATATCCTGACCAACATAAGAGTCCAAGTTTACACCGCAAACGAACATAGGGGTATCATCTTTTGAAGGAGCTGACATTACAACTCTCTTTGCACCAGCCTGAAGGTGAGCCTGTGCTTTCTCTCTTGTAAGGAAAAGACCGGTTGACTCAACAACGTACTCAGCCTCAATCTCGTTCCATTTAAGGTCTGCAGGGTTCTTCTCAGCAGTTACACGGATCTCATTGCCGTTAACAACCAATTTACCATCCTTAACCTCTACTGTACCGTTGAATTTGCCGTGCATTGTATCATATTTCAACATATAAGCCATGTACTCAACGTCAATAAGGTCGTTGATACCTACTACCTGAATATCATCTCTCTCCTGAGCGGCTCTGAAAACCAAACGGCCGATACGGCCAAAACCGTTAATACCAATCTTAATTTTACTCATTTCTACTGTTATTTATAAATTAAACTATCTCTTTAACACCGTTTTGTCAAAAACGTTGCAAAGATACAAAAATGGAGGAAAAATAACTATCTTTACAAAGATTTTTCCTCAAATTTTATATATGAAAAGAAAGCCTGTTGAAATACTGATAACTAACGATGACGGATATGCATCAAAGGGAATAAATTTCCTTACGGAGATAATGTCCAGTTATGGGAATGTAACCGTAATTGCACCAAAAGAGGTACAGTCAGGGATGTCTGCTGCTCTGTCAATAGGGAAACCCATGAGGCTTGAAAGGATTTCATCAAAAGTGTGTGAAAACGGCCACAGGGTTATTGTATATGCCCTTTCAGGAACACCGGTAGACTGTGTGAAGATGGCCATGAACAAATGTTTCAGTGCTGGAGGAAGTGAATCTGTAATACAGGATGAATGGGCAGAAGAGAGAGGTTATAGACCGGACATAATATTGTCGGGAATAAACCATGGTTCAAATGCGTCAGTTGCATCAATGTACTCAGGGACATTGGGGGCAGCAGCTGAAGGGGCTCTGTATGGGATAAAGTCTGTAGGGCTTTCAATCAATACCCACAATCCGGATCCCGATTTCATGCAGGTAAAGGAATATCTTGTCTCCATTCTTGAAAAAGCAATGGGCAGTACAACTGTTGAGGGGATATATCTTAATGTAAATTTTCCCGCCATTGAAAAGGGGAAGATAAAAGGGATAAGAATGGCAAAACAGGGAAGTGGCGTATGGGTAAAGGAGTTTGAGCAGAGGAAAGATCCCAACGGCAAGGATTATTATTGGATGACCGGAAACTTCAAGAACACAGAGACTGATGAAAAAACCATTGGAGACCATATCCTTATGGACAACGGATACATTACAATAGTACCCCACAAGGTTGACACCACAAGTTATGAGACCTTGGAACAGATGAAAAAAGATTGGAAATTATAGAATTGCAACATGAAATACTACATGATAGCCGGAGAGGCTTCAGGAGACCTGCATGGTTCAAACCTTATAAAGGGGATTAAGGAGGTAGACAGTTCAGCACAGATAAGGTGCTGGGGTGGAGACCTCATGAAAGAAGCCGGAGGAGACCTTGTAAAGCATTACAAGGAAGGTGCAATAATGGGATTTGTGGAGGTTGTGGCCAATTTGGGCAAGATTTCAAGGAACCTCAATGACTGCAAAAAGGATATAATGGAGTTTAATCCCGACGTGGTTGTTCTTATAGATTATCCCGGATTCAACTTCAGGATAGCAGAATTTGCAAAGAAGAACGGATTCAGGGTGTTCTACTACATTGCCCCAAAAGTATGGGCATGGAAAGAGAAAAGGGTACACAGGCTGAAAAAGTTTGTTGACAGACTCTTCATCATATTCCCTTTTGAAATTGAATATTTCAAAAAATGGGGAATAGACGCCATATACAGGGGCAATCCTCTGCTGGACAGCGTTGACAACTACAGCAGGGCAAATGAGACCAGAGAGGAGTTCTTTGCCAGAACCGGACTTGATGCAACAAGAGAGAGTGTTGCATTGCTTGCAGGGAGCAGAAAAGGGGAAATAAAATACCTTCTTCCAAGAATGATTGAGGTTGCCCGCAAGTTTCCCGACAACCAGTTCCTTATGGCATGTGCCCCTTCCATGGAGAGGGAGTTCTACGAATCAATTATCGGGAAGAAATGCAACAATATAAAATTGCTTTTTGGAGAAACATACTCAATATTGAGACACTGCAGGGCAGCGATCATAAATTCTGGCACTGCCAGTCTTGAGGCAGCCCTTATTGGTGTTCCTCAGGTTGTATGCTATGGAGGAAATGAGATTTCATATCAGATTGCAAAGAGGGTTGTAAAATTGAAATACATCAGCCTTGCAAACCTTATAATGGACAGGGGACTGTTCAAGGAACTTATCCAGCATGACTGCACCCCTGAACTTATTGCCCAGGAACTTGAAATGCTTCTCCACAATGGCACCTATAGGACTAAAATGATGGAAGACTACGCCATGGTAAGGGAAGTTCTTGGTGGCAAAGGCGCTTCAGCAAAAGTTGCCGGGGCAATGTATAATGAGTTGGTTACAATGTTAAACAAGTAAATATATTATGATTGTTCACGCTTACAAATACCAGGGTGCTGGTAATGATTTTGTCATTTTCGACAACAGAAACAATGAATATGACCTTACACCGGAGCAGGTGAAGTTATTGTGCGACCGCCGTTTTGGAATTGGAGCAGACGGAATGATGCTTTTGGGAAAAAGCGACAAGTACGACTTCTCCATGAGATATTTCAATGCAGACGGTTATGAGGGAAGCATGTGCGGCAACGGCGGCCGCTGTCTTGTGGCATTTGCAGCCCACAGGGGAATAAAGAAATTCGAGTTCAACGCCATTGACGGATATCATACAGCAGAAGTTCTTGAATTCACCCCTCACAGATGTATTGTAAAACTTAAGATGACCGACCTTGAGGCTGGAGACAAATACTCAGACAATGCATATTTCCTGAACACCGGATCTCCGCACTATGTGGAGTTTGTGGAAGATGTTGCCAACTACCCTGTAGATGAGAAAGGAAAATACTGGAGATACCATCCCGATTTTGAAGGGGGCACAAATGTGAATTTTGTTGAGATAAAGGATAATTGCATAAATGTCCGCACTTATGAAAGAGGTGTAGAGGCTGAAACCTTTGCATGCGGAACAGGAGTTACTGCATCTTCCATCTCAACATATCT
>JAZNUM010000031.1:0-46962 GCA_045592325.1 Candidatus Egerieisoma sp.
CTAAAGAAGCATTGAATAAGATCAAATATAACTCTCTTGAAAATATCAGATTGTCAGAGATCCGAGACACTCTCTTACCGAAACTTATGTCAGGAGAATTTAAAATTAACAAAATAGACTGCTAAATTCTCATTTATGGAATTAAGGAAAATATATATTTCTGATATTGGTAAAATTATAACAGGCAAAACACCTCGCACATCCATCGCAGATAACTACGGTGGTAATATTCCGTTTCTCACCCCCTCCGACGACCTTACAAGAAAGCACATAGTTAAAACAGGTAAAACCTTAAGTGCGAAAGGCTTAAATGAAGTTAAGAACTGCTTAATTCCAGAGAAATCAATATGTGTAAGTTGCATAGGATCTGATCTCGGCAAAGTAGTTATGACTAGTGCGCCGACCGTTACTAATCAGCAAATTAACTCAATTGTAGTTAAAGACGAATTTGATCCAGACTTCATCTATTATCTAATGAAAATAGTGGGAAGAGAACTTAATTTTATTAGTAAGACATCTACAGCAGTTCCTATAATAAACAAAAGTACATTCTCCAATACAGAGGTTTTTGTTCCAAGCTTGGAGAATCAAATTAGGATTGGAAGAATACTATCATCGCTCGATGAGAAAATTGAGAATAATCGAAGGATAAATGATAATTTAGAGCAGCAGGCTCAAGTTCTTTACAAATCCTGGTTTGTAGATTTTGAACCTTTTAAGGATGGTGAATTTGTTGAATCAGAGATGGGAGAGATTCCAGTAGGATGGACTGTTGTAAAGTTCAGTGATCTTACGGAAATCCCTAAGAAGACTATAAACCCACAGAAATTTCCTGACACTATTTTTAAGCATTATAGTCTTCCAGCGTGTGATAATGGACTAATCCCAGAATATCAAGTTGGAAAAGATATAATGAGCAATAAGATTATTTTGCAAAATAATACAACCTTATTCTCTAAGCTCAACCCTAGAATTAAGAGAATCTGGTTCACATGCGAAGTCCAACCAAACTCGATTTGTTCAACCGAATTCATTCCATACAGGGCCACAAATAAGAATGAATCAGGGTACATCTTCTCAATCATCAATTCTGAAGCATTCTATGCTTCTGTGATGGGTTGTGTAAATGGAGCTACTGGTAGCCATCAACGCTTTCATGCAGAAGATACGGAAGATTTCCTTTGTGCTTACAACAAAGATGTCGTGAAGAAATTCTCACAACATATCAATGCCGTTTTAAAACAGATGCATGATTTACGTCAAGAGAATGTGAAACTTGCATTGATGAGAGACACTCTCCTTCCAAAACTAATGTCAGGTGAACTTAAAATTAACGAAATAGACTGCTAAATTCTCATTTATGGAAGATGTATTAAATATATTAATAAGATATTCAGGGGTATTCTCTGTTGTGTTGTCTGTAGTTGCTATTATTATTGCTTTGCTGTCATACAAGCATTCTAGGTCGTCTGATAAAGAAGGGATTAAACGTAGGTTGCATGCTAAAATGGCTGAACTCAGATTTATTGAAGATAAGTATTTCAATAGTAGGGGATTGTCTATCTATTACGAAGAAAGAGAACAAATGGCAGTTAGGAGAGATACTTTAAAAGCAGAAATAGATTATTTAAAAAGGTGTTTATAATACATTTATAGAATAGATTAATGAAATACACTCTCAAAGATATATGCACGAAAATAGGTAGTGGAGCAACTCCTACTGGAGGTAAAGAAGCGTACAAGGGCGGCGATTATGCTCTAGTACGCAGTCAGAATGTTCTTGATTATACATTTACAACATCTGGCCTTGCATATATTAACGAAACACAAGCAAAGAAACTTGATGGTGTTAAAGTTGAGGTTGGTGATATATTACTAAATATCACTGGAGACTCTGTTGCGAGAGCATGCATTATACCTGATGAAATATTACCGGCACGCGTAAATCAGCATGTAGCAATTATTCGTGCAAACAATCAATATGCTCTTAATGAATATCTACTCTACTTTCTACAGTACAACAAACAATACCTGCTATCAATTTCACAAGGAGGCGGTACGAGAAGTGCAATTACCAAAAAAATGATTGAAGATATTGAGATTGACCTTCCGAGTCTAGAAGATCAGTTATCTATCGTCAACATTATAAATAGCATATCTAAGAAGATTGAGGTAAATCAGCAAATAAATGATAATTTAAACATTAGTTGCTTGAATTTAGATAACTAGAATTAAACTTTACAAAATGCGTGATAAAGAAACGATAGTTATAAATAATTTATCTGAATACACTACAGAAGTGACAAATATTCGTGAACGAATGATTTGTGATGGTGATTCGGAATCATTGTTTTTTAGGGGACAATGTAATTCTATTTGGGATATTCGTCCTAGTATATTTAGAGAGTCTTTAGTTTCTGTAGAGTCTAGAATTATTAAAACTGCAAAATCACGCGTGCCATCTGAATTTCGTGAGTGTACAAGTCCATTTGAGGATTTAACAAAGTTACAGCACTATGGTTTGCCAACTAGATTACTTGATTTGACAAGAAATCCATTAGTTGCGCTTTATTTCGCATGTTGTTCTTCAGAAAAGGTCATAGAAAGCAATGGCGTAGAGAAAAATAGTGATGGTGTTGTTTATATATGCTCTGGATACGAAGAAAGTGCTGACTCTTTTAATTCTACTATTTTATCAAAAATAGCACAAATAGAATTTGACGGAGAAATAACATTAAAAATACTAAAAGAAAAGTTGGGTATAGCAGAAGAATTATCTGCAGATGCTTTTATTAAAATTCTTCAGGGATCTGCGTTTATTATGCCGAGTTACAACAACTCAAGAATCGTCAGCCAAAGTGGAGCTTTTTTGATTACAGGTGCTATAAATGTTTGTCAAGATGATGAGAATATATGGAATAGCACGGTGTCAAAGTGTGTTACTAATTTAGATAGCACTATTGGTGTTAAGCGTATCATTATCCCAAATGAGTTTAAAGAGACAATTTTAGATGAACTTGATTTATTCAATATTAATGAGAGTTCGTTATTCCCAGAACTTGAGCATCAAATGTCTCATATAAAAAGAGTTGGTGCAAAATGGGTAATGGAAGAGTGTGCACCTTTCGTAAAATATGAACCCAATTCTGTTATTTCTGATATTACGGCATCTCCAAAAGAACTTGTAGTTGATGATGCAATGATTGATATTGCAATTTCTTGCCAGGGTATTGATAAAGAGACACAGCTTCAAGTAAAAGAAATTATTAAGAAACAAATCAAATATCCAGATTGGAACTTAAAAGAAAGTACTAGGAGCGAATTAATGAAGAATATTAAACGTGTGCTTATTCATAAGGGTATTTCCAATCCTGGTGATATCGCTCGCAAAGTAGTTAATAACTTAATTCACAATATATAAGTTATGTCATTTACGGAAAATTCATATGAAGTAGTTATCCTAGAACTATTAAAAAATTTAGGCTATGAATATCAATACGGTCCTGATATTATCAGGGATTACCATCTTCCATATATCAATGATCAATTATGGACTAGTTTATCGAACATTAATTCTACAAAATGCCAAAATGCTATAGCAGAAGCTATCAAGAAGATATCTTGTATAGATACAGGTGATCTT
Organism: Candidatus Egerieisoma sp.; assembly: GCA_045592325.1. Classification (GTDB taxonomy): domain Bacteria; phylum Bacteroidota; class Bacteroidia; order Bacteroidales; family UBA932; genus Egerieousia. Next base: position 3,644 of record JAZNUM010000031.1, read on the forward strand.
ATTCAAAAAAATGCAACCTTTATGCACTATTTGCAAAATGGGGTTGAGGTGGCATATTATGAAGGCGGTGAAGCAAAAAATGATATTGTGTATCTTATTGATTATGAGGATGTCAATAGGAATATTTTTCAGGTTGTAAATCAATGGACATTCATTGAGCGGTCGGAGAAAAGAGCTGATGTTATAATATTTGTTAATGGTCTTCCTCTTGTGGTAGTCGAATTGAAGTCCCCATCCAGAGAGGAAACTGATGCCTCAGCAGCCTATAGGCAACTTAGGAATTATATGTATGAAATACCATCATTGTTTACGTACAATGTTTTCTGTGTAATGAGTGATATGATGTGTTCAAAAGCTGGAACTATTACTAGCAATGAAGATCGCTTTATGGAATGGAAAACAAAAGACGGCAATTATGAAAGTACGCAATATGCTGATTATGATACTTTCTTTGAGGGAATCTTTCCAAAAGCCAGACTGCTTGACATAATAAAGAATTTTACTTGTTTTTCACATGAGGAAAGAGGCTCTGTTAAAATACTTTCTGGATATCATCAATACTTTGCAGTTAAAAAAGCTGTTGAACGTACGGTAAAAGCAACCAATGGGGATGGTAAGATTGGTGTATTCTGGCATACTCAAGGTAGTGGTAAATCGCTCTCTATGGTATTCTATGCTCACCTAATACAGGATGTATTGTCACAACCCACTATTGTAGTAATTACAGACAGAAATGATCTTGATGATCAACTATATGGTCAGTTCTCTAAATGTAAAGATTTCCTTAGACAAACACCCCTTCAAGCAAATAGTCGTGAACACCTTAAAGACCTTTTGAAGAACAGAGAGGCCAATGGTATCATCTTCACTACGATGCAGAAGTTTCAGGAGTCTGATGAACCCCTTTCTAAAAGGAAGAATATCGTTGTGATGACTGATGAGGCACATCGTGGCCAGTATGGATTTGAAGAGAAAGTAAGTGCAGACGGTAAGATTTCTGTAGGTATGGCTAGAATTATTCATAATTCCCTGCCTAATGCGTCCTTTATTGGTTTTACAGGAACACCTATATCCGCTAAAGATAAAGATACACAGGAAGTCTTTGGAGAATACATTGATATATATGACATGACTCAAGCTGTTGCAGATGGCGCTACATGTGCTGTTTTCTATGAGTCTCGTGTTATTAACCTTAATCTTGATGATGCTACATTAAAACTGCTAGATGACGAGTATGAACTTCTTGCAAATGAAGGAGCAAGTGTTGAGCAGATAGAGGCAAGCAAGAAGGAAATGGCCCATATGGAAGCTATTCTTGGCGCACCTGAAACAATAGATTCACTTTGTTGTGACATACTTAAGCACTATGAAGAAAACAGGCAGTATGAACTTACCGGTAAGGCTATGATAGTTGCATACTCCCGTCCAATAGCAATGAAAATATATGAAAGGTTGTTGGAACTTCGTCCGGAGTGGACCGAGAAAGTTAAGGTAATCATGACAGGAGGTAATAATGATCCGGAAGAATGGCATGAGATTGTCGGGAATAAGCAATACAAAAAGGAGCTTGCCAAGAAGTTTAAGGATGACAATGATCCTATGAAAATTGCTATTGTTGTGGATATGTGGCTTACTGGGTTTGATGTACCTTCTCTTGCTACCATGTATGTGTATAAACCAATGATCGGTCATAATCTTATGCAGGCAATTGCTCGTGTGAATCGTGTCTTTAAAGATAAAGCAGGTGGACTTGTCGTAGATTATATTGGTATAGCTAAGGCGCTTAAGGAAGCTATGAGGGATTATACCAAACGTGACCAGGATAAATATGGAAATCCGAACATTAAGGAGACTGCACTGCTAAAATTCAAGGAAAAGCTTGAAGTGTGTAGAGGGTTAATGCACGGGTATGATTATAACGCATTCAAAGAGTGTAATGATACAGAAAGGGCACAAATTATTAAGGGTGGAGTAAACTTTATGCTATCCCCAGCTAAAGAAGAAGATTACAAAGATTTCCTTAAAGAAGCAGGATTATTGAAAAATGCCGTAAGTCTTTGTAGAAGTCTTCTTAAAGAGGACGAAAGATATGAATCTGCATTCTTTGAGACGGTACGTACTCTTCTTAACAGGATGACTGGTAAAGGGACTATTTCTAAGAAAAGTATCAATGAAAGGATTAGTGCGCTCCTAAGCCAAAGTGTTAAGAGTAATGGTGTTATTAATTTGTTTTCTGATGTAAAGGCCGAATTTTCACTTTTTGATGCTGCATTCTTGGATGAAATCTCCAAAATGAAGGAGAAAAACATTGCTGTTGAATTACTTAAGCGATTACTTGCTGAAAGAATTCATATTTATAAAGAGTCAAATATTGTGCAATCACAGAAGTTCTCTGAAATGCTTAACATGACTCTATCCAACTACCTCAAAGGGATGATTACTAACGAGGAAGTTATTGAAGAACTTTTGAGAATGGCTCAGGAGATTGCCAATTCAGAGTCACAGGCCAATGAACTTGGCCTTTCAAAAGAAGAGAAAGCGTTTTATGATGCACTCACCCAACCTAGAGCTGTACAAGATTTCTATACTAATGAGCAGCTTGTAGAAATGACTAAGGAACTCACTGATACTCTCAGGAAAAACCGTACAATAGATTGGCAAAAGAAAGAATCTGCAAGAGCGGGTATGAGAAGATTGATAAAACGTCTTTTGAAGAAATATAAATATCCACCAGAGGAAGAGCAAAATGCCATGGATATTGTCCTTAAGCAATGTGAGCAATGGGCTGATGTAGAGCCTGAATATGTTTATGAGGAATAATTAAAATTAGCGTTGCTAAGTTTATGTTGTTCCACTCTCTACGCACTAAAGTGCTCAGTTCCCTGCACAGCAACACTCAGCAACCTGTTATATATTTGGTGGAGGGCAAGAATGTTATTGCTCCCGTGGTTGCTCATTTGGGAGAAGACCGCAAGGCTGGTCGCTCCCTATCACTCGCACCACTCCTGCAAAACAACATACTTGCCTACGGTGCTCCGTAGCAAAATGAGTTCGTTGAAATTGTCTCAGCAGTGCTGAGAGTTTTATAAACGCCGGTCAAGACTTCAGCCGGCAAGCCGTCAGAAGACTTGCTATTCAATTTTCGGGCAGAGAGAAGAAAGAATGGTTATATTTTTGCAGAGCAAGATGTAATATTTCTTCTTGTATCTTAACATTCAAACACCTCAATATGACTCTGGATTTCCGACAGACTATTCTTTATTGCCAACCTGATAAATGTCCCAGTCTCTTCAAAGATTATGTATTCAGGGCTTTGGTTGACAAGTTCCTTGAAACTGTTGTTCAAGTCGGCCTGTGCAGTTTTAGCTTCTTCAATGCTGCCGTACATCTTGCAGTCTATAGATAAATTCCCCTCGGAATCCATTTGAGCGTAAGTAGGAAATAGGATTTCATAGTTGCTATTGTTGCAATTTGTTTTCCTTAAACAGTCTGATGGCTTTGTATATGAGCGAATATGACTGGCTGTCTTCCGGTAAGGATTCTGCAGTTGTAGAAGCTTTTTCAAGTTTGTTATCTTCGCATAGATTGGCTACCCATTGTTGCTTTTCAAGATAGTAACCGTGTTTGGTGTATCCTGCAAGATATTTGTTGAGCGTCTTTATGACATCTTCAGAGTTATGGAAATACTTATTGGTTTCAAGGTAATGTAGCAGAAACCAGAATTCAATGGATGGCATGCTGTCGCAGATGAAGACTCTCTCGTTTTTCTTGTAGTCTGCCTTCATCTTCTCAAATCTTTTGCGCTCGTTTTCGTTGCTCCTTGTGACATCGGCATCGCAGATGCAGACAGCGATTCCTCCATTTTGCAGAACCTGTTCAATGAGTTTGCTCATCTCAGCGTATGACTGCTGTGAAAAGAATCGTGGCTTACAATCGTAGCGGAATCCTTTGATGTTTCTCAGGTGTTCAAAGTACCATCTTTCTGTAAGACCTTCTCCTATTACTGTTATTCTTGAGCGCTTAAGCTCTCTTTCTCTTCTACCTCTCGCCATAGCAAATAACTTTAAATGTAAATTTCCGGGATTGCGCCAAACTGGCCGTTCTTGTATGATTTGCGGATTGATGACAGTTTGTTCAATCCCTTAAAGTCTGTTAGTGGGTATATCTCTGTATTGCCGTCTTCTTTTTTCTCTGTAAACCATACTGAGTCCTTTCCAAACAAATCATCAATTCCGTCCAGCAGCGGGTCGTAATGGGTTGTTACAAGCAGCTGTGACTTGTTGTTCTCTTCTTTAAGGAACCGGTCCAGAATAAAATCGAGGAGTGCAGGATGCAATGAAGCCTCTATCTCATCTATATCCAAAAATGCCTGTTCTTTGATTGTTGTGTAGATTGCGGATTCTATTTCGATTACCCTTTTTGTTCCGGCAGACTGGCTGCTTTCTGGAAGGATGTAGTCTTCCTCTCCACGTGAGTTCTTTACGCGGATTTTAAATCCCGTATTTATATCATTGATGGTTCCTCTCGCCAGGATTTCAGCCTTCTCATCCTCGTCAATGAACTTTGCAGAGGAAATAGCCTCAATCTGACTCTTGCTGAGGTTATATGTGGTCTCTTCTACCTGAATTTCAGCAATTCTCAAGTCTGCTTTTGTAGTGAATTCCTTTATATATTTGCGGAAAGCCTCATCCCTGAACATCTTGTCTTTAGCATAACCGGAGAGTTCGGTGTCGCTATCAATGCCGGGAAAAAGCTTTTCGTTAATCCATCGGATAACAGGGCTTATTCTGTCAATATTTATATTCACCTTTGTCAGAGAGGCAAAGAATGACATATTTTTCCAACAGTTAAGATTGATTGCATCAATCTCTGCAGGTTTTAACTTTACAGCTGCGGGATTGAATTTGACCACTGACTGTTCATTCTTATATTCTCTCCAAAATATGCGTGTAGGCTGTACAGATTCGTAGAAATACAAAGACTCCGCTGAAACCCTTTCCTTGTTAAGTTCAAGTTTGTACCAGTATTTTGTTCCATCTGCGTAGAACTTCATCTCAAAACAGCTGTCCTCATTTGGAGTGTTCTTATCCAAAAGGAATGGCGAAACTCGGGTTGAAAGGTCATTCCTCGCAGGGACCTGAGACCAGAAACGGCGCAAGAAATCCAATGCCTCAAGAAAATTGGACTTTCCTGAAGCATTTGCGCCAAAAATAACTGCAAATCTCAGAAGTTTTGTTCCGTCCGGCATTATAGCCACTCTGTTTATAGGGTCGTCTTTTGTCGGCTCAAAGCTGAAGTATGCCTCGTCTCTGAATGACAAAAAGTTCCTGAATTTTATCTCTTGTATCATAATCTGTCAAAATTTCCGCAAATGTATATATAATAAACAAATATTAAAATAAAATAGCAAATTATTGCTATTTTATTTTAGAAAATATGTATAGATGCGCTAAATGTAGATATAAGCTGTCAAAATGACAATATTTTCTACCTGGTATAAAATTGGCATCTCCAACTTTTAAAGATGGCCATCTTTTTAAATAACAAATAGAATGAAAATTTAATAATGAGTATATTATGAATGATACATTAGATTCGGAGCCAACACGCCATTATCTTTCCATGCTCCAGGATAATATAACAAGAATGGCGACCAATTCTGCAAACTGCAAAACTTGGACTATTACAATCGTAACAGCGCTATTGGCACTAACTCTTGCTGATAAGGCTATTATTGGATACTTGAAAGTATTATACATACCAGTATTCCTATTTTACCTTTTGGACTCATACTATTTATCAGTAGAGAAAAGATTTAGAAAGGTTGAGGAAGAGTTTGTCTGTAAAGCTAAGATAGGAGAAGGTATAAACGACTTGCTTTACTCATTTCATATCCATAAATACACCTGGTATAAGCAGTTGTTCTATGCGACCACTTCCATTTCTGTATGGCCGTTTTATTTGATTATTGTGATTGTATTAACATTAATAATATTGTAATACTATGGGACGGAATGTTTTTGTTTCATACAAGTTTGGGGATTCCAATGTTCAGCCTTTAAGAGGAGAATGGAGTACTACTGCAAGGAGTTATGTAAATGAAATTGAAAGACTGTTGGAAAATAATGGCCATGCATATTATGGCGAACATCAAGATGAGGATTTGAGCTACTGGAGTGATGAACAGATATATCAAAGATTGAAGAATAAGATCTTTCCTACTTCATGTACGATAGTTTTAATTTCGCCCAATATGAGAGAAAAAGGAAGGCTTGACAAAAGTCAGTGGATACCATGGGAAATATATTATTCACTTCGTGAAACAACCCGTAATAATTTCACTAGTCGCAGAAATGCTATCTTGGCAGTTGTATTACCAGATTCAAAAGGAAGTTATGAGTATGCTATAAGCCATAAGCAATGTTGCCCTGCAGGATGTACCGGATATTACACATCTTCGTTGTTTACAATTCTTAAAGAGAATATGTTTAATCTTAAAAATCCATCAACAAGAATTTGCGGTCAGAATGATAAAATTTGGCACGGAGAATTCAGTTATATACCAATGGTCAGGTGGGATTATTTCAAAAACAACGTTGATGCTTGCATTGAGAGAGCTGAAAGAATAAAAGACAATGCTGAGAATTATGAACTACATATAAATGTTAATCAATAAAAGTTAGAGATGGATACTATCAGTATTATTATCAGTTCATTAAGTTTGCTCGTTTCAATTGTATCCTTAATTTTTTGTATTAGGAAATATTCTATTCATGAGAGGACTCTCAATGAACAACAGAAACAAATCAATCATTTTAAGTTGCAGGAATATGTGAGTGAAATAAATGCTCAGAAACAAGCATTTATAAATGGTGTAATAGAGCCATTTACAAAAGGAAGTGTAAGATTAAAAGTCGCTAACAAAGGATATTCAAACGCTAGGAACATTAGGGTTCAAGTTCTAAGTGATACATCAGGATTAATAATGTCTCAAATAAGTGATATTGAATTATTGAATCCGGGAGCAGATTACGCGTACGAAATCCATTTAATGAATGGATATGTTAAAACACTAAGACTTAAATTTATTTGGGATGATGATTATGAATCTAATCGTGAAGCAGAGTCACATCTGCAAATAAGATAAATCGCTAATTGCCAATATTCATTAATAAAATAAATTGTCTCGACACTGTTGAGAGTTTTATAAACGGCCTGGTCAAGACTTCAGCCGGCAGAGCCGTCAGAAGACTTGCCCTTAATGGGCAGAGAGGAATCAGAAGTGTGATTTACAAGCTGCAAGCAGTTTGTAAACACACCTCTTTCTTTTTATAGACCTTCGGTGCGGAGTTGCCTACAACTTCAGAATGCTCTTTTGACGCCACAAGTTCTCTGTATTTCGGAGGACTGCACCCAATATGCACACAATGTAGGCGTGGAGACTTAACCTGTTTTTCCTCCAAAAAATGCTAGGACTGCGCCCTTTGGCCCTGCAGTCCAAATGTCTCCGTTCCTTATCGCATTTTTCTCCCCCAAATTAGTTTAAGACTCCACCTTGTGTCCAGTGCGCTTTGCGCACATAAACGTCTCTGCTGACATAGGTGCACTAGTTTGCAGACAGTATCATATCTATCCTGAGACCAAGCTAATCAAATAATCACTATATTTGTGTATGGCTGCAAAATTTATATTACTACTGATAATCTCACTGATAGTTCTTGTTTTTGCAATTATTATCTTAACGGGCAAAGGTGATAACTTAATTGCCGGATATAACACATCAACTGAAGAGGAGAAAGAGAAATATAACATAAAAAGAGTCCGTATTTGCATAGGAGGAATGTTATTGATTTTGTCTCCTATTATGCTGATGTTTGCTGATAATTTTATTATCCTGATAGCGATTGTTCCACCTTTATCAATTTTATCAGTCATATTGACCAATACTTGGGCCAAGAAATAATGCAACCAAAATAACCGCCCGGTCAAGACTTTAGCCGGCGGGCCGTCAGAAGACTTGCCCTTAATGGGCAGAGAGGTATCAGAAGTGTGTTTTCAATCTGCAAGCAGGTTGAAAACACATCTCTTCTTTTTGTATAGCATCTCCTGTGCGGAGTTGTTTTGCATAGTAGCACTCTGAATCTCTCTTTTTATAAGGCAAGCAGGGAATGCCGAAGAGAATCTCACTGGACCGTAGTCTTGTGTAGTGTGAAATTACTATATAAAACTCCAGGCTTGTTGATTTTTACACTTTCCCTATTGTGCGATAAGGTTACTTTCATCTGCAGACAAGAGATTGGGCACACAACCCTTGGATGCTGATGCATCAGATAGTGGAAGGCGTGCTTAACCTCATTGTATCTGGTGAGGTTAGGCACACGTGCTACCACTCGGTGCCTCCCGCACCTTACTTCCCGTGCCCAACCTCTTGGAATTGACCCCAATCTTGGTATTAACCCCGATTGTGGCATTGATACCAGCATAGACATTGATGCCGTTCGAGGCATTGATACCCTTTTGGCATTGGAGTCCAGCGTGGTATGATTCCCTTTCCTTCCCGACAACAAAACAGCCGGCAATGTGCCGGCTGTTTGTGAAAAGACGTCATAAGACGTCCCGCGGAGCCCGTGTCTTTGCTTGCAAAGACGGCAAGGGCGGGAGCGGCTGGTCTGGCGAGAGCCAGTATAATCAGTGGAGCTGAGCGGAATCGAACCGCTGTCCAACCAAACCATCAATATGCTTTCTACATGCTTATTCTTTCTTTGGTTGTCGGGAAAAGGCTGCCGAAAGACAGGCCACCTGAACCTTATCCTTTAGGTCTTGGGATGCTTTAAAGGAGTCCGCATCCGCATCCCGCTTGAGATGATACCCCATATGCCAGACCCATAGCGGGATTAAAGGGTTGGCGGGATACTTGTCCACCCGGCACCTTGGCGGGGCGGATTAAGCGTACCAGCTTGGCTGATTACGCAGCAAGTGCATAGTTATTGTTGCCAGTTATAGGCGTGCAGTTGGAGATTAAAGAGCTTGGCTGCCAATGCTCTGCATGCTTACATACCAATTAATCTGATGTCAAAACCAAAACAGCCCCTTGGTATGTGGGTGCAAATGTAACAATTTTTGTTGAATAAAGTTGCAATTGGGGTGCGGCCTTATTTTATGGCCTTGAGGATAAGTTCAAATGCACCGTTGAACATTGAGATGAGTCCCAGTACAAATATCACTATTCCCGATATTCTGTTTATCATCATCAACTGTTTTATGCGGAACCTTTTACGGAATACATTTATTGTTGTGCTCAATGTGAACCACCATGCTGCAGATCCTGCAAATACGCCCCACAGAGTTGTAATGAGAGCACCTTTTGAAACGCTTTCGCCAACATTTATCCCTACAGCGGCAAACAGGCCCAAGATTAGGAATATTGCCCCCGGGTTGGTTACAGTCATGAAGAGCGCTTCAAAGAAGTCCTCCACATGTCTCTTGTTCTTGTTCTTCTGCCTTATCTGCTTTATTGGGTTTGTAAGGTATATCTTAACTCCAATATACATGATTACCAACCCTCCAAAGAGCATTACCCAGTCTATGTTCTCATCTATTAGGTTCTGTATGAATGCCAGGCCCATAAGGGAGATTGCAGCGTAGAAGGTGTCTGAAACCGATGCGCCAAGCCCAGTGATGAATCCAGAATTACGGCCGCTGCCCAAGGTCTTTTGTACGCACAGCACGCCCAGCGGCCCCAAAGGAATGGATGCCCCTAACCCCACAATAAAACCTTTAACAAGCGCTGTAATCATTTAATGCCGGATATTTAGTATCTTTGCTACTGGCAAAAATAGTACATTTAAGTTAAAAAGAACAAAGATGTCCCAAAAAAGTAAGATAAATATACAGATTTGGCTTCTTGCACTGGCAAGTTCCATACTGCTCTCCATACCGTACATTATACCCCATTGCGGTCTTGTTTCCCTTGTGGCGTTCATCCCGCTGTTTGCTGCAGAGCAGATAGCATACAATAACGGCAAGAAGCATTTCTTTCATATTGCTTACACAAGTTTTCTTGTCTGGAACCTTATTGCAACCTATTGGGTATGGTTTGCCACCCCTCCAGGGGCAATTGCGGCATTCCTGCTCAATACCCTCCAGATGGCAATCCTGTTCACCCTCTTCCGCTGGATGCGCAAGTTTACCAACGGGTTCCTTCCGTACATCTTCTTCATAGTCATATGGTTGGCATGGGAGCACTCTTACCAGACCTGGCAGGTAACCTGGCCATGGCTGGTGCTGGGCAACAGTTTTGCCACCTCAATAAAGCATATCCAGTGGTATGAATTTACCGGATCCCTCGGAGGTACATTGTGGATTCTCCTCACCAACCTCCTCCTTTACAGGATAATACTTCTCAAACTGAGACACAAGCCCATTAAAATCTCGGTTGTCTCCCTGGCAGTTATTGTCCTCTTCCCGACAATTCTTTCCCATATCATGTATTATAATTATCGGGAAGCAGAAAATCCTGCACAATTTGCTGTTTTGCAGCCAAATATTGACCCTTATACCGACAAATTTGGTGGAATGACCCAGATGCAGCAGACTGCAGAGCTTCTGGAACTTGCTGGGAAGGCTTCTGCACAGAACAGAGCGTGTGGGGAACAGATAGTGGTGGCGCCGGAGACATTCATTTTTACAGAGACCTGGAATACCAGGTTGAGAGAGGAGGCGCCACAATATAACCCTGCATACAGGGCAATCTCGCAGTGGGTTGTAGGGGAAAGGGTGGCTCACAGACAGGAGCCGTTTATTGTGGGGGCTGTATCATATGACGGGAAACGTTATTTCAATACTGCCGTATTTATGGAGCCGCAAGGTAATTCAGCAGTTGTGGTTCCGCCCCACTATTACCACAAATCCAAACTGGTGATTCTGGCCGAGAGCAATCCGTTCAAGAGCGGGCCGTTCAAGTTTATGGACAAACTGGTAAGGAATATGGCCGGCGGAATAGGGGATTACGGCACTCAGGAGGAGCGTACCCTGTTTGTAACCCGGGGTGGAGCCAGAATAGGGACTGCCATCTGCTATGAATCTGTATTTGGCGATTTCTACCGGGAATGGGCCAACAACGGAGCCAATGTTATGACCATCATTACCAACGACGGCTGGTGGCGCGATACTCCCGGCCACAAACAGCACCTCAATTATGCCCGTCTGAGGGCAATTGAAAACCGCCGCAGCATTGCCCGCAGTGCCAACACCGGTATCAGTGCCTTCATAAATCAGCGGGGTGACATTGTGCAGCGCACCGCATGGTGGGAGAGGGGATACCTCACTGGCACTCTAAATCTTAATGAAGAAAAAACCATCTTCACCATCCATGGCGACATTATCGGCCGCCTTAGCCGCTTCCTTGCTTTCCTCTTCCTGTTGATGGGAGTTGCCAGAAAAATAGCAAAAAAATATATTTTTTAATCACGTCGCAATTTTGTACAATTATTTGATTTACAAATAATTGAAAAATGAGAGGTCTCTGCCTCTCATTTTTATTTTGCTGATACCCAGCAAAATGTACAAAATTGCGACGTGATTATAGAAAAATTTGGAATTATAGAAATTGTATATATCTTTGTGATATCAAAACGATATCAAAATAACAGATCTTATGAAAAACGAAAACTACACTTATTCAGGATGGAAACTCAACGGTTTCCTTGCCCTTTTGCTGAATTTGCTTGTATTGGCAGGTTCTGTATGGAATTTTGTCCTTCTTGGCAATGCTGAAGAATTTGAACCTATGTTCCTTATTGCAGCCATTGTACTTCTATTAGGTGCAATCATCATGGCATGTGGTTTTATAATGCTTGAGCCAAACGAGGCAAGAGTGCTTCTTTTCTTTGGAAACTACAGGGGTACCTTCTATGATACAGGTTACTGGTGGGTAAATCCTTTTATGAGTGCAAAGAAACTCTCTTTGAGGGCACGTAACCTTAATGTGAATCCTATTAAGGTTAATGACAAGGCCGGTAACCCAATTCTTATTGGTCTTGTGCTTGTGTGGAAGATTAAGGTGGATGGCGCATACAAGGCAGTATTTGAGATTGACTCGCCAGAGGTTGTAACCGGTGCTGCAACCAGCCGTATGAATGTTCTTGAGAACTTTGTGGCAGTACAGAGTGACTCCGCCCTCAGACAGGTTGCAGGAATGTATGCCTACGATGAGAACTCAAATAATGATGCAGGCGAAGTTACCCTCCGTTCAGGTGGTGAGGAGATAAATGAGAGATTGAAGGATGAACTCAACGACCGTCTCTCAATGGCCGGCATTGAGGTGATGGAGGCACGCTTGAACTACCTTGCATACGCACCTGAGATTGCTGCAGCAATGTTGCGCCGCCAGCAGGCAGATGCAATCATCTCAGCCCGCGAGAAGATTGTTGAGGGGGCAGTATCAATGGTCAAGATTGCTCTTGAAAGACTCTCTACTGAGGAGGTTGTTGAGTTGGATGAGGAGCGCAAGGCCGCAATGGTAAGCAATCTTCTTGTAGTACTTTGTGCAGATGAAGCAGCGCAGCCGGTGGTAAATACAGGTACACTTCATAACTAAACAATTCATTATGGCGGCAAAAGAGTCCAATACAAAAAGTTTTGTACTGCGTATAGATACAGATACAATGGATGCCATTGAGAAATGGGCTGCCGATGAATTCCGCAGTACCAACGGTCAGCTGCAATGGATAATAGCCGAGGCTTTGCGCCGCAGCGGGCGCAAGCCAAAGGCTAAAGGTAAAACTAATAAAGGGGAGGTAAATGATGAACTTCGGTAAATTCAGTTGGGCAAACTACAGAGCCAACTATGCCTACGCAAAGAAAATGGCAGAACGCAAGAATGGATTTGGAGGGCCATTGTCCAAAAAGTTCCAATGGGGAGATATCTTCACCTTTATCTCCTTCATCTTAATTGTAAACCAGCGTTCTCTTCCCAGCAACTGGCCAGCGGAGTATATCTACATTGCCTCCGCGGTAATCTATATGATAGGGCAGATGCTCTACTTCATAAAATTACCACCAAGGAGCAGATGGGGCAGACTCTCCTGGGGCTTGGTTTTGGGTGCTTTTGTATGGACTATAATACCACTTATACTATACTGGTGTGAGGATACTGCCACCAGAGATCTGCAGTCCAATCTCGTAGCGAGCGGCCTCTCAATAATAATGTGGCTTATGGCGGCATTTTCCCTCTTCAAATACAGGCAGGTAAGACGCCGTGCAGCAGATCAGATATACAATATCCGAATGCAGAGCCGTCGCAGGAGAATGTACCAGTAATCCACTTTTAAACAGTACTAAAATTACCATTATGAATGGAGACCAGATAATTGTAACATTGATTTCCGTAGCGGTATTATGCTATGGGTTGCTCATCCTTATGGGAAAATGCGACAAGATCATCATCTCCAAGCACAATTCCATCATCCCTTTCAATATAGAAAAATACAATATATACAAACTCAGGTTTCTGCAGGGAGGGATGTTGGTCATTTGTTCAATATTGCTGGCCATAACTTATTTCTGTGACAATATAGATATATTGCCGTGGATATTGGTTCCTTTAGTGATTATTGAGGAGATACTCAAATATACCTGGGCAAGAAAAAGAGATTAATGAATCTCTTTTTTTTGACATTTCTACTAAAATTTTAGTAGAAAGATTTGTTCTTCTAAAAATTTAGTAGTAAGTTTGCACTCAAATTAGGAATTGTTCTGCACTCAAACAGAAATTATATGGGACAAAAAGATAATAAGGTTACCCTTACAAAAGGAGAAGAGGAGGTGATGCAACTCTTGTGGGAGTTGGGAAAAGGTACGGTAAATGATATCCTTGAGAGATATGGCCAGGAGAAACCCAAATACACCACAGTGGCAACTTTCCTCAAACTTCTGGAGGATAAGGGGTATGTAGGTCATCTGCAGCAGGGCAAGAGCAATATGTATTATCCGCTGGTGGAGAAGGCGGAGTATGCAGGTTCTGTAGCCAGCAGCATGCTGGACAATTTTTTTGGAGGATCGCTCATGCAAATGGTCTCTTATTTCAATAAGGAGAGACAACTTTCCAAGGAGGAGAAGCAGGAGTTGCTCCGCCTGGCGCAGCAGATAATGGACAAGGAGGAGTAAAATAATGACAGCAATACTTGAAATATTCATTCTCAGCGGAGTCTCTTATCTCATATACGCTTTGTGTATGGGAAAGAATGTCTCTTATCCGGTAAAGAGGAGGTATCTTTTGTTCACTATTGCGGTGTCGGGAGCAATACCTTTCATAAATCTCCCGGTAGAGGTATCTGTAACTGAGGAGATATATCGGGTATTGCAGTACACACCTCATGGCTCAGAAGGGTACTTCCATCTGCTGCCATGGATCTATGGAGCCGGAGCAATTTTTATGGGTGTTGTGTTTGTTATGCAGTTGCTTTCCATAAAAAAGAAAATGTCTGCCAATGTCAAATGCAGTTACATCCATAAGGGGGCCCGGGTATTTGAGTGTGAAAGGGCAAAAGGGGATGAATTCTCATTTTTCGGGAAGATTTCAGTCTCCAGCAGTCTCACCCAAAAGGAGAAAGCCCTCATATTGGAGCACGAGTTGAGCCATGTAAGACATAACCACTCTCTGGAGAAAGTTTTTATGGGGTTTCTCAAGGTGGTGATGTGGTTCAATCCGTTTGTATATATTGCGGCCATACATATAGAGGAACTGCAGGAGTATGAGGCAGATTATGATGTCCTTGCAAGTGGGGCCGACAAAAAGGAGTATGTTTCCCTAATAGTGGAGCAGGTAATCACTTCGGCATTGCCGGTGGGGTCCAAATTCTACAGTTATTTTACCAGGAGCAGGTTCAACTGGATGCTCAACCCTCCACACAACAGCATAGGAATTGCCGTTGTGCCGTTTGCAATCTTTCTGGCGGTTGCGGTACTGTTTACCGTGCAGGCAAACTGTCTGATACCCAATGCGGAGATAATTATACCACATATTGGGGCAGATGCAGATTCCATTGAACAGGCGGGTAAGATGCATCTTTATACTCCCGACAAGGAAAAATTCATTGACAATAAGATAAAATCTGTTCCGGAACCAGATGAGCAAGTTCTTATGATAGTAAACTAATCCTAAAAATTGTTTGTTATGAACGCAAGAAAACATTTTGCAGCAAGAGCGGTTCTTGTTGCGGTGGTACTCTTTGCCACAAACTTTACACTCAGGGGGCAATGGCTGTGGCCAGTAGATGGAGCCAAGGCCGGAGAGAACATGTTGCTGGTTCCACAGCAATATCTTGACACCGAGCATAATTTTGATGATATAATAATTTCTGCACCTGAAGGGACAAAAGTTGTAGCACCTGCAGACGGAGAGATAAGGTTTCTTTCGGTAGGCATATATACATCACTTGCTTCTACCTATACCACCCATTTTACCCAAGGCTCATTTGATTCTGCTATTGCAGATTACAGGGCAAAGTACAAAACCTTGCCAGTAAAGGGGCATTATCTTCAGGGATGTGTAGGTATAACTTTGGATGACGGAAGGAAAATATACATTTCCGGATTGAAGGGTGATGTAGAACTCAAAACCGGAATGAAAGTGAAGAAGGGTGACCAGTTGGGCAACGTTTCATACTGTTACCATAAAATCACCTCACCGTCAATAATGTTGTCTGTTTCTACTCCCGACAGCAGACCGGCAGACCCAATGACCCCGTTCGGACTTAAAACAACATTCAAGGAGGCAGGTGAACATCTCCTTCCTGAGTTTCTTTCGGCAGAGCAGGCAAATGAGGATTTTACAGTGCTTATGGAGGCCTACAGGGAGTGTTACCCCTCTTTGGAGGAGATAGTAACCCCGGAACAGTTTGACGCTTTTGACAGGAAACAGAGGGCTGCAATGGTAAACGGTATCTCCTACGCAGATTTCTATAATGTTGTAAGGGCTTCAATGTCTGCAGAACTGGTGCATGATTCACATATAGGCCTTCTTACTCCAAATCCTGGTCTGGGAAAAGGTACAGATATCTATGTTCCCCACCTGATGCTGGGTATTCTGGGTGACAGTGTAATGGTTACAAAAGCGGAGAGGGGATGTGCAAGTTTTATCGGGAAGAAAATTGAATCAGTTGACGGGGAGAGTGCTGCAGATATTGTTGCCAGGGTAGACAGGATGATGTTGGGGTACGACGGGGACAACAGGAGCCATAGGGACAACCTTAAACTTACTGCGTGGAACTATATTTACGGGAACAGTGTTGCAGGGGCCCGTACAACCAATGTGAAATTTGCGGACGGCACTCAGTACAAGGATGTATGGATGAAATACAACAAGGTGCAGTATCTTCCTTTTACTACACTTAAGGTGAGTTATATAAAGAACCAGTACATGAGCCGTACAAAATCCTTTGATTTCAGGAGGCTCAATGACAGTACAGTGTTGTTTTCTCTCCATTCATTTGTCCTTAACCAGGTGGAGATGGAGAGGATTGCAGATTCTCTTAAGAGTTTTTCAAATGTGCCGTATATGGTCATAGATGTAAGGAACAACCCTGGCGGAGATGTGAGGATAATCAACAAACTGGTATCATATTTTATGGACAAGCCAACTCAAAAGATGGACTCTTACTTGAAGGTGAACAAGAATGGAAAATATGATAGTTTCAGATATGCCATGAATTATCTTCCCGATTATGAGATTTTCTCCGATTACAAGGCAGTGGAGGGTAAAGATGGATTCTATGCCGCTTCAGACTACTATGATGCCCCTGTGCAACCCGATTCTCTGGTCCAATATGGAGGCAAACTATATCTCCTCACAGATGAAACATCCGTATCTGCCGCAACAATGTTCCCTGCGTTGCTGGTGAGAAACCGCAGGGCGGTAACAGTAGGAAGGGAGACCTTGTCGGGATACCACTATATGACTGCATACAAGTTTGTGAACCTTATGCTGCCCAACTCAAAAATCCAGTTGAGGATTCCTCTGGTAAAGGATGTGTTTGATGATATGGTTACTGCAAGGACACCAAAGGGGAGGGGCCTTATCCCCGATTACCACGTGCCGCTCAGTTATGAGGAGATTTACACGGCAGAGAATGACATTATTCTGGATAAGGCATTGGAACTGATATCTGAAGGGAAATACCTTGGTGAGGACTCTTTTGTGGAGGGAAGCAGTGGAGAGAGTGATGGGAATCTCCTTACTTATGTAGCCATAGGTACAGCATTGGCAGGCTGCGCCTGGCTGGTAGCCATGAGACACCGCCGGCACAGATAATATCTGGAATGTTGAAATGCTCCTGTCACAACATAGATATGTTAACGCGTTGTGATTATTATGGCATAGATATTGAACTGGTACAAGAAAATCTATTTTTATGCGAAAACTGTTTCTCCTTTTTCTGGGGCTGGCCATTTGTTCTGTTGCACAGGCCCAGGTCATTATTCTCTCCTCGGATACATTCGGCTATCCTGAATCGGAGGTGAAAATCAAATTGGTTGATTCCCTTACACAACAGCCGCTTCCTATGGCTACGGTGTATCTGCAACCAAAGGGTGACACCACAATAATGTATTTCAACCTTTCAGATACCAGCGGTACTGCAGTGCTGGATGGCGTTGTGCGTGGCAGTTACAAACTTACGGCAGAGTTCCTCGGGTACAGGCCTTTTGTAAAGGAGTTCTATTTCCGCAAGAAAAAGGAGGATCTTGGAACTGTAAAGATGATGGAGGATGCTGTTCTGCTTGAGGCTGCAACAGTCTCGGCAGTGGGTAATCCGGTGGAGATCATAAAGGATACAATTGTCTATAATGCCACAATGTTCCGTACTGCAGACAATGCGGTATTGGGTGAACTGCTCAAGAAGATGCCCGGTTTTGAGGTTTCCAGCAGCGGACAGGTAAAGGTAAATGGCCAGGCGGTCTCAAAGATTACCGTAAACGGCAAAACCTTCTTCTTTGATGACCCATCAATGGCCGTAAAGAATCTTCCGGCAAAGATTGTTGATAAAATTAAGATTACAGATTATAAGAGTGATGAGGAGAAGGCCACCGGAATAACCAATATGGTGAGCCAGGAGAAGGAGATGGACATTGCCCTTAAGAAGGAGTATGAGAAGGGGTGGTTCGGAAATGCCAAACTTGCCGGAGGTTCCCCTCTCTCTGCCGGTGACAACAAGAACCAGCCTGTAATTATAGACAGGGATGTGCTGTATAACGGAAGTGTGATGTTGTCGGGATACAATGAGAAGGAACAGGTTACATTTGTGGCAAATGCAAAGAATGTGGATGATTATGGTGCCAATGATATGATAATAGTTTCGTTTGGTGCCGGTGATCTTCTTCCCGACAGCGGACTTTCCACAAGCCGCCAGTTGGGGGCAAACTATAACTCCTCAAGAATAAAGGGGTTTGATTTTACCTCTTCAGTGAACTATAATGGTACTGAGACGGAGTCCCAGACCCTTACCAAGCGTACAACAGCGCAGGAGAATGCCCCATCAATCTTTACAGATACAAAATATCTTGGAGAAACGGTGCAGGACAGGGTGAATGTCTCTTTGGAACTCAACAAGCAGGACAAGAAGAAATATACTGTAAGGATATCACCAAAATTTGTTTACAGAAAAGGGTCAAGCGAGTCTTATAAGGATATTGCCACATCCAGGGAGATTCCATCCTACAGCAGTGAGAGCGCTTTGCTCAATACATCAACAGCAAAGGATTACTCTGAGTCTGATAACTTTACCCACAGTACATCCATAGTTCTGGGGCGTTCCAACTGGGGCAAACAGCACAGGAGTGTTACCTTTACAGGCTCATACAACATAAGTGGGGAGGATAAGCAGAGAAAAGAGTTTTCAGATATCTCCTTCCTCTCTGCAGCCAATTCCGATACCCGGGACCTTTATTACAAAAGCAAAACGGAAGGGGGCGGCTACTCTGCAACCATTGCCTATGTTGAGCCTTTGGGAAAGAACTGGAGACTGAGTACCGAATTTAGCAGTTCCCTTTCGCAGAGCAATGTTACCACAGATGCATACAAATATACCGGAGGGGAGCACTCCTTCATTGCAGGTTTTCCCGACAAAGACAGATATACTGAGTATGATGACTATTACTCTTCAGTCTCCGAAAACAGGTATTTCCAGAACTCCGGACAGTTGCTTGCCCAGTACAGCAAAGGGACAACCAGGGTACAGTTTGGAGGATCTGCTATTGCGGTAAACAATGAAACTTACAGCAAGACATACGGCATTTCCCAAACTACAGGAAAAGGGGAGTGGCTGTGGAATTGGGCTCCGTTTGTAAGATTGGGCTTCTATGGTAAAAAGGGGGCCAATTACAATTTAAATTATTCGGGTTATGTGGAAAATGTAAGCAACAGCCGATTGTCTCCTGTTCCAAACATTTCCAATCCTACTTACATTACCTTTGGAAACATATATCTTGAGCCAACTGCAACGCACAGGTTCAGCATTTATACAAACTACAACAGCAAGAAGAATTTCAGTTTTATAAGTGCTGTATTGAGCGGTTCCCGTTCTACAAACGGCATTGTAAATGCCAACTGGTTTGATACTGAGGGGGTGCAGTACAATGTACCTGTAAATTCAAAAAAAGGTGTCACCAACTTGACTCTCTACAGTTATCTGAATGCAATACCGTTGAACAAGGAGAGGTCTTTCAGATTGAATCTGAGTACAGACATGAGCTTTACAAAAAGTTATACTTACCAGAGTGTAGCCCAGGGGGAGAGCATAGATATGGATAACTTTGATTACGGCAAGTTTATGGAGAAGTTCTGGGGTAATGCAGATGGAGACCTGTTCTACAGCGGACAGAGCGGATTCAAGGAGAGCAGTACAACCTCCGGTTCCTTTGGCTTTGGCGGAAACCTCTATTATGAAAGTGATTTTCTTGAGATTTCATTTGGCGGAAATGCAAGGCATGGAATAAGGAAATATTCCATTAACAGGAAGGCCAATACGAATACCTGGGATTATGAATTGGATGGTATGCTGGAAATCAAGACAAACAACAACTTCAATATAATCAACAAATTGGATTATAAATGGTATGACGGCTATTCTGCCGGTTACGGCAAGTCGCACATGCTCTGGAATTTTGAGGTGCACAAGAGCATTAAGGCTGTAACATTGAGCCTTAAAGTGAATGATCTCCTCAACCAGACTGTTACATTCAGCCGCAATAAAAGTGCAAACTATGTTGAGGACAGATATACCGGCATCATAGGGAGACGGTTCCTGTTTGGCATTACACTGAACTTTGGCAAAATGAATTCTACCAAGAGCAGATCTGCCACCAGGAGCATGCTCAGAATGATGTAATACCTTCCTTTTTTATACACATTCCTTGCGTGAACCAAGTACCTTCGTTCATGCCCGTCTGAGGCTGCTCGGATGAAAAAATCATCTTGACGGCGATGATTTTTTCACCCTCCCTTACCGCCTCATCCGGGAAATCACTCAGAGTACTTGTTCCCTCCAAGAATGTGTATAACAACAAAATGCAGAATTGCAACGGAAGAAATAACGGTCAGGTGACTCCTGAGACGGCGTAGACAATCATTGCAGATGCACCGCAGATTTCCGTGTGTTTGAGAAAATGCATCCGTGATGACGTACTCATGCATTTTCGAGTCAGGAAATCAGGTGCAGATGCACAAGACATCATCAGATGTCCAGCGGAGGCCGTGTGCAACGGAAGGCCGGGAGCTGCGCCCGGCGCGAGCCGTAGATAAAAGGTTAGCCAAGTCGAAGGCGGAGCATGACCTTTGTTTTCTGCAGTGGAAATTCTGCAGGTGTACAGTTTATATGAAGGTATATTTTGTCGGGAAGAGGATTTTAAGAAAAGTGTTGAAATGTGATATTTGTAAAGAAGAAATCCCTGCAGGAATGTGCTCCAGCAGGGATTTTTCATTAGTATTTCTGAATGAATTCTTTTACCATTTCAAAGATTCTTTTGTAGCTTTCACTGGTAAAGTGCTCAAGATTATCGTCGGGAGAATGATAATATTTGTAGAATTCCCCCTTGGACTCAAAATACATTGCAGGGACACCGGCTTTGGCAAAGTAGTAGTGGTCTGAGTTGTCAACCAGTTCGCCGCGGTGCGGGTTAGGGAAATAGCCGTGGGCCTTGTTGATCTCCATAAACAGTTCCAATCCCTTGTCTGCCTCCGGGCCGCCTTCATAGTAAAGCATGTCGGGAGTATCACCAATCATATCAAGATTAATGAGGTATTTTATGTTCTCAAGAGGGTAGATAGGGTTGTTCACATAATATTTGGAACCCAGAAGATTTGCCTCCTCGCCGCCAACCCACATGAACATCATGTCCAGTTCAGGATGGTTCTGGGGCTGTGAGTAATACTGCGCAAGGGTAAGGAGCGCGGCTGTTCCCGATGCATTGTCATTGGCTCCAAGGCAGAAATTGTCAATCCCCATAAGTCCCAGATGGTCATAATGGGCAATGAAAGTGTAGCAACTGTCGCTTCCCGACGTACCGCGAACCCAGGCAATCACATTATTGGCAGTATAATCCTCAATGAACTCATTCTGGAATTTTACCGAAGCCTCCCTTGCATCTGCAGGGAACTCCGGCCCCACACAAACCACAGGATAAGGGGTGGTAAAGAAAGCCCGTGCCTTGAAATAATTCGGCATCTTGCTCCACTTGAAGATTACTCCCCCAAGGTTCAGATCCTTCAGGTATTTGAAATATCTGTCTCCCTCGGAAGGTAAGGTGTGGAACTTGTCATAATCCAGTACTACAAAGGCATTCTCTGCTCCCAAAGAAGCAATTGAAGATGCAAAACTGTCGGGATTATAATACTTCTCCTCCAATGCATAAACAATTGGCATTGTGCGGTCTGCTCCGGTAGAAAACTCCTTTACAACATAATCCTCAAATGGCTTGTACTCCTTGCCGTCAACCGCAAAGAACATATCCCCGCGGGTAGTGTTCAATGGATATTTGAATGGCTGGAAAAATGGCTTTACTACAAAATCAGATGTGCAGAATTCATTGAATTTCTCCACAATGTAATTTGCAGCACGCAACTCCCCATCCTGGTACAGGCTCCTCCCGGCAAACTCCGGTGAAGCCAGATCCGCCACAATCCCCTCAAAAGCGGCCACATGGTCAAACTCCTTCTTTGCGCAGGAAACGGCACAAAGAACCATAACAACAGCAATAGCAAACAGTTTTTTCATAGTATAAATTGTTATCATCTCCCAAAGTTAAGGATCTTTTGTTTTGTGCCGCACTTTTTTTTATATTTGTTATTATTAACCTCTTAAATTCTTGCATATGAATAATAAACTGCCAATTTTAGCAGCATTGCTGTTACTCATATCCAATTCTTTGATTGGACAAGAATCATTCAAGGAAAAATTCAAAAGCTATAGGACATTCTCCGAATTTGACCTCTATTTTTCTGGAGGGGTTGGGGAACCTCCAATTAACAGGGGAGGAGTCACCTTTGCTTTAGGAAAACAGATAAAAGATGAGTTTTCATGCAGTTTGTTATTGGGATTGGAAGTGTTTCCAAAATATAATAAAGACAGACCCTATATGTATAGCACAATGCTTATGCCTGTAGGACTCAATTTTAAAAGGTATTTTGTCTCAAATCCTCGCCTTATTCCTCATCTGTCATTGGATATAGGCTGTTCAATTCCTACAACTAATGGTGGCTTCTTTGTAATTCCGGCCGTTGGATTGGGTATTGGCAATATCAAATTCCAATTAGGTTACTGTTTGCAACAATTCACGCCTAGAGGCAGTGATAAGGAAGAAATCCTGAGTGCTGCACAAATTAAAGTAGGCTTTTTCTTCTAAAGCAAGTATCTTTTTGCTCGGGAGGCGAAAATACGGGCGCCTGGGCACAAAACAGCGCCAAAACGTGCCCGCGAGCACTCATTCGGGCACAAAATAAGCTCAAAACGTGCCCAAGCGGTTGAAATATAGGTGTTCGGGCACAAAAATGGCACAAAACGTGCCTGCGAGCACTCATTCGGGCACAAAGTATGCTCAAAATGTGCCCAAGCGGCTGAAATATAGGTGTTCGGGTACAAAAATGGCTCAAAACGTGCCCGCGAGTACCCATTCGGGCACAAAACGTGCCCAAATGAATGCCCAAACTGTCAGAGCAGCGCCCTCGCCCTCAATATCTACTCGCTAGCCTCGTCCAACAAGTACAATATAGACTTGAATGTGATTCCGCTGTTGCGGCTCAAGCCAATCTCGCAGGTACGGCTGGTAGCATATCCCTCCACGCAAGGGGAGGTTTTTGTGCCGTCTGCAAGGGTCCCTTCCACCTGGCTGCGGAGCATTCTTAAGCCGTGTGTGTTGAGTTGTGGGAGGGTGAAGCCCCTGTCGCCGGCAAAACCGCAGCAGTTGCTCTCAATTACTGTAACCTCCTTGGCGCAAAGCCTTGCCACATCAAACAGCATATTGTCAACTCCAAGTTTCTTGGTTGAGCAAACAGCGAATACAGCAACCCTCTTGTCCAATTTCTTTATCTTGAGTTTGTCCTTCAGGAATTTCAGGATGAACTCTGCAGGTTCGTACAGTTTCAGTGCCCCGCCATCCATATTGTTGTGCATGGTGTATAGGCAAGGGCTCATGTCGCACAGAACTGGGTATTTGCCGTTTTCGGATGCCTTGAGCAATGCTGCTTCCAGTTCATCGGATGCCTTTTTCCCGGCCTCCACATATCCTTTGCTGCTGAATGCCATTCCGCAGCACAATTTGTTGAGATTGTCGGGATAAACAACTTTATATCCTGCCTTAAGAAGGAGTTTTTCTGTCAGGCGGGTAATCTCCACTTCGTTGCTGTAAACTTTACTTACACCCATTGAACGGGTTATGCATGAAGGGAAATATACCACTGTTCCTGCCGGTGCAACATCTGTTGCCGGTTCCACACTGCTGTAGTCTA
Organism: Candidatus Egerieisoma sp.; assembly: GCA_045592325.1. Taxonomy (GTDB): domain Bacteria; phylum Bacteroidota; class Bacteroidia; order Bacteroidales; family UBA932; genus Egerieousia. Next base: position 27,642 of record JAZNUM010000031.1, read on the forward strand.
TCTTGTGGGCCGCTTTAGGGAAGTGCTCGTTCCACATTGGGATTGCTCCGCAGGTTATCTTGCGGGCCGCCATGGCAAGGGTACCGAACACCTTCTTGCCCATTGCCACGCGCATTGCATAGGTAATGTTCAGACCGGCGCGCATTCCTGAGGTAACTTTATCCATGTTGGATGCCAGTTTAACGGCATTTGCCTCTGCTTTCTCAGAGTGTCCTGCATGACGCAGTTCCTTTATAAGTTTGCCGGTATCCACTTTTACCGGGCATTTTATTGAACACAGGCTGTCTGTTGCGCAGGTGTCCATCCCCCAGTATTTGTACTGCTTCTGCATTTCGGCAGCAATGTGAGGTGCCTCTCCCGAAGCCTTCAATCTCTCCATCTCGCGGAAAGAAGCCACCCTCTGGCGAGGAGACAATGTGAGTCCCTCTGCAACGCAGCCACCCTCACAGAATCCGCACTCCATACATTTGTTTACGCTCTCCTTAACATCAGGGCAAGGCTTGAGGTTCTTTATGTGTGCCTGGTGGTCGTTGTTCAGGATTACTCCAGGGTTCAGTATCCCCTTAGGGTCAAAAATCTGCTTTACCTCTTTCATAAGGGCGTAAGCCTGCTCTCCCCACTCTTTCTCCACATACGGAGCCATATTGCGCCCTGTACCGTGCTCAGCCTTAAGTGAACCGTCATATTTGTTTACAACAAGGTCTGCAATGTCATCCATGAACTTGCTGTACTTTTCAACTTCGCTCTCTGTCCCAAAATCCTGGTTGAACATGAAATGAAGGTTCCCCTCCAGTGCATGTCCGAATATTACCGCATCCGCATATCCGTCCTTCTCAAAAATCTCCCTCAAATCCAGAACGGCATTTGCCAATTGTGGAACAGGGAAACAGATATCCTCAATAATTGCAGTTGTACCGGCCTTTCTCATACCGGCAACTGTAGGGAGAGTCTCCTTCCTTATCTTCCACAGAATTGCCTGCTCCTTGGCATCCTTTGTAAATGCATATGGCAACTCGGTTGGAATATCCTTTATGCTTGCCGCAATCTGCGCACATTTTGCATCTACTGCAGCATCATCCTCACCACGCACTTCAACCAGCAATCCTGCTGCTCCTCCCGACAAAGTCTTTATGTATTCAGGTACTCCAGATGCATTCTCCACTGACCTGATACTGGCACGGTCCATCATCTCCACTGCCGAAACAGGCTGCTGTTTCAGTATCTGAACGGCCTCGCATGCCTCCTTTATTGTAGGGAAAATCATCAATGCCAACCCCTTGTGCGGATGCTCCACAACTGTATTGTATGTAATTGACGAGATGAATGCCAAAGTACCCTCGGAGCCAATGATAATGTGTTTTAGGATGTCAAAACCATCCTTGTAATCTACAAAGGCATTAAGGCTGTATCCGGTGGTATTCTTAATCTTGTATTTTCTCTGTATCCTCTCTTTAAGAGTCTGGTCGGCCTCAATTCTGCGTGCTATATCTTCCAGTTGCTCAAGCATTTTACCATGGGTGGCCGCAAAGTTTTTGCGTGACTCTTCGCTTGCTGTGTCCAACTCTGTTCCGTCAGCAAGGATAAGTTTTATGTCGGCAATTGTCTTGTATGAGTTTTCGCTTGTACCGCAGCACATTCCGCTGGCATTGTTTGCCGCAATACCGCCAATCATGGCAGAATCAATTGATGCAGGGTCAGGTCCAATCTTGCGGCCGTATTTCACAAGATACCTGTTTGCAGCACCTCCTCTGATACCCGGCTGGAGTTCAATCTTAAGGCCGTTGTCGAGAATATTGTAATCCTTGAACCCGTGAGTTGCAATTACCAGTACGGAATCAGATATTCCTTGTCCCGACAACGATGTACCTGCCGCCCTGTACGTAACGGCAATCCCCATTTCGTATGCAGTACGCATGATGAACTTTATCTCATCTGCAGACTGGGCCCTTACAACAAGTTTTGGAATAAGCCTGTAGAAGGATGCATCTGTGCCAAAGGCAAGAGTGCTCAAAGCATCGTGGAGAAGCCTCTCCTTAGGAATTATTGTGTTGAGTTTGTCGTGAAACTCCTTGTATTTGCCGGTAATCATTGTATGATGTTTTTTAAAATCTCTTCAAGGTCCAAATCATTGATCTCTTTTGCTACAACAATGTTGTCTTTCAAAAGATAAATTGCAGGAACTTCCTGCAGCCAGTATGCTTCATATATGGGGGAACTCTCCCCTTCAATGCCCCTCACATTTTCCCATCCTGCATTGCTCTCTCCAATATACTCTACCCACTCATTGTAACTGCCGCTCAGATTTATGGCAACAAATTCAACATCAAGGCTCCCTTTGTATTTTTTGTACAAATCTGCCATTTTGGGGGTAACCATTGAGCACATTCCGCAATTTGGTCTGTAAAAGTACAAAACTTTATACTCATTTGTAATATCAGAAAGCATAATTGATGAACCATCAACCCTCTCCAGTGTAATTTCTGCAGCCTTGGTCCCGAGTCTGTTCATATTGAACCTCCTTACGTGCTCCCTCACCTTTTCAATATAACGGCTGTTCCATAACTGTGGCATTCCCAGGATATACTTTTCTGCAACCAGTACAGCCCCCTCCTGCAGGGTATATTCATCCGACATCATCAGAGAGGTGTACATCCCATCCACAAACTCCTTGCACAAGGCAGTATCATGTCTGCTGATGTTGTACAATGTTTCAATCCCCTCCCTTATTGCGGCAGTATCGTCCGCAACTGGGATGAAGTATCCTTCAAGCAGAGAGCGGAGCCTGTTCCGCTGATTGTTCCTTTTCTCAAGAAGATCTTTCAGTGCGCCAACGCTCAGCCCCCTCCCGATAATCCTGTCCTCTTTGTCCAGAAGATACATCTGAGGCGTCTTTATTACGTTGTACAATATCTGGAAACCGCTTCCATAATCAGGGTCATATACATTTACCCAATTCATGAAAGGGTTGAAGATATACAGTTCAGAATTTATGTAATCTTTCCATTTCTCCACATTGTTGTCGGCATATACTGCATATACTGCCAGCGGACCCTGGCTGTATCCGTTTATAAAATCAACAAGTTCCGGGGTCTCCTTGCGGCAAGTTGCGCAGTCGCTGGTGTAGAAATAGATTATCTTGTATTCGGCATCAAGGGAATGGAGCGATACTGCATTCCCGGATGTGTCAATGAGGTTGAGTTCCGGAGCCTCCATCCCTAAGAGGGAGTGTCTGTTGAATTCAACAAAGGTACGGAGCATGAATTTCCCCTCTTCATCCGGCCACTCCAATTTCCCGTTGAGAAACCAGTCCTGGGCAATGTTTACCGCAATTTCCTCCTGCCCCATAATCTTGCTGTTGTAGAAGAAGTTGTATGCCGAGTGTGCAAGTTTTCCCTTCATTGTACTGTTTGCTCCGCTACCAATCATATCGTACACATATTTTCTTATGGTGTCGTTATGGTTGTACTGGAGTATCTTCAGGTATTGCCCAATCTTGTCTCCAATAAAGTGCGTATGTGCAAGTATGGTATCTCCAAAAGGGAAATTCTCCCTTATCTGCTGTGCATTCTCAGGAGTGGTGAGTGTATTGCGGAAAATGATGTCTGATATTGAGCCTGGAAACTCCTTTGATGCCTTCTCCTTCATCTCTTCTATCCTGGCCACAAAATCCTCTTTGTTTTCCATCTCTTCCCAACCATAGTTGAGCAGGTTCTGGAAATCTGAGAACAGCACATTCTCCCTGTTGCCTCCAAAATTTACCTTAAAGCCTTTCTCATTAAGGGTAAACCCAATACGGAATCCCTTATTGTTGCGTGGTACTATGAATTCCAGGATTTTTTTCCCGTCAATGCTTCCCAATTTGTATGTGCCTGGAGCCAGATTGCATTTCCCTTTGAACAGGGCCTTGCCAGAACGGGCAGAAACTGTATCAATTGCATATTCGGTACCCCAGTCCCATCCGTAGAGGACATAATCACCCTGTACAACCCCTTTCCCTTTCAGGACAATCCTGTAACTGCCCGCAATGGAGAGATTGCTCAGCAGCAACAGAATCAGAACCGGGAATATATGGTACAGGCGTGTCATCCTATTTCTCCCTTTCTGCAAGGAATTTCTCAATAGCAACCCCTTTAGGGAGGAACTGGGCTGCATTCCCCTTATGTATGAGGATATCCCTTACAACTGTAGATGAAATGAATGAATATTCCTGGCATGCGGGTATGAAGGTGGTGGAGATGTCGGGAGCCATCTTCTTGTTGGCCTGTGCAATTACACTCTCAAGTTCAAAATCGGTAGTTGTCCTCAGCCCCCTTATAATGTGATTTACTCCAAGGTTGCGGCACAGGTCAATGGTGAGCCCGTTATATGTGCACACTTCAACATTTGGAAGGTCAGCAACAGCCTGCCTTATGATTTCAACTCTTGTGTCAGGATTGAAAAAGCCCTTCTTGCTGCTGTTGTATCCAACGGCAACAATCACTTTGTCAAAGAGTTGGAGTGCAGACTCCAGAACATCATAATGTCCTACTGTAAACGGATCAAAAGATCCTGGGAAAACGGCTGTACGCATTGTGAAACTTTTTTCACAAAAATAATCAATTTTCCAATGTGCCGGATGTGATTCTTTCAAGAACGGCAATAATATTTCCCTCATTGTCTTTCAAAACAAGGGAATCATCATGTATGATATATGACGACACTTTGTCCAACGCTGTAAGGTATGCCCCCTCAAATTCCATTTGCGGACACATCATCCTTGTTGAGCCCATATTTGAGAATGTGAGGGCTTTGTCATTGGCAGAAAAATCCCCAAAGAAACGGTTGCATCCTGTTTCTCCCGATATTTTCCCCTCTTTAAGAAACGATATGGCAGGGTTGTGGTCCAATGGAATCTCAATCTCATTGCCATTTGAATACAGGTTTTTGAGGGCCCAATGGCTTTCAACAGGTATATTGTTGCCCGAACACATTGAAAATACAAATGAAACTGTGGCCATAGCCAGAATAAGGAACAAATTTTTCATAACAAAACTTTTTATAGGGACCAGTCTATAGGCTTTTTACCCATTGATTCAAGAATCCCGTTACATTTAGAAAAATGTCTGCATCCAAAAAACGCGCCACGTGCGAGGGGAGATGGGTGTGCAGCCTCAAGAATATAATGTTTTGTGCTGTCTATCAGTTCTTTCTTGCTCCTTGCAAAATTTCCCCAAAGCATGAATACAACCCCCTGGCAATTTTCAGAGATTCCCTTTATTACAGCATCTGTAAACTCTGTCCAGCCAATTCTGCTGTGGGATGTGGGCTTGGATGCCTCCACGGTAAGTACCGCATTCAGGAGGAATACACCCTGTCTGGCCCAGTTCTCAAGGTTCCCGTTCTTTTCAACCTTTATACCAAGGTCACTCTCTATCTCCTTGTAGATGTTTTTCAGGGAGGGTGGGGCAGGAACTCCGTCGGGAACAGAAAAGGAGAGTCCGTGTGCCTGGTTGGGCCCGTGGTATGGATCCTGTCCAAGAATGACAACTTTTACATTGCTCAGCGGTGTTAGGGCAAATGCGTTGAAAATCTGACCTCCTGGAGGGTATATGGTTTTCCCGGCCCCCTTTTCTGCATGCAGGAACCTGACAAGGTTTTGGAAATATTCCTTGTCAAATTCCTCTGCAAGCAGTTGCTTCCATTCTTCCTGAATCTTTACATCCATCTTAGAAAATGAATTTTATTACATCCTCCATTGTCTTTACATAATGGAATTCCAGCCCCTTTGTGTAAATCTCCTTTATCTCCTTAATGTCCTTTTCGTTTTCAGCAGAGAGTACAATTGTATTTATGCCGGCCCTCTTTGCTGCGAGTATCTTCTCCTTTATACCCCCTACAGGAAGTACTTTTCCCCTTAGTGTCATCTCGCCGGTCATGGCTATGGCACTTTTTACCGCTTTCCCCTTAAATGCAGAAGCCATTGAACTTACCATTGTTATACCGGCAGAAGGTCCGTCTTTAGGGATTGCCCCCTCAGGTACATGTATATGGACATCCTTGTTCTGTATATCTTCAGCCTTGAGCCCGAGCAATTGAGGATGAGCCTTTATGTACTGGTATGCAATCATGGCAGACTCCTTCATTACATCACCAAGGTTACCGGTTGTGGTAAGTACACCTTTGCCTTCGCTCAGGCTGGTCTCCACAAATAGAATCTCTCCACCCATCTCGGTCCAGGCAAGCCCGGTAACAACGCCGGCCCCTTCATTCCCCTTCTGCATGTCGTGGCTGTTGGTAGGAAGCCCCAGTATCTCCTGTACAAGTTTGGCATCAAGATGTGCAGGCAATTCCTCTTCAAGGGCAATCCTCTTGGCCATATTTCTGGCAAGTTTGGCAATCTGCTTGTCCAGTGTCCTTACCCCGGATTCCCTTGTATATTTGTCTATTATGGTCTCTATGCCAGCCTTGTTTATTTTAAATTCGGTTGCCTTGAGCCCGTGAGCCTCACGCTGTTTCGGTATAAGGTAATCTTTTGCTATATGGTATTTCTCCTCAGCAAGATAACCGCTTACAGGAATCATCTCCATCCTGTCCTTAAGGGCAGGGTGGATAGTGCTTATATTGTTGGCAGTTGTTATGAACAGTACCTGGGAAAGGTCATAGTCCATGTCAAGGTAGTTGTCATGGAATGTGGTGTTCTGTTCAGGGTCCAGTGCCTCAAGCAGTGCAGATGCGGGATCCCCTTTGTAGTCAGCACTTACTTTGTCAATCTCGTCAAGCACAATTACAGGGTTGGAACTTCCCACTTTGCTTATGGTCTGTATTATCCTTCCTGCCATTGCCCCTATATAGGTTTTTCTGTGCCCCCTTATTTCCGACTCATCATGCAGGCCGCCCAAAGAGATTCTTCCGTATTTCCTTCCCAAAGCCTTGGCAATTGATTTTCCAAGTGAGGTCTTTCCAACACCCGGAGGGCCGTAAAGGCACAGGATAGGGGATTTCATATCTCCTTTCAGTTTAAGAACAGCCAGATACTCAATAATCCTCTCCTTAACTGTCTCAAGCCCAAAGTGGTCCTTGTCAAGCACTTTCTGTGCATTCTTCATGTCGAGGTTGTCTTTGGTGGTATAGTTCCATGGCAAATCAAGGATAAACTCAAGGTAATTGAGTTGAACACTGTATTCAGGAGAGTTCGGATTGGATCTTTCCAGTCTTGCCATCTCCTTGTCGAAATTCTTTGCAACACATTCCGGCCAATCCTTCTGCTTTGCCCTCTGGCGCAAATCTGCCACATCCTTGCTGTTGCCATCCATTCCAAGTTCTTCCTGGATGGTCTTCAACTGGTTGTTCAGATAGTATTCCCTCTGCTGCTGGTCTATCTCGCTCTTTACCTTCTGCTGTATGTCATCCTTAATCTTCAGAATCTCCACATGTTTGTTCAGCGCCCCCAGCAGTTTGTATCCCCTTGTAATTATGTCGTCTGCAGAGAGGATGTCAAGTTTGTCGGGAGTAAGGTCATTGTCAAGATTTGTGGCAATCATGTTTATGAGGAATTTGGGATCCCCAATCCCCTTTATTGCCACTGCTGTCTCCTGAGGCATGTGCGGAGTCATCTTTATTACATAAAGTGCCGCATCCTTAATTGAACTCATGAGAGGCTCAACCACATTCTGCTTGTCATTGAGAATATCTTCCCGATAAGTGACATTGCCTATGAGATATGGCTCCTCTGCAATTATGCTGTCCAATGAAAACCTCTTGATACCCTGCAAAATGACAGTGTATGCACCATCCGGCATCTCCAGAAGCCTTATGATCCGGGCACTGGTGCCTATGTGGAACAGGTCCTCCATATGTGGCTCTTCCACTGCAGCATCTTTCTGTGTTACAGTACCTATAATATTGCTCCCCTTGTGCAGGGCCTTTACAAGCCTGAGTGATTTCTCCCTCCCTACAGTTATAGGGAGAATTGTACCCGGAAAGAGTACTGCATCCCTCAACGCAAGTATTGGAAGGGTATTCGGCATATCCACTTCTTCCATGTTGGCACTCCCGTTAATGTCAATTACGGGAATTATGTTTATCTCTCCGCTCTCCATCTGGTTTATTGAAAATTTTGGAATCTTCATCTCTGTATTGTGTATAATATGTCAAAATGTCAGTTTGCTACCTTTATTCTTTATATAAACAAAGGAGATAGTATACAGGTCAATATATATGCCAAACTTTTATTGTGCCCAAAAATCCCTGCAAACTAAAAAAAAGTGATATTTCTTATTGAAATTCAGAAAAAAAACTCTACTTTTGTTGTCCCAAAAAATAAATAACCTTAAAATATTATAAATAATTATGACTAAAGCAGATATCGTTAACGAGGTTGCCAAAGCAACAGGTATTGAGAAGATAGCAGTGCAGAACGTAATAGAGTCTTTTATGGAGAGTGTGAAGGATTCATTGGCTAATGACAATAATGTGTATTTGCGTGGATTCGGTAGTTTTATTGTAAAGAAACGTGCTAAAAAGACAGCAAGAAATATTTCTAAGAACACTACTTTGATCATTCCTGAGCACAATATACCTTCATTCAAACCTGCAAAGGTATTTATGAGCAAAGTAAAGAGCAGCGTTAAATAATTATTAACTATATATTTTAAATTTTTAGAATTATGCCAAGCGGAAAGAAAAGGAAGAGACATAAGATGGCTACTCACAAACGTAAAAAACGTCTTCGCAAGAACAGACATAAGAAGCGTAAATAGTTTGTAGACATTTGGTCTGATGATGAATTAAGGGAGTGGCCAAGACCACTCTCTTATCTTTTTTTAATGGACGGATGGAGAAGGATCTGATTATTGATGTAAGTTCAACAGAGATATCAATTGCTCTTTTGGACAATCATAGGCTGGCGGAGTTGAATAAGGAGCAGAATAACGGATCCTATTCTGTGGGCGATGTGTATCTGGGCAAGGTAAAGAAGATTATGCCAGCCCTCAATGCAGCGTTCGTAGATATAGGAGATGACAAGGATGCTTTTATCCACTATCTGGATCTGGGTTTCAATTTCAAGGCCTTTGATTATTTTGCAAAGCAAGTGAATCCCAATAGGGATTTGAGAACCTTCTACTCCAATATTAAAATTGGAAGTATCCTCGAGAAAGAGGGTAAGATAGGGGATGTTTTACAGCCGGGACAACCGATAATTGTCCAGATTGTCAAGGAACCGATTTCAACAAAAGGCTCAAGACTCACGGCAGAAATATCCATAGCGGGAAGAAATGTAGTATTGCTGCCATTTGCAGATAAAGTGAGCGTATCGCAGAAAATTTCTTCCAAAGAAGAGAAAAGAAGGCTTGAGCGCCTTGTGTACAGCATCTTGCCAAGAAATTACGGCGTTATTATCAGGACGGCTGCGGAGGGCAAGAAAGCTGCAGTTCTGGATGCAGAACTCAAAATGCTCATAAAGAAATGGGAAGATTGCTGGTCCAAACTTATTTCCGGCAAACCGCCTCAACTGCTTTTCACAGAGAACAGCAGAACAACTACAATATTGAGGGATCTGCTCAATGACTCATTCTCCAACATCTATGTGAATGATGAAGGGGTATTTGAAGAGGTAAAGGATTATATTTCAACCATTGCCCCAGAGCAGGAGAAGATTGTAAAGTTATACAGAGGTGACAATCCTATTTTTGACCATTTTGATGTAACCAGACAGATTAAAGGTGCTTTTGGCAGGGTTGTTCCACTTAAACAGGGTGCCTATATTGTGATAGAGCATACAGAAGCACTCCATGTTGTTGATGTCAACAGTGGAATCAGGGCCAAACAGGGGGTGGATCAGGAGCAGAATACTTTGGAAGTTAATATGCATGCCGCAGAAGAGATTGCAAGGCAGTTGAGATTGAGGGATATGGGAGGAATAATCATTGTTGACTTCATAGATATGGAGACCAATGAGAACAAGATAAAGCTTCACAAGTATATGCAGGAGCTCCTCTCTACAGATAGGGCAAAACATAATGTCCTGCCCCTTACAAAATTCGGCCTTATGCAGATTACAAGGCAGAGAGTAAGACCCGCTACTGAAATTAATGTTAACGAAAAGTGCCCTATGTGCAATGGAACCGGTGAGATTGCTTCAAGCATCATTATAGATGAAACACTGGAAAGGCAGTTGGCATATTACGTTAAAGAGAGAAATATCAAGTCCTTTATCTTACAGACAAACCCAATTTTGGGAGCCTACCTTACAAAAGGATGGTTTACCAGTATAAGGAGAAAATGGTGCAGGAAATTCGGGTGCAACATTAAAGTAAAGAACAATACTGAGTTTACACTTTTGCAGACAGAATGGCTCAATAATAAAGGAGAAAGAATAGATGATTGATGAAAAAAGCAGCCTAGAAGGCTGCTTTTTTCATTTTATCCTTTATCTCAGCATTGCAGAGGTTTCCTATACTCCCTTTATGGGTATGGTTAAGATCACCTTTGAAAGAGAACTTTCCTTCGTTGACCTCAATCCCCACACTCCTGTATGCATCCCTGAACGGCATCCCATCAAGGACCCTTCTGTTTACCTCTTCAACTGTAAACAGATGGGTGTATTTTTCATCATCCAGTATATGCTCATTTACAGAGATGTTCTCAAGCATATATTTTGCCATGAAAAGGCATTTGTGCATCTGCTCCAGCCCAGGGAAAAGCACATCTTTCAACAATTGGTAGTCTCTGTGGTATCCATGTGCCATATTTGTTGTCATCAGGCTTATTTCGTTAGGGAGGCTCTGTATCCTGTTGCATGTACCCCTTAGGATTTCCCATACATCAGGATTTTTCTTGTGCGGCATTATGCTCGAACCTGTAGTAAGTTCGTCGGGAAACTTTATGAATCCGAAGTTGGGACACATATACATGCAGCAGTCTGCTGCAAATTTGTTGAGGGTAAGTGCAAGTTGCGAGAGGGCAGAAGCAACCGCCTTTTCGCTCTTACCACGGCTCAATTGTGCTGCCACAACGTTATAGTTGAGTGAAGCAAATCCAAGAAGCTCTGTGGTCATATCCCTGTCGAGAGGGAAAGAACTGCCGTATCCCGCTGCCGAACCCAGTGGATTTTGGTTCACAATATTGTAAGCCCCCTTAAGCATGTACATATCATCAACAAGAGCCTCGGCATATGCGCCAAACCACAGACCAAACGATGACGGCATGGCAATCTGGGCATGGGTATAACCTGGCATAAGTACATCCTTGTACTTTTCGCTCAACTGCTGTAGGGTGTCAAATAGGTTAATTGTTTCATCCCTTATTATCTCAAGTTCCTCTTTAAGGAAGAGTTTCAAATCTACCAGCACCTGGTCGTTGCGGGATCTCCCGGAATGTATTTTTTTGCCAACCTCACCCAATCTTTGCGTAAGAAGGAACTCGACTTGGGAATGGATATCCTCCACATCGTCTCCAAGTACAAATTTACCTTGGGCAATTTCTTCAAGAATACTGTTGAGCCCCTCTGTAAGGATTTCAAGTTCTTCCTGTTCAAGCAATCCAATGGAAGCCAACATTTTTATGTGGGCTTTAGAACCGGTTACATCATGTTTTGCAAGCCTCAAATCCAGTACCCTGTCATTCCCGACAGTAAAATCCTCTACAATTTGAGTTGCACTGGTCCCTTTGCTCCATAGTGTTCCCATAACTGTTATATATTCTTTATAAAATTAATGTATCCTTTAATTGCATCTTTTATCTCCTGAACCATTATGAATTCATCTGCCTTGTGGCTCCGTGCAGAGTCTCCCGGTCCCATCTTTATTGCCGGCCATGGAATTTTCATCCAGTCGGATGTAGTTGCGGAAATTTGTGTCCCAACACCCATTTTCTCTACAGTTTCCATAAGGAAATGCCCCTGTGGAGTTGCAGATGAACGGTTCTTCAGGTTCCTTGCCGCCAGAGTGCTCTTTACCTGTTTTTGCAGCAAATCAAGAATCTCCTCATTGTTGTATTTCTCTGTAGGCCTTATGTCAACAACAAAAGTGGCCTGGGCAGGGATCACATTGTGGGTTGTCCCGCAATTGAATTGCGTAACTGTAAGTTTTACATCTCCCATAAGCGGAGACTTCTTTTCAAATTTATAGTTGCGTAATGTGTTTATGTCCTCCAATGCTATGTAGAGGGCATTTATCCCTTCGTTTCTTGCTGCGTGTCCGCTAACTCCCTCTGCAGTACCGTCCAGAACCAGCAGTCCCCTTTCTGCAATGGCAGCCTGCATTCCAGTAGGCTCTCCAATAATGGCGCAATTGGGCTTTGGCTCAAATGTCTCTACAAATCTTGCCATACCGTTGCTTCCGCTCCTCTCTTCCTCTGCGGTAAGTACCAGCATAAGGTTTACATTCAGATCTTCAGGAGCAACGGCATCATTATCCCTTTCACCATTAAGATAGAAGAATGCCTCAATCTGGCTTACCACACTTCCACCGTCATCATTGCTGCCCAGACCATAAATGCATCCATCCTTTTCAAAAGGGGCAAAAGGGTCAAACGAATAGGTTGGGGCAGGGGTCACCGTATCAATATGGGAGTTGAGCATAAGGGTCTGCTTTTCTGCAGAAAAGTTGTCCCTGTACAATATGATGTTGTTTACAACTCTGCATACAATAATGTCGGGAATCCCTTTTTGCTGCATATTCAGTTTTAGGGCCCTCTCTTTCAGGTACTCGTACAGGAAATCTGCCCTCTCTTCCTCTTCAAAGGAACAGGAAGGTATCTGTAGCATTCCGGTAAGGAGATTTACCGCATTATATGTCATCCCCTGCAGAAAATCTTCCATATCTATAATTTAAGGAGTGTTTCTTTATTGTTGGGGAGATTGTCTGCATGTTTGATGAATACCTCAGCAACACCCTCCTCAAGGGCTGCAAAAGCATTGTCCAATTTTGGTATCATACCGCCAACAATCATCCCTTTCTGCAGGAGTTCCTTATAACTTGTACGGGTAATCAGTGGAATCACAGAGCTGTCATCATCAGGGTTGGCAAGTACACCATCCTTCTCAAAACAATACACAAGGCTGCTCTCCATTACAGAAGAGAGGGCCCTCGCAAGGCTGGAGGCCATTGTGTCTGCATTTGTGTTGAGCAATGAACCGCTGCAGTCATGTGTAATGGCGCAGAATACAGGTGTATATCCTCCATCCAGCAGCATCTTCAGGAACTCCACATTTATCTTTGACGGTTCAACATCTCCTACAAAACCCCAGTCAATTGGATTTGCAGCCCTTTTTGTGGCAGGAACAGCATTGCCGTCTGCCCCAGACAGCCCTACGGCTTTACATCCAATCTGTTGCAGCGCGGCAACAATCTGTTTGTTTATTAGGCCGGCATATACCATTGTAACCAGTTTGAGGGTCTCAAAATCTGTAATCCTGCGGCCGTTGTGCATCTTCACCTCAATGCCCAACTCCTTGGAAAGTTGGCTGGCAATCTTTCCACCCCCATGAATAAGCACTTTTGGCCCTTCCAGTTTGTGGAAATTGCCCAGGAACCTCTCCAGAGCCTGAGGGTTGTCAACTATATTGCCACCTATCTTTACAATCTTTACCTTTTCCATACTATTTCAACCCCAAAAGAATCTCCTTAATTACAGTCTGGGCAGAAACAACCCTGTTTGCAGCCTCAGGAATAACAAGAGAGTTGGTACTCTCAATCACATTGTCGGTAACAATCATATTTCTCCTTACAGGAAGGCAGTGCATGAAATAACCGTTGTTTGTAAGGGCCATTTTCCTCTCGTCAATTGTCCAGTTTTTGTCTGTACAAAGCACTTTGCCATAATTGGGGTCTGCGTATGCGCTCCAGTTTTTTCCATAAATGAAATCTGCCCCCTCAAAAGCCTTGTCCTGGTCATATTCAATTGTAGCGCCACGGGTAAACTCAGGGTCAAGTTCATACCCTTTGGGATGTGTAATCACCACCTCATACCCTGCTGCAATCATCCACTCTGCAAATGAGTTTGGAACTGCCTGCGGCAATGCCTTTGGATGCGGAGCCCAACTCAATACAACCTTAGGTCTCTCAACCTTCTTGTACTCATTAATTGTAATGAGGTCTGCAAAACTCTGCAAAGGATGCCTTGTTGCCGCCTCCATGCTTATTACCGGTTTTCCCGACAACTGTATGAACTGGTTAAGGATCTTCTCACCGTAATCATCCGCTTTGCTGGCAAAATTTGCAAAACTCCTCACCCCAATAATATCGCAATAACTGCCCATTACCGGAATTGCCTCCAGAATGTGCTCCGGTTTGTCGCCGTCCATTACAACACCCCTCTCAGTCTCCAGTTTCCACGCCCCCTGGTTAATGTCAAGCACAATCACATTCATCCCAAGATTGAGTGCAGCCTTCTGGGTGCTCAACCTTGTTCGCAAACTTGAATTGAAGAAGATGAGCAGCATAGTTTTGTTCCTGCCCAACTCACAGTCTGCATAAGGATTCTCCTTAACAAATTTTGCTTTGGCAAGGGCATCATTAAGATTGCCCATATCTTTAACTGTAATGAAATTTCTCATATTCTCTTCCCGATAATTATTGGAATCATACACTATACAAGTTCATCCATAGCCCTGAAGAACCTCTCTGCCTCCTGTTTCCCTACGCACAACGGCGGAAGCAGCCTGATAATTGTCTTTCCTGCACCCCCTGTAAAGATGCTTTTCTCAAACAGGAGCCTGTTCCTCAAATCCTCATAACCGGGGTTTACCTCTATGCCAATCATTAGCCCTTTGCCCCTGAGTTCCTTTACAGGCTTTCCTTCCCCTACATATTTCTGCAATCCTGCCATAAAATAATCACCCATTACGGCCGCATTTTCCACAAGGTTCTCTTTCCTTATGACTTCAAGTACAGCCAATGCTGCGGCACAGGCAAGGTGGTTTCCTCCGAATGTGGTTCCAAGCATGCCGTACTCAGCCTTTATTTCAGGGGAGATGATTATTGCTCCAACAGGGAACCCGTTTGCAATACCTTTGGCCATTGAAACAATGTCGGCCTTTACTCCGCTGTGCTGGTGGGCAAAGAATTTTCCGCTTCTGCCATATCCGCTCTGTATCTCGTCGAGGATAAGCACGGTGCCGGTTTCATCGCATAACTCTCTCACACCCCTAAGGTAGTCAGCGTGTGGTGTATAGATTCCGGCAACCCCCTGAATCCCCTCAATGATTATTGCTGCAAACTCCTTTGTGCGCAACTGCCGGGCAGCCGCATCAAGATCATTTATCGGGATAAAGACAATATTCCCGTTCCTGTTGAACTCTGCCTGAATTTTTGGGTTGTCAGTTGCCTCCACTGCACCACTGGTGCGTCCGTGGAATGCTTTCTTGAGTGCAAGGATCTTTTTCCTTCCGGTATGGAAAGATGCCACCTTCATTGCATTCTCATTTGCCTCAGCACCGCTGTTGCAAAGGAAAAGGTTATATTCCGGATAACCGCATATCTCACCCAACTCTTTTGCCAACTGCCTCTGGAGCGGGTTCTGTACGGCATTTGAGTAGAATCCCAGTTTGCCGGCCTGCTCAGAAACCATTTTGGTGTAGGTGGGGTGGGAGTGGCCTATGCTTATTACGGCGTGTCCTCCGTAGAGGTCGAGGTATTCTTTCCCATCCTTGTCCCATATTCTGCATCCGGAGCCCTTTACAGGCTCTATATTCCATAACGGATAAACGTCAAATAAATTCATTTCTCTCCTGTTAAAATGCATTTGGCTTGAATCTCAGACCTGTGGTCTGCTCAAGGCCGAATATCATGTTCATATTCTCAACTGCCTGGCCGCTCGCCCCTTTTACAAGGTTGTCTATAATTGAGGCAATATGTATATAGCCGTTATGCAGTTCTATATGCAGCAGCACCTTGTTTGTATTCACAACCTCCTTGAGGCTTATATCCTCCTTTGATACATGGATGAAAGGAGAATCTTTATAATACTGCTCAAAATACTCCACTGCATCCTCCAAAGTTGTTCCAATAGTGCCGTCATTTTTCTTTATCCCATTCCATCTGGTATGAACACTTGCAAAGATACCCCTTGCAAAATCTCCCCTCATTGGAACAAAGTTTATCTGGGGCTCTTTTCCCGACAACTCCTTCATTGTCCTTCCAATCTCCCCAAGATGCTGGTGCGTGAAGTTCTTGTATATGGAAAGGTTGTTGTTGCGGTAACTGAAGTGACTCTTCTCCCCGGGTTTCTTGCCGGCTCCGGTAGAACCTGTGATGGCAGTTACATGCACATCATCTGTAATGGCATCTGCTTTTGCCAAAGGTGCTATGGCACTCTGGATAGCAGTTGCAAAACATCCAGGGTTTGCAATGTTGTCTGCCCTCAGGATTTTTTCCTTGAATGTATCAGTGAGTCCATAGACGAACTCCCTCCCTTTGTAGTGGGGTTCCAGACGGAAGTCATTTCCCAAATCAATTATCTTGCATCCGTCGGGAAGAGGGGTGGTATCTATGAATTCCTTAGAAAGGCCGTGTCCCAGGCATAGGAAAACTACGTCGGGAGTACCTATCTGGTCTGTGAAGCACAAATCCGTCTCCCCAAAAAGGTCTCTGTGTACTGAGGTGATGCTCTGCCCTACACTGGTAGTGCTGAGAACACTGGTAATCTCCACATTAGGATGATATAAAAGTATTCTCAACAACTCGCCTGCAGTGTATCCTGTACCGCCGGCAATGGCGGCTTTTATTTTTTTCATGCCCATGTGTGCGAATCAGTTTTTGCTTGCCTGCTCCTTCTCGTCCTCGTGAAGGCTGTAGTAGATTTTGAGTGGGTTTGCAAGAACTTTTGTAAACCCTACCACATCCCTTCCTGTGTATGATTTGTTCATCTCTCCATACTCGCCAAATTTCGAACTCATAAGGTCAAATTTGCTTGTGCAGCCAAGAACAAAGAAATTGTAAGGCCTTAGAAGAACCTCTACAGTTCCGTTAACGCTGCTCTGGGTACTCTCAAGGAATTTCTCCATATCCCTCATTACAGGGTTAAGATACTGGGCCTCATGCATAAGTTGGCCGTAGTAGTTTGCAATCAGTTCTTTCCAGTACAACTGCTCCTTTACAAGAGTATGTTTCTCAAGCATGTGGTGTGCTTTTATAATGATAAGAGGAGCAGCAGCCTCAAAGCCAACCCTACCTTTAATTCCAATGATTGTGTCACCAATGTGCATATCCCTTCCGCAGCCGTAGCCGTTTGCAATTTCAGCCAATGCATGGATTAGAGCAACAGGAGCCATCTCCTTGCCGTTTAGGGCTACAGGCTCACCGTTCCTGAACTCAATTGAGACCTTCTCCTCTCCGGTTTTTACAACTTTGTGCGGATATGCCTCCTCTGGAAGATAACCGCTTGAAGAAAGAGTCTCAACGCCACCTATACTGGTACCCCAGATACCCTGGTTGATTGAGTATTTGCTCTTCTCCCAACTGAAGTTGAAGCCGTTCTTTACAAGGAAGTCAATCTCCTCCTTTCTGCTCAACTGAAGTTCCCTGATAGGGGCAATGATGTTTACCTCAGGGGCAAGAATCTCAAATACAATATCAAATCTTACCTGGTCATTTCCTGCTCCAGTACTTCCATGGGCAACATTTGTAGCCCCAAGTTTCTTTACATGTCTGAGAACTTCAAGAGCCTGGAAAATTCTCTCTGAACTTACAGAAAGGGGATATGTATTGTTTTTTAGTATATTTCCAAAAATAAGGTATTTGATACCGTTGTTGTAGTAACTTTCAACAGCATCTACTGTTGTATGTGATGCTGCACCCAGTTGCAAAGCCCTCTCCTCAATCCTCTTCACCTCGTCAGCAGAAAAACCGCCGGTATTTACCATTATTGTATGTACCTCAAATCCTTTTTCATTTTTCAAATAAGGCACGCAGAATGAAGTGTCCAATCCGCCGCTGAATGCCAATACTACTTTCTCTTTCATTTTAATATATGTTTACTCTGTTATTGTCGTTTTATATTTCTCTCTATCTCTTCTTGCAGTTGTTCTGCTGTTATTCCTGTTTCTTGTTCTTCAGTTTCTTGTTTATTGCCCTGAATGGCATTGCTATCCCTTTACCCATTTTGGAGATGAAACTGCTGCCTTTCTCCTCCTCTTTCTCCTGTTTCATATCTGGAGCAATATCTTCAGAGGCCTTTTTTGCAGGATCATAAAGCAATCCGGTGCATAGGCACAATTTGTAGTTGTTGCTTTTGAGTATCTCAAAGTTTTTGCATCCTTCGCACCCTGCCCAGAACTCCTTGTCATCAGTAAGTTCCGAGAATGTTACCGGCTTGAACCCCATTTCTGTATTGATTTTCATCACTGCAAGTCCTGTAGTTATACTGAAAATCTTTGCGTATGGGAACATCTTCCTCGACAATTCAAATGTCATGTGCTTTATTCTTCTTGCAAGGCCGGTCTTTCTGAATTCATGTGCTACTATAAGGCCCGAGTTGGCTACGAATTTGGTATGCCCCCAAGTCTCAATGTATGAGTAGCCGGCCAAAGTGCCATCCTCTGCAATGGCTATTACAGCCTTGCCGTCCCTCATCTTCTCCTTTATGTATTCTGGAGTTCTCTTTGCTATTCCAGTTCCTCTCTCCTGGGCAGATATGTATATAAGTTCACAAACTTTCTCGGCATAATCCAAATGGGATTCATTGGCAACTATAACGTCAACTTTCATCTTCTTTTTCACAATTAAAGTAAAGGCCCGGTTAGGCCATATTAAAATCTATACAGATATTGTAAAGGGAAAATAAAGCCTCTATTATAAGAGAATAGGGGCACAAATCACACTATCGGCGTCGTCGGACACCAGAACTGAAGTAACGGTTGAATATGTGACTGTTATTTTTCATGGCTGCAAAGATAATAAGTTTTTTTATAATAGGTATCTATTTTTTTTAGTGTTACAGGCATATTTTTTTAATTCCGGCAATCTTTACCCGTATTATGGAACTAAAAGGCATTTAGTCATCCGTCACCGTTTTTACCCGCCCGGTGGGTATTACAAGCCCTTTTACAGATTTTGTCAAATAATGCTTAAAAATTTTTTCAAATGGAAATTATTGATGATAAGGTGGTTGAGATTTTGCTGTAAAAAAACTTTAAAAAATAATTTCAAAAAAATTTGGAGGGAAAGAAAAAGTGCGTATCTTTGCGGTCCCAAAACGGAATGACGGGCACACCGGACAGGAGTTTTAGAGGGGATAGTTCATTGAAAATACTGAAAAGACAAGCAGCATAGTCAATAGACTATGACCTTAAAGAGAATATCTTTAAGAGAGCGTAAATTCCTTTGGAAACAAAGAAAGACGA
>JAZNUM010000032.1:0-3154 GCA_045592325.1 Candidatus Egerieisoma sp.
AGTACAAATCTTTCCCATCCAATATCAGGTGGAAAAGGATATTGAAGTTTGTCTAAAAAACATTTGTATTATTAAAAAAAAAGAGGGATATTTGCAACCTCAAAATTGAATAATATTAAAAAAGTACATATAAAATGGCAAGAGTTTGTCAAATAACAGGTAAAAAGAGGATGGTAGGAAACAACGTTTCCCACTCTAAACGCCGCACCAAACGTGAGTTTGCTCCAAACCTAAGAACAAAGAAGTTCTGGTTGGAGGAAGAGGGTAGATTCGTAACCCTTAAAGTTTCTGCAGCAGGTATCAGAAACATTCATAAGAATGGCTTGGCTGCTTCACTTAAAACTGCTGAGCAGAAAGGTTTAATTAACTTGGTATAATAATATATTTAGATATGGCAAAGAAAGGTAACAGAGTACAGGTAATTCTAGAGTGTACTGAGCAAAGAGAGAGTGGTGTACCAGGAATGTCTAGGTATATTACCACTAAGAACAAAAAGAACACAACTCAAAGATTGGAGCGCAAAAAATATAATCCTTTCCTTAAGAAAGTGACTGTGCACCGTGAGATTAAATAACTTTTAAAGATTTAAGAAAATGGCAAAGAAAGCGGTAGCAACATTTAGTGGTGACAAATCACAGTTGAAGAACGTTGTGAAATGCATCAAAATGGTAAAATCTGAGAGAACCGGTGCTTACGTGTTCAACGAGGAGATGGTTCCAACTGCAGAGGTTAAAGACTTTTTCGCAAAGAAATAATTTTGCGTAGAGATAATGAAAAACTGCAATCCGTAACGGGTTGCAGTTTTTTTATTTTACAATTAGTACATTTGTCCAAAAAGAAATGTTATGGCAAAGTATAAAAACAGTAAAGATGAACAACCCTATTGGAAGTTGTTGGGCTTTGACAGTCCTGCCGGTTTCTATAAATTTCAGAAGAGCGTGGAGAATGCATCCAAAGAGGATATAGGCAATGCTGACCATATTGATGATTGTGATGATACAATGCCTGAGCCTGATTTTGAATCCGATAATGATGTATGTGGGGAGTGCAAGGTTGAAGGTTTCAGGAAAAGGATTGCCGGATCCGGTAGTTGTCTTAAATCGGATATAGCGCCGGAATTTAACTCGTATGATATGGATGATGTGGAGGACTTGTGGTGTGATTCCAGTTTGTCTGAACAAAGGCATGATATGGATATGATGGATAGGGAAGAACGCACAGATATGGAGGATGATGTGGAATTTGAAGGATGGGAGCCATGGGATTAATATTTTTAGTATATTTGCAAGTTACTATTAAAACCTGAAGTTATGGCATTTTTCGGATTGTTCGGCAAGAAGTCCAAAGAGGAGAAAGAATCTCTGGACAATGGATTGCAAAAGACAAAAACCGGTATTTTTGAAAAGATATCACGTGCAATTGTTGGAAAATCAACAGTTGATGATGATGTCCTTGATGGAATAGAGGAGGCTTTGATTGCTTCAGATATAGGTGTTGACACTACACTCAAGATTATTGAGAGCCTCCAGGAGAGGGTTGCAAGGGACAAGTTCATGAATACCGATGAACTCAATTCCATTCTCAGAAGTGAGATTGAGAAACTTCTGGACATTAATCCCGACGAAGATTCTTCTGAAGATGAGGATAAGGTGTTTGATTTCTCAAAGAAACCTTATGTGGTAATGGTGGTTGGAGTGAATGGTGTGGGCAAGACTACAACTATCGGGAAACTTGCTGCAAGATTGAAGGGGAGTGGGAAGAAGGTTGTACTTGGTGCCGCAGATACATTCAGGGCTGCAGCCGTTGACCAGTTGGTTATTTGGAGTGAGAGGGCTGGTGTACCTATTGTAAAGCAGGGGATGGGTGCAGATCCGGCTTCTGTTGCTTATGATACATTGAAGTCTGCCGTAGCGCAGGATGCCGATGTGGTTCTGATTGATACTGCGGGGCGTCTGCACAACAAGATAAACCTTATGAATGAGTTGACCAAAATCAGGAATGTGATGCGCAAGGTGGTTCCTGATGCTCCTCATGAGGTACTTCTGGTACTTGACGGTTCTACCGGCCAGAATGCATACCAGCAGGCCAAAGAGTTTACCAAGGCTACAGATGTTACGGCACTTGCCGTTACAAAACTGGATGGTACTGCAAAAGGTGGAGTTGTGATTGGCATTTCAGACCAGTTCCAGATTCCTGTAAAATTCATTGGAGTGGGTGAGAAGATAGAGGATTTGCAGATTTTCAACAAAAGGGATTTTGTTGCTTCAATATTCAAGAAATAAAGAGTTACTATAGATATGAACATTTCGTACAATTGGCTAAAGGAGTATGTCAATTTTGATTTGACTCCTGTGGAGGTAGAGAAGATTCTTACCTCAATAGGTTTGGAGGTTGAGCATTTTGAAGAGGTGGAGGAGATTCCGGGCGGTCTTGCCGGAGTTGTTGTGGCAGAGGTGCTGGAGTGTGAAAACCATCCAGATTCAGACCATCTTCACATTACAAAGGTAAATGCAGGTACAGGTGAGCCTCTGCAGATTGTTTGCGGTGCCCCTAATGTGGCGGCAGGGCAGAAGGTGATGCTTGCAACACTCAATACAAAACTCACATTCAGCAATGGTGAGGAGATAAAGATAAAGAAATCAAAGATCCGCGGTGTTGAGTCGTTCGGTATGCTGTGCGCAGAGGATGAGTTGGGTATTGGCCACAACCATGAGGGTATTATGGTTTTGGACCCTTCTGCAGTTCCAGGTACACCTGCCAAGGATTACCTTAACCTTAAGACTGATACGTTGTATGAGATAGGGCTTACACCTAATCGTGTTGATGCTGCATCTTTCATTGGTGTTGCAAGGGATTTGAGCGCTTATCTTAAGGCAAACAATATGGGTGGTGAACTTACCCTCCCTTCTGTAGAGGAGTTTGATGCAAAATTGGCTGCCGCGCCAAAAGAGGGTGCCGTTAAAGTTACTGTAAATGCAAAGGAGGCTGCCCCAAGATACAGCGGACTTACCATAAAAGGCGTAAGGGTTGGGGAGTCGCCTGAGTGGCTGAAATCAAAACTTATGACCATTGGTCTCCGTCCTATAAACAGCATAGTTGACATTACCAATTATATCCTTATGGAGATGGGACAGCCTATGCATGCTTTTGATGC
>JAZNUM010000033.1:0-23440 GCA_045592325.1 Candidatus Egerieisoma sp.
GTAACCCGGGGACCGAGTTGCTGGCTACTACCCTACCTACCAGGCATATAGGCCTTTATTTATACATATATTTTTGATAGATTTCTTTTATATGATTTTTATCTTCATCCAAGAGCATTATTATCTGTTTTTGGGTTGCGTTTGTGTACTTGAACAAATCTTCAATTACAGATTCTTTTTCTTTAAGGGAAAGGGTGGCATAGTTGCGGCCAGACAATATGACATCCAACGCTTGGGAAATTGGAGCAATTGCCCGTGTATGTTTTTCCAAATAGGCAGCTACCCGCTCTGCACGCTCTGTTGAAAACTCCTCGTGTTTTGAGATTATACTTTTCTGTACAATAACTTTGAACTGGGACTTTGTATATAAGGAATCAATCTCCCCCGTCTCTACATTCAGGAAATCGGTAAGTTTATTGTTTTTCCATTCAAAACCTGAGCGGAGAAGCGGACATTTATTGTATGAAATGCTCTTGCTGTGATTTATCAGATCAAACAGTTTATTTGCTTTTGTCATTTCAAATTCACTCTTTACAAGCATGGGTGCAGAATCCTCAAAATCATAATGGAATATATAACTGCTCCACCTATAACATTTGGGGTGAGGATAATCTTTTGGAGAAGCGACCATTGGATTCTGCAATATATATAAGGAACAGTTATGCCTGTACTCCTGAGTGAATTTCACAAAAGTCTTTGCCGGTATAAAAAACTTGTCATGCGAGGAATGGAATCTGTTGTACCAGAAAGAAAAGTTCTGCTGGAGTTCTCCAAGAAAAAGCATGGAATGATCCTTTGATTGCGCAGTATGCAACAAATGAATGTGGTTATCCATAATGACAAACTCAATCAAAATTATATTGTGTTTATCAAGAAACCTTCTCAAAATGTTGACAAACAGAAGCCTGTCGGAATCGGAATAAAATATTACCCTTCCTCTAATGGATTTTATTATTGAGTGGAAATGAATCCGGCCCTCCATATCTCCCCCACTTTTTAGATTGTTAGCAATTAATTGGACGTCACCAACAAATATAATAAAAATCCCGCCGCCTTCAAAAAGTTTTTTTGAAACTCGGGGACCGACTTAGGTCGGTCCCCGAGTTTCAAACTATACTTTGGCCATTTTCCTTTTTTTTCGTAAATTAGCACCCTATTATGGCCGGCCTGTAGGAGGGCCGCAACAAGCGATAGATAAAACTTTAAAAATAAGATACTTATGATTTTATTCTTTGGTGCCGGAAATGGTACGGTGATAGCCGTTAAGGCTAATGAGATGATTTCTCAGGAGAATATCAGCGCCCTTGAGTGGCTGTTTGGGAATGCCAAGCTTAAAGAGGGTGAGAATGTAGAGGGTAAGTTTATTGGTCCAAGACGCGAGATGATAACCCCTTGGAGTACTACTGCGGTAGAGATTACCCAGAATATGAACATCAGCGGTATTGAGCGTATTGAGGAGTTTTTCCCTACCCAGGAGGAGACCCCACAATATGACAAGATGCTGCAGCGTTTCTATAAGGGGCTTGACCAGGAGATTTTCACTACCAGCAACCAGCCGGAGCCTGTTGTTTATATAGAGGATTTTGAGAGTTACAACAAGCAGGAGGGTCTGGCTCTCAACCCTGAGGAGATTGAGTATCTTAAAGGTTTGAGCAAGAAACTCGGCCGCGGCCTTACAGACAGTGAGGTGTTCGGATTCTCGCAGGTTAACAGCGAGCATTGTCGCCACAAGATTTTCAATGGTGTGTTCATTGTTGACGGCAAGGAGATGGAGAGTTCCCTGTTCAAGATGATCAAGAAAACCAGCCAGGAGAACCCTAATCTTATAGTCAGTGCCTATAAAGACAACTGCGCATTCCTTGAGGGTCCAAAGGTTGCAATGTTCCACCCTACCAGCGGCAGCCAGCCATCTGAGTTTGTTGCCAAAGAGGTGGATACCGTAATTTCACTTAAGGCTGAGACCCACAACTTCCCTACCACAGTGGAGCCGTTCAACGGTGCTGCTACCGGCAGCGGCGGTGAGATCCGTGACCGTATTGCTGGTGGTAAGGGCAGTTTCCCGATAGCAGGTACCGCATGTTATATGACCTCTTACCCAAGATTCAACGAGGGTGTTGAGGCAACTGCCGGTGTGAATCCTCATTTGAGTACTGAGGGAGGAAAGGGTGCAGCAGACCTTGCAGATGCATCTTGCGCAGCAGCAATGGCTGTTGAGCGTGAGTGGGAGAAGACTCCAGCACGCCCTTGGCTGTACCAGAGCCCACAGGAGATCCTTACCAAGGCTTCTAACGGTGCTTCTGATTTTGGAAACAAGTTTGGGCAGTGTATCATTTGCGGTAGCCTTCTTACAGCCGAGTTTGACGGTACCCGCACAGACGGCAAGGGACAGTTGCCTGGCCCTAATGTAGCCCCAGCAAGAAAATTCGGTTTCGACAAGGTTATCATGCTTGCCGGCGGTGTAGGTTTTGCAAAGAAACGCGACGCTTTGAAGGAGACTCCTGCAGTAGGCGACAAGGTTGTTCTCCTTGGTGGTGACAACTACCGCATTGGTATGGGTGGTGGCGCTGTAAGTAGCGTTGATACCGGCCAGTATGCCAATGCAATTGAGTTGAATGCCATACAGCGTTCAAACCCTGAGATGCAGAAGAGGGCTTATAACGCTATCCGTGCCGTTGCAGAGAGCGACAACAATACTATTATAAGTGTACACGACCACGGTGCAGGCGGCCACTTGAACTGCTTGTCGGAGTTGGTTGAAGAGACCGGTGGAAATATTGATATCAGCAAACTTCCTGTGGGAGACCCTACCTTGAGTTTGAAGGAAATCATCGGGAATGAGAGCCAGGAGAGGATGGGTCTTGTGATGCAGGAGAAGGATATTGATGAGTTGAAGGCTATTGCCGAGCGTGAGAGGGCCCCTATGTATGTGATTGGTGAGACTACCGGCAAACACAACTTCACCCTTAAGAATGAGAAGACCGGTGAGGCTGCAATTGACCTTGCAATGGAGGATATGTTCGGCAGCGCACCTAAGACTTATATGAAGGACAACACTGCAGATTACAGTTTTGCACCTCTTGCATATGCCCCTGCAAAATTTGAGCATTACCTTGGCCAGGTGCTCCAGTTGGAGAGCGTGGCTTGTAAAGACTGGTTGACCAACAAGGTTGACCGCTCGGTAACAGGTCTTATTGCCGGCCAGCAGACTTGCGGTGAGATTCAGTTGCCTTTGAACAACCTTGGTGTTACCGCAATAGGTTACAATAATAAGGAGGGTATAGCAACCTCTATGGGCCACGCACCGCTTGTTGCAATGGTGAATAGTGCTGCAGGTTCAAGGATGGCCATTTCAGAGGCTCTTACCAATGTGGTTTGGGCTCCTTTGAAAGATGGCATTAAAGGCATCTCACTGAGTGCCAACTGGATGTGGCCATGCCGCAACGAGGGTGAGGATGCACGTCTGTACAAGGCAGTAAAGGGTGCCAGCGATTTTGCATGTGCCCTTGGAATCAACATCCCTACCGGTAAGGACAGTATGAGTATGACCCAGAAGTATCCCGACGGGGAGAAAGTCCTCTCGCCTGGTACAGTGATCATCTCTACCGTAGCACCTGTGGAGGACATCAACAAGATTGTACATCCTGTTCTTGAGAATAATCCCGACAGTACTTTGCTGTATATCCCATTTGTAAATGGTGCATCAAGTGCAGCATGCGCGGACACAACTGCCAAAGAGGCATTCCCTCTTGGAGGTTCGGCATTTGCTCAGATTGTTGGACAGATTGGAAATGTTTCTCCAGATGTGGAGGATCCGGCATACTTCGGCGAAGCATTTGCTGCGGTTCAGGAACTTGTCGGGAAGAACCTTGTGCTTGCAGGACATGACATTTCTGCCGGTGGTTTGATTACCGCTGCCCTTGAGATGTGTTTTGCAAATGTAAACGGCGGTCTTGCGCTGAATGCCCGTACTCTTGAGATGCTTGCTCAGGCTTGGGAGGGCAAGGAGGTTGCAGGCGCTGCGTTCAAGGCCATGTTCTCTGAGACTCCTGGTGTATTGGTTCAGGTTGCTAATGAGAAACTTGCTGAGGTTGCTGCTGTTTTGAACATTGTTACTGCTCCGGTTGCCGCAGAAGTTGCCGCTCCTGGTGCAAAAGCATATATTATTGGTAATTACCTCCCTGCACGTAAGGTTGTGATTACAGGTTTCGGTGCTGAGGCGGTTTCTTTGGATATTGACTCTTTGAGGGATATCTGGTTCAAGACTTCATATTTGTTTGACATCCGCCAGGTTGGTGAGAAATGTGCTAAAGAGCGTTTCCAGAACTACAAGAACCAGCCGCTTGTTTACAAGTTCCCTGAGGGCTTTACAGGTTCGGTTGCTTCATATGAGGGGGTTGCTTCTGCTGCAGAGGGTTCTGCTGCGGTGGCTCCTGCTGCTGATGCTCCAGTTGCTGCAATTATCCGTGAGAAGGGTTCCAACGGTGACCGTGAGATGGCTTGGGCACTTCACCTTGCAGGTTTCAGGGTTAAGGATGTCCATATGACCGACCTTATTTCGGGCCGCGAGACTCTTGAGGAGGTTAAGATGATTGTATTTGTGGGTGGTTTCTCCAATGCAGATACCCTTGGTTCTGCAAAAGGCTGGGCCGGTGCATTCCTTTACAATGCCAAGGCCAAGGCTGCCCTTGATGCATTCTACGCCCGCGAGGATACAATGAGTTTGGGTATCTGCAACGGTTGTCAGTTGATGGCTGAACTTGGTCTGCTTACCCCTACTGCCCGTGAACTTTCTCCTAAGATGATCCATAACAATTCACATAAATACGAGAGTGCGTTTGTAGGTGTCACCATTGAGGAGAGCCCTTCAATCATGTTGCGCTCGCTTTCAGGTAGCAAACTTGGTATCTGGGTTGCCCACGGTGAGGGCAAATTCTCATTCCCTGCAGGTATGGAGCACTTTGCTGTTGCTGCCCGTTACAATTACAACGCTTACCCTGCAAACCCTAACGGTTCTCCAGAGGGTATTGCCGGTGTCTGCAGTTCAGATGGCCGCCACTTGGCAATGATGCCTCACCCAGAGCGCTGCTTGCGCCCTTGGAACTGGGCCCACTACCCTGCAGAATTGCGCTCTCAGGAAATTACCCCTTGGATTGAGATGTTTATAAACGCACGTAAATGGTGTACACG
This sequence comes from Candidatus Egerieisoma sp., assembly GCA_045592325.1. Lineage (GTDB taxonomy): Bacteria > Bacteroidota > Bacteroidia > Bacteroidales > UBA932 > Egerieousia. The sequence continues at coordinate 5,188 of JAZNUM010000033.1, forward strand.
ATAATCACGTCGCAATTTTGTACATTTTGCTGTTTCTCAGCAAAATAGAAAACAGAGGTCTGGGATTTTTCCAGACCTCTGTTTTTTAATTACTTGATACGCAAGTAATTGTACAAAATTGCGACGTGATTATAATTTCTTCCCGGCCAGTTCGCTCAGGGCACTGCGTTCCCCTTTTACGAGGTTGATATGAGCGAAGAGGTTTTCTCCGTAGAGTTTTTCGCTCAAGTGAGTGAGGCCGTTGGACCAGGTGTCAAGGTATGGCTGGTCTATTTGGAACACGTCTCCTGTGAAGACAATCTTGGTTTCCTCACCGGCTCGGGTAATTATTGTTTTTACTTCATGAGGGGTAAGGTTCTGTGCTTCATCGATGATAAAGAAGGTGTTTGAGAGGGAGCGCCCGCGGATGTAAGCCAATGGAGAGATGAGGAGTTTCTCACGTCGGAGCATATCCTCAATTTTAATGTTCTCCTTGCTGCTCTCACGGAAGTTCTTCTTAATTACTGCAAGGTTGTCATACAGAGGCAGCATGTATGGGCCAATCTTTTCTTTAGGGTCGCCAGGAAGGAATCCTATCTCCTGGTTTTTTAAAGGTATTACAGGACGGGCAAGAAGTATCTGGTCGTAGAGGTCTGTCTGTGCAAGGGCACCGGCAAGTGCAAGAAGGGTTTTTCCGGTACCGGCTGTTCCGGTAATGGCAACCAGTTTTATGTCGGGATTAAGAATGGCATCCATTGCAAATGCCTGCTCCTCGTTGCGTGGTGAGATTCCGTATGCAGTTTGTGGCACAACCTCTACAATATTCTGGGTATTATGGTTGTAACGGGCAAGAATTATATTGTTGTCGGGAGTCCGGAAACGGTACAACTGGTTGCACGGAGGGGTTTTGTATCTGAATTTGTCCAGTTTAACACCGTCGGGATTATTGTGGAGTTCTTCAAGAATTTTTGGGTCTACCCCCTTTGCTGTGATTACCCTACGCTCCTCGTTTGAAAAACTGTCTGCCTTCAGGTGGTCTGTGAGGTAATCCTGCACAAACATCCCTATGGCTTTTGCCTTCATCCTCAAATTGGCATCCTTGGTTACCAATGCCACAACCCGGTCTCCATAATTGTGCTTGTACCAGATTGCGGTTGCCAGAATCCTGTGGTCCTGAGTGTCATCCTTGAAAATAGACTGAAGATCCTTGGGGAAATCTCTATTTACTGTAATTGTAAGTGTTCCACGCCCTTTTCCCAACGGGTAACCGTGCCCGTTGAAGAGTCTGTTATCGGATATTTCATCTATTGTCCTTACAAACTCCCGGGCATTGTAATTAATTATATCATTTCCATACTTGAACTTGTCAACTTCTTCAAGTACTGCCAACGGTATTACAAGGTCATTTTCCTGAAAATTGTATATGGCACGGTGGTCATGCAGGATAACATTTGTATCCAGAATGAAAATTTTTGGCAGCTTTTTCATGGTGTAGTGTTTTTGTAAAGTTAACAATTTTCTTAAAATCGCGTTACATTTTTGTACAATTAACTGATAATCAGGTATAAAAGTTCAAATGTGTGAATAGTAGCAAAATTTATCTATCTAATAGTCAGCGTTTTGTACAAAATCACGTCGTGATTTAGCGTAAATTTACGCTAAAGCTTTGCAGGAAATTGGAGGAGATGTATTTTGGAGAAAAAAAAGTATGGGCAAGAATGTAAGGGAACAGGAAGGGATAATGCATGTCTATTTTAGGGCGAATGGAAGATATACGGTGTTTTATGATGATGAGGACAATCTTGAGCTTCTGAGGAGAATGGACAAATATGCCAAGAAGTTTGGATCTGTTATAATTGAGTTTGCACTAATGGGGAATCATGCACATTTCCTAATTGAGACCAGTTGTGTAACAGAGCTGATGAGAGAAACACTACAAAGCTATTCCAGATGGTACAACAAGAAGTATAAAAATAGCAATAAAGTATTCAAGACTCCTTTTTCAAGTGCTTGCAAAAGGGATGATGAATGGATAATGAATACATCGGTATATATATTACAGAATCCGATTAAAGCCGGGATTTGCGGGAAGGTAGAGAATTACAGATGGAGTTCTGCTTCTATGCATTTCGGAGATGATAAAAAATATATTCCTATAGGATACAGGCAGTATTTGCAATTATGTGAGGCAATAAGTGTGGATACCGGATTCATTGATAAATATTTCAAGAACTATGAGGAGTTCCTTAATTATATGAATATATGTCCTGTAGTGAAACTTGATATTAAAAATTCTTCCTCAAAATGGGAGTTCTGTACAACAGAGAAGCTGATTGAGGTAGTTAAAATAATACTGGATGGCAGGAATCCAAATCAGCTAACTAGAGATGAAATGAAAAGATTGATTGTATCTGTTAATAATAATACCAAATGTAAAATGTTGCAGATTGCTTCAGTACTCCATGTAGATTATAAGTTTGTAAAGGATTGCATTAAAGGTAAGGGAGCACCGCAGCCGGAATAAACCATCTCCGGCTGCTACAGCTATTAAAACAAAAGATGAGAGTTTTATGGCTCTCATCTTTTGTTTTAATGCTGTTGCTAAACATAATCACGTCGCATTTTTGTACAATTACCTAATAATCAAACATATGCAAAATAAGGTTTGCAAAAGCAGGCAAACCTTATTTTTATACACATCTGAGATTCAGCCAATTGTACAAAATCACGTCGTGATTATAGGGGGGGGGTATAAAAAAAATCCTCCCCGCATGGGGAGGACTTTTTTATTGTGTGCATAGATTATTTCTGTGCGTTGTGTTTGATTGCAGCCTGAGCAGCAGCAAGGCGGGCGATTGGAACGCGGAATGGAGAACATGAAACGTAGTTCATACCAGCCAAGTGGCAGAATTCTACTGAATCTGGGTCACCACCGTGCTCACCGCAGATACCAACTTTAAGTTTGGCGTTGGTTGATCTACCGCCCTTGATACCCATCTCAACAAGTTTACCTACTGATGAACGGTCCAAAGTCTGGAATGGGTCTGCAGGAAGGATTTTCTTGGTCAAATAGTCACCCATGAAACCGCCGATATCGTCACGTGAGAAACCGAAAGTCATCTGAGTAAGGTCATTTGTACCGAATGAGAAGAACTGAGCAGTCTTAGCCATCTCGTCAGCAAGGATAGCAGCTCTAGGAATCTCAATCATAGTACCGTAAAGGTAAATGATCTTAACGCCCTCAGCAGCCTCAACCTCTGCGTGTACTCTGTCGCAAAGTTCTTTCTGGAAATCCAACTCTTTAACTGATACGGTTACTGGAACCATTACCTCTGGCTGTGGTTTCAAGCCCTCTTTAATCAACTCTGCAGTTGCAGTGAAGATTGCGCGGAACTGCATCTCTGAAATCTCAGGATAAGTTACACCAAGACGTACACCACGGTGACCCATCATAGGGTTAACCTCATGCAAGCCCTCACCACGTTTTCTGATATCCTCAATAGTGATACCGAACTCGTCAGCCATCTCCTGCTGTTTCTCCAAAGTCTGAGGAACGAACTCATGCAAAGGTGGGTCAAGAAGACGGAAGGTTACAGGCATACCGTCAAGAACTTTCATAGTACCTTTAACAGCCTCTTTTACGTATGGCTCAAGTTCTGCAAGTGCCTGACGTCTCTCAGCCTCAGTATTTGAAAGGATCATCTTACGGAGTTTTGAAAGTGGAGCCTCAGAGTTCTCACCGTAGAACATGTGCTCAATACGGAACAAACCAATACCCTCTGCACCAAAGTTTACAGCAGTCTGTGCATCTTTAGGGTTATCTGCATTTGTACGTACGCCCAATACCCTGTATTTGTCAACTATCTTCATGTACTCAACAAAACGTGGGTTCTCAGAAGCGTCCATAGTCTCAATTGCAACATCATAAACATAACCCTTGCTACCGTTCAATGAGAAGATGTCACCCTCATTGTAAACTTTCTCACCGATAGTCATGGTCTTGTTCAACATGTTGATATGAAGAGCATCGCAACCTACGATACAGCATTTACCCCAACCGCGAGCAACAAGAGCAGCGTGTGAAGTCATACCGCCACGTGCAGTAAGAACACCGTCAGCAGCACGCATACCCTCAACGTCCTCAGGGTTAGTCTCCTCACGTACAAGGATAACTTTCTCTTTTCTTGCAGCAGCCTCAACAGCCTCCTCAGAGGTAAATACAATCTTACCTACAGCACCACCAGGACCAGCAGGAAGACCCTGTGCAATTACAGTACCTTTCTTCTCTGAAGCAGGGTCAAGGATTGGGTGAAGAAGCTCATCCAACTGAGCAGGAGCAACACGCATTACAGCAGTCTTCTCATCAATAAGACCCTCTGCAAGCATATCCATAGCCATGTTCAATGCAGCAAGACCTGTTCTCTTACCAACGCGGCACTGAAGCATCCAAAGTTTGCCGTCCTGGATAGTGAACTCAATATCCTGCATATCGTGGAAGTGGTGCTCAAGATTCTGCTGGATCTCATCCAACTCCTTGTAAACTGCAGGCATTGCAGTCTCCAAAGAAGCAAGATGTCTGTTATGCTCGTTCTTTGTAGCCTCGTTCAATGGGTTAGGTGTTCTGATACCTGCAACAACATCCTCACCCTGAGCGTTGATCAACCACTCACCGTAGAACTTGTTCTCACCTGTAGCAGGGTTTCTAGAGAAAGCAACACCGGTAGCTGAATTGTCACCCATGTTACCGAATACCATTGACTGTACGTTTACAGCAGTACCCCACTCGTCAGGAATACCCTCAATTCTTCTGTATGCAATGGCTCTCTTACCGTTCCATGATTTGAATACGGCACCAATACCGCCCCACAACTGCTCGTAAGCATCATCTGGGAACGCTTTGCCCAACTCTTGTTTTACTCTTATCTTGAAATCCTCGCAAAGTTGCTGCAAGTCCTCAGTAGTAAGGTCTGTATCAGATGCATAGCCTTTCTCTTTCTTCACCTTTGCAAGCATTCTGTCCAACTGAACCCTGATACCGTTGCCATCCTCTGGCTCAATACCCTCAGCTTTCTCCATTACAACATCTGAGTACATCATAATCAGACGTCTGTAAGCATCATAAACAAAACGAGGATTACCGGTTTTAGCAATAAGACCAGGAATTGTTGCTGAACAAAGACCAATGTTAAGAACGGTCTCCATCATACCAGGCATAGAACTTCTGGCACCTGAACGGCAAGAAACTAGAAGTGGAGCATTTGGATCACCAAATTTCATTCCCATGATCTCCTCAGTAGCAGCCAAAGCAGCATTTACCTCTGCCTCAAGCTCTTTAGGATAGTTACATCCATTTTTGTAATACTCAGTACAACAATCGGTTGTAATGGTAAAACCTGCAGGAACCGGAATGTTCAATTTGCACATCTCAGCAAGGTTTGCACCTTTACCACCAAGAAGATTTCTCATACTTCCATCGCCGTCGGCATTTCTACCGCCAAAACGATAAACTCTTTTGATTTCTGACATAATTTGAAAATTAAATATTGTTTGGTTTAATAAATAGTCATACTAAAAAAGAAAAACCGGCCCAGCCATTCCATACAAAGAACAAATCACCGGGCACATTTTTTTTTGACATTACAAAAATATAGAATTATTTGCAAAAAAAAGAAACCTTTCCTCTCTTTATTTCAAGAATTTTTCACTATATGGAGGGAATCACTTTCTTCCCGACAATTTTAAGAATTTGTCGGGAAGATACCACCACGGGAATTGTCGGGAAAAAGAATGGCCAACTACCTCCAGTCACCTCTCAAATTCCACCCCACAGGTATCCCCATGCGGGAAAGGTTATCCAGAAGTTTGTCCCGGGTGGAGGCGGCATCATCCTCAACCCCATGTTTCCCCTCATAGAGGGAATAATTGCCCCTGAGAGATGTCTCGGTCATATTTGGCATAATCACATTTGCTCCGGCAAGTAGTGCCATCTCCCGGCCGTAAGGGTGAAGTACCTGGAGGGCAGTAGTTGCCGCAATATTAATATGGGGCATCAGAATCCTCAAACGGGCAACCATATCTATGCACAGTTCCAGAAGCTCCTCATTTCCAATGTTCCAGAAATCGCCTCGGGGCAGAACTGCAAGTTCCTTGAAATGGGGAGGAAGAGTGTCTGTCAATGAAGGGTCACCACTTCGCCAGGATGAGACAATCTGCCCCAACGGGGTATCCTTATGCGGAATATACGGCCCCATACCCACCATATCAACCTGCAGATCCTTAAGGAATTGCAAATCCTCATCCAAGTTCTTGCAGGTCTGGAACGGAAGCCCAATCATAATGCCGCTTCCAAGGAGATACCCCTCAGATTTCAGGTCATGGAGTGCCTGCACACGGGCATCGTATGAATGCATCCTGACTTCCCGACAAATCTGTGATTTCCTGCAGGTCTGTGAATCACCGCAGTTCTGCGAATCTCCGCAGTTCTGCGAATCCCTGCAATTCTGTACCCCGGCGCAATTCTGCAATTCCCTGCAATTGTCGGGAATAACGGTGTTCTCCTTCAGGGATTCCATACCCTCTTCTGCAGCCCCGTACCCCGGATGCAACTTCTCATATAACTCCCTGTTGGAGGCCTCAATGCGGAGGAGATACCTGGTTGCCCCGGCATTCTTCCACTCCCTATAAACCTCCCTCTCCTGCTCCCCGAGTGAAAGTGTGATGCCGAGGTTGTTCTCCTCTCCTGGCACTGCCAGTGAAGCACCTCCCCTCCTATTCGGAACAGCATCCAATGGATTGCCTCCAGGCTGCAGCCGCCTTATGGCATAAATCAACCTTGTAATCCTCTCAATAAAAGCGCTGTCCGTGCGTTCTCCCCCCTGGATTGCAATTGACCCGTACCCTGCATCCAATGCAAACTGCGCCTCCCGCAGCACCTGCCCATCACTCATCTCATACCTCTCAACATTATAGTTGCCACGCCTTATTCCACAATACAGGCAATTCTTCCGGCACTTGTTGGAAATCTCAATAAGCCCCCTGAAATAAACCTCAGGGCCACGGTGCTTGAGCTTCAGTTCATATGCTATATCACGACGTGATTTTGTACAATTCATTGAATACCTGACACTTATAATTTACAAAAATCTCAAAAACAAATTTATTCAATTTTTAATCTTCTGAAAGTGAGCCACTTGTACAAAATTGCGACGTGACTTTAGAAAAAATATTTGTAAGATATGCTATGCTCATCCCATAATTGGAAACTGGGACACCGGCCTTAATGACCCTGCGGACACGGTTGTTCAACTGGCGTCTGGTAACCATGCAGCCCCCGCACTGCAGAGCAAGGGAATAGGTAGAAAGTTCCTCTGCAGAAGGGAGTTCATCCAATCCGCTAATGAAAGTGAAATCCAACTTGCAGCCACAATGTTTCTCAAGCATGGCAGGAATTTTCACCCTCCCGATATCCTCACACGAAGTATGATGGGTACAGGATTCAAGTACCAGCACTTTGTCTCCCTCCTTCAGGGAATCAATGGCGGGAGTCCCTTTCAAATAATCCTCAAAAGGGCCCTTTGCCCTGGCCATGAGGATACTGAAACTGGTAAGTGGAATACTGTCGGGAACCATAGTGGCAACTCTCTTGAATACCTGGCTGTCTGTAACAACCATTTTTGCAGATTCATGGCCATGAGAGGCAAAATACCCCGGCAACTGCTCAGGCTGAAGCACAGTTGCAACGCCACCCTGGTCCAGAATATCCCTTATAGCCATAACCTGCGGCAGAATCAACCTCCCCGCAGGAGCCTCCGAATCAATAGGACAAACCAACACAATATTGTCACCGGCCCCAACCAGCCCCTGCATAATGGTCCTCTCCCCACCCTGAAGCAGCAACCCTTTGGCAATAAACGCCATAAGCATATCAACAGCCTCCCTCTGCTCCTGCTCGTCCATAATGCAGCAGGAGAATTCAACCACATCGCACCCGTACATATTCATAAGATCTGCCGCAACGCCACCATCCAGCGGCACAATATCCGACTGATTATGAATCACAACCACCGGAACATCAAACTCCTTGAACCTTGCCAGAAGGTCCTTTTCCTCCTTCCCGAAAACATTCCCCGCAAAAACCAGCAGCGCCAGATCAACCTCCTCCACAAGTTTGAAACTCTTCTCCACCCTCTTTGCACCCAACTCCCCGGTATCGTCAACCCCGGCAGTATCAACAAACTGCACTGTACCAATATCGGGAATCTCCATCCTCTTCTTCACCGGATCCGTTGTAGTTCCGGCTTTATCAGAAACAATTGCAAAATCCTGCCCCAACAGCAGATTAATAAGAGAACTCTTTCCAACATTCCTCCTCCCGAAAATTCCAATATGTTTTACACTCATAATCCAATTTTTATTACAAATATAACTAAAACCGTACGCACACGGAAATGTTTGTCACAAAAAGAATCCATCCCGGAGCCTTTCCTATGAATGGTAAATTTACCCGATTGCTTTTTCTAAAAACAGCAAAATCCAAAAAAAGAAAAACCTGCCGCAACATTTTCTTTTTCAGAACCATGCCACCTCCTTCCCGACATATATTTGCATCTGTTGGCCCTGGCTGGCGCCGACAGGCTCCGGTTGCTCCGGTTGCTCCTGTCCGCCTCTGCCTCAGCCGGCTCCTGCATGCTCCTGCCTACCCGGAAAACAAATCTGGACTGGAATGGCCACCAGATGCCCCCCAAAACCCGTTCCCCGGCACAAAACCCGGCAGAAACGTGCCCAACACGCAAGGAATGCACTTCCCCGGCACAAAACCCGGCAGAAACGTGCCCACCAGACACCACTTGGGCACAAAAAAGACCGAAAATGTGCCCAACACGCAAGAAATGCACTTCCTGGGCACAAAACCCGGCAGAAACGTGCCCACCAGACACCACTTGGGCACAAAAAAGACCGAAAATGTGCCCAACACGCAAAAAGAATGAATATTAACACACTAAATATGTTTTTATGAAAAGGATTTCTTTTACCAAAGAGTTTTTGAGGGACACCTTCTGGTTCATAGGGTTCCTGCTGCTGTTTTATGTAATCTACATCTGCATTGAGTATTGGCCCAATATTGTGGAAGGATTCAACCGTGGTTGGAACAGCCGCTAAAAAACACTAAATTTGCCGCACGAAATTACGGTATAACCGCAAACTCCGCAGAGTTGCACGCCGCAAATGCCGCAAATGCCGCAAATGCCGCAGACCCCGCAAACACGGCAGACAAAGTAACAAATGCCGCAGATGCAACAAAAGCAGCAGACGCAGCAGAAGCAGCAACAGCAGAAGCAGCAACAGCAGAAGCAAATGCCGCAGACACCGCAAACACGGCAGACAAAGTAGCAAATGCCGCAGAAGCAACAAAAGCAGCAGACGCAGCAGCCACAGAAGCCGCAGACGCAACAAAGCAACTAACGCAATAGATACCGCGGATAGACCGTACAAAAGATTTAAAATGGCAAATTCATTTCAGGAACTGGGCCTTAACAGTTATTTGATTAAGGCAATAAGCGAGATGGGGTTTGAGAAACCAACCCCGGTACAGGAACGGATAATACCCACCCTACTTGCAGAGGAGGGTGACATAGTGTGTCTGGCTCAGACCGGCACAGGAAAGACTGCGGCCTTTGGTCTGCCGTCGCTGGAACGTATAGTTGCCCACAATATGGAGCGCTATACACAAGTGCTGGTACTCAGCCCCACCCGCGAATTGTGCAAACAGATCTCCCAGGATCTGAAGAATTACTCCAAATATCTCCACGACTTGTGCATCGTAGATGTTTACGGCGGTGCAGGCATCGAGCCACAGATTAAGGCGCTCAAGAAGATTCCACACATTGTGGTTGCCACTCCTGGAAGGCTTCTGGATCTTATCGGGAGGAAAGCAGTTGATCTTACCCGGGTGCATACACTTATCCTGGACGAGGCTGATGAGATGCTGAACATGGGTTTCAAGGAGGAACTGGATGCCATTCTGGAGAGTATTCCGCAGCAGAAGAGGGTATTGCTCTTTTCTGCCACACTCCCATTGGAGGTGGAGAAAATTGCCAAGACCTATATGCAGGATGCCCAGGTGGTTACAGTTGGCGAGAGGAACAGCGGCTCGGATAACGTAAAGCACTATTACTACACCATCCACGAGAAAGACCGCTACCTTGCACTCAAGAGGGTTGTGGATTATTATCCCGACATCTACGGCATCATCTTCTGCCGCACCCGCAGGGAGACCGGAGACATTGCCAGCGCCCTCATCAAAGACGGATACGACGCAGATGCCCTCCACGGAGACCTCTCCCAGATGCAGCGCGAGCAGGTGATGAGACGTTTCAAGGAGAAGAACCTCAAACTCCTGGTAGCCACAGATGTAGCCGCACGAGGCATTGATGTGAACAACCTCACCCATGTAATCAACTACAATCTTCCCGACGAGGTTGAGCAGTACACCCACCGCAGCGGCCGTACCGGCCGTGCCGACAAGACCGGAAAATCCATTGTAATAATCAACACCAAGGAACAGAGCAAAATCCGCCGCATTGAGAAAATCATAAACAAAACCTTTGCACAGGCAAAACTCCCTACCGGAGAAGAGGTATGCTCAAAACAACTCCTTGCAATGATAGACCAGATAAATGCAGTGGAGGTGCGTGAAGAGGAAATTGCACCATATCTAAGCCTCATAGAGGAGAAATGGAACAATCTTGGCCGCAGGGAAATAATAAAGAAATTCCTCTCAATGGAATTCAACCGCTTCCTTGACTATTACCGCAATGCCCCAGACCTCAACATTGTTGTAGAGAAAAAGAAGAAGAAAGAGACCGGAGCCACCGAATCTGAAGCCCCTGATTACGTTCCTCGCCGCGGCGAAAAAGGTTTCAAATGGGTTAAGCTCTCAATTGGCACCAAGCACAACACCACCACCCGCCACATCATAAGGATGATGACCTCACTGGGAGTAGGCAAAAAAGGTATCGGCAAGATTGAGATCCGCCGCAACGAATCATTTGTAAACATAACAGCAAGTGCCGCCAGGTACGTGGTAAACCAGACCAACAACTCGGAATACCGCGGCCGCAGGCTCTTCAGCGAGATAGTGGGATAAACCTCCCCAGCAAACTTGCCGCCGGCAGGTGCATATTGCACCAGGCTGCCAAAGGTTGCATGATGTGCCGGCAGGTGTATACCGCACCCGGCTGCCAGAGGGCACCTTGGCGCCGGCGGGTGCCGGTGGCCCGCAACAACAGGCAGTAAACCCCTGGGATTCAACCAATATTAATTCCTGAAATTCGTTATCCTTATAATCATTAGAGAATATACCCCAGAGTAGTATTTCAAAGTACTTTCCAAAATCATTTAAGGACAACGGGACAATATGGGCCCGTCATCCTTACTAACAATTGTTAGGGAGTCTGTAACAAGGCCTTGTAAGGACATCAAAATGCACCCGCCTGCCGCAAAAATCACCTGGCACCGGAACACCCGCATGCCGCAAAATCACCTGGCACCAGGACACGGAACACCCGCCTGCCGCAAACCTGGGACCGGGAGCCATATGACACAGAGGGGGGGGGGGAAAGTATTGAAACAAAAAAAAGCGGCATTTCTGCCGCTTTTCCTGTAGCCCCAACAGGACTCGAACCTGTATTTAAAGTTTAGGAAACTTTCGTTCTATCCCTTGAACTATAGGGCCATTGCCGAGGGAATCTCAATGTTCCCGAACGCTGGAAACTTAATGGTTCCGAACGTCAGTGCCATAATCGCTCCCGAACCGGACTGCAAATATAGTAAAATTTTTAATATGCCCAACGATAAAGAATGGATCCCCATGTAAATCCTGCACCAAATGCAGAGAAAATTAGGGTGTCACCCTTCTTGAACTTATCCTTAAAGTCCCACAATGCCAATGGAATTGATGTTCCGGCAGTGTTTCCGAACTTTTCAATATCAATAAGAATCTTCTCTGTAGAGAGTCCCATTCTTCTGCCTGTTGCGTCAATGATACGCAAGTTTGCCTGGTGAGGGATCAGATATGCTATATCATCTGCAGTGAGATTGTGTTTGTGCATCATCTCTACTGATACGTCAGCCATTCTCGAAACTGCATATTTGAATACCTGCTGTCCCTCCTGGTGGATATAGTGCAGCCTCTTTTCTACAGTCTCGTGTGTAGGTGGATACAATGAACCGCCTGCTGTCTGGTACAGATAGTGGCGTCCTACACCGTCTACATGTGTAATGGCATCCTGAAAACCAAGGTTAGGGTCATCTGAAGGCTCTATAAGCATTGCAACGGCACCATCACCAAACAATGGGCAGGTTGTCCTGTCCTGGTAGTTTGTCATACCGCTCATACGCTCACCACATACGAGAACCGCCTTCTTGTATCTTCCGCTCTCAATGAAGTTTGCCACTGTATAGAAACTGAACAGGAATCCGCAACATCCTGCATTTATATCATAACCCCATGCATTGAGGATACCGCATTTGTCGCTTATGATGTTGGCGGTTGCAGGGAAAAGCATGTCGGGGCTTACTGTAGCGCAGATCAGCAGATCAACCTCGTCGGGAGAAGTACCTGTACTCTCCAACAATTTTTTTACAGCCTGTTCGCCCATGTATGATGTTCCCAAACCGTCTTCCTTCAATATTCTCCTCTCCTTTATGCCTACACGGCTCATGATCCACTCATCTGAGGTGTCCACCATTGTGGCCAGTTCATCATTTGTAAGGACATAATCTGGCAGGTACGCCTCTATTCCTGTTATTATTGCTTTTTTATTGGTCATAGGTAGTAGTTGTTTCTCAATTGGCCGATACTGCAAGCATAGCCTTCTTGAATTTCTCTATAATCTTCTGTTCCACAACCATCTCGCCCTGAAGAATCATATTCTTTATTGCAAGAGGAGTGGATACTCCGTGTCCTATTATTACTGGAGCGGTTACTCCCAAAATGGGTGTTCCTCCGTAGGTTTCATAGTTGAACCTGTTGAAGAACGGATGTTTCACGCCCAACTTGGCAACAAGTTCATACATACCCTCGGCCTGTTTAAGACAGATGTTTCCCACAAAACCGTCTGTTACCAGTACGTCGGCAATTCCTCCGTTAAAGAGCATGTTTGCCTCCATATTGCCAACAAAGTTGAAGTCTGTGGAGTCGCTCATTATCTTGTAGGCCTCCTGGGTAATTATGTTGCCCTTTTCAGATTCTGCCCCAATGTTCAGCAGAGCCACCCTGGGATTGTCTATCCCCATCATGGCTTTTGCAAAAATAGACCCCATAATGCCAAACTGGTACAATACATCAGCCCTGGTGTCGGAGTTGAATCCCACATCAAGCAGCAGCATGTTGCGTCCGTTTGCCAACGGAATCTGGGCTGGAATGCATGGCCTTATGATTCCCGGAATATTGTTAAGCACCTGTACAGAGCCGGCCAGCATTGCTCCGGTGTTTCCGGCACTGGCAAAGACATCTATCTTCCCCTCTGCAAGCATGTTGAAACCAACTACAAGGCTTGATTTCTTCTTCTTTCTGAAGGCCCTTACAGGGTGCTCACCCATCTCAATACTCTCGGGAGCATGCACTATAACAAAATTACCGGAGTCTATGCCATAATGTTGGCAGACCTCGGTAATCTTTTTCTCATCCCCAATGAGAAAAATCTTTGTATCGGCATTGATGTAGGAATAGGCTTCTATAGCCCCCAATATTACATTGTTGGGGGCAAAGTCTCCTCCCATTGCATCAATACCAATCCTTATCATGAGGAAAGGCGCTAATTACGCGTTGTTTTTCTCAATGATAAGACGACCACGGTAGTAACCGCACTCTGGGCAAACATGGTGATACATTACAGTTGCACCACAGTTTGAACAAGTTGCCAATGTAGGAACTACTGCTTTGTCGTGAGTTCTACGCTTGTTTCTGCGCTGTTTTGAAATTTTGTGCTTTGGATGTGCCATTTCTAACTATTTTTAATTTGTTATATTTTCTTTTATCTTCTTCCCGACGGCAGGAATACTAATTCTTTTTGTCAAACAACCCCTTGAGTGCCGCAAAAGGAGAATCCTCAACATCTGCCTCCCCTTTTGATTCTGCAGCATTGTTCACTGCACCCAACTTTGCCATCATCTCACTGTTGCACTCCCCCTCCTGGTGTACCTTCTGCAGCGGGAGATTCAGACACACATAATCATACAGAAATTGTGTAAGGTCAAGTTCCCCCTCTGTGGGATCCATTATTATAAACTCATCCCCATCACCATCCTCAACAGATTTTGCAAACTTCACTCCCATACTGCAACTGAAATCCATTGGAAGCACCACGTCATCAAGACATCTGTCACATTCAACTGTTACGTCTCCTGTTATTTCAGCGCTCACATTCATCCAGCCGCTCCCTTTCTCCAGCAGTACATCTGCCTGCAAATCAGCATCAAGAATCAGAGAATTTTCAAAATTCCTGAAAAAATCACCGCCGATTGAAAAATCATAACTGTGTTTTCCAACCTGCAATCCTTTAATCTGAATTATAAATTCCTTATTCTCAGCCATCTCTGTTCCACTTCACTTTAGGGCGTGCAAAGATAGTTATTTTTTTTGTTAAATCAAACTCAGTTTTTATTAAAGGGCATTGTTCTTCCTTCTCTTGCGCTCATTCTCGTCGAGATAAATTTTCCTAATTCTCATGAACTTAGGTGTTACCTCTACAAGTTCATCCTCCTGGATATACTCGAGCATCTCCTCAAGAGAGAACTGCAATGGTGGTGGAAGCACAGCCTTTTCATCTGTACCTGAAGCCCTTACGTTAGTAAGTTTCTTGGTCTTGCAGATATTTATGTTAAGGTCATCAACCCTTGAGTGCTCACCTACTACCTGCCCCGCATAAATCTCCTCTCCAGGGTAAATTATGAATTTACCTCTATCCTGAAGTTTGTCCATTGCATACGCAACAGCAGTACCGGTCTCAATTGCCACAAGCGAACCGTTGTTCCTCTTCTCAATTTCACCCTTGTAAGGCTCATACCCTTTGAACCTGTGGGCTACAACAGCCTCACCTGCAGTAGCGGTAAGGAGATTGCTCCTCAAGCCTATGATACCTCTTGAAGGGATGTCAAAATCAAGATGTACACGGTCCTCCCTGTGCTCCATATGCAGCAGTGAACCTTTCCTTCTTGTGGTAAGTTCAATTGCGGCACCAACCTTATCCTCAGGAAGGTCTATGGTAAGGTGCTCAATAGGTTCACATCTCACACCGTTTATATTCTTGTCTATAACCTTAGGCTGTCCTACCTGCAGTTCAAAGCCCTCCCTTCTCATTGTCTCAATAAGGACACTCAAATGAAGCACACCACGTCCGTAAACCACAAACGAATCTGCAGTTATACCATCCTTCACCCTAAGGGCAAGGTTTTTCTCCAACTCCTTCTCCAGACGCTCCTTCAGATGTCGGGAAGTTACAAATTTACCGTCCCTTCCAAAGAAAGGTGAATCATTGATGCAGAAAAGCATGCTCATGGTAGGCTCATCCACGGAAATTGGAGGGAGTGCCTCAGGATTCTCATAATCTGCAATTGTATCTCCAATCTCAAACCCCTCTATTCCCACAACTGCGCAAATATCACCGCTGTGCACCTCTTCAACCTTTGTTTTTCCAAGGCCGTCGAACACCATAAGTTCCTTGATCCTGCTCTTCTCAAAAGTACCGTCCCTTTTGCACAGGGTAACAGGCTGGTTGGCCTTCAGGGTTCCTCTCTTTATCCTCCCGACAGCAATACGTCCAACATACGGAGAGTATTCCAATGAAGAAATCAGCATCTGTGGAGTGCCCTCCAACTGCTCCGGTGCAGGAATCTCCTCAAGGATTGTATCCAGCAGAGGGGTAATGTCTGTGGTAGGTTTCCTCCAGTCATGCGACATCCAACCCTGCTTTGCACTTCCGTAAAGGGTCTTGAAGTCCAACTGCTCCTCTGTTGCATCCAGGGAGAACATCAGGTCAAAAACCTGCTCGTTAACCTCGTCGGGACGACAATTCTGCTTATCTACCTTATTTACAACCACTACCGGTTTCTTTCCCATTTCTATGGCTTTCTGAAGGACAAACCTTGTCTGCGGCATTGTCCCCTCAAAAGCATCAACAAGCAGCAGAACTCCGTCTGCCATGTTGAGCACCCTCTCAACTTCACCACCAAAGTCGGCGTGGCCCGGGGTGTCGATGATGTTAATCTTGTAACCTTTGTAAGGTACACTCACATTCTTTGCAAGAATTGTTATACCTCTCTCCCTTTCCAGATCATTATTGTCCAGAATGAGTTCACCGCTCTTCTCGGCATTCCTTGTAATTTTTGCCTGAAGAATCATCTTGTCAACTATGGTAGTTTTACCGTGGTCGACATGAGCAATAATTGCTATATTTCTAATGTTTTGCATAATCTGGGTGCAAAAGTATAGAAAAACAACAAAAAGTTGTTAAAATGTTGTTAACTTTTTTACCCCATTGTTTGTCATTTTTTAAGATTATAATATTTTTGCACATCTTTTTATAAAAATTACTACGTATATGAAACAGGACATGATTGTTATTTTGGACTTGGGAAGCCACGAGAACACAGTGGTAGCCAGAGCCATCCGTGCATTGGGTGTATACAGCGAGATTTACCCCCACGACATTACCGCACAAGAATTGAAGGCACTGCCTAACGTAAAAGGCATCATTATAAACGGAGGTCCTAACAATGTCATAGACGGAGTTGAGATAGATGTAAATGCTGAAATCTACCAGGCAGGGTTCCCTGTTATGGCGGCAGGCCACAGCAAGGCTCTCTGCGATATAAAACTTCCTCAGTTCACAAATGACGAGGAGGCAATTAAAGATGCTGTAAAATCATTTGTATTTGACACCTGCAAGGCTGAGGCCAACTGGAACATGACAAACTTCGTGAATGACCAGGTTGAACTCATCCGCAAACAGGTAGGTGACAGGAAGGTACTCCTTGCATTGTCGGGAGGAGTGGACAGTTCAGTTGTTGCAGCACTTCTGATTAAAGCCATTGGGAATAATCTTGTATGTGTGCATGTAAACCATGGCCTTATGAGAAAAGGTGAGTCTGAGAATGTGATTGAGGTATTCAGGAACCAGTTGAATGCAAATCTTGTATATGTTGATGCAACAGACCGTTTCCTAGACAAACTTGCAGGTGTTGCAGATCCTGAGCAGAAACGCAAGATTATTGGAGGTGAGTTCATTAGAGTGTTTGAGGAAGAGGCCCGCAAATTGGACGGCATAGATTTCCTTGGACAGGGAACCATCTACCCTGATATAGTTGAGAGCGGTACAAAAACTGCCAAAATGGTTAAATCTCACCACAACGTAGGTGGACTTCCTGAGGACATGCAGTTTGAACTGGTTGAGCCAATCAAACAATTGTTCAAGGATGAGGTTCGTGCATGTGGCCTTGAGTTGGGCCTTCCATACGAGATGGTTTACCGCCAGCCGTTCCCAGGCCCAGGTTTGGGTGTAAGATGCTTGGGCGCAATCACCAGAGACCGTCTTGAGGCTTTGAGGGAATCAGATGCAATTCTCCGCGATGAGTTTGCAAAATGTGGCCTTGACAAAAAAGTATGGCAGTACTTTACCGTAGTTCCTGACTTCAAATCTGTAGGTGTAAGGGACAATGCCCGCTCATACGACTGGCCTGTAATCATCCGCGCCGTAAACACCGTGGATGCCATGACCGCCACAATTGAGCAGATTGACTGGCCAATCCTCATGAAGATCACTGACAGAATCCTCGCAGAGGTACCTACAGTCAACCGCGTATGCTACGACATGTCTCCAAAACCAAATGCAACAATTGAGTGGGAGTAATCTTCCCCCAAGAGATACCCAAAAGACCTGGAGCACTTGGCCCCAGGTCTTTTTTTGTGCCCAGGCGGCCGGATTTTCCCTCCCCGGGCACGTTTACCCCCAGAAATGTGCCCGCCCACCCCAGAGTGGGCACATCCTAGCACCTTTTTGTGCCCAGGCGGCAACATTTCTCCTCCCCGGGCACGTTTGACCCCCAAAATGTGCCCCCCTACCCCAGAGTGGGCACACCGGAGCACCTTTTTGTGCCCAGGCGGCCGTTTTTTTCCTCCGTAGGCACGTTTACCCCCCGAAATGTGCCCGCCTACCCCACAGTGGGCACATCTTAGCACCCTTTTGTGGAGTCGGATCGTAGCCATGTTGGTCTG
>JAZNUM010000034.1:0-32253 GCA_045592325.1 Candidatus Egerieisoma sp.
TACCAAATTTCTTATGAACATAGTGAGTACTATATCCATCCTCAAGTAGCGCCATGTAACGTAGGCGATCCAAATAGTTGTGTTTCTTATACATACAAAAACCCCGAAAGTTTTTTGTCTAACTTTCGGGGTTCACATCAAAACAGAGGCCTTTTTTGTTTGTGTATCCTGCGGAGAAGGGGTGCCCGGAGTGGCATTTGTCACAGGATGTGGTGATTCCGTGACAAATGGGATGCCCTGAATGGCATTCGTCACAGGGAAAGGGGATTCCGTGACAACTGAGGTGCCCGGAATGGCATTTGTCACAGGATGTGGGGATTCCGTGACAAATGGGATGCCCTGAATGGCATTCGTCACAGGGAAAGGGGATTTCGTGACAAATGGGGTGTCTGAAGTGGCATTTGTCACAGATTGTGGGGATTCCGTGACAACTGAGGTGCCTGAAGTGGTATTTGTCACAGGATGTGGTGATTCCGTGACAAATGGGATGCCTGAAGTGGCATTTGTCACAGGATGTGGGGATTCCGTGACAAATGGGGTGCCTGAAGTGGTATTTGTCACAGGATGTGGGGATTCCGTGACAAATGGGATGCCCTGAATGGCATTTGTCACAGGGAAAGGAGATTCCGTGACATCTGAGGTGCCCGGAATGGCATTTGTCACAGGGGAAGGGGATTCCGTGACAACTGCGGTGCCTGAAGTGGCATTTGTCACAGATTGTGGGGATTCCGTGACAAATGGGGTGCCTGAAGTGGTATTTGTCACAGGGGAAGGGGATTCCGTGACAACTGCGGTGCTCGGTGCAGCCGCCTGTCCACGCAGGAGGCACCTGGAGTGGACGCACGGTGCCCGGAGAGACAAATGTTATTTCAGGGTGATTGTGTCGCCCGGTTTCACTTCGCCGCTGATTATTTTTTCGGCCAGTGGATCCTCTATGTAGCGCTGGATGGCCCTTTTGAGTGGGCGGGCGCCGTATTGGGGATCAAATCCGGCATCGGCTACAAATTTTTTCATCTTCTTGCTCAACTTGAGGTTGAATCCGGCCTGATGTACCCTTTCGTACAGATCTTTGAGTTCTATCTCAATAATCTTTTCTATGTCACCGCGGGTGAGCGGGTTGAAGAGTATCTGTTCATCCAACCTGTTCAGGAATTCAGGTGTAAAGGCTTTTTTGATAGCCTTTTCAATAATCATCCTGCTGTTGGCAACAGTATCCCTCTTTGATACGTTTGAGAATCCCAGTCCGTTTCCAAAATCCTTGAGTTCCTTGGTTCCTATGTTGGAGGTGAGGATAAGGACGGTGTTCCTGAAATCTATGTGGCGGCCGTTGCTGTCGGTAAGGCGTCCTTCGTCCAGCACCTGCAGAAGCAGGTTGAAGATGTCGGGATGGGCCTTTTCTATCTCGTCCAGCAGCACCACTGAGTACGGTTTGCGGCGTACTCTCTCGCTCAATTGTCCCCCTTCATTGTATCCTACATAGCCTGGAGGGGCTCCAATGAGACGGCTCACGGCATGCTTCTCCATATATTCGCTCATATCTATGCGGATGATGCTGTCGGGAGAATCAAACATGTATTGTGCAAGGACTTTTGCAAGTTGGGTTTTCCCCACTCCGGTTGGTCCAAGGAAAAGGAAGGTCCCTATTGGCTTGTTGGGGTCCTTCAGGCCGGCCCTGTTGCGCTGGATGGCACGGGTAACAGTGTTTACAGCCTCGTCCTGACCAATTATCTTCTCCTTGAGGGTTGCTCCCATGGAGGCAAGTTTGTTTCCCTCGCTCTGGGCAATTTTGCTTACCGGAATGTTGGTTGCCATGCTCAGTACAAATGCCACATCCTCTGCGGTAACTTTTGCAGGGGAGGCATTCTGTTTGCGCTGCCATTTTTCTCTCTCTGCCTCAAGTTCCGCCCGCTTCATCTTCTCAATATCTCGGTATATGGCAGCCTTTTCAAAGTCAGATGCCGCAACGGCATCCTGCTTCTCCGCTACAACTATCTCTATGGCCTTTTCCAGTACCTGAATTTTCTTGGATACCTTTATGTTCTTCAGGTGTACGCGGCTCCCGGCCTCGTCCATTATATCTATGGCTTTGTCGGGAAGGCAGCGGTCTGTTATATATCTTTGGCTCAAGGAGATGCATGCTTTTATTGCTTCATCTGAATATACCACGTTGTGGTGTTTCTGGTATCTCCCCTTTATGTTCTGCAGAATGTCAAGTGTCTGGTCAAAATTGGTTGCCTCCACAATTACCTTCTGGAAGCGGCGTTCCAAGGCTCCATCTTTCTCTATGAACTGGCGGAATTCATCAAGGGTGGTGGCTCCAATGCATTGGATTTCACCGCGTGCAAGTGCCGGCTTGAGCATGTTGGCAGCATCAAGAGAGCCTGCTGCCCCTCCGGCCCCTACAAGGGTATGCATTTCATCTATGAAGAGGATTATGTTCGGATTCTTTCCCAGTTCGTTGAGGATTGCCTTCATTCTCTCCTCAAACTGTCCGCGGTATTTTGTTCCTGCTACAATTGATCCTATGTCAAGTGATACAACCCTCTTGTCCAGCAGTACCCTTGATACGTTCTTTTGGGCAATGCGGATTGCAAGTCCCTCTGCAATTGCAGATTTTCCCACTCCCGGCTCACCTATGAGCACAGGGTTGTTCTTTTTCCTCCTACCAAGTATCTGAGCAAGCCTTTCAATCTCCTTTTCCCTCCCGACAACCGGGTCCAGTTTGTCCTCCATTGCCGCCTTGGTAAGGTCGTAACCGAAACTGTCCAGTACAGGAGTTTTCCCACCTGAAGGCTTCTTTATCCCTATTTTTACTGTGTGTTCTTCTTTCATGGCATTGTCATCCTTCTTTTCCATTGTGTCGCCGTCATCTGCGCTGTTGGCTGGAAGGGAATAGGATTCGTTTTCACCCTCCTGCTTCTCTTCTCCGGCAAGGATATCCCTCATTCTGCTGTAGGTTATCTCCAATTGGCCGAGGTATTTTACGGCGTAGCCGTCCTGTGACCTGAGGATTGCCAGCATGAGGTGGCTTGAGTCCGGTTTTATTGAGTGAAGCGACCTTGCCTCAAGGAACATTATTTTGAGGGCATTTTCACTTGCCTTCGACAGTGAAATCATGTTCTCCTGTTCAAACGGTATGGACTCCTTTGCCATTACAGCATCCTCTATATGGGCCTTGAGTTCGGCTGTATTGGCACCCAGGGCTGATAGCGTTTCAACTGTAATGTTTTCACCGTGTCTAAGGATTCCAAGTACAAGATGGTCTGTGGAGACAACCATGTTCCCCAGTCTCATTGCCTCTTCCTTTGCGTATGTCAGGATGTCGTTGAGTTCGTTGGTAAGTTGTAAATGCATCTCTCTAAAATTTCCGCTAATTTACGTAAAATTGTTTGCTATGCTTTATTTTATCAAAAAAAATGCGTAAATTTGTATGTTTTTACCGTACGTGTGTGCGGTCCTTTTAATTAAACAATTTTATATGGAAATGGAAGAGACACAGGGTAGGATACGCCAGATAAATATTGAGGATCAGATGAAGAGTGCTTACATCGATTATTCAATGTCTGTAATCGTATCCAGAGCACTGCCAGATGTTAGAGACGGTCTTAAACCGGTTCATAGAAGGGTTCTTTTTGGTATGAGCGAGTTGGGTCTTACATCGGGAGGACAATTCAAGAAATCTGCCCGTATTGTGGGTGAGGTTTTGGGTAAGTATCATCCGCATGGAGATTCCAGCGTGTATGATGCAATGGTGAGGCTGGCCCAGAACTGGAGCATGAGGTATATGCTCGTACAGGGACAGGGTAACTTCGGTTCCATTGACGGTGATTCGGCTGCAGCAATGCGTTACACCGAGGCCCGTTTCAACGCAATGGCGGAAGAGGTGCTTCTCGACCTCGACAAAAATACTGTTGATTTCAGAAATAACTTTGATGACAGCCTTCAGGAGCCTGTTGTGCTCCCTGCAAAGGCTCCTCTGCTCCTTTTGAACGGTGCTTCAGGTATTGCTGTAGGCATGGCTACAAATATGGCTCCGCATAACCTGAATGAAATATGTGATGCAATTGTTGCCTATATAGACAACAACGACATTACAACTGATGAGCTGATGGAGCATGTTAAAGGTCCGGATTTCCCTACGGGAGGTATCATACAGGGGTATCAGGGCATCAGGGATGCATTTGATACAGGAAAGGGTAGGATTGTTGTGAGGGCAAAGACAGACATTGAGGTGAATGAGAACGGCCGCGAGACAATTGTGGTTTCAGAGATCCCTTATATGGTGAACAAGAGGGAACTGATTGAGAAAATAGCGGAACTCGTTGAGGAGAAGAGGATTGACGGTATTGCATATGTGAATGACGAGAGCGACCGTAACGGTATGCGCATTGTAATCAGATTGAAGATGGGTGCCGTTGCAAATGTTGTCCTCAATACATTGTTCAAATATACAGCTTTGCAGAGCAGTTTCTCTGTGAACAACATTGCCCTTGTTGACGGAAGGCCAAGGCTTCTGAACCTCAAGCAGCTGATCAAATATTACGTACGTCACCGTCATGAGGTTGTAGTGCGCAGGGCCCAGTTTGAGTTGAACAAGGCTGAGGCAAGGGCCCATATCCTTGAGGGACTGTTGAAGGCCCTCGATTTCCTTGATGAGGTCATTTCAATCATAAGGTCATCAAAGACAGTTGATGATGCAAAACAGGGACTGGTTGAGAGATTTGCATTTACAGATGCCCAAGCAGCAGCAATTGTAGAGATGAGGCTCCGCCAGTTGACAGGCCTGGAGAAGGAGAAACTCCAGAACGAGTATGACGAACTCATGAAACTCATCAACCATCTTAAGGATGTTCTTGCCAGCATTGAACTCCAGATGGGCATCATCAAGGATGAACTTGTAGCCCTGAAGGCAAAATTCGGTGATGAAAGGAGGACTGAGATTGTCCCTTCTGCAGACGAATTCAATCCCGAGGACTTTTATCCCGACGAGGATGTGGTGATAACCATATCACATCTGGGATACATAAAGAGGACACCTCTGAATGAGTACAGGTTGCAGAACAGGGGCGGTGTGGGTGCAAAAGGAAGCACAACCCGCGAGGAGGACTTCATTGAGCATATTTACGTTGCAAACATGCACAGTACAATGATGTTCTTTACCCAGAAGGGAAGGTGTTTCTGGCTTAAAGTATATGATGTTCCTGAGGGGACCAAGACTTCAAAGGGAAGGGCTATACAGAATGTAATCAACATTGAACCTGATGACAAGGTTTGTGCATACCTTAATGTTCCTACCCTGAATGATGAGGAGTATATCAACAATAACTTCATTGTACTTGGAACCAAGAGGGGAACAATAAAGAAAACTTCCCTTGAGGCTTACTCAAGACCAAGGGTAAACGGTGTGAATGCCATTACTGTAAGGGAGGGCGACGAACTTATTGAGGCAATGCTCAC
Source organism: Candidatus Egerieisoma sp. (assembly GCA_045592325.1). GTDB lineage: Bacteria > Bacteroidota > Bacteroidia > Bacteroidales > UBA932 > Egerieousia. Next base: position 5,458 of record JAZNUM010000034.1, read on the forward strand.
CAACGGCAATAACGAGATCCTCATTGCAGGTCGTGACGGCAAGTGTGTAAGGTTCAATGAGCAGGATGCAAGGGCCATTGGACGTACAAGTGCCGGAGTTCGCGGAATCTCTATAGAGGATGATGATGAGGTGGTTGGTATGATTTGTGTTGAAGCAGATAAAGAGGCTGACCAGAACAGGACAATTCTTGTGGTAAGTGAGAACGGTTTCGGTAAAAAATCCGAGCTTGAGGACTACAGACTTACAAGCAGAGGTGGAAAAGGTGTAAAAACTTTGAATATTACAGAAAAAACCGGTAAACTTGTGGCCTTGAAATCTGTGACTGAGGAGAATGACCTCATGATCATAAACAAGTCGGGAATAACAATACGTGTTGCAGTTTCAGATATAAGGGTTGCAGGACGTGCTACACAGGGGGTAAAACTCATCAACTTGAGGGAAGGTGACAGCATTGCTGCAGTCTGTGTGGTGAACAAAAGTGAGGACAAACCTGCCGAGATTGCAGAATAATTGGAATTTTTAATTTTTAATTTATACGACATGAAGAAATTATTGTTTATTGCAGTTGCAATGATGTTTGTTGCAACTCAGGTAAATGCTCAGAGCAAAGCCGTTAGTGATGCTGTAAAAGCTATGCAGAAGGCTAAGGCTGAGACTGAGAACCCTAAAAAGGCTGCTTCAGCGGCAACTTGGGTAAAATTGGCAAATGCCTACATTGCTTGTTATGAGGCTCCAGCTGAAGGTTTGTTGCCAGGATCTCCAAAAATGCAGACAGACCTTATCCTTAAAGGACAGCCTGCACTTTCAACTGAGCAGGTAGAGAAAGCTGATGCTCTTCTTACTGCAGTTACTTACGTTGACAAGATTCTTTACTACAATGAGGGTGGTGCCCTTATTGCATGGACTGTTACCAAACAGCCTGTAGAGAATGCTTTGGCTCTTGCTGTTGAGGCTTTCAACAAAGCAAATGAACTTGATACTAAAGGTGTTCAGAAAAAAGCCATTACTGAGGGTCTGAATACCATCAAGAACAAATATTATGATGCAGCTATGTATGACAACACTCTAGGCAACTATTCAGAGGCATCTGTAAACTTTGAGAATGCTATGAATGTTGCTGCCAATCCTGTTATTGGCGTTGTTGATTCAACATTGGCATATTATACAGGTGTTACTGCAACTATGGCTGCTGAGCATCAGAGAGCCATCAAGTTCTATGAGTACTGCCAGTCTATCAATTTTGAGCAGAAAGGTGAGGTTGCTGCAGCATTGGCTGATTCATACAAAGCACTTGGCGATACAGTTAAATGTAAAGAGGTTCTAGCTGAAGGTTTCGCAAAATTCCCTACAAACCAGTCAATCCTTGTTTATTTGATTAACGTTTATCGCGAGACTAACGAGGATCCAGTAAAAGTTCTTGAGATTTTGAAGGTTGCCCAGCAAAATGAGCCAAACAATGCCAGCCTTGTTTATGCAGAGGGTGATGTTTACAAGAACCTAGGCAAACTTGAGGATGCAATTGCAGCATTCAAGAAAGCAGGTGAGATTGATCCTACTTACGTATATGCTCCATATTCAGAGGGTGCAACATATTATGATATGGCCGTTGCTATCCAGACTAAAGCTCAGGAGGAGTTTGATGATGCCAAATATATGGCCTTATTGGAGCAGATGGAGAAAGCATTGGCTGATGCAGTTGCCCCATTTGAGAAAGCATTTGAGGCTTCAGGTGACAACCCTCAGTATAAAGACCTTAAATTCGCTTGCGCTGAGTATTTGAAGAACATCTTCTTCCGTTTCCGTGATAAAGATGAGCAGAGCAAAGCCAACTACGACAAATACAACCAGTTTGTTGAGCAGAACAAATAATTGGTAAGTCAAATTATAAAAATGGGACACTGCAAAGTGTCCCATTTTTTTATGTACTTGCCGTATAATTACATTTTGTCGGTGAGCTTCTGTACCAGTTTGAAGTTGGAGAAGAACTCTTTGGCAATGACCCTCACCACTGTGTAGGCCGGAATGGCAATGAGCATTCCTGTTATCCCCGCAACATTTCCTGCAATGAGTATTACAAGGAAGATCTCCAGAGGATGGGCTTTTACACTGTTTGAATAAATGTAAGGCTGGAATATGAAAACGTCAACCAGGTGGGTTGCAGTAAATACGCATATGAGTTTTATTGTCTCTACAGTGAGATTAGGGTCTGTTCCACTGCTGTAGAATGATATTATTCCCATTATAGTACCGAATGCTCCTGCTGTTAGGGGACCTATATATGGTATTACATTCAATACTCCCGACAGGAATGCCAGTACCACCGACATCTGGAATGAAACACCGCAGATAAAGTGCAGTCCCATTGTATTTATGCAGGTAATGAAGATTGCTTCTATGCTTATTCCTGTGAAGTATCTGATGAGCAGTGAGTTTATACTTGAAATGGCCCTTCTGGTATTCTCTTCATATTTGTCGGGAACAAAGATGAGGATCATATTTGGGAATGTGCTGTTGTCCTTGAGGAAAAAGAATGTTACAAATACTATTGTAAAAATTGATACAAAGGTATTTATGATGAATGATGTTACGGAGTTGAATGCGTCTGTAAACAGTGAGAAACTGAAGATGGCCCTGATTTTCTCCATTAGCATCTGCTCTATTGTAAACCCTTTGTCCATTGTAGGGAAGAGTTCATGCAGCTTTATATTTATATCCTGAAGTGGAATAGCCAGTTTGCTGTTTATCTCTTCAAGGTTGAGTGCACTCATTTCACTTACAATTCTACCCAAAAGAGGTATTATGAAGAGTATTACTCCCGACAATATTCCGGCAATTGCAACCAGGGTTACAAGGGCTGCAACCGACACAGGAAGCTTGATTTTTCCTATTCTCAGAGATGTGAGGAATTCCATTATAGGATGCCCTACCAGGGCCAGTACAGCCGATATGAGTATACATGTAAGTATGTTGCTGAAATACCAGGCCAGGAAGAGTGTGGCTGCCGTTATAGCGCAGATGATAATGTATTTTGAGAGGTTGTTCATAATTTTTCTCTATTTAACCCCAAATATACGAAGAAGTTGCGTAAGAGGGGGCAATTTTTTTTCATTATCTTTATTGAAAAGGTCCTTAAAAAAATTATCTTTGTATCCCGTATGAGAAAAGGATTTGATAACGACAAGTATCTTAAGATACAATCTGAGCGTATTAAAAAACGTATTGCCCAGTTCGGCGACAAACTATATCTGGAGTTTGGCGGAAAACTTTTTGACGACCATCATGCGAGCCGCGTGCTGCCCGGGTTCAAACCAGACAGTAAGTTGAGCATGCTTATGCAGTTGAGGGATTATGCGGAGGTCGTAATGGTGATAAGTGCACTTGATATTGAGAAGAACAAGACCAGAGGTGACCTTGGAATTACCTATGATGAGGATGTGTTGCGTCTGAGAAGTGAGTTTGAGAATGTTGGTCTTTATGTGGGGGGGGTAGTCATAACACATTTCAACGGTCAGTCCAGTGCCGTAGCCTACCGTAGAAGGCTCAGCAGACTCAAGATTAAGGTGTATTACCATTATACCATTGAAGGTTATCCAAATAATGTTGCCCTTATAGATTCGGATGAGGGGTTCGGCAAGAACGATTATGTAGAGACATCTCGTCCTCTGGTTGTGGTTACGGCTCCTGGACCGGGCAGCGGAAAAATGGCCGTTTGTTTGAGCCAGCTTTATCATGAGCACAAGAGGGGTATAAAGGCGGGGTATGCGAAATTTGAGACATTCCCAGTATGGAACCTCCCGTTGAAACATCCTGTTAATCTGGCGTACGAGGCGGCTACTGCAGATCTTGACGATGTGAACATGATTGACCCGTTCCATCTTGAGGCATATGGCGACATTGTTGTGAACTATAACAGGGACATTGAGATATTCCCTGTACTGAATGCCCTTTTTGAAGGTATTTATGGAGAAAGCCCATACAAGTCACCTACAGATATGGGTGTGAATATGATAGGTTTCTGTATGGAGGATGAGGATGTCTGCTGTGATGCTGCAAGGGAGGAGATAATAAGGAGATATTATTATGCCCTCGGTACTCTTGCAGAGAAGGGTGACAATGAGAATGAGGTGAACAAGATTGGTCTGCTGATGAAACAGGCCAAAATAGCAACCGAAGACCGAAAGACCACTGTTGCAGCCAAGGAGAGGAAGGAGAAGGAGGGGGTAGCTGCTGCTGCAATTGAACTTCAGGACGGTACAATCATCACTTCACGTACCAGTCCTCTCCTTGGACCGAGTGCAGCACTTATCCTTAATGCTGCAAAATATCTGGCGGGAATTCCTCATAAGGTGAAACTTATTCCTGAAGAGATGATTGCCCCTATACAGAAGACCAAACTTGAGTATCTTCATGGAAACAATCCTCGTCTTCATACAGATGAAGTTCTTGTAGCCATTTCAATGTTGAGCAATCAGGATGAGAACTGCCGTATGGCTTTGGAACAACTTCCAAAATTTGACGGATGCCAGGTGCATTCAACAGTCATGTTGAGCGAAGTTGACAGGAAAATTTTCAAGAAATTGGGTGTAGGGCTTACATGTGATCCTGTAAAGAAAGTCAAATAGTTTTGTCCTGCAGAATACGGTTAACTTTTTATTATATGAGAAAAATTTTATTTGCAATTATCCTTCTTCTGTCGGGAACATCATTCCTGAGGGCAGATGAGGGTATGTGGCTCCCTTCTGAGATTATCCTTAAGATAAGGGATATGCAGGAGAAGGGCTTCAAGCTTACGGCAGAAGATATCTACAGTATCAACAATTCTTCCCTTAAGGATGCTGTTGTACACTTTGGAGGGGGATGTACCGGAGAGATAATTTCCAACGAGGGTCTCCTTATAACAAACCACCATTGCGGATACAGCCAGATCCAGCAGCACAGTTCTGTTGAGCATGACTATCTTACCAATGGTTTTTGGGCAATGACCAGAGATCAGGAACTTCCAAATCCCGGTCTTACAGTTTCATTCCTCGACTATATGGAGGATGTTACTGAACAGGTTATGAAAGGCTACAAGAAAGGGATGAGCGAGGAGAAGCGTGCCGAATTGATTGAAAAGAATACTGAGAAGATAATTGAGAAGGCAAAAGAGGGGAGAACCAGTGTGAGTGTATCTGTGAAACCTCTGTATTATGGCAACCAGTATTATCTTTATGTATTCAAGGTATTCTCAGATGTAAGGCTGGTGGGTGCTCCACCTTCATCTATTGGAAAATTCGGAGGTGATACAGACAACTGGATGTGGCCAAGACATACAGGTGACTTCAGCCTTTTCAGAGTATATGCAGGTCCCGACAATGAGCCTGCTCCATATTCAAAGGACAATGTCCCTTACAAACCAAAAAGGTTCTTCAAGATAAATGCAAAAGGGATTCAGGAGGGTGACTTTACAATGGTTTACGGTTTCCCTGGAAGGACAAACGAGTATCTTTTCTCAGATGCCGTAAAATACACTGCCTACAAGTCCAATCCCCATAAGATTGCCTTGAGGACACTGAGACTCGATATTCAGAACCGCGAGATGGCAAAGGATCCTGCTGTAAGAATCAAATATGCTTCCAAGAATGCAAACGTTTCCAATGCATGGAAAAAATGGCAGGGTGAGGCAAAAGGTATCATTAAGATGCGTGCCATTGAGAACAAGCAGGAATTTGAGGCCAATTTCACAAAATGGTCTGAGGGCAAGCCGGAGTATGAGAACCTTGTTGCAAGGTTCAAGGAACTGTATGCAGCCATTGAGGATATATCACTTGTAAGGGATTATCAGACAGAGGCTCTGAATGCCGTAGAACTTGTTGCTTTTGCAGGCAGAGGGCAGAGAGGAGCAGAAAGATTCTATAAGGATTACTACATGCCTATTGACAAGGATTGTTTCATTGCTTTGTACAAGGCATACGACAAAAATATAGCAGACAAGTACAAGGCTCCATATTTTAAGGAACAACTGCAGAAATTCGGTTCTGTAGAGGCGTGGGCTGAGGCAATTTTCACTCAGGAGCCCAATCTTGAGATGGCGGCTGAGATTTACCGCAATACCAACAAGTTCTTCAATGACAACTTTGCCCCAGTGCTTGATTCTGTAAACAGGGAGATTACCCTTCTGTACCGTACTTATATGATGGGTCAGATGGAGTACAACAAGGCAACCAGAGGAATGAAGGTCTTTTATCCCGATGCCAACTCAACCCTCAGAGTTGCTTATGGCCAGGTTAAGGGATACTCACCATCTGATGCAGTATATTATACACCAGTTTCAAGCCTTGACGGTATAATTGAGAAGGATAATCCTGAGATTTACGATTACAATATCCCGCAGGCCTTGAGAGATCTTCATGCAGCCAAGGATTATGGCGAGTGGGAGGTCAACGGCTCTGTACCTGTTGCTTTCATTGCAACCAATCATACTACAGGCGGCAACTCCGGAAGTCCAGTACTTGATGCTGAAGGGAACCTTATTGGAGTGAACTTCGACAGGGTGTGGGAAGGTACAATGAGTGATGTGGTATATGATCCTGAAATCTGCAGGAATATCTCGCTGGATATAAGGTTTGCGCTGTTTATTATAGACAAACTTGCAGATGCAGACCATCTGCTTGAAGAGATGGAAATTATCAGATAGAATAATGGAGCAGATATGCGGGTATATAGGAAAAAGGGACTCAGATGATGAGCCCCTTTTTTTACTGTTCCTGTGCGCTGATATTTGCTACTGCTACACTGATTGTCCTTCCCATGTGCTCGGAGCCGTTGAGGGCCGCAATTGCTGCCATTGCTTCTTCCTGGTTCTCCATTTCAACAAATCCATATCCTTTGGATCTGCGTGTCACTTTGTCATGGATGATTCTGGTGGATGAAACTTCTCCGTATGGTGAGAAAAGTTGGACAAGGTCTTCCTTTTTAGCCTTGAAACTGAGGCTTGAAACGAAAATGATCATGATTTGGGTATTTTGGTTTAATTGTCTATACAAATATATGGTTAAAAGGGGAGATTTCCAATAAAAATCACTCTCCAATGTATGTTACGGCAGAATTCAGCAATTCTAAAAGGGTTTTCAGTACCCAAGTGACGGCATCACCCAGCAGAGGTATCCCCTGTAGCGGGAGTGCCATAGTGAGGATGTACATTATCCACGTTGCAAGGGGTACAGCAGCCAGGTTTGCCAGGAGAAAGTACGGGGCGCTGTATCCGAAATGGTATAGCGAAGCCGGTATAGTTGCAATTTGACAACATACAGATAGGGCCAGGCTTCCCCAAAGCCAATGTACACCTTCCCATACATGACCCTTCCAGCCTTTCCATTTTGGAACAAGTTGCAGGAATGCATTGTTGCATGTGGGGTACATCAATGCTATTCCCGCTACAGCACTGTACGAAAGCTGGAATCCTATATTCAATATCTGTAATGGGTTTAGGGTACATGTTATCAGCATTGAGGTTGCAATTGCATCCCAATTTGAAATTTTCCTGAATTTCCCTGCTGCAATCCTGTATAGGATAATCATTGTGGCAGCCCTGATAACCGACGGTGGACATCCTGCCATAATGCTGTATCCTGCTATGAATGCGATTGCAATAATGTCCCTTATTTTTTTCCCTCCCCGAATTGCAGTTATTGGGAGAAGGAGTGTGTATATCATTGCAAATGCTATCCCTATGTGTAATCCCGACAATGCCAGTACGTGCATTGCCCCTGCTGCGGAGAATGATTGTTTGAGTTCTTTTCCCATATATCCCTTTTCCCCTATGGAGATTGCACATAATGTGGCATGGGCTTCCACTTCCGGAATCATTTCCCTGAAATGTACAGCAATCTTTCCATGTATTATTTCTGTGTATCCGTTTATGGTTGAGATGAACTTGTCGGGAGGAAGATTGCTTCTCTCTTCAGATATGGAGCATATTCCAATGCCGCATACTGTGAGGGCAAGGTGTGAACAAATGTTAAATATGATTGTATTTTTTTTTGAAAGGTATGATGCAGGCAGTAAAAGAAGAAGCGCCAGAAGTGCATACAGGGGGGATAAATGTAGAGGTATGGCTAGTGATATCCCAATCAGATATGCTGCTGTGTATGTAATGACGCCTCTATCCATCCCACGTAATTTTTTCTAAAAGTAGTATTTTTGGATTATATTTGCAAATATGAAGAGAATTGCGTTCATACTTAATCCTATCTCCGGAACCGGGAGGAAGAAGGTTATCCTTGAGTATATAGACAAAGTGCTCAGGTATCATCCGGGTTATACGGCAGAGTTTTACAGGACACAATGTGTTGGAGATGCATGCAGGGCGGCCAGAGATTATGTAGCCCGCAATTATGATATAGTTGTAGCGATAGGGGGGGACGGAACTGTGAATGAAGTTGCTGAAGGGTTGATAAACAGTTCTGCAAAACTTGCAGTAATTCCAGTTGGTTCGGGTAATGGTCTTGCCCGCCATATGAACATACCTCTCAATTACCAGAGGGCTGTGGATGCAATTTTTAACGGAAGACCACAATTTATTGATGCAGGTGTTATTAATGGAAAGGTTTTCTTCTGTACAGCAGGTGTGGGTTTTGATGCGGTTGTGGGTGAGAAGTTCAACAGTTCCGGAACCAGAGGACTCATGACATATGTTGAGTTCTGTGCCAAAGAATATGTTAAATACAGGCCCGAGCAATACAGGATTTCAATAAATGGCTCTGAAATGAGGCAGAAGGCCTTTCTCATTACTTTTGCAAACAGTTCGCAATGGGGAAACAATGCTTTCATTGCCCCGGATGCCAATATTTCAGACGGACTTGTTGATATGGTTGTGTGGAAGGAGGCTCCAAAGGTGACAATGCCGCTCCTTACTGCAGAACTTTTCCTCAAGACATTGAAATATTCAGAATTCGTTGATACCTACAGATGCAAGGAGGTAGTTATAGTGCGGGAAAAGGAGGGGCTTGTTCAGTTTGACGGAGAGAGTGTGATGATGGACAAGGAACTCAGGCTCTCGGTAATGCACAAGGCTGTAGAGGTAATTGTTCCCGAAGGATGGAAGCCTTTTCCGCAGATAAGGGATATTCTTCCACAGTCCATTATGGGGATGGTTCACCAGCAATTGAAAGATTTTGTACCGCGGTTGAAGGATATGGTCAAATAAATTGGCAATTCCAGACAAAAATCATTATATTTGTTTCAATTCTAGACTGAAACTGATAAATAACTAAAAATACATTTTTATGATAATTCTTGTATTGAATTGCGGAAGTTCTTCATTGAAGTATCAGGTGCTTGATATGAAGAATGAGGCTGAGTATGCTCTATTGGCAAAGGGCCTTGTAGAGAGGATTGGTCTTGAGGTGGGTGAGATTACCCACAGAGTTCCTGAAAAGGACAAATATGTAATCAGCAAACCTATTCCAGACCATACTGAGGGTATCAAGAGTGTTCTTGACCTGTTGGTTGATCCTGAGCAGGGCGTGTTGAAATCTCTTTCAGAGATTAATGCTGTAGGTCATAGAGTAGCCCATGGTGGTGACCTTTTCAACGCAAGTGCCGTTGTACACAGCGAGGTTATTGAGGGTATTCAGAAGTGTTGTGAACTTGCACCGCTCCATAATCCTGCAAACCTGTTGGGAATTATGGCTGTGCGTTCACTTATGCCAGAGATTCCTCAAGTTGCCGTATTTGACACATCATTCCACCAGACAATGCCCGAGTATGCATACATGTATGCAATTCCATACGAGTATTATGTAAGGGACAAGGTGAGAAGATACGGATTCCACGGAACAAGCCACAAATTTGTGGCCGAAAAATCTGCAAAACTTGCAGGTCTTGATTTCAACAACTCCAAGATTATTACATGTCACCTTGGCAACGGAGGTTCGGTAACTGCAATCTGCAACGGAAAATCTGTTGATACCTCTATGGGTTTCACACCGGTTGAGGGTGTTGTAATGGGTACACGCTGCGGTAATATTGATGCAGGTCTTGTAACATATCTCCAGACAAAATATGACCTTGATGCAAAGGGTATCAGCGATGTACTGAACAAGAAGAGCGGCTTCCTGGGAGTTTCCGGTGTCTCTTCAGATGCACGTGACATTGAGGCTGCTGCCAAAGAGGGAAACCACAGGGCACAACTTGCAATGGACATGTTCAGATATGGTGTGCGCAAGTTTATTGGAGCCTATGCGGCTGCAATGAACGGTGTTGACCTCATAGTATTTACAGGCGGTATTGGTGAGAATGACATAAGTGTAAGGGAGGATGTATGTACAGGATGCTCTTTCCTTGGCATTGACTTTGACACCGAGGCCAACAATGTTCGAGGAGAGGACAGAATAATTACCAAACCCGGTTCAAAGGTTGTGGTAACTACAGTTACAACCAATGAGGAACTTGTGATTGCGCAGGAGACAATGAGACTAACAACAAAATAAAACTTATATATTATGATTACAAATTTTGACCAGATGTTTGAGCAGTTGCGCTCAAAACCAAAAAAAAGGCTAGTTGCTGCATGGGGTGTTGATGACCATACAATCAGCGCAGTTTATATGGCTGTGGAGGCAGGTATTGTTGAGGGTATCCTTGTAGGAGATGAGGAGATGATCAAAAAGGTATGCGCAGAGAACAACTATGATATGTCAAAACTTACTGTTGTAAACAACAACAATGAGCTCAAATCAATTTCTCAGGCAGTTGATATGGTTAATGCAGGTGAGGCAGACATTCTTATGAAAGGTCTTTGCTCAACCGACAAATATATGAGAGGCATCCTTAACAAAGAGAAAGGTCTTCTTCCTCCAAAGGCTGTTTTGAGCCACGTTTGTGTAGTACAGAATCCTGGTTACCATAAACTTCTTGTTATCTCCGACATTGCTGTAATTCCTGCTCCAGATTTGAAACAGAAACAGGCAATGATAGGTTATGTTGCAAATACAGCAAGGGCTCTTGGTGTAGAGAAACCAAAAGTTGCAATGATTACAGCAACTGAGCAGATGCTTCCAGGTATGCCTGCTTGTGTTGAGGCTGCCATGCTTGCAAAAATGTCTGATAGAGGCCAGATTGCAGGTTGTGTAGTTGACGGTCCTTTGGCTTTGGACGTTGCATTGTGCAAAGAGGCTGCAGAGATTAAAAAACTCAAGAGTGAGGTTGCAGGAGATGCAGATTGCTGTGTATTCCCTAGCATTGAGGCTGCAAACGTATTCTACAAATTTGCAGGCCATTTCTGTCCAGGTGTCAAAATGGCTGCAATGGTTGCAGGTGCCAAGGCTCCATGTGTACTTTCAAGCCGTGCAGACAGCACTGAGACAAAACTTAATTCAATTGCATTGGCAGCTCTTACTGCAAAATAATTAATTATGGGTAAACTTATATTGGCAATAAATCCGGGTTCTACTTCTACAAAGATCTCGGTTTATGAAGATACAAAAGAGGTTTTTACAAAAACTTTGCGCCATTCAAATGAGGAGTTGGCTCCTTACAAGAATGTGATTGACCAGCTTGAGTTCAGAAAAGAGACAATCAAGGCTGCCCTTGCAGAGAACAATATAGACCTTAAATCCCTTGCAATCATTGTTGGTAGGGGTGGTCTTGTAAAACCTATTCCAAGTGGTGTGTACGAAGTTAACCAGGCTATGATTGAGGATATCAAATCTGGTAAAAACGGAGAGCATGCCAGCAACTTGGGTGCAATCATTGCAAATGAACTTGTTAAGGAGATTGGTGGCATAAAGGCTCTTATTGCAGACCCTGTAGTGGTAGACGAACTTGAGCCTGTTGCAAGGATTTCGGGCCATGCAGCATTCCCAAGGGTTTCTATCTTCCATGCCCTTAACCAGAAGGCAATTGCAAAACTGTATGCTAAAGAGAATGGCAAGAACTATGCAGACCTCAATATCATTGTTGCCCACTTGGGCGGTGGTGTATCAGTAGGTATCCACAGCAAAGGTAGGGTAATTGATGTCAATGATGCATTGAGAGGAGAGGGTCCTTTCTCTCCTGAGAGATCTGGAGGCCTTCCTGCAGCAGCAGTTGTTGATGCATGCTTCAGTGGAAAATATACCGAGAAACAGATAAGAAAAATGATTTCTGGAGAAGGCGGTATTGTTTCATTGCTTGGCACCAACTCTTTCATGGATGTTGAGAACAGGGTAAATGCCGGTGATCCTGAGGCTATCCTTGTAAATGAGGCTTTTGCATACCAGTTGGCTAAGGAGATAGGAGCAATGGCAACTGTTGTAAACGGTAAGGTTGATGCCATTATCATTACAGGAGGTATTGCCTACAATAAAGGCCTTATGGAACTTGTAAAAGGTAAAGTTGAGTTTATTGCTCCTGTATCTGTATATCCTGGTGAGGATGAGATGGGTGCCTTGGCTGGCAATGGACTTGCTGTCCTTAATGGTACAGAAGAAGTAAAAGTTTACTAGTTTGGGTAAAGTTTACGATATTATAATTATAGGAGGGGGTGCAGCGGGTTTGTATGCCGCTGCAACCCTTTCTTCTTATATTAGGGAGGGTAATTCCCTCAATGTCCTTCTGCTTGAGAAAATGCACAGGTGTGGCCTTAAAATAGGCATAACCGGCAAGGGCCGTTGTAATCTTACAAATACAAAGCCGTGGAATGAGTTCTCTACCCATATCCATCCGAAGAACATTTTCCTTAAGAATTCTTTCTATGCCATGAGCAATATTGCTGTAATGGAGTTTTTTGAGAGGATAGGGCTTCCTCTTGTCGTTGAGAGGGGAGACAGGGTTTTCCCTCAGAGCATGAGGGCTCTGGATGTAGTTTCTGCGCTTGAAGGCCATATTCTTGGAGGAGGTGTGGAGATTTTGAAGAACAAGGAGGTCTCTTCTTTGGAGCATCCCGATAATTATTTCAGGATTTCCACCTTGGATGGTAATGTATTTACATCCCATAAGGTGATTGTTGCCACTGGCGGACTCTCTTATCAAAGTACAGGATCGTCGGGAGACGGATATGTATTTGCCAAATCTTTTGGTCATAAAATTGCTCCATGTTTCCCTTCATTGACAGCTTTGGTGCCTAAAAATTACAGGATGGAGTATCATGGAATTTCCTTGAAGAATGTCTCTGTACAGTTGGTTGTGAATGGTGATGTGGTGCAGGAGGAGTTTGGAGACCTGGATTTTACCAATGGAGGCATAGAAGGTCCTATAGGTTTTAAGGTGAGCAGGAAGGGTGTATACAGCATTATTAATGGGCAGAAGGTTGAATTGAGGCTGGATATGAAGCCTGCGGTAAGTGAAAAGCAGTTGCAGGAGAGGATACAGAGGGAGTTGAAGGAGATAAAGGGTGATCAGTTGAGAGGAGTGTTGCCAAAATTGCTCCCAAGTAAACTGGTGAAATTGTTTATAGAGGAAAACAAGGGTGTTTCACTTTCAAATTTGCACCAGAGACTCAAATGCTGGAGTTTCCCTGTTGCCGGTTATGTAGGGTATGAAAGGTGTGTTGTAACTGCCGGAGGAATTTCTTTGCAGGAGGTTTCCCAGAAGACAATGGAGTCCAAATTGGTGAACGGTCTCCATTTTGCGGGAGAAGTCCTTGATCTTGATGGTGATACAGGTGGGTATAATCTACAGATAGCTTTCTCTACAGGGGCAATGGCTGCATTAAGTGCCGCAACTGCAATTACCAGATAAGGTTTATTGTTTTCCCGTCATGTGAGAATGAAGGATTACCCTTCAGAATCTTTACAGAAGGTGCAATTTCAACTGCAATATAATCTCCGGTCCTGAATGAGACATATTTGGAAGCAGCCTCAAAGGCTGCATTTATTTTTTCTATATCTTCTTCAGATGCACTCTCAGCGGAGATTTCTTCAGTTATAAATGTAGATGAGTCCAGAGAATTTGCCATCCACCAGCCCTCTGGAGTTCCGTTGCCAAAACCGGGTACAGACAGATGAATTCCTTTTCCTACAACTGAATAGTATCTGCCGGCAAATTTGGATGCCACGCATTTTCCTGCTTTTCCGGCTCTGGCATATATAAATACAGCAGCAGCAAGTTCATTTGCTTCTTCCGGACAGAAATAGTCATTGCTATCCTTGTTGAGGGATGTGTCCGGCCTCACGTAAAAGCCCTTGCTGCCGTATGGTACTGTAAATATATTCACTATGTAAACATTTTTATGAGGTTATGGTTTACCTCATCTTAAGTTTAAGTTCTGTTATCACTTTCTTTGTATCCAAAGTGAAATCACCGTTCATCATCCATGAATAGTAACTTGGTTCGCTTCTGAATACCTCTTCAACAGGTTTCCCCTTGTGCTTTCCAAAATTGAACACAGGGACATCCTTGTCATTCATGGCTATTCTGCCTGCATAGTCGACCAGTTTGGTCTTGGTGGAGAATTCTGCCAGCATCTTTACATCGTTCTGAAGAGTCTCAGGATATCTGTCAAGCTGACCTTTAAGTATTTCATATGTTGCCAGCGTGTCAGCCTCTGCAGAGTGGGCATTTTCAAGATCTTTCTGGCAGTAGAACTTGTATGCGGCAGAAAGTGTCCTCTGTTCCATCTTGTGGAATATGTTCTGTACATCCACCAGGTGCCGTTTGCGGAAATCAAAATCAATTCCTGCCCTCAGGAACTCTTCTGCCAACAGCGGAATGTCAAACTTTATGGAGTTGTATCCTGCAAAATCGCATCCTTCCATCCATTTTGCAAGGCTCTTTGCTATTTCCTTGAATGTAGGGCAATCCTTTACATCTTCATTAGAAATGCCGTGTACAGCCTGAGCCTCTGCTGATATTGGAATTGTAGGGTTTATCCTCCTTGTCTTTATCTCTTCATCGCCATTGGGCATAACCTTAACGGCACATATTTCAACTATCCTGTCTGATGCCACATTGAGGCCTGTGCTCTCAATGTCAAAGAAAACTATAGGGTTTTTAAGATTCAGCTGCATAATGGTCAGTTGTTAATTCTCATTGGCATAAGCAATGCACAAATCTCTTCATCAGGTTCAGTCTGTACTGCAGGCTGTATGAGGGCAGCCCTGTTAGGATCAGACAATCTTATGCATATCTGGTCATAAGAGAGATTACCAAGAATTTCTATAAGGAATGTGGACTTGAATCCAATCTCCATAGGCGATCCCTCATAATCGCAAACCAGAGTCTCCTGTGCGCTCATTGAGAAATCAAGGTCCTGGGCTGTAATTGATATGCTGTTGTCGGCCAATCTGAATACAATCTGTCCGGTTGCCTGGTTTGAACATACTGCAACACGTTTTGTGGCATTGAGCAGTTCAGCCCTGTTTACGGTAATGACATTGGTATTGTTCTTTGGTATCACGCTCTTGTATGCCGGATAAGTGCCGTCTACAAGTTTGCAGAAGATAAGGAAAGAGTTGAACTTGAAATAGGCGCAGTTGGTGCGGTCAAAAGTAATTTCAACCTCTTCATCCATACATTTTGCAAGATTGGCCTTAAGGATATTGGCCGGCTTTTTAGGAAGGATGAATGATGATGCGCTTCCCGATTTTATATCATGTCTCCTGTAATATACAAGTTTGTGTGCATTTGATGCAACCAGTGTGGTTGATTCCTCTGCAATGTCAAAGAAGATACCGTTCATTACAGGTCTCAGTTCCTCATCGCCAGTAGCGTATAGGGTGCTGTTGATGCCGTCTGCAAGTACTGACCCCTTCATCCTGATTACTGTAGGATTTTCAAGCTCCTTGAGGGTAGGGTAGTCCTCTGCGCCCATAAATGGTATCTGTGCGCTTCCGCTTGCCCAAATGATGTTTACAATATTCTTTTCATCATCAGACGAGAATTCTATAGGCTGGGTAGGCAATTCTTTAAGAGAATCTGTAAGGAGTTTTGCAGGTACCGCTATCTCTCCCCCCTCCATCACTTCATTTATGGTTAAGATTGTCTTTAAAGTTGTCTCAGAATCGGAACCGGTAACAGTTAAAGTGTTGCCATCCAAAGTGAACAGGAAGTTGTCCAGGATTGGAAGCGAACTTTTGGATGCAATAACCTTCTGAACCGACAATAAACCTTGCAGCAAATCTGTACTCGAAACAATAAATCTCATAATCTTCTAATTAAATTTTTAAAGTACAAATATAGGAAATTGTATTTTTTTGCGCAAAATGGCAAAGAGGAAAACCTTTCTGTTTTGGCATGTATTTTGAGTTGTATGTGAGATGATTTATAAAAGAAATATCATGAAAAGAAATCTTACTGTCATTTTATTGTCTGTTGTGTTGAGTGTTGCAGCAGCAGTGATAATAACCAATTATATGAATGAGTCCCGCGGCTCTTTTTTCTATAGTTCGGATGAGCAGGCATCCCTGAGACAGGTTGTACTTGAACATCAGAACTTTCCGGACTTTACATACGCTGCGGAGAGTTGTGTGGACGGAGTTGTTTTTGTAAAGGTTGTAAAGAGGGAGAAGAACAGGGAGGCTTCAATCCTGGAGCATTTCTTCGGCTACGGGAATCCATATTCAATGCCAAGGGAGAGTGTAAATTCAGGTTCCGGGGTAATCATTTCTCCCGACGGCTATATAGCAACCAATAACCATGTGGTTGCCAATGGACAGCAAATAGAGGTTACCCTCAATGACAACAAGACATATCCTGCAACACTTGTGGGGGCAGATCCCGTTACTGATGTGGCTCTTTTGAAGGTGGAGGCTCAGGGGCTTCCTGTAATCCCATTTGGCGATTCTGATTCCTTGAGGTTGGGAGAATGGGTATTGGCTATCGGGAGTCCGTTCAACTTGAGGAGTACCATTACTGCCGGAATTGTAAGTGCCAAGGGACGTTCTCTTCCCGATATGAGGGGTGAGTTCAAGATAGAGTCGTTCATTCAGACAGATGCTGCAGTAAATCCCGGAAATAGTGGTGGTGCCCTTGTCAATACAAAAGGTGAACTTGTGGGAATCAATACTGCCATTGCGTCAAATACAGGGTCATATACCGGATACTCATTTGCAGTACCGGTTTCAATTGTAAAGAAAGTGGTTGATGACATTAAAGAGTTTGGAAGTGTGCAGAGGGCTGTCCTGGGCATTTCAATGGTGGAACTTACCCAGGAACTGGCATCTTTGGCCGGCATGAAGGGGAATTTCAGCGGTGTATATATTGCAGAGATAAACAAGAGCGGTGCTGCATACAAGGCAGGAGTAAGGGAAGGGGATATTCTGGTTGCCATAAGCGGCAAGAAGATGAAGAACCCGTCTCATGTCCAGGCTACAATCAACGGGTACAAGCCGGAGGATGTTGTGGAGATTCTGATATTCAGGGACGGCAAGGAGATTAAGATGGAGGTGACATTGCAGGGTGAGGCAAACGCCGTGGCAATGGCAGATGACAATTCGGCAAAAGTGATGGGGGCTACTTTGGGAGAGCCTGACAAGGATTTGCTCAGAAAACTTGGCCTGAGGGGTGGAGTTGAGGTGAAATCTCTGGAAAAAGGGAAGTTTAAGGATGCCGGTATAGGGAAAGGACTCATTATTACTTACATCAACCAAACACCAGTCACCAGTGTGAAAGAGGCTCTTGAGGTGATAAAAAATGCCAAAAGGGGACTTCTGATAGAGGGAGTTTACGGAAATGGCGACGTTTATTATTATGGAGTTGGTGTTTAATTAAAATAAATTGCTTACTTTTGCGTGTTTTAAAATATCCGCATGAGACAGTTAAAGATTACCAAATCAATTACAAACAGAGAGAGTGCATCTCTGGACAAATATCTACAGGAGATAGGTAGAGAGGAACTGATTACAGTTGAGGAAGAGGTTGAGTTGGCCCAAAGAATCAAAAAGGGCGACCAGGAGGCTTTGGAGAAACTTACAAGGGCAAATTTGAGATTTGTGGTTTCAGTAGCAAAACAGTACCAGAATCAGGGTTTGAGCCTTCCTGACCTTATCAACGAGGGTAACCTTGGCCTTATTAAGGCAGCAGAGAAATTTGATGAGACCAGAGGTTTCAAATTCATCTCCTATGCAGTATGGTGGATCAGACAGTCTATACTTCAGGCTTTGGCAGAGCAGTCGAGAATTGTGCGTTTGCCTTTGAATCAGGTAGGTTCGCTCAACAAAATTAACAAGGCTCTCCAGAAGTTTGAGCAGGAGAACGAGCGTATGCCTTCCCCTGAGGAACTTGCAGATATCCTTGAGATTCCTAGAGAGAAGATTGCAGATACATTGAGGGTGTCGGGAAGACACGTTTCTGTAGATGCTCCATTTGTGGACGGTGAGGACAACAGCCTTCTGGATGTGCTTGTAAACTCAGACTCCCCTAATGCGGATAGAGGACTTGTAAATGAGTCCTTGAACAAGGAGATTGAGAGGGCACTTTCAACCCTTACTGAGAGGGAGAGGGATATTGTAAAATATTTCTTCGGTATTGGCGCACAGGAGATGACCCTTGAGGAGATAGGCGAGTACTTTGGCCTTACAAGGGAGAGGGTACGCCAGATTAAGGAGAAAGCCATCAGAAGATTGAGGCACAGTGCAAGAAGCAAATTGCTCAAGAGTTATCTTGGGTAGTTTGCCGTTTTACTTCGATATCCAATTATTTAAATACTATTTCAGTTTATGAAAAAAACTATGTTATCTCTACTTTCTGCAGGGGTAATGGTTGTGTCGTGTTCGCAGCCGCAGCAGGAGAATCCACTATTGGCTGAGTGGAATACCCCTTATGGAATTCCTCCATTTGAGCAGGTACAGCCAGAACATTACATTCCTGCATTCAAGGCGGCTATGGCAGCTGAACTTGAGGAGATTGATGCAATTGTAAACAACACCCAGGAGCCTACATTTGAGAATACAATAGAGGCTTACACAAACACTGGTGAACTTCTATCAAATGTATCTGCAGTATTTGGCAGTGCAAACGGAGTTAAATCATCACCTGAACTTCAGGCTATTGCAAAGGAACTTTCTCCACTGCAGAGTGCGCACAACAGTGCTATTAGCCTTAACGAGAAACTGTTCCAGAGAATAAAGGCCGTTTATGAGAAAAGAAATGAGATGAACCTCAATGCACAGCAACTCAGGGCAGTTGAAGAGATTTACAAGGGTTTTGAGAGATCCGGTGCTAATCTTCCTGCAGACAAGAAGGAAGAACTCAAGAAAGTGAATGCTGAGATTGCTGCTCTTCAGTTGCAGTTCTCACAGAATGCTTTGATTGAGACCGCTGCATATACCCTTGTTATTGAGAATGAGGCAGACCTTGCTGGCCTTACTGATGGGCAGATTGCCGAGGCTGCTGCCAGAGCCAAGAAGGCAGGGCAGGAGGGCAAATGGTTCTTTGGCCTTGACAACCCTAGCGTTATGCCGTTCCTGGCAAATGCACAGAACAGGGAGTTGAGAAAACAGATTCTTACTGCATACTTGAACAGATGCAACAACAACAATGAGAACGACAACAAGGAGGTTATAAAGAAACTTGTTGAACTCAGACTTGAGAGAGCCCAGATTATGGGTGCTGAGAACGCAGCACAGTTCATTCTTGAGGACAGAATGGCAAAAACTCCGGAGGCTGTATATGCCCTTTTGGACCAGATCTGGAAACCTGCACTGAAGGCTGCCAAGGCTGAGGCAAATGATATGCGCAAGATTATTGCCAAAGAGGGTTCAAATTTTGAACTTGAGGCTTGGGACTGGAGATACTACGAGCAGAAGGCGAAACAGGAGAAATTCAACCTGAGCGAGGCAGAAATGGCTCCATACTTCCAGATTGACAATGTAAGGGAAGGTGTATTCCATGTTGCAAACAAACTGTTCGGACTTACATTCAAGAAATTGGAGAACGTTCCACTTCCTCACGAGGAGGCAGAGGCATTTGAGGTGTATGACAATGACGGTACAGTAACCGGTATCGTATTCTTTGATATGTTTGCACGTCCTGGCCAGAAGAGGGCAGGTGCATGGTGCGGCGGATTCAGAGGCCAGTCTTACAAGAATGGCGAGAGGGTTCTTCCTCTTGTAACCATTTGCGGAAACTTTACAAGACCTGTAGGCGACCAGCCTGCATTGCTTACAACTGATGAGGTAACCACTTACTTCCACGAGTTCGGACACGGTTTGGCAAGTCTGCTTAAAGATGTCAAATACAAAGGTATGGGCGGATATCCAAGAGATTTCGTGGAACTCCCTTCACAGCTTAACGAGCACTGGGCATTTGAGCCAGAGGTTCTTAAAGTTTATGCAAAACACTACCAGACAGGTGAGGTAATTCCTCAGGAACTAGTAGACAAACTGACAAAGGCTGGCAAATACGGCCAGGGCTTTGCTACTGTTGAGTACCTTGCTGCATCATACCTTGATATGGATTTCCATGTTCTTAAAGAGATTCCTGCAGATTTGGATGTAAATAAATTTGAGGAGAAAGTATTGGGTGACAGAGGAATACTTTCGCAGATCCCTTCACGATACAGGAGCACATATTTCAACCATACATTCAGTGGCGGATATACTGCAGGCTATTACAGTTATATCTGGGCTGAGGTACTTGATGCTGATGCATTTGATGCATTCTGCGAGACAGGTGACATCTTCAACCAGGAGGTTGCAAACAAATACAGGACAGAGGTCCTTGAGGTTGCAGGCGAGAAAGACGCTATGGAACTTTACATCAACTTCAGAGGCAAGCAACCGGGAATTGATCCGTTGTTGAAGAACAGGGGCTTGAAATAATCTGCGAGGTATTGGCAGATATTATTGAGGGTAACCGGAAGGTTGCCCTTTTTTTGTCATTGCGGTTAATGTCTCCAATTGTTTGGAAATCAATTTTTTTATATATTTGCGTAGGTGTATATCAAAGTGGGTAATACAGTTGGTGTCAATTGCCTTTAAATATCATATGCTATGAAATGTAGATTATCTATTTTATCTGTTTTAATGTTCCTGTATGGTAGTCTGACGGCTTATTCATATTCGCAGCCTCCGTATCTTTACTCAGATATCAGTTCTTGCGGTAACTATGATTTGGCAGGAAAGAAGTTTTTTGTTTCTACACTCAACTATACTACACCTGATGCGGCAGAGTACAATTCTCAAAAGGAAGCTTTTGCCGGTTATCTTGTGGAGTCTTTGGCTATGAGGGGAGCAGTGCCGGTAATTGACAGTTTGGAAGCAGATTTTTATGTTACGGCTACTGTTGATTATAGGAATGTCTCTACTGATGTTACAAATTATTCTAAAGAGAGTAAGGAATTTGGTACAAATTCTATCAAATATAATAGACGTAGAGGTGTAGATAATATTATTGAGGAGGAAAATAGATTTGGAGTAGGAGCAGATAATGTTACCACATATGGGTATTCGAAATACAGTGATAATCTTCGCCGTTATAAAGGTAAAAAGAATGAATTGGCTTACAGAAATAAAGACATTATAGTTAAAGTTGTGACCGTAGAAGCCTATGATTGGGTTAATGGCAGCAAAAACAGTCTATGGGCAACTCAGGCCATGGATACCAGGTCTGCGGGGTATATCAAGTTTTTGCCAATAGATCACGCCATGGTTTACCTTATGATGAGAGGATATGGCAAGCAAATGGATGAAAGGAAGTGCGGTATCTCTAAAGAGGATCCATATTTTGTTGCGTTTGAAAAATCCGGTGCCCCAAATGATATTGACTTTCTTCCTTCCAGTGAATCTTCAGACAGGAATCTGAACTTGTTCCTTGTTGAGAAATCTGATGAAGGGATAGTTTGTCTGGTTGAGGATAATAATCTTTTGTCAATGGACTTGAAGCACAAGAATTATAGAGCAGCCATAAAGGTTGGCAATAAGACAATTGAATGTTCAAAAATGCACTATGATATGCCTCCTGTACAGTATTCGAGATTTTTGACTTTGCTTTTTCCATGTGGAGAAGAAGAGTTGAAGGATTTTGATATAATAATTTACAGGAAAAACAAGCAGGAAAAGATTAAGCATACTATAAGGAATATTCAGTTGAAATAGTGCCGGGTTGTACTTAAAAGAATAACTTAAAAGCACTATATATGTACAGAAAACTGGCCCTGCTGATATGCGCTGCATTGTCACTTTCAACCGCAAGCGCACAAACAGAATCAAGCAAACAGAAGGAACTTTTCCATAATTACTCAAAGCTCCTTTCTCCGGAAAAGGTATACCTTCATACAGATAAGGATGTCTACTTTGCCACCGATACCATCTGGTTCAGCGGCTATGTGGAGAATGCCTCTTATGCGAGCGAGTTTGATGAGTCAAACTATATTTATGTAGAGCTGATTGGTGATGAGCTTTTCAGGGATTACAACAGTTGGATAAACTTTTCCGTAAGAGAACCTGATGTAGTTGCAAGAAAGAAAATCCGCCGCATTGGCAATAGTTTTCAGGGTTATATTATAGTTCCTGAAATGCACTCCACTGGAAGGGCTGTGATTAGGGCATACACATACTGGATGCTCAACAGGCCTGCAGACTATATGTTCTATAAAGAACTTGAGCTTACCAATCCAATGAAGGATAAGCTGGTTTCAGCTATGGCTGGAAAGAAAATAAAGAGTAAAAAAGAGTATATCCGTCTTGGTGAAAAATCACCTTTTGAGAAAGAAAATCAGGAGGAAGAAAGGTATGATGTGCAGTTTCTCCCAGAAAGTGGAAACTATATAAAAGGCATCAATAGCGTGGTATATCTAAAAGCTATAGGCAGAGGCGGAGCTGGAGTAAAGATTTTTGGAGAGGTGATGGATTCTGATGATAAAGTTGTTGCGCAATATAGCACAGATTCATTGGGCTTTGGCAAAATTGAATTTGAATCTCTTCCACGGGGAAAACTATACGCTACAGTAAAGGATTCATTTGGTTATGAGGGTAAGAAAGTAAAGCTTCCTGAGGCAATTGAAGAGGGTATTGCCATTCATGGAGCCTTTAATGTCAGTGCTGGTAGTGTATATGGAGAAAATGATAATCTAGTCTTAAAGTTCTCGGTATCACCTTCTCTATTGGGTACCCCATTGCATATTTGTCTTCACAATGGCTCTGAAATCTACTACAACAGGCCTATAAACAAAACTGCTGAATCCATCACATTGGCTCTAAAGCCTCTAACAGCAGGAATACATTCTGTCAGCGTTGTTGATAATGCCGGCAATGTGTACGCAGAAAGGCCGTTTCTTGTATTGCCAACAGAAAAGGAGACTCTTGAGTTGTATGCTCAAAAAGGGGAGTTTGGGAAAAGGGAGCAGGTGAATATAAAGATTAGCCTGCCAAAAGAGATGCTTGACAATTCTGCCAACTTTTCTGTATCAGTTACAGATATGGGTATAATTGACAACTGTGAGAAAACGACCATGCAATCTTACATGCTTCTCAAGAGCGAACTTAAAGGATACATTGAGAACATAGACTGGTACTTCAATGATACAATCTCATTGGCTACAAGAATGCAGAGGGCAGATATGCTTATGCAGACTCAAGGCTGGAGATATTATGATGTAGAGAAAATCCTGAATGCTAAAAATGAGATGCCTCATTTTGGCAGGGAATACAAGCAGACTCTGTTTGGAAAGGTAGTGAATCCTCTTACCCTCTCAAAGAAAGCGACAGTGGCATTTGTGGCTCCGTCCATCAATTTCAAAGCAATGGGACAGATTGATTCCGGTTACTGGGTCCTTAAGGATATAGATTTTCCGGAAGATACCAGGTTCATCATTAGTGCAACCGGTAAAAACGGAAAGAGTACCAGTCATATGCCTATAATGCAGAATGACTACTATGCGCCAATAATGAGCTATCCTGTAAATCCTGAGAAAGTAATCTACACTCCAAAATACCAGAAAATAGTAGAGACCATATACTATAGCCATGATGAAGATGGAGAACATGCTATGGCATTTGAACTGAATCCGGTAATTGTAACTTCACAACTCATTACCCCAAAAAACTCCCCGTCTCCTATACCGAACTATCCAATCCGTAAAGATTGGTATAGAGACTCCGTTGATATGAAGCCATATGTAAGGAGTTGTTCATTAGGAGAATATGTTGCTGATACATATAGCGGTTTAAAATATCGCAATGGAGCTCTTTGGGGTTATCAAATGAAGGCTGTTTCCGGTATGGGGGTAAATAGTAGAGGAATGTCAAATAGAGAAGGACCTGTAGATATATATCTTGATAGAATGGAAGTGCAAAGCTATGAAGAAACGGCTTTACTTAACACTCCAGTTAGTGAATTTGAATCAATCATATATGTATCGGGATTATCTGCAGCACCATTTCAATTCGGTATGAAATTAGGCCAAATGTTTCCATCTCCAGTACTAATGGTAAGGACTAAACCTCATGTTAGAACAGATGAAATACCATATAATGTGTCGCAGGCTAATCCTCTAGGCTGGCAGAAACCAGCCCGATTCTACTCTCCAAAATACGACACCCCGGAGAGCAAAAAATCCAAGGAGAAGGACAACCGCATCACCCTTTACTGGAACCCTGCGGTGAAGCTTGACGAGAATGGTGAGGCTACAATTAGTTTCTATACTTCTGATTCAGATTCACAATACCGCATTGAGGTGGAGGGCAGGTCTTCTTCCCGACAGTATCACTATGTGGAGAAGATAATTGAGAGGAAGGTGGAACCGGCAGGCGTAAAAAAGAAGTAGCGGTCACCCCGCTATTTCTTTTTTACGCAATCAGTTGAAAAAATTAGGAGCTGTCTAGAGATTATATAATCCCCTTGAATTTTAGCCAAAGAGGGAAGAACTGGTCATATACGCTGTAAATATTCTTATTTACAGTTATAAAATCCTTTTCAAGCAACCCTTTCAATGCGGAGTTTACGCTACTTGCAGAATTGAGCTTGTGCTTGTTTATGAATGCGCCTCCGGTGATGGAAGAAGCCTTGCCTTCGCGGGCAATGGCAAGGAAAAGCATGCGCTGTTTCTCCGGCATCTGGTAATAAAGTGATTCATAGGTGTCAGATGAGAGGCGTAAGATGAAGTCTATTGCTTCATCAACCATTTCAGGTTTGCATTCCTGTCCTTTCTCCGTTTTTGAATACAGGACATTGAGAATGCGGTGCATATAGCTTGTTACTGCATCAAAACGGTAGTAAAGCAATGCTACCACATTACGGTCCAAGCGCTTGTCTGTCTCCTCAAATTTCCCCACACAAAAATCTGTGTATACCTCCAAATCAAGAGGCTGAAGGTTCATTATTGTAACAGACTGATAAAAAGGACGTGACGGTGAGGTGAACATACCATTCATAATATGACGCTGTGAACCTGAAAATATAAAGTGGGCATTGGTACAGCGCTGGACATATGTCCTTATAGTAGCCTCTATGGTGTCATCTTCATATTTTGTAATCTGCTGGAATTCATCAATAGCAACCAGGCATGGCTTGTCTGCCTGATTGAGATATGAGAATATCTCATCAAGAGTAACAGCAGGATTGTTGTTTATAGTACCCAGTCCCATATTCCAAGAAGGGACACCATGCACATCAAAGGAGATCTCCGAACGTAGAGAAGAAACTATATTTATAAACTTCTCCCATGCCTTTTTGCCTTTAGGCCTCAACTCGTCAATTACAGCTTTGCCAAGCATGTTTACAAAGTCGCTCAAGTTCTTTGTAGCATATATGTCTACAACAAAACAGTAGTGGCTGTTTCTGATATCTTCGTTGTTGAATACATGCCAAATTAGTCCTGTCTTTCCCAAACGGCGTGGCGAAATTAGGGCCACGTTGTTTTCATTCAACAGAAGGTCTCGTAGAATTGCCGTTTCCTGAACCCTGTCACAGAAATATTCAGGACCGGCATAACCGTTGGTAACAAAAGGATTGATCATAAAGCATATATTTCAATTACTGGAACAAAGATAACAATTTTCCCATAAAATGGTTCTCATAAAATGAGAATTATAAAATGAGAATTTGTGCGTGAGGCGGTTATTTTAGGGATTCCGCCATTTTTTTTGTATCTTTGGTCGCTTATTGAAAATTCTAAAATTTAAGTATATATGGGCGACTTTTTTGCTTCACTGGGGCAGTGGATTACTGCTGTGAGTGATTTCGTTTGCGGTTATCCGCTTTTCATTCTCCTTGTAGGTGGAGGTTTGTATTTCCTCATTTATTCAGGTTTTGTGCCGTTGAGGTATTATGGCAGGGCTATCAAGGCCCTTAAATCAGATGATAGCCAGGCTGCAGGACAGATCAGTTCATTTGAGGCCCTTGCAAGTGCAATTGCCGCTACTGTAGGTATGGGTAATATTGCCGGTGTTGCAATAGCATTGTCTATCGGTGGTCCGGGTGCAATTTTCTGGATGTGGGTGAGCTCTATCCTTGGTATGGCTACCAAATTTTTTGAGGGTACACTTTCAGTGATGTACAAGGGGAAGGATGATGCAGGTGAGGTTCAGGGTGGTCCTATGTACATGATTTTGTCGGGATTAGGACCAAAATGGAAACCTCTTGCTGTATTTTTTGCAATTTCAGGTCTTATTGGTACCCTTTGCATTATGCAGAGCAACCAGTTTACTGAGGCAATAACTTCAATTTTCTTTACTCCTGAGCAGAATACACTTACCCTAAGGTTCATCATTGGTGTCATCATTACAGTTATTGTGGCTTGTGTGGTTCTTGGCGGTATAAAGAGAATTTCAAAGGTTGCTACAAAGGTGGTTCCTTCAATGGTTATCATGTACTTCATTTTGGTTATGTACATTATCCTTACCAACCTCAATGAGGTTCCTGGAGTGTTTGGTGCAATCTTCAGGGATGCACTTACA
>JAZNUM010000035.1:0-11338 GCA_045592325.1 Candidatus Egerieisoma sp.
AAGTATATACGCTACTACAATAATGATAGAATCAAACTGAGGCTAAATGGAAAAAGCCCGGTGCAATACCGAGCTTTATTCCAATCTAAGAGGGCCTCTTAATAATGTTAAACCGTCCAACTTTTGGGGGTCACATCAAAGTGGCCCGGTTTATCAAAGCAATCCTCGACGCTCACCAGGTGAAAGGGGAGTTACCACCACCCTATGACCTGTCTCTTTCATTCTCTTCCTCTTTTTCAAGATACGCCTCTTCCGTGTCTGCCTGTTCATCTCTTGGTAATCTTTCCACCACTTATCCATCGAATAGCCCATCTCCCAATTGGTAACAATCTCACATACCGCTGCAGCAGCATCCTCAGGCGTATCATCCAAGAAACTATAGCGTTGGTACATATCTATCAAATGAATTATGTCAGGATCATTAATGGTTACAATAATATGGTCTTTCATAATGATTATTTGTAGTAATGATACCTCATAGAAAAAACATAAACTATGACAGTATCGAATGTTCTATGATGATCCGTCCTGACTTTACAATTTTAATCCTCTTCCCAAACTTCTTTGTCTGGACAGCAATCTATGGTTCTCACCAATTAAGCATGCATGGCCTTCATATACCCCACAATCTTTGGCATAGGTCTTCCACATACTCACGGTATCAACTATTTCTTCTATTATTGCATCAGGATTCTTCACATCCATTCCTTTCCCTACCTCAGACAAATCTTTCCATATAAAACCATCACGCTTGCCGTTGATGGACATCTGATGAACACTCGTCCACTTGCCGGCAGGGGAATATGAATAACACAAGTCATATGCAGGAGCCAATCTCCATTTACCCTGCCTATCCATTAAAAAACTGTGATTCTTGGTATGGTCATCATGATTCCTGGCAACCACATTAAACACCATCCTCTTGAAGAACTGTTCAGCCTCGCCATATCCCAATCCAAGCTTTCTCATGATACGGAAAGCTGCCTCATAGGAATGGAGCGAATCCCTGTCATAATGGGCCATGGCTGCCAGAGTCTGCATATGTATCTTTTCACCGCTATCTGTCCTATCAAACCTTTTGGTCATAAAGTGATAAGAATCCCCTTCCTGCAGAAGCCTGCACTCAGTCATATCTATAGCACAATCCTTGGCCATCCTGTAATATGCATACTCAATATTGCCGATACCTTTGGGATGATCTATCTTCATTCCATTTTCATTGAAAGTGGTACCATCAAATTTGAGTAGCCAATAAGTAAAGCCTTCAGGTGCCTTCACCTGTCCAGAACGGACTTCCTCTGTTTGTTCGTTAAGTGCTATAATAGCTTTCGGTTTTGCTCCACCCGCAGATGTACCAATCCTCAATATATCCAATATAGACTTGTCCTCACTTTTGATGCTTTCCTTGAATGCAGCCCTGTCCCTGTATACTTTATCGGCCAAATCAACAAGACTTTCCATCCTCAGGACTGTTGACTCATCCAATCCCCTGATATCTTTACTCGGATAAAACTCCAATGCGCCCATCGCCCTGTTGCCAATATAGCACAAGCGGTCCAAAGGTGTCACATCAGCCTCGGCAATTCCATGAGCCGCAAACCATGCGTCAATAATTTCATTTCCATACTTATCCGGCAAAGAATCTGCCACCAAACCAGGTAATCCATGGAAAGAATTATTTCTGTTTGATGGAAATGCGTAAACAATATCCTGCGAAGAATGCCTTATCGGCATTACTATAGGAGATAACTCTAACCCTCTACGCATGAACTCCGGATAGTATTGGAATTCCGCAAGACCACGTCTTTCATTCCAGGAAAGCAAACCGACCTTTATATCATACAATCTGACTTCAACAAACAATTCATTCATAGTCATTCTTTGATTTCTTTACCCTTTGCTTCTTCTTCCCCATCAGTTTCTTCATCAATATGGGACTCCTTGGAGGCTCTGGAATAAACTCATCCAAATTATCCAACATATCAAGTACTCTCAATACCCGAAGATAACTGTCAATGCTTATATTGCAACCTTTCTCGAGACGGATTACCGTACTGACATTAACGCCGGCATCTTCTGCAAGTTCTGATTGTTGCATATTGCGTCTCATCCGATACTCCTTAATTCTTTCCCCTAAAGTCTTAAGGATTGCACCATTTGTCATTTCTGTCCACATATTTATACTATATAATATTGCATAAATACAATTTTACACAACAAAAAAACTTATAATAATGCAAATATACAATATTATCTATAGAATAAATCAAAAATCACCATGGAATTATCTGGACATACGCCCTGGCCTGAAGTGTAACAGGACGCTTATATTCCCAGTCACCGACAACAAATGTCCTTTCTTATTGCTCTTTCTTACAGGATGGCATCAAATATATTTCAACTGAGAATAATTGTGGATAATTATTTAGCTGCCCCATCGGCCGGACATCTACTACAGAAAAGTTTCAAAAAGATAGTTTGAAGGAAATTGTTATTCATTTTGTTATTCATCACAAAAAGAAAAACGACTCACAGAAAAATCTGTAAGTCGTTGATTCTTAAATTGTAGCGCGACCCAGGATTGAACTGGGGACCTCATGATTATGAATCATGCGCTCTAACCAGCTGAGCTATCGCGCCAACATAGTGTTGAGATATCAGGACTCGAACCCGAACCAAGAGAGCCAGAATCTCTTGTGCTACCATTACACCATATCTCAATGAGCACCGTTTATTTCCAAACGGGTTGCAAAGGTATGCATTTTTTTTTATTGTGCAAATTTTTTATTGCCTCTTTCGTCCAAATCGTCGTAAAGTTTTTGCAAAAATGCTTTTCCATGCTCCAGAACGATGGTATCGGAGAGGGTCGAGGTGTAAATTTTTTCTGAAACATTGTCAAAAACCACTGCTCCTGAATCTGTTACCATACCAAATGCGTCGGGTACAGTAAAGAATCCGAAATGGGGATTTGCAGCATCAAGCATATCTTTGCTGAAGGCAAAATCCTGGTGCGGAATGCCCAACTGACCAAGGAGTGTTGCCGCCAAGTCTATCTGCGAACCTACGGCATCCACCTTAACTCCGCTGCAGGCAAGTGCCGGTCCGTAGAAAATAAGAGGTATCTTGTATCTCTCTACAGAGAATACATCCAAATCTACAGGATACTGCATTGCATGGTCGGGAACAAATATAAACAGAGTGTTGTCCCAATACGGGGTATTTTTATACCTGTTTACAAATACCTGCAGGCAACTGTCGGTATATGCTACGGAGTTCATACGGATATCCTCAAGTTTGTTGAAACCCGGTACTTCAAACGGCTCGTGGCTGCTGGAGGTCTGTATCACCTTAAGGAACGGCTCCTGCTCCTCTCCTTGCTCCAACTGGGTGGCAATCTTGTCAAACATCACATCATCGTGCGCACCCCATTTGCTCAACTTCTGCGAGATTGGGAAATCGGTATCGCTTATGATGTTCTCAAATCCCATTGCTGTAAGGTACGAGCGCATATTGGTAAAGTTGGCGTCACCACCATAAATATACTGCAGGTCATAACCATTCTGCGCAAGACTTTTTGATATTGAAGGCAACGACTGGCTCTTGCGCGGATACTTCATTATGCTGTTTGTAGGCTGCGCCGGATAACCGCTCAAAATGGAGACAATTCCACGGTCTGTCCTGAAACTGTTCGCATAGAAATTTGTAAACAGCACACCCTGCGCTCCAAGAGAATCCAAATTCTGCGCAACCCCTTCAAATCCCCCAAGGGTCCCCATTGCCTTTGAGAGGAAACTCTCCAGAATCACAATCACCACATTCGGCTTTCCCGGTTTGAGAAGGGTATCCCTTCTTCCCGACAAATCCACACAGGTATCCGCTGCCGCATTTCCACCGGCAGGGGACGTATTTCCACCGGCAGGGGCCCCCTCTCCCCTCAATGAGACATCCTGCATTGCAGCAAAGAGTTCATTTGCCTTGTCGGGAGTATGATATCTGTATTGGGTTGCAAAGGAACTGCTCTTTGAAAGGGATTCCAGCAGGCTGAAGGCCGGATTGATTGCAGCATGGTTCAACCTCATGTTCTGGCTGAAATAAACTTTTCCGGTATTGAGGGTTGCCACTGTAAAACCGCCTCTGATTGGGATAAAAAGCAGTGCGGCAAGCAATGTGAGTGCTACGGTATTCCTCACCTTAAAGAACACCGGAGCATCATACCTCCTGGCAAGGAACTTTTTGCACAGCCACAGGTAAACATAAATGTACACCGCAAGATCCACTATCCCAGCCACTATCATCCCGAAAGTTGCACTTGCAAAGGCATCCTTGGGGCTCGACTTCAGATAAAAGAGCGGAGTGGTATCCAACCTGAATCCCCAGTACTGGTACAGGGCAAGGTCCCCCACAAAAATGAGGGCCAGCAGCACCGCACAGAAAATGTAGTACCCCTTGAATATATATTTCATTGCTTTCCCCTGCCACCACACATTTGCAATGAGCAGCAGTGCCGGAATTGCGGTAAGGTAACCCGCCACAGCGGCATCCAGCGGAATGCCGTGCAAAATTACATCCACAAAATCCCCAAATGTGCAATCTGCATAGAACTCCTTATAGTAATACAGCAGAAAAACAATCTTCTGCGCAATGCAGAACAGAAAAACCAGAATATAATGTTTGAAGAAACTCTTTATCATAATTATAGGATTTTGCCGCAAAATTACTTCTCTGATTCTTCCCAAGCAAGAAATCCGCCCTTCAAATTCACCACATCATACCCTTTCTCCACCATTTGCTGCGCTGCGCTCATGCTTCTGCGGCCGCTCCTGCAATAAACTGCCACCCTACTCCCCGGAGCAACCTGCCTCTGCACATTGGAGATGAAGAGGGAATCCTTTACATCAATATTTATTGCACCCACAATATGCCCTTGGGCAAATTCCTGAGGAGTCCTAACATCCAGCAGTACAACGGAACTGTCTCCAAGAACCACTGCAAACTCAGCCTTATCCACACTATCAAGTTTCCCTGCAGGGGCATTACAGGCAACAGCGAACCAAATACAACACACTGCCGCCAACAAATTCAAAAAACTCTTCATCCTGAATATTTTTTACTCAACAATTCAAAAATCTTCATGTAGGTATCGGGAGTACATTTGTACGCCACATTATGTTCATACATCTTGAGTTCCGCCTCGCGCATCTTCATGCGGGCCTCCTCCATAAGGTCAAATGTGCGGGCCACAAAGTTTCCGGTACGTTTCCTCTCCAGCGGGAATCCTGCCATCTTCCTCACCTGCCTGAGGGTCTTCCATTTCTCAAAAAAGCCTCCCTCCTCCTGCGCCTTGTGGGCAACCTTTGCCATCAGGTGAAGCTCTTCAGCCTTCTCAAACGCCTCCTTGGCCTCTTTATATCTCTTTCCCCAAGGTCCCATATATGCAGCAGCCTTCATCTGCACCTGCTCCATATCAATTACAGCATACAGTTTCTCACCGTTTGCCAGGCACACCTCCTTATAATGTGCAGCCGCCTCCAGGAACTCCTTTGCTCCGCTCCCTTCAGCCCCACAATTCTGCAGTTGATACTTCACACTCTCCTCCTCGCTTAATGCCTCAAGCAGATCATACCCCCTGAGCATTGTAACTATAGGGTACTGCCCGCTTGCGGCAATATCCATAATATCATCACTCACCTGCCTTATCATGGCCGCCAACTGCGGCAGCCCGCCGTAATCACTTTTTTCCATACTATAAGTAATATATTCCTTTCAACTCTTCCATAGACCCTATCTCCCTCAGTGCCCCTTCATCCAGCATACAGAAACGGGTTACCATCCCTGCAACACTCCTGTAATCATGGTCTGCAATTATAATCCCTTTCTGCGCAGAATACCCCTTCAGTATCCCCTGCAATTTTTCAACCACCACAGGGGCCAGACCGCTGAAAGGCTCGTCGAGAATAAGATATTTGAAACCGCTCCACAAAATGTACATTATCTCTAGGTATCTCAATTCTCCTCCCGACAACTCCCCTGCCCTGTTCTCCCACACCCTTACCAGCACTTCATCCTCCATATCTGCATCCCCCTGAGGCAAAAGGGAGAAAATCTCCTTTATCCTCAAATGCTCCGGAAAAAAATCATTCTGCGGAAGATAGCCCACCTTCCCGCACCTGAATGCCCCTTTCTCCATAACCTGCCCGTCTATCCTAACGAATGAATTCTCTGCCTTGCAAGTTCCGTAGATAATGTTGAACAGAGTAGTCTTTCCACTGCCGTTCCTTCCAAAGATACCTACAATATCCCCCACGCTGCATTTCAGATAGACATCAGAAAGCACCGTATGCTCACCATAGCGCATTATCACACTGTCAACTTCCATTCCCCCTTTCATAATCCACACAAATTAAGCAACAGCAACCCTGCTGCAGAGACCGACAAGGAGATAAGCAGCGATGCCCCGTAAAGTTCCAGTACCCCCAATCCTCCCATTCTGTAGAAATGGAACTCATTCATCCTCTTTTTTGAGAGAAACCTGTAAAATCCGTCCATTCCGAGCCCTACAACCGGATAACTCATGAAGAATGCCGCAGGTGCCCCTGCAGGAGATGAAATGCACTGCCACATGGCAACAAGGGCACTTGTTGCAACAGCAATCTTTATTGTACTCCTGTAGAACAGCAATATATATCCGGCACGGTTCTGCATACTCCTACAAATATACCACATCTGTACCACAAACGCAACAACGTGGATAAAATACCCCTCTGGTGGCTGTATAGAGCCTTTTTCGGATGCAACACCCCCTTACATCAGCATTGTATAAGGCAAAATTCATTATCTTTGGATAAAACAAATCTTCGCAACATGAGAAATGCCATCCTTGCCATACTGCTGTGTACAGCAAACGCCATTTGCGCCCAAGCCCCGCAATGGCGCACTTTAATGTCAAATTACGACTATACCAACGCCATAACTCTTCTGAATACCCAAATAGATTCCCTCTACGCAGTCAGGGATACAGCCGGGACAATTGCCCTGCTCAAAGAGAAAGTAACCTGCCAGAAAAACCTGCACAAATTCCAGGAGGCTATAGGAACATTGGAGGAGATTATGCTCCTTGGGGAGAATAATGCCCCCATACTTGCATCTTTGGGCGAGTGTCACAGGCTCAACGGGAACAACAATGCCGCAATACTTTTCTACAACCTTGCAACAGAAATGGCTCCCGACAATCTCTTTTTCCTGATCCAGAAGGCAAACCTGCAATACAGGATGGAAGATTACAACGGAAGCATAAGTTCCGGAAGAAGGGTTCTCAGGAGAGATTCCATACCGGCAATGATGTCCTTGATTGGAAACAGTTTCAGCAAACTGGGGCTCAACGACTCAGCCCTTGTCTATTATTCTGCCGTATATGAGGGGCAGCGGAATGATTACCGCACCCTTGAGAAAATCTCAAGAATCTTTCTGGAGAGGAAAATGTACGACACCGTTCTGGTAATGGCCAATGAGTTCCTGCAGTACGACAGTACTAATATTGTAATTAATCCCATCAAGGGGCTTGTCCTGTACAATATGAAGAAATGGGATGAAGCATATGATCTCTTCCGCAGGAGTGTGGAGTACGGATGCGACAAATCGTCGGGATACTACTATATGGGATTGTGCAAAATGGGGAAGATGGAACACCATATTGCAGACGACTGTTTCGTCATGGCTCAAAATGAAGATCCGCGCATTGCAGAAAACACCGACTTCCTCTACAACAGGGCTTACTGCAACAGCAAAATGGCCAAAGTGGAGGTTGCAGACTCCCTGTTTGATGCCGTTGTAAAACTTGTCCTCCCGGACTCCTCCCTCATGTACGGAATATATTCCACACGCGGAGAAATGTACTATGACATGGGAATGCGCCAGAACAACACGACTACCGGTATTAGGATTAATGATACCCATCTGAAAACTGCTGTAAAATTCTACAGGGAGGCTCTCAAATACGGCCCGTCACACATTGTACTCTATGCCCGTATAGG
The DNA here is from genome assembly GCA_045592325.1 of Candidatus Egerieisoma sp. Lineage (GTDB taxonomy): Bacteria > Bacteroidota > Bacteroidia > Bacteroidales > UBA932 > Egerieousia. Next base: position 8,031 of record JAZNUM010000035.1, read on the forward strand.
GTATTGCCTAAGGGTTGCAGGAGATTACAGGAATGCCCTCAAATACTATGAAAGATACCTTTCTCTGGGAAAAGAGGGGTCCTACACATGGAATCTGGCCAAAGATGAGATTGCCTTCATAAAGGAAGAACTTTTCATGCAGGAGGGGAAAAAGTAAAAAAAAAGAGACCCACATTGGAGTTTATTTGCTAACTTGCAGGTGCTGTTGAATACACTTAAAATACCGCTGGATATGGCTGTAATTGGAGTTGATTTGGGCGGCACAAAGGTTGCTGCCGCCATTTTCGACCGCTTTGGCAACATGAAGGACAAAGAGGTTGCACTGCTCGGTGGGGCTCAAGGCGACAAAGTGGGCAAACTGGTAAATGAAGTTATCCTCACCCTGCTTGAAAGGAACCCCAGAAAGAATATAAAATCCATTGGGGTATGCGTCCCGGGCATTGTCTATTCCAAAAAGGATACCGTTTGGGCCCCCAATATCCCGGGCTGGGACAACTATCCCCTCAAGAAGAGAATTGAAAGCGTAATCCAAAATCCAAAAATAAAAGTAAGCATAGAGAGCGACCGCACGTGCTATGTACTTGGTGAGGTTTGGAAAGGTGGTGCAAAAGGGTGCCAGAACGTAATATATCTTGCAGTGGGCACCGGCATTGGCGGGGGAATTCTCATAGACGGACATGTACTGCACGGCCATAGCGACATTGTGGGCGCTACAGGATGGATGGCCCTACAGAACCCGTATCACGAAGATTATATCCCTTGCGGCTGTTTTGAGCATTATGCTTCGGGGAACGGCATTGCCCTACAGGCTCAGAAGGCTCTCCGTTGCGAGAAGAACTACAATGGAGTCTTATCGGGAAAACCTGCTGAAGAGGTTACCTCCCGCGATGTATTTGCAGCATATGAAGAGGGAGACCACATTGCCCGCAAAGTGCTTGACAAGGCTATAGAGATGTGGGGAATGGGTGCCGCAAATCTGGTAAGCCTGTTCAATCCTGAGAAATTCATCTTTGGAGGGGGTGTATTTGGCCCTGCAGCAAAATTTATCCCAAGAATATATGACGAGGCGTGCAAATGGGGGCAGCCAATTTCAATGAAGCAGGTAAAATTCAGTGCCTCGGAAGTTGACGGAGAAGCAGCCCTTTACGGAGCAGCATATCTGGCCATAAGAGAATCATTTAAAGAGAAATAAACACACAAATATGGAGAAAAGACTCTCAACCGCCCCCATATTTACAGCCGCATGTGCCGGCATGTCGTTCTTTGGGGTAACAATGCTTTCATTGGGACCAATCCTTGGCCCCCTAAATGCAATGGTGGAGGGGGCCAATGCCCTCCCCTCAACAATGTCCGTAGGTATAATCATAGGAACAGTCCTGTTTGGCCCTATAGTTGACAAATTCGGGTACAAATGGCTCCTTATTCTTGCATCGCTGTTTGCATTGGCAGGAGTACAGGGGCTTGCAACATTCAGTGACCTTCCTCTGCTGCACACCTCCATCTTCCTGCTGGGTATTGGAGGCGGCATTCTCAACGGGGAAACCAATGCCCTTGTATCTGACATATACGATGACAACAAACGTGGAGGCCGTCTTGGATTGCTCGGGGCATTCTACTGCATAGGAGCCCTCGGATGGACCTTGCTGAACTATTTTATTCCCGACTACAGAATTCCGCTGAACGCAGTTTCACTGGTTATGGCACTGTTTATAGTATCATTCTTCTTCATCACCTTCCCTAAGGCCAAACCGCAGGAGAATGTATCTGTTTCAAAATCCCTTGGGCTGCTCAAATATCCTGCACTCATATTGTTTGCAGTTGTACTCTTCTTCCAGTGCGCCTTTGAGGGGACAAGCGGCAACTTCACAGTACAATACCTCACCAATACCGGAGGAATGGACAATGCCACTGCAACACTTGCCATGACATGGTTCACAATTGGAATGCTTGCAGGCAGGCTCCCATTGGGAAACATAATGCAGAAACTCAGGGAACTCAAAACATTGTACCTTTATCTTACAATCGCATTTGCTGGAGTTGTGCTGTTCCTGGCCGATTCGTCATCTGCAATTGCAGCGTACGCAGCAATGGTACTTATAGGATTTGGAGCAGGGGCGACATTCCCTGTAGTGCTCAACTACATTGGAGGTGCATTCAAGGATCTGAGCGGCACAGCCTTTTCAATTGCAATGTTCATTGGACTCTGCGGCCAGTCTCTTGGCAACAAGTTCATTGGAGTACAATATGATGCTGCCAACTACGGCACTTTGCCAATTACCCTTATAATATGCATAGCCGTTATGATGGTACTGGTACCTGTAGCAACAAAACTTTCAAAGAAATAGTATTGGACATCTAAAATATTCAGAAAATGTTAGCAAAAGAATGGAAACAGAACGCTATAAGCGTTATGGACAAGATTGAGGAAACTCAGATGGAAAACATCAGAAAAGTGGCAGAAGTAATGGCAGACACCATTGAGGCAGGCCGTTGGGTGCACACTTTCGGTTGTGGTCATGCAAACCTCCCTATTGAGGAGATGTATCCGAGAATTGGCGGTTTTGTAGGGTTCCACCCCCTTTGTGAACTTCCACTTACCTTCTTCACCCACATTACAGGTGAGATGGGTATCCATCAGTTCCTGTGGCTGGAGAGGGCCGAGGGTTACGGCCAGTCAATCATGAAAAGCTGGAACTTTGACGAGAAGGATGTTGTATGGATCTTCTCTCACACCGGTATCAATGCAGTGAACATTGATGTGGCTCTGGAGGCAAAAAAACGCGGAATGAAAGTTATCGTATTCGGTTCTGCTTCTGAGACAGGCAACAAGGTTCCACGCCACTCTTGCGGCAAGAACCTCTTCCAGATTGCAGACTATGTAGTTGACACCTGCTGCCCTATAGTTGATGCATCTTGCCAGTTGAAAAAGCACCAGGACAAAGTTGGTCCCCTTTCAACCATGGCATCGGTAACCACAGTATGGATGACCATCTGTACAGTTGCAGAGATTCTTGAGGAGAGAGGTGTAAAACTTTACATCCACCCTTCACACAACGTTCCTGGCGACACTACCGCCCACGAGCGTCTTGATGCATGCATTGCTGAATACAAGAAAAGGTCTGCAGGTTTGTAGCATTCCCTCCTGCCATATAATAAGAGGCTGACTAAAAAGTGACATGAACCCCGAAAGTTAGACAAAAAACTTTCGGGGTTTTGTTATGTATAAAAAGAGAAAAATTCATGATTATGCAGCACGGTTGAAGTATATGCATATGCTTGAAAATGGTTTTAGTGTGAACTATATTGAA
>JAZNUM010000036.1:0-15467 GCA_045592325.1 Candidatus Egerieisoma sp.
GGAGGGGCCCATCGCTTGCGATGGGAGGGATGAAGTCGGAACTCGTTCCGACGGAACCAAGCCAAACTTACCCTACCGCCACTGTTGTCATATCCATATAAATACGAAAGTAGGTGACTAAATCACTTATTAGTCACCTACATTTTTATTATAATAAGAATTTTCTTGTATAAAGATTAATATATTACAGAAAAATCATAACTTTCTGGATTCCAATCAATTATACTAGGTTCAAATAAAATTTCATGAAGTCCTATAGTAAGGGCATAAGTGATTTTTTTATTTGCGGCCCACGCTATCGCAGTAGGAAGATCAATTGTCTTAGTTACAGTTTCAGTTGCTACACCTGTTCCTTCAATTGAATATACAACTGTTATTTGTTTGCCATTAATGTCTTGAGGAATCATTGTTACCGGCATAATACCACTGGTTGTGTATCCAGTTGCTGTAGTAGAAAGTTCTAATGTGCCAGTTTGATCATTAGGAAGGCCAGGGGCTCCATTTTCATCAGTTGTGGCTTTAGCTGGGAATACTACGTAATCTGTTGTTGTACTAGCGTCTTTTGCTGTAAGATTTCCTGAAGTTACTACTCCTTGATTTTGGATATCGTTCAAGGTAATGCTGTTTAGTGTAAATGTAACACCTGTGTATTCAGCGTTAAGTTTTACATTGAACAATATCTGAGTCATTTTATGCTTGAATACTACTGGTACTTTATCAGGTGTTCCTGTAACATTACCATTTTGATCGCTATATGTTGCTCCAGTCACATTGTCTGCTACCATAAAGTCTACATACATATTAGTATGAGTGTAATTAGTTATGTTTATGCCATTTGCATCTGTTGCTTCAGCAGTAATTGTACCATTCATTTTCATGTGATTCTCTATGTCAGCAGGAGCTGTAGCATAAATTGCTGGAGAGTAAGCATAGAAATTCATTGTTGTGGTAGCATCGTTTGGCCAATAATATTTTCCTGATGATGCTTTCCAGTCTCCGTCCTGTTTCCTTATTTCTACATTATCCATAACCTTTGTTACAGTGTTGCCCTGATGGCTATATGCAAGGACTGCAAAAGGTTGACTACCTGGATAGGTTGTACCATCAACAATCGCTTTGGTTTGTTTGCCAACATTAGATGAGAAGCCGATAGGGGTCAGTACTTCGTTTTGGATTTCGGTTTTCTCGCAGCTTGCAAGAACAGCTACCATAGTAGCCAGTAGAATGAGCCGTTTCATAATAGAATTGTTTTAAGTTTATGTGTGTTTAGTTTATTTTATTTTATTTTATTTTATTTTATCTAGTTTGTTTTGTCCAATTAAATAGGTATTACAGTCTCCTCTTCTTCCCATTCATCTACAATAGGTTCAAATCCGGAGCCGTCGTCACCTACGTTGATTACAATCTTTTGGGTGATTATTATTTCGCCACCCCGTTTGAGCCTTTTTATTTCAGGTGATATGTCATCCAGTTGTACACTGATGGTTCTGCCGTTTACAAAGGTGAGTACCATTGAGTTCTTTATGTCATCGTCCTGGTGAGGTCCGAATGAGAAGAATTCTCCTTTGATTTTGTTTTCATCTTTGTGTATTGTTGCAGGAGCGCGTTGGGTAGCGTATTCATCTTCGCTGTGTGAACCGTCTGCCAGGAATACGTTTGTGTACATTCCGTCTATTTTGAGGTATGCCTCTGTTATGTATTCCAAGCCCTCTACGTTTACTTCGTACCAGTATCTGTAACTCAATGGATCCACTGTTGTATTTATGGTTGTATCCCTGCGCTTTCTGATTTTTACGTTTTCAAGCAGTCTTGCATACAGAGGGTCCGGGTCACTTATGTCAAAACTCTTTACCAGTGCATCATCTTTTGTTGTCTCTACCTGGTTGGTTGAAGCCTCTGCCTTGTATGGATCCCTCAGGTTTTTATAGAATATACCGTCCAGTTCATGGAAGTCTGAGGTGTATACAAGCATATTGTATGTTCCAGGGAGCAGCCATATGTATGAACTCAATGAGTCAAGCACATGTGTTTCTACAGGCACATCCAAATCAAGAGGGTAGGTTATTACAGTGGCTGTCCTTGCTGTATTGAGCAGGTTGCTGTAGTACAGGGAGTCAAAATAGACACCATCTTCTACTTCCATATCCATGTCGAGAAGAATGTTCAACGGAATCTTCTCTCCATGGCGGTGCCCTGGTTCAAGCAAATCCTTTCTTTGGCATGAAACCATTGCCACAAGGGCTGCAAGCAATATGATCATTCTCATTTTCATATTCTGCCTCCTCTTTTTGATCTTAGTTTAAGCCAGTATACCAATGATACCTGAGCCTTTATAGGACCGAATATACTATAGTTCCATGATTGTGGGCTAGGTGCTATAAGCGAGTAGTCATATCCATCCCACCAATATTTTACATAGTCTGATGTAAGGTATCCCAATCCTAAAGCATATTCCAGTCTGAGAGTCTTTTCCTTATTGATTGGGTGGGCATATCCTGCAATTATACCGGCATTGAATACTTCTCCCTGTATACCGTTTATGTCTTCAAACATGAAGTCATATATACCACCACCCACAGTTATACCTGCAAACCATCCGGTAAGTTGTGGCTTGTCTTCCCGATTGCCCATCCAATACCTTACCTCCATGCTTCCATGCTGCAACTGGAAGTAACGCTGTTTGTCATAATTGCTCCACCATGGAGTTATGAATTCAAATGAGAGTGACCATTTGTCCCTGATTGGAACCTCCAAACCGACATTCAGTGCAGTTGCCGCATCGTAAAGCAAGTTTGTTTTAATTGCTACAGGGGTTATGTAATCCCATGCATAGTATCTTGGTGTGTGGTAACGGAGTGTGAATCCGAATGATATCTGAGGCTGGGTAATTATAGGATTTGTTACATCCTTGCGGGCTGTAAGGACACTCAGCCTTGGCTCTACAAAGAATCCTGTAACAAGTCCGGTGTTGTATTGGAGCCTCAATCCGGCATTTACACCATAATGGTTCTCTGTTGTTCTCCTGTATGACAGTCCGGATACAAATATCGCCTCCAATCTGTTGTGGTTGTCTTTCCTTGTTGCAAAGTTGTTGATGTTCATTGCATAGTTAAGGTTGACACCCCAGTTCTTTTTACCTTTTGCATTGGAGTATATGAAATCGGACTCTACAGCATGAACAGGTGACATTCTGTAACCCAATGTGAGTTTACCATGCCATTGGGTGAGATATTTTCCCAATTGCTGCGACTCCTCCCAGTTGGATTCTATGGCACCACTGAAAGTAGTGTAGAACCTGTCCTGGAATTTTATGCTGTCTGCGAAGCGAGGCAACCTGTTTTGGAATTTCTGATATCTGTAGTCGATTGCATTTTTGTCATTCAATGGGGAGCCTTTCACCTGTGCATACATACAAGTGCCTGGGAGCAATATTGATATCGCTGCCAATACCGTAGATATGATGAACCTTCTCTTCATTTTACTGATTCTGTGTCTGTCCCTGTTCTTCTTTTGGTGCTATTATCTCTATTATATCCAATACGTCTGAATCGAGCCTTGCTGTCTCTATGAGACTCGGGTCAAGTGTTATTGCCTGCTCAAGGGCTGTCATGGCCCAACTGAGGTCTTCGAGACGGTTTGCACATATAGCCTTTACGTACCAATAATTTGCCTTTTCCCAGTTCGCTTTATCCTCGAGCAGTGCTGTCATCTTGGCATCTGCATCCTTGTTCCTTCCCATACACAATAGAATGAGAACTTCATTCAGCCCTCCCATAGAGGCCATATAAGGATATGCCCTGTCGTAATGGCCGTTAAGAGTATTAATTATTGCCTTCAGGTATGAAGTCTCTGGTCCTTCCGGAATGTACATATTGAGTGAGTCTGCCATTTCCACCTCTCCATCCTTGAGTGCCATCAGCGCCTGGTTGTATGTAACTTCCATAGGAGTTTCAATACCTCTGCCCATACATGCACCAAGGATATCATAGTTAATTGAGTCTTTTTCAAGCAGTCTCTTGGCTTCCCTGTTTGCAAGGAGTACAAAGTTAGGGTACATCTTCAGTGCAAGCCTCTCCATCTCAATTTTCTGCTGTTCAGATGTGCATGATTCAACCATCTGCCAGAATTCATATCTTGAGATATCCTTTTCACCACTATTGAACCTCTCCCAGATCTCAGGTGTTGTAAGGTTTCTGAACATTGAGTGGTTGATTTCGTATTCCACTCTTCGGAGTTTTGGCAGATATTGCTTGTAGATTACCGGCCTGTACTCAGGCAGTCTCAACATGGCACCGTGGATAGGGGCGTAGTTGTCTTTGTGTTTCACTACAAGTTCCTGAAGGTAGTCCGCCGATGGCAATGAATCTTCCCTCAGGAGCGGTATAAGGTTGCTCCAAGGCTCAACAACAGACATGGAATTAACCTTTACATAACTTCTTATCTCTTTAGGAAGGGAGTTGAGAATCTCCTTGAGCATGAAGTCTGTACGTCTTTGGGCCAAAAGGGCATTGCTTCTGTATACTCCGTCTGGAGATGCATATCCAATTACTGTTATCTCATTGAGTGTAGCAAATCTGTCATTTACAATTGCAGCAAGTTTCTCCTTAATGGCATTCATCTCAATTTCGTTCTGAGGATTGCTCCTGTCTATTTCTGCCTTACCTACAATGAAACCTATCTTTGAGATACCTTTTGAGGCTACAAGCTTCATCTCCGGTTTCGGTATCAGGCTTGTATCATTCAAATCCAGAGGTTTAAGGCTGTAATCAAGGAACCTTAACGGGTTCTGTGTACCCCTTGCAATTGTTACGGTGTCAAGAAAATCCTTTCTTGGGTTTTCAAAGTTGGCGTTTACAGCCAAATAACACTCTGCCTTGAAATCATCCTTAAAATACTCCCTGTTTACAAAGATTGAGTCGTGATATGAGTATATGTTGCCAGTCTTGTCAAGGGTATAGTCCGCAATATATGGCTCCAGAATGTCGTTCTCCTCTTCAAATCCTGCAACCCTCTCCCTGTTCAAAGTGTAGACGGTCCCATCTATTACCACCGGTCTGAAGAATTCTACATTGCTTTTTGATACATTATGTAGAGAAGGTTGTACAATGAACCTCTTGTCGGGAGTGAAAATCTGTTTCGGTACCCTGAATTTTGTCTTTAGGTGGAAGTAGTTTCCTATAACTTCAAGTTCAGTCTGGTCCACAACAATTGTCTTTTTTGACATTTTTCCCACAATGATTGCCTCTCCCAATTCAATGAGTTTTTCAGTCATGCTCACATTTATAATCTGACGGTTGTCTACGGAGAGTTCGTAATCGTTGTAGTCAGGGTTGTAGAGGAGAAGTTTTGCATTGCTCGGTACAAAACATGAGTATTTGCCATCTATGTCTGTAGATGTCAAAATGTTTCCGTTACGGAGTATCTGTACGTTGTTAATCGGTTTTCCTGTTGCAAGATCCCTTATAATACCCTGGATCCTTATTTCATGTTGTGCCAATAGCATCTGGGCCGAGGCCAGAAGCATTACCAGAATGGATATGAGGGATTTTATCTTCATTATTTGATTACCATTTGAAGGTTAATGCCTGCTTTTGTTGGAACAAATACAAATTCACGTTTTCCGGAACTGAAGTCAATACCTCCACCAATGGCAATGTGTGGAACAATGTTCCACCGTTTGTTGATGATGAAGGCGTATCCGTAAGATACACCCAAGGCAACAATATTGCCTGTCTTCTCAACGGAGTCCTTTACCCTTTGGTAAGACGAATATAGGGCATTCACACCTGTGTAGTGTCCGTAGAACGGCATTGTAAACCAGTATTTGTATTCCGGTACAACACTCAGATGTGCAATGGAGAATTTGTCGTTTATATTCCATGGAAGTGCGGAAGCTTCCATGGAAACGCTGCTGTGTCTGCTCAAACCCAGTTCTACGCTCAGGTTAGGGGACAACATACCCCAGTAGATGGCGTTTGTTGAAACAGCCACCCTTTGTGCATTACAGTTGAATGAAACAGCTGTAAGCAGAATTGCCAGCAATATTGCTTGCTTGATGTTGTTTTTTACTACACAGAGCATGATATTTTAGTGTATTTAAGCAGGAAACAAAATTATAAAACTTTTTTGTAAAACTAAAAAAATAAACCTTCGTTTTATTTCATTTTAATTGAGGTTTTATTTTCATCATGGGTTATTGAAGTTTCCTTATGTTCAACGTTGAACATATATATGCCCCCATCCTCGCTGTTCATTTTGGTTATTGACCCTTCTGAAGGTCCGTTATATGCCCAAGGCCAACCTTGTAAAAGTGAAACGGTATACTTGTCAACCGGCAGTTTTACAATTTTTTGCTCATCATATTGGTTTGATGTTCCATAAACCGGTACCCTGTATCTGTATTTCCCGTTTTCCGCAGTTCCCTGAACATTGAAAATGCAGACTTCATTAGGCTTGAGCCCTGCCACTCTTATAGTCAGGTCAGAAAACAGGAATCCTAAGGCAAGAGATATATAGCAGTTTTTCAATTCTTTTGATTCTTCAGTAAAGTCATACAACCGCATATATTCAATGCCCAATAGTCTGGCATCTCTAAAACGGTTGTCAAAAGAACTCAGCGCTGTATTTCCTTTTGCTATATTGCTTATGTTATATTGTGTGTCCAACTTGAAGTAATCTTCATACCAACCCAGACCTTGAGCATTGCCGGCATAGTTCTGCAAACTCATATTGGCAATATTCGGCAATAGCAGTGAGGTGTTGTTTCCATTTGCAAAAAGGTCATCTGCCGCCATATCTGCACTATTTGCATAGACACCCAATTTGCTGAAATCTCCAAAATCAAGTTTTGAATTGCTGGAGATATAGATACCTCCACCTACACCTTTAATGGAATTTGCTTCTGCCAAATATGCTGTTGTAAATTCACCTGTACCAAGTGCCTTGTTGAAAGTAAGAATACCTCCATTATATGTCATCGCCGCATTTGAAAGGAAGATACCTCCGCCATTACCGTCTGTAGCTTCATTCTCTGTTAATGTACATCCGTTTACTGCAACAGTTACTTTATTGTTTGCATCATTGCCTTCCAGGCAGAGTCCTCCTCCGGCCAGTTTGGCTTTATTTGCGGCAATTGAACCGTTTGACAGTGTTACATCTCCACCGGCAACATAAAAACCGCCACCTTTACCGGTTATTGCAACATTTCCCGTTACTTCACCTCCAAGCAGTTTTACTGTTCCATTTTTGATGTATATTCCTCCACCATTTCCTCCCGACGATTTATTCCCGTCAACTTTTCCTGCATTCATGTTGAATGTTCCGGATGTAAGGAAAATTGCACCACCGGCATTTGTTACTTCATTGCCGTTGATAGTACCGCCATTAATATTCAGGGTGCCTTCACCAGCCAGATAAACGGCACCTCCATCTGCTGAACTGTTGCCTTTGATGGCTCCATTGCCCGAAATATCAAAAGTTCCCTTTGCCAAATATACAGCACCGCCACTTTGGGTCCCTTTACAATTTGAAATGGTACCACCAGATATGTCAAACTTTCCTCCCGACATGTATATTGCACCGCCTTCTGTTCCGGAGCAATTGTCAATCAAGCCGTTTGTCATGGTAAAAGTTCCATCTTCCATTAGGACGGCCCCACTTTTTGCCCCTTTGAAATTTGCTATGTTTCCGCCGGACATGTTGAATTTACCGCCTGACATATAAATGGCTTCAAAGTTCTCATCAGTTATTCCGGTAATGCTACCACCCTTTACATAAACTTCTCCGGTACCTGCCAGATACAAAGCTGCACCATTTTGGGTTGCCTTGTTGTTTATCATCTGACCGGTTCCTGAAATTGTAAATGTACCGCCGGTCATATATACAGCGCCGCCGGTTGTCCCCTGGCAATTTTGTATTGTACCTCCACTGAGAGTAGCCACTCCATTGGGGTCAATCATATATACAGCACCGCCTGGCTGGCCTGTTATTTTGGAAGTAAGTGTACCTCCACTCATCTCAAACACACAGCCATCGGTTGCACTGGCTTTCATTACTGTCCTGCCGGAAATTGTACCGCCGTTAATGTAAACCTTTGCCCATCCTATCATGTCACTGTTTGCACCTCCAATACCGCCGCCAATATAATCTGTGACATTCAATACTCCACCATTTACTGTCAGTGTTACATTGCCGCCAATATTTGTTTTACTTCGGCCACCACCAATAGATTGGGCAGTGATTTTAGTTTCTGCTCCCGAAATGATGATTTCTGCATTGCCACCCTTTCCTTTGTTTGCTCTTCCTCCTCCAATGCCACCGGTATTGGCTGTTATATCTCCGCCTGTAATAGTGACTAAGCCTTCACCTCCATAATCGCCTGTACGTGTGCTGTTTGTACCTCCACCACCAATGTCGGCTCCCAACTCTGAATTTGCAATGATTTTGCCACCATTGATTGTTATATCGGCATTTCCGGCATATCCGGAACTTAATGATCCCCCAGCTCCAATAGCGGCTCCACAACCATTGCCATCACCTTTAGTGGTTGTTGCTGTAATGTCTCCATTATCAATAATTATGATGGCATTCTGTCCATGACCGGCACTTCCACCAGCTCCTGAACCTATGGCAGAGCCATAGTGCCCCGATGCTTCAATCTTTCCATTATGAATATGAACCGTTGCTCCAGCAGGACTTTCAGACGTGTTTCCTCCACCGCCACCACCTATGGCTGGAGCACGCATTTTGGTAACATTACTGCTGTTCAATTCTATATTATTGGCTTTTATTGTTCCTCCGTAGATATCCATTGTAACGTAACCGCTACGGTATCCGCCCCCTATACATGCAGCAGAATTGTCCATTCTGTATGCGTTTATGTTTCCTCCTGTAATTTTTAAGCCACTTACGGTTCCTGCAATTAAATCTTGATCCAGTGCACATCCTGTACCTATAGACGCACCCCCACCGGAAGAACCTCCTGTGTTACCCCAAGTCCCTGCTGCTGTTATGTTTCCGCCGGCAATAGTGAGATTAACCAATGCATTATTACCGGCATTTTCACCTGGCTTGTTTGATCCGCCTGTACCTTCTCCACATGTTCCGATACCTGCTCCAGCATGATAATAAGTATTGACACCAGGTTTGTACCATGCATTCCCACTTCTTGCATCCAGATATCCACAAGAATTGTCACATGCAGATTCGTTGTAAGTTCCTTCAGTATGACCTTGGGTATTGTCGACTAACCATTTATCATAACCTTTTTCACATGTAATCAGCAATGTGCCATTGGCAGAGGCGCCTCCGCTTTTTTCAAGGCCAGCCCTATTATATCCGCTGTAAAGTATATTTTTGGAGCCATCTTTAAGTATTACAGCAACTACGCTTTCATTTTTGTTGTACACACCAAAAGCACAACCCTGTTTGCCGCTTCTTCTAATATCTACCCCGTTCAAATAGATTATAAAATTCTTGGTAACAAATTCAGTTTCTCCTGGATCTCCTACACGTATGAAATAATTTGTGGTAGTTCCAGTAATTATATATTTGTTTGCAGGATTATGTTCACCTGAGACTGTTTCTCCATTACTGTTTTTACCTGAGTAATTTGAGTCAGAAAGCAATACACTGCTTTTAGAAATGTCAAAATGTATTTCTTCCTGTCCCCAAACAGATATGTTGCCTGTTATGAATAAAAATATAACGATGAAAAATTTGGGCAATATTCTATTTTTCATGGCATTTTAATTTAATTATTCAATCTCTCCAATTGGGCTGCAATGGCATTTCCCCATGCTGCTGTTACAGAAGTTTTGGCTGTTTCTGCCTCAACTGCCTGTACAAGAACTGTAAAATCCAGTTTCAGACCTTCTGTATTAGGCTTTGGATTGGTGAATTGGTCAAACAGGTTTGCTGCTGTAGATTCTGATTTAAGGAGCGGCTTTTTATAATAGTATATATCAGTTGCAGCATCGTAAAACCAATAAGTTTCCCAATTGGCATTCAGCCGGTAGTTGCTGTTTCCTGAAGTTATTTTCAAATTTATTTCGTCGGGATTAAAGATAGCAGCAATATTGCCCTCTTCATCTACCCAATTGCCAAGTATCATAGCCCTTATGTAGCAAGGTTTGTTATGGGTATTTTTGATTTTTGCACCGTCAATGATATCAATGTCAATCCCCAAGCCATCCATCAGGGTCAAGTTATATGTATATGCCTTGCCCGGTTCCCATTTTCCTGCAGGCATGTTGACATTATAAGTCCTTGCCTCCGTTTCCCCTTCTTTGCGGTATTTTATTGTAAGAACCTTTCCTTCCAAGGACTGCGGTATCAGCATGAATGTGGTTTTCTCAATCTCCTTTGTTATGGACTGGGCAAAATCACCGCTGAGGTTCTCATCAATAACCTCGGCAAAGTCCTGGTTGAGAGTGGATGTCTCATCATCAAGTTCCCATTCCAGTTTGGTTACGCCATTGGGTGTGTATGTGAGGGTACCTTTTGCGTGGATATTGGAAATCTGTATGTTCTCAATTTTACCGGAAAGGGTTTTGCCGGCGGCAAACTTTATTGCTGACAACGCATGTATGAAACTCAGTTCTACTGAACCTTCATCCTTCCCTTGTCTGGTATATGACATGAACAAATCATGCTGATCTGTTACATCTGCAAGTATACCAGTATTCTCATTTTCCTGATTGTAGTGGAATGAAAAGTAAGGGGAGTCAGCATCATTGCTTATTGTTATATTGTTGCTGCCGGCTATATCCTTAGGATGGAAACTCCAGAAATCAACCTTTGCATCTTCTGCGGTTGGCCAGTAACTGGCAGTGCTTGTACGGGCACTGCCATCGTTTTCAAATACCAGCACATCGTCTATGAACTTTACATTTTGATAATATGCCATTATTGCCAAATTATCTGCGCAAAGTTCTGCCAGATTGTCGGTTGTGACACTGGTCCCTTTAGTTTGGACAGTATCGGTTACTGTCAATTGGAATACTAGAGAATCGGTTCCATCTTCACTTACAAGTACAAGCGGTTCTCCGGCAGCGCGTGTGGATACAGAATATGACTGACCGCCACCGGTATTTCCGCTTATTGAAAATGTGATGGAATCTTTTTTTGTATTGTTTGGTGCCACTTCTTCCTTTTGGCACGAAAACAATGATAGAACCAATACCAGTATTATATTATATTTCCGGTATAGTTTCATGGTATTATATATTTACCACTCAAATTGCTCGCTTACAGGGAACAGACCAAACATTCCACCAGTGTGGATGAATAGGATGTTCTTTGCTCCAACGAGTGCACCGCCCTCTTTGAGTTCGTTGTATACGCCATACATTGCTTTACCTGTGTAAACAGGATCCAGAATTACAGCCTCGGTACGTGCAACATCTTTGATGAATTCAAGTTCCTCAGGTCTGCTGATTGCGTATCCAAGTCCTACATATTTGTCAATTACTTCAATGTTTTCACGTTTCAGGGATGCTCCTTTGTACTCAGGAAGATATTCAAGAGCGCCGTTTGAAATGTTGTCTATTATGTTTGTAAAGTACTCAATGTCATCGCATACTGCCATGCTTACCACACGTTTGCCGTAGCCGTGCAATTCGTTTGCAAGGTGCAGTCCGGCCGCTGTTCCGCCTGAACCTGTAGCCACCACTACAGTGTCAAACTCAATGCCCAATTCTTTCTCCTGAGCCACAATCTCGTTCATACAGTTGTAGTAACCGAGGGTTCCAATATCGTTTGAAGCCCCTTCAGGAATGATGTATGGCTTGTAGCCCTGCGCACGGTATTCCTCGGCCATTGCCTCCATAATTTCGCCTCTGCTATTGCTGTATTCGGGTCTGGTACAGAATTTTACATCTGCTCCCATAAGTTTGTCGAGGAAGTAGTTTCCTTTTACAGGCGGCTCCTCTGAGATACGTAGCAGAACAGCAGATTTCAGTCCGAGTTTTGTTGCTACGGCAACGGTTGCCCTACAGTGGTTGGATTGGATACCACCACAAGTTATAAGAAGGTTGCAACCCTTTTCAAGTGCATCCTTTGCCACATATTCCAATTTCCTTACTTTGTTTCCCGATATCTCTGAACCGGTGTGGTCGTCTCTTTTGATATAGAGGTTTGTTCCCCATTCCGCAGATAACCTTTCAAGTTTTTCAATCTTGGTAGGGAGATTGGCAATTGTCAATTTTTCCATGGTATTTGTTTTAGTGTGTTTATATTGTAGTTGTATTTTTCTTACCTTTGTGCAAAATTAATAGTAATAAAAATGTTTAGCAAAAAATTATCCCTTTTGGCAGTTGTAATGCTTGTTTTTTTTACCCAGGCATTTTCACAAACTGTAGTTAAAGACCGTGAGGCCTTTGCAAAACTTTCAGATTCGTTGGATACCTACCTTGAGCCGTTGGCTTCCATTGTTGTTAGGGTAGGGGTTGATTCGGCTGTTATTGACGGCAAGAACATAAATATCCACCTGAACAAACTTACAAGTGACTATTATTTCAGGGACAATACAGTAAAGGATATCTACAACATTGTAAATACCCTTCTTCCCGATGAATACAAGGGGATGAATGTTACCGTTTCTGCCAATGGATCAACTTTGCAGGAACTGGCATCCAAGTTCTACTCGGAGAATTACAGGATGCCTGCAAAACCAAAGAAAGTAAAGAAGGTAAAGAATCCTGCCCCAGTGCTGGTGCAGAACCTTTCCCGTCCGTACGATATCAATTATGGACTCAATGGCCGCCATCTTGCCTTGTGGCAGAGCCACGGCTGGTATTATGAGCAGTCTCTCGAGAGATGGGAGTGGCAGAGGGCCCGTATCCTCCAGACCGTAGAGGACCTTTACACCCAGAGTTATGTGGTTCCGTTCCTTGTTCCAATGCTTGAGAATGCAGGTGCAAATGTGCTTCTTCCAAGAGAGAGGGATATCAACAGTTATGAGTACATCGTAGATAATGACAAGTTGATGGGTGGCTATGATGAATTGTCGGGAGCAAAAGCATGGAGCAGCGGAGAAGGTGGCTTTGCCAACCCGCAAAAAAGTTATCTCCATGGAGAGAATCCTTTTGTCATGGGTACCTACAGGGTTGCCGAGGGCGTTGTTGCTAAAGGTAAGAAACAGCCTGTGGAGAGTGTTGCCAAATGGATTCCACATGCACAATTCTATGGTAAGGAGTGTGCAGTTTATGTTTCATACAAAACATTGCCTAACAGTACTGAGTCTGCCCTCTACACTGTAAAGCATAGCGGTGGTGAGACCAAGTTCAAGGTTAATCAGAAGATGGGTGGTGGAACCTGGATTTATTTGGGATCCTTCAAATTCTCAAATTTCAGCGATAATGAGGGTGTGTATCTGTCAAATTTGAGTACCAAAGATGGCGTTGCCGTTACTGCAGATGCCGTTAAATTTGGTGGTGGAATGGGTAATATTGCAAGAAAGCCTACCCAGGAGAGATCCTATAATATTGAGGCAGTTACCAGCGGTTATCCACGTTTTACCGAGGGTGCAAGATACTGGTTGCAGTGGGCAGGTTTTGCAGACAGCATCTATTCTTATACTAATTTGAAGAATGACTATACAGATGACTATATGAGCCGTGGCCGTTGGGTGAATGCCCTTATTGGCGGCAGCAAGGTTAAACCTGATGCTCCAGGCTACAATATTCCAATTGACATGTCATTTGCATTCCATACAGATGCAGGTACCTTCCCCGACGATTCTATTGTTGGTACACTTGCAATCTACACCCGTTACTCCAACGGTTCTGACAAATACCCTAACGGCAAGAGCAGGATGGGGGCACGTGAGATGACAGATATCATCCAGACCCAGATTGTAGATGACGTAAGGGCAACCTTTGAGCCAAAATGGAGTCGTAGAGGTTTGTGGGACCGTTCTTATGCAGAGTCCCGTACTCCCGACGTCCCTTCTATGCTTCTTGAGCACCTTTCTCACCAGAACTTTGCAGATATGACCTACGGCCTTGATCCTGCCTACCGTTTTGTTGTGAGCCGTGCCATATATAAGGGTATCCTCAAGTACCTGAGCATGGACAGCGGACTTCCTTACAATGTGCAGCCGCTTCCTGTAAAGAACTTTGCTGCAGAACTTGAGGGCAATGAGTCTGTGAAGTTGCAGTGGAGCCCTGTCTATGATTCTATGGAGCCTACAGCAGACCCAACTGCATATGTGGTTTATACCATGAAGAACGGTACTTCATATGACAATGGCGTTGTTGTGAAAGATACATCTGTGGTGCTTCCAATTATGCCTAATGTAATTTACAGTTATAAGGTTGTAGCCATTAATGACGGTGGTGCTTCATTCCCTTCAGAAGAACTTTCTGTAGGTCTCTCTTCTGCTGCAGTTACAGCGGGCAAGAAACCTGTTATGATTGTGAACGGTTTTGAGAGAGTTGCAGGACCTGCAGTATTTGAGAAGAACGATTCAACTTTTGCAGGCTTCAATAACATTAAGGACAGGGGAGTTCCATACAAGGCAGACTGGTCTTACATTGGCGATATGCATGAGTTCCGCCGCGAGGTCCCTTGGATGGATGATGATGCTCCAGGATTTGGTGCTTCATACTCAGATTATGAAGACAGGGTGGTTGCCGGCAATACTTTCAACTATCCATATGTTCATGGAAAGGCAATCATGCATAACGGATACAGTTTTGTATCTTCTTCTGTAGGTGCTGTAAAAGCCGGAAAAGTTGATATGAACAACTACAGGATTGTTGATATGATTATGGGCAAGCAGGGCAAGACTGTTGTTGGCCGTGGTGTTTACGGTTACAAATATGAGGTATTCCCTAAGCAGTTGCAGAAAGAGATTAGGGAGTTCTGCGAGGCTGGCGGCAATCTCCTTGTTTCAGGTGCAAACATTGCTACAGATTTGTTTGACGCCCCTGGCGTAACAGAAGAGGATATGAATTTTGCCAAGGATGTCCTCAAATACAAATGGATGACCGAGTATGCTTCCAAATCAGGAGAGATAAAACCGGTAGCAAATCCATACCTGAAACTCAGAGGCTTGCGTTTCAACCAAATATTGAATGATATGATATACTGTGTTGAGTCTCCTGATGCACTTGTCCCTGCATGTAAGGAGGCATATACAATATGCAGATATTCCGACAACAATATCTCTGCTGGAGTTGCATATAAAGGTGACTACAAAACAGTATGCTTGGGCTTCCCAATAGAGACTGCGGATACTTTTCACGTAGTGAAGAATAGGCTGTTTGAATCTATTCTTAAATTCTTTGAAGAGGAGTAACATTAATTTTCCCGGCAAGTTTACGATCTGTCGGGATTACAACTTTTGATACATTATGGATTTACAGAGAGAACTTGAAATAATTGAACTTATAAAGAAAGAGGTTAAACCTGCTTTGGGCTGTACTGAGCCCATTGCAGTTTCTCTTGCTGTTGCCCGTTCCTGT
>JAZNUM010000037.1:0-65897 GCA_045592325.1 Candidatus Egerieisoma sp.
AAGTATATACGCTACTACAATAATGATAGAATCAAACTGAGGCTAAATGGAAAAAGCCCGGTGCAATACCGAGCTTTATTCCAATCTAAGAGGGCCTCTTAATAATGTTAAACCGTCCAACTTTTGGGGGTCACATCAAAGGCTGGCGTTATGCCAGCCTCTTTTTTATTGCTGTACCGCGATTTTGTTCCCGGATAGGGTGCGGCGGGCACACTGGGTTGCCAAAATGTGCCCAAGGTGCCAGAAAAAACTCCTCCGGGAAAAATTTTTGCAGAAAACTGCAACAGAAACTGCAACAGAAACTGCTACCGCTACAGTTCTATTCTTTTGCAAACAAGTCCTTTTTCTTTGATGGCCTCCAGTACCTGGGGGAGGGCTTCAAAGAGGTTGCGGGAGCATTTGATGGAGTCGTGGAATACGATTATGGCACCGGGTTCAAGGTAAGGGATTACGTTGCGGGCGCAGGTATTGCCGTTGATGTTGCGGTTGTAGTCCCTGCTTATGATATTCCACATTATGTGGTGGTATCTTTCATTCAGGACCCTTGCCTGATTGGGGCCAATGCGGGCATATGGGGGGCGGAAGAGGTTTGATTTTATCATGTCACCCGCAATGTCTATGTCACGGACATAGTCTCCGGTTTTCATCCCCCATCCTTTTACATGGCTGTATGAGTGGTTGCCTACGGCATGGCCGCGGCGTTTTACCTCTTCAAACAGTTCCGGGAACATCTCAACATTTTTTCCTATGCAGAAAAATGTGGCTTTGGCGTTGTATTTGTCCAGAATATCAAGTACCCATGGGGTTACCTCGGGTCTTGGGCCGTCATCAAAAGTGAGGAATATGCCATCTTTTTCGTCGGGAAAATTCCAGATGAAAGTTGGGAAGAGTTTCCTTATTATTTTTGGCGGTTTTATTCTCATAAATACGTGGTTTGGATTGGCAAAAGTAATAATAAAAATTTACCTTTGTAAAATATATTTTCTGGTATGTACAGTATTTCAACATTCATAAAGGTATTATGTTTTCTGCTTGCTGTTTCCCTTTTGCAGGGATGCAGGGAAGAAGGGATTATTGGTGAAAAGGATATGGCACTCCTCATTTCTGAGATGTATCTGGCAGACCAGTTTCTGGAGGTGAATCCAAGTCTCAAATTGCAGGCAGACAGCATGTTGGTGTATCCTGTAATAATGGAGAAGCATGGATTTACCGTGGAGATGTATGAGAAATCCATGAATTACTATATGCAGGAAGGGGAGAGTTATAACAATATCCTTAAGGATGCAAAGGACTTGCTTACAGCCAGACAGAAGACGTTGAAGAGGCTTATTAAGGAGACACAGGACAAGCAGGCCATGTCGGAACTGCACGTGTGGTGGGCTATTGATTCTGCAAGGAGTGTAAAGCCTGAAGAGTTCCTCTATGACAAACTCCTGAGAGGTGTGAGATGGATGGTACTAAGGGATGAATTGAAACAGACATGGAGGATGTCCGATTCTGCAATTGTGGATATTCCGCAGAACCCACAGTGGTGGAAGAATGTCCTCAGTACTCCCGATAGAGAGTATAAGTCAATCATTGTCAGAAGTGTAGATAGTAAAATAGATAAGGAGGACTTGAGAAATGAGAAAGATCGCCGCAAATTATCTCTTTCCGGCAGGAGGAGGCTCACCGATAAAGAACGGGTACCTGCTTCTGAACGATTGCGATGAAATAGTGGAGATTGGTGCCCTCGATGGGGAGTGTGCCGATACTGAGTTTTATAATGGTATCCTGTGCCCAGGATTTACCAATGCTCATTGTCATGTGGAACTTTCGCATCTTGCCGGAGCCTTTGAGCAGGCTACCGGTATGAGCGGTTTCATCAATCAGATAAATGCTTTGAGGAATACTGTTGACAAGGAGGGAAGAATAAAGGCTTTGGAGAGCCAGATGGAGAAGATGTACAGGGAGGGGGTGAGCGCAATGGCTGATATAAGCAATTGTGACGAGAGTTTTGCTTGCAAGAGCAAGTCGCCTATGTACACCAGAACTTTCCTTGAACTTTTTGGCAGTGAGCCTGAGGATGCAGGACAGGTACTTGAAGGGGGAAAGGATCTTGCAAAGGTGGCTGGAGAGTATGGTATTGATGCTGCAATTACGCCGCATTCGTGCTATACAATGAGTCCCCAACTGCTGGCTATGGCGGCACAGGAAGGATTGAAGAGCGGATACCTCTCATACCACAGTCAGGAGAGCAGTGAGGAGGAGGAACTGATAATAAGCGGTACGGGAGCTTTGGCGGAGAATTATAAGGGGAGAGGTCTCAGTACTCCTCCTGTAACAGGGAAACCGGCCCTTATGTATTTTATAGACAGGCTTCTTACATTTGGACAGTCACCTGTAGAGGGCAATGTGCTTCTTGTCCATAATGTGGCTATTAACAGGGAGAGCATTGATTATGCCAAGAGACATCTTGCAAACCCTTATTTTGCAATTTGTCCACTCTCCAATATTTTTATCCACAGGGCTTTGCCTCCGTTGGACCTGATGAGGGAGAATGGCTTGAGAATATGTCTGGGTACAGACAGTCTTTCAAGCAATACTGTACTTTCAATGGTAGATGAGATTTTGTGTATCCATAAGAATTTCCCTCATATTTCTTTACAGGAGATTCTGGAGTGGGCATGTACCAATGGCGCACAGATGTTGGGCAAAGATAATGTACTTGGCAGTTTTGAACCTGGCAAGAGCCCTGGTGTTGTATTGTTGGACAATATAGATTGGGACAATTTCAGATTAACAGATAAAACAACTGCAAGGAGACTGGTTTAGTATGTCAACAATACTTTTTAATGAGATAGTTTTTGGTCCCATAAAGAGCAGAAGATTGGGTAACTCTTTGGGTGTAAACCTGCTTCCAAAGTTTGGGAAGTGGTGCAGTTTTGACTGCATATATTGTGAGTGTGGCTGGAACAAGGACGGTAAAAATGATACAACACTTCCTACAAAGGAGGAGGTGTATGAGGCTCTTGATTCAAAACTGCATGCTTTGAGTGCGGCGGGGGTTGCGGTGGATACCATAACCTTTTCCGGGAATGGTGAGCCTACAATGCATCCGGCATTTCCCCAGATTATAGAGTTTACCCTGCAGTTGAGGGACAAACTGTATCCGTCGGCGAAGGTGTCGGTGCTTACAAATGCAACCCAGTTGGGAAAGGTACAGGTGAGGGAGGCATTGCAGAAGGTAGACAATCCTATCCTCAAGATAGATTCTCCAATTGAATGGATGGTGGATGCCATTAATATTCCAAATGAATCGTACTCGTTGGAGAAGACTATAGGGAATATAAAGTTGTTCAACCATAATTTCATACTCCAGACAATGTTTCTCAAGGGGGTGGAGAATGGTGTGGAGATTGATTGTACAAATGTGGAGCATGTGGAGAAATGGAGGGATCTGGTAAGGGAACTGGCTCCACGGGAGGTGATGATGTACACAATAGATAGGGAGACTCCCGCAAAGAATCTGCAGAAAGTTACCGTAGAGGAGATGGAGGCTATTGCGGCGCCATTGAAGGAAGAGGGTTTCAACATTCAAATAAGAGGTTAAGATGAGAGTTGTTATACAGAGAGTGGTGGAGTCGGATGTGGCAATTGCTCCACAGGAGGGGATGGAAAGGAGCGAGGTTATCGGGAAGATAGGCAAGGGACTTATGGTTCTGGTTGGTATAGAGGCGGCAGATGATGATACCGATATTGCATGGATTTCCAAAAAGATAGTGAACCTCAGGGTGTTTGATGATGCCCAGGGGGTGATGAACCTCAGTATAAAGGATGCTGGAGGGGATATACTTCTTATCAGCCAGTTCACCCTGCAGGCTGCAACCGCAAAAGGGAATAGGCCTTCTTACATAAAGGCTGCTCCCCCTGCAATTGCAATCCCCATATATGAGAAGTTCATAAAGAGACTTGAGGAGGATTTGGGCAAAGGGATACAGACAGGAAAATTTGGTGCAGATATGAAAGTGACCATTGTAAATGATGGGCCGGTAACAATACTTATGGATTCAAAAAACAGGGAGTAACATGATAGAGAGGATACTTAAAAGGGTGCATGACAATCTGGAGCATTGGAATACTCCCGACAACCTTGCATTGTGTCTCGGTTGCATAGACCTTACTACCCTGAATACAACCGATACCAGAGAGAGGATAGCATCATTTGTGGGGAAGGTGAACGGATTTAAGGATTCATATCCGCAATATCCGCTTCCCGCAGCAATCTGTGTATATTCTAAATGGGGAGGTGAAGTTAAACACCTTCTTAAGGAGCCTGGAGTAAAGGTTGCAGTTGTGGCAGGTGGATTCCCCAATTCACAGACATTTCTGGATGTGAAACTGCTCGAATGCCGTATGGCTGTGGAGCAGGGGGCAGATGAGGTTGATGTGGTATTGCCTTTGAATCTCTTTTTGAGCGGAGATCTTGAGGGGGCTACTGAAGAGATTAGGGCCATTAAGGGGGCAATAGGTGATGCCCATCTGAAAGTGATTCTGGAGACTGGGGCTTTGACAGACACTGAAAAGGTTGCTAAGGCAGCAATGCTTGCAATGGAAGCAGGAGCGGATTTTATAAAGACATCTACCGGAAAACAGGAGCCCGGAGCAACCCCGGTAGCCGCAATAGTAATGTGCAATGCCATTAAGGAGTATTGGCTCAAGAGTGGCAGGAAGGTGGGATTCAAGCCGGCAGGAGGGATATCTTCAGTTAAGGATGCATTATGCTATCTTGCAATTGTTGATACTATTCTTGGTAAAGAGTGGCTCAATCCGCAACTTTTCAGGATTGGGGCGAGCAGGCTTGCAAACAATCTGCTTTGTGCGCTTGAACAGAAAACAATAGGATATTATTAAAAACTTTATTTATATGAACGTACTTGTACTTGGTTCGGGCGGACGCGAGCATGCAATTGCCTGGAAAGTAAAACAGAGTGAAAAATGTACAAACCTTTACTGCCTTCCGGGAAATCCCGGAACAGCCCAGATTGCAACTAATGTGAGTGGTGGGGTTAAGGATTTTGATGCAATAAAGAAATGTGTTCTGGAGAACGGAATAGACATAGTGATAGTGGGCCCTGAGGATCCGCTTGTATTTGGCCTTAAAGATATGTTTGCAGAAGATCCCCAGTTGAAGAATGTGCTTTTTGTGGGGCCAAGCAAAAAGGGTGCGCAACTTGAGGGAAGCAAGGACTTTGCCAAGGAGTTTATGACAAGGCACAATATCCCTACTGCGGCATACAGAAGTTTTACAAAGGAGACACTGGAGGAGGCAGATGCGTTCCTTGCAACGCTTGAGGCTCCGTATGTGCTTAAGGCAGACGGTCTTGCAGCCGGAAAAGGTGTACTTATCATTGATTCGCTGGAGGAGGCAAAGGCTGAACTGAGAAATATGATGGGAGGCAAATTCGGTGCAGCAGGCAATACCGTAGTGATAGAGCAGTTCCTGAAGGGAATAGAGGTTTCGGTGTTTGTACTTACATCCGGAAAAGATTACCTTATCCTCCCTGAGGCCAAGGATTACAAGAGGATTGGCGAGGGAGACAAAGGCCTGAATACAGGAGGTATGGGTGCGGTTTCTCCAGTGGTATTTGCCGATGCCCAGTTTATGCAGAAAGTTGAGGAGAGGATAATAAAGCCTACCGTTGAGGGTTTCAGAAAAGATGATATAGATTATAAAGGATTCATTTTCATTGGCCTTATGAACTGTGGCGGCGACCCTTATGTGATTGAGTACAATGTGCGTATGGGAGACCCTGAGACAGAGGCTGTAATGACCAGGATAGATTCAGACCTCCTTTCTCATCTTGTTGCCGCTGCCAAGGGAGACCTTAGCGGAGAGAAGATGGAGATTTCTAAAGATGGTGCACTCACAGTAGTGTGTGTGTCGGGGGGATATCCGGAAGAATATAAAAAAGGACTTGAGATGGGTGGAAGCAGATATCTTTATGAGAATGCTCCCGACAGCAAGATAAAGGTATTCCATTCGGGAACTGCCATGAAGGATGGAAAACTGGTTACAAACGGTGGCCGTGTACTTGCAGTTACCGTTAATGGAAACGGCATTGAGGCTCAGAGATCTGAAATATATGCTGAGATAGAGAAGATAGGGTATGAAGGAAAATATTTCAGAAGGGATGTAGGATTGGATCTTCTTAATTATAAAGGTTAGCAGCGGTGCAGGGAAAGTATTCATTATGGACAAAGGTACTTTCCTGTCTGCTGGCAGGGCTTGCAATTTCCTCCTACCTGATCCCCGCAGGGGAGATGGGGGAGGATTGGATTCCCCTTTTGAGCGGTTTTGTTGACCTCTCTGCAATAGGGGAAAATTTGTGGATAAGGGGTATTATGGGGGCAGTATCCAATATCCTTATAGTTGTCAGCCTGCTGGTAATCAATAAAAAAAGTGTGAACAATATCTTCAATCCGCGTCTTTCTGCCTCCTTTTTCCTTCTGATTCTGCTGCTGCATCCGGGAGCGGTTTATTTCTGTGGTCTGCATCCGGCAGTGCTGTTGTTCGTATGGGGTCAGTATTGCTTCATTATTGACCAGAAGTTCACTTCAATGTTCCTGCTCAGTTGCTCTGCATTGTTCTATGCCCCTCTTTTGTGGGTACTGCCTCTTGTTTGGGCAATAAGCATTATGGGAGCAGCCGATATCCCAAGGGTTGCGTTGAAGTCTTTGGGCGGACTTGTGCTTCCAATGGTTTACCTGCTGTGCTTCAGGTATATGGCTTTTGGAGATGCCGGAGTGTTCATACAGGAGTACTTGGCACATGCCGCCGCGTACTCTTCTCCTTTCCATTCATTCAGATTTTCGTCGCTGTTCCTTGTGGCCTGTTTGTGTGCAGTCTCGGTTCACTCCATTTCCTATATGTTCTCCAGGCTGTACAAAAACAGTATAATTACTGAGCATATCCTGAAGATGGAACTTATGTGTTTTGTATTGGCTGTAATGCTGCTGGTGCTTTTTTGGGGCAATGGTTCCATGCCGTTGAACATGCTTGCCGCACTCCCTGCTGCGCTTTTGTTTTCCCATTATTTTACAGGAAACATAAACGCCGCACCTGCCAGGGTAGAACTTATCCTCCTTTGCTGTGCGGCGGCAATATCCAGACTGTCGTATTTTATCTGAAGAACATCAGTTCCCTGTATTTTGGAAGTGGCCAAAGTTCGTCATCTATGTACATCTCCAGTTTGTCTGCTATTTCCCTGATTTTACCCATATAAGGCAGTACTGTTGAATTGTATGCCTCTGCCTTTGCCGGTACATCTTCAATCCTGTTTGCAACCTTTCTGGCATCAACCATCTCTCCTACGAGGGTATGTAGCCTGTTTACATATCCGCTTATCTTATGGATAAGGTGCAGTTGAGTGCTGCACATTGTCTGGTACTCGTCGGGGAAGAGGTCCTTTATACCCTTTACATTGTTTATGAGGGTGTTCTGGAAAGAGAATGCAGTAGGGATTACATGGTTGGTAACCATATCCCCCAGAACACGGGCCTCTATTTGCAGTTTCTTTACAAATGTTTCGTTGAGTACCTCGTAACGGGCCTGAGCCTCTCTGGATGACATTACCCCTACAGTCTCAAACAATGCCAGTGTTTTTGGAGTGATGTACTCCTTGAAAGCGTCTGGGGCATTCTTTATCCCTTTCAGTCCCCTTCTCTCTGCCTCCATGTGCCACTCGGAACTGTAGCCGTTACCTTCAAATCTTATTGCCCTGGAATCTGAAAGGTACTGGCGTATTACCTTCATCATGGCCTTGTCCTGAGCCATCCCCTTCTGCATGTTGGCATCCACCTGTTCCTTGAATTTTACAAGTTGTTCAGCAACAATGGTGTTGAGCAGGAACATGGATGAGGCAACATTGCATGAGGATCCTACAGCCCTGAACTCAAACCTGTTTCCGGTAAATGCGAAAGGGGATGTACGGTTACGGTCTGTGTTGTCTGCAAAGATTTCAGGTATCTGGTTTACAATATGCATCTTTGACCTTACTTTTACCTCTTTGTCAGATGAACTGGTGAGGTTCCTGTCTGAAAGTTTCTCTATTGATTCAACAAGTTTTGTGAGTGTTTCTCCAATAAAGATGCTCATTACGGCAGGTGGGGCCTCATGGCCTCCAAGCCTGTACATGTTGTTCAGAGATGCAACGCTGCTCATCAGCAGATAGTTGTGCTCATATACCGCTTTCATTACTACAGAGAAGAAACTCAAAAACTGAAGGTTTGTCCTTGGAGTTTTGCCTGGAGAAAGGAGGTTTACCCCTGTGTTGGTAACCATGCTCCAGTTGCAGTGTTTTCCCGAACCGTTTACACCATCAAAAGGCTTTTCGTGGAATATTACTTTCAGTTTGTGCTTCTTGGCAATCTTTTTCATAATGATCATCATCATCAGGTTCTGGTCAGATGAGATGTTGGCCTCTCCATATACAGGAGCAAACTCAAACTGGTTTGGAGCAACCTCGTTGTGTCTGGTCTTGAGGGTAACTCCCAGTTTGTATGCTTCTGTCTCAAAGTCTTTCATGAATGCCATTACCCTGCTTGGGATTGCACCAAAATAGTGGTCTTCCAACTGCTGGTCTTTGGCTGCAGTGTGTCCCATGAGGGTGCGGTTGCATATCATAAGGTCGGGCCTTGCCATATAGAACGCTTCATCTACAATGAAGTATTCCTGCTCAATGCCCAGCATTACGTTAACTTTGGTTACATTCTTGTCAAACATCCTGCATATTCCCTGAGCAGCCTTATCCAGGGCTGCTATGGATTTGAGGTGAGGGGTTTTCAGGTCGAGGGATTCACCGGTGTAGGCTACAAATACCGTAGGGATACAGAGTGTCTGGTCTATTATGAATGCAGGTGATGAAGGGTCCCATGCTGTGTATCCGCGAGCCTCAAAGGTGTTCCTCAAGCCGCCGTTGGGAAAACTTGAAGCATCGGGCTCCTGCTGAATGAGGGTACTTCCCTTGAAGTTTTCAAATACGCCTCCTCCAACCATAGGGTCTGCAAATGATTCATGCTTCTCTGCAGTTGCGTCGGTAAGGGGGTGGAACCAGTGGGTATAGTGTGTGGCCCCCATCTTTACAGCCCAGTTCTTCATCCCCTGTGCTATCTGGTCCGCTATGCTCCGTTCAATCTTTACACCTTCATTTATGGCACTTACAACAGCATTATATGCCTCTGATGAGAGATATTGCTGCATTTTTGGCATATCAAACACGTTTGTGCCAAAATATTCGGATACCGGTCTCTGTTCTTCATAAAATCTTTGGGGCTTGTGGGTTGCAAACTCCTCAAGTGCCCTGGTTCTGATATTTCCCATTGTGCAAGAGTGTTTTTTATATCTTAAATTGTTGCAAATATATGTATATATGCCGTATATTATGCATATATTTTAAATTTTATTGGGTTTTTGAATGATT
The DNA here is from genome assembly GCA_045592325.1 of Candidatus Egerieisoma sp. GTDB lineage: Bacteria > Bacteroidota > Bacteroidia > Bacteroidales > UBA932 > Egerieousia. The sequence continues at coordinate 9,462 of JAZNUM010000037.1, forward strand.
TTTTCTGAAAAATATCATTGTCGGGAAGAGAAATATGGAGATTGAGAGGTAATTTTTCTAAAAAATACATTTTTTGTCTCTTTTGAATAATAAATTGGGAAAATGCACCTCAGTTCCCCTTTTTTTACTAAGTTTGTAGAATTATTTAAAATTCTTTTATCTGACATGAAAAAGGTACTATTTTCTATCATTTTATTTTTAGGCTTTGTGGCTTATGGTTTTGCACAGGGTGGTGCCCAGAACTATATCAACAAGCATATTAAGACAGATCCCAATTTCAAGAATGCTGTAATTGCCATCTTGGCTGTTGATGAGAAGGGCAATACTGTTGCAGAGTGGAATTCAAACATGCCTTTGCTTACAGCATCAACAATGAAGACAATCTCTACCGGAGTTGGACTTCATGCGTTGGGTAAGGATTTCAAATATACCACAAAGGTTGCATATACAGGTGACATTAAGGATGGGGTACTCAACGGTGATATTGTAATCATTGGTGGCGGTGACCCTACTTTGGGCTCTACAGATACGCTTGCTTATCCAATTGATTCAATCTTTGGCGTATGGACCAAGGCTATAAAGGATCTTGGCATTACAAGAATTGAAGGAAACGTTGTTGTGGATGACAGTTATTTTGTTAGGGAGATGATGCCTGATTCATGGTCATGGGGCAATTTTGGTGCATCTTACGGATGTTCTCCAAACGGTCTTTCATTCAATGACAATGAGCAGAAGTTCAAACTTGTACCTGGTGAAAATGTCGGTGACAAGGTGCGTGTGCAGGCCATTTATCCGCAGGTTCCCGGACTTGAAGTTGTAAATGAACTTGTTACAGGTGAGAAAGGGACCGGAAACAGAAGCGGTTATTATGTGCAGGATATGGTAAGGGCAAGCCAGTATGTGGGCACTGTAGGTGTTGACAGAGGTGTGGTTTATGAAACAAACTCAAACCGTTTCCCTCATTTGAGTTGCGGTTTCCATTTCAGGGAATATCTTCTTGAGAACGGTATAGAGAGCCTTCCTGAGATAATTGATGCCAAATATTATGGATGTAAGGCGGAGAGACATCCTATAGTTGAGACCTACTCACCTGAGTTGTGGGAGATTGTGAATGTTACAAACAGGGTAAGCCAGAATATGTATGCTGAGACTATCCTCAAAACCATTGGCAAGGAACTTACAGGTGTGGGCAGTTATGACTCATCATTTGTGGCAATGAGAAGGGTTCTTGACCAGATGGGTGTTGACCGTACAGGATTTACACAGGAGGATGGAAGCGGACTTTCACGCCAGAATTATGTTTCTCCACGTTTCTTCTGCAATTATTTTGACAAGATGCAGGATACAGAGGTATTTGAGGAGTTCTTTGTTTCCCTTCCAATGCCGGGCGGCCCTGGTACATTGAGAAGTGTACTCAAGAATGCAGACCAGAAGATAAAGGACAGAGTGCATGCAAAAAGCGGTTCTTTGGCAAATGTAAGGTGTTATGCAGGTTACGTTCAGGGAAGCAAGAAATACGGCCTTGTGAGATTTGCAATCCTTACAAACAACTTTGCAGTGCCAACTTCAACCATGATGCCTAAGATTGAGGGTTTCATGAAATCATTGGCAAACTGGTAGACTTAAAATGACAGTTCTTAGTTTAAACAATAACACTAAACGGTAATTATACATTATGTTAACTCTTTCAAAAAAAGCGCAGGCAATGCCTGCTTCACCAATCAGAAAATTGGTTCCTTTTGCAGATGCAGCTAAAAAAAGAGGTGTAAAAGTTTATCACCTTAACATTGGCCAGCCAGACATTGAGTCTTCCCCACAAGCTTTGGCGGCGGTTAAAAATGCTGATCTTAAAGTTATTGAGTATTCAAACTCAGCAGGTAACCTTTCATACAGGGAGGGCCTTGTAAAATACTACGCAAGCGTAGGTATCAACATTGAGGTTGCTGACCTTATAGTTACCTCTTCAGGTACTGAGGCTGTACAGTTTGCTCTTGCAGTTACTTGTGATCCAGGTGATGAGGTTATCGTAATGGAGCCTTTCTATACAAACTACAACGCTTTTGCTGTACAGAACGACGTTACTTTGGTTCCTATCTCATGTGAGATTAAAGAGGGCTTCAAACTTCCTGCAATTGAGGAGTTTGAGAAACACATTACCCCTAAGACCAAAGGTATCCTTATCTGTAACCCTGGTAACCCTACAGGTACCCTTTACACTAAAGAGGCTCTTATCCAGTTGGGCGAGATTGCAAAGAAACATGGCTTGTACATCTACTCAGATGAGGTTTACAGGGAGTTCTGCTATACAGAGGAGCCTCACTACTCTTGCATGCATATTCCTGGACTTGAGGAGAATGTTATCCTTTTGGATTCAGTTTCAAAGAGATACAGCCTTTGCGGTGTAAGAATTGGTGCTATAGTTTCAAAGAACAAAGAGGTTATGAAGGGCGTTATGAAATATGCTCAGGCACGTCTTTGCTCTCCATCTTACGGTCAGATTGCTGCTGAGGGTGCTCTTGCTACTCCTAAATCATACTTTGACGCTGTTAAGGCTGAGTATATTGAGAGAAGAAACGTATTGGTTAACGGTTTGAACCAGATCCCTGGTGTATTCTCACCAATGCCAATGGGTGCTTTCTATACAATTGCCGAACTTCCGGTTGATGACGCTGACAAATTTGCACAGTGGTTGCTTGAGGAGTTCTCATATGAGGGTCAGACCGTAATGGTTGCTCCTGCAGCAGGTTTCTACGGAACTAAAGGCAAAGGTACAAACCAGGTACGTATGGCTTATGTTCTAAAAGTTGAGGATCTTAAGAATGCTCTCAAATGTCTTGAGGAGGCCCTTAAGATTTATCCTGGCAGAACAAACAAGTAATGGTATACATTTTATAAAATGGGGCAGTTGCTTTTGCAACTGCCTTTTTTTATATACCTTTGTAAGATAGATAGAAAAATTTTACAACTATAGTTATGCAAGATCCAAAAAGCAACAGATACGCCCTTAGAGGTGTTTCCTCATCTAAAGAGGATGTTCATGAGGCAATCAAGAATATAGATAAGGGACTTTTCCCTAAAGCATTCTGTAAAATAGTACCTGATTTTCTGTCGGGAGATCCTGACTACTGTATTGTGATGCATGCAGATGGTGCAGGTACCAAATCTTCTCTGGCATATACCTACTGGAAGGAGACAGGAGATATGAGTGTGTGGGATGGTATTGCCCAGGATGCCATTGTAATGAATACTGATGACCTCCTTTGTGTTGGTGCGGTTGACAATATTATGCTTTCTTCCACAATTGGAAGGAACAAGCAGTTGATACCCGGTTCAGTTATCAGCCGCCTGATTGCTGCATCTGAGAACTTTGCCCGTACAATGGAGAGTTATGGTGTAAAACTTATCCTTACCGGTGGAGAGACTGCAGATGTGGGGGACCTTGTAAGGACAGTGATTGTTGACAGTACAGTGTGTGCGAGGATGAGGCGTTCGGATGTTATAGACAATGCCAACATAAAGGCCGGTGATGTAATTGTTGCTTTGGAGTCTTGCGGAAAGGCTACATACGAGACTGAGTATAACGGTGGTATGGGCAGCAACGGACTAACCTCTGCGCGCCATGATGTGTTTGGGAAATATCTTGCAGAAAAATATCCCGAAAGTTATGATGGGGCGGTTCCTCAGGAACTTGTATATTCGGGGACAAGGAAACTTGATGCTGTTGAGCCAAAAACAGGACTTACTTACGGCAAACTTGTTCTCTCTCCAACAAGGACCTACGCACCTATTGTAAAGGAGGTGCTTGACAAATACAGAAAGCAGATAGACGGTATGATCCATTGTTCCGGCGGTGCCCAGACCAAGATACTCCATTTTGTTGATAACCTTAAAATTGTAAAGGACAATATTTTCCCTACACCTCCATTGTTTGAGGTTATACAGCAGGAATCCGGTACAAGTTGGGAAGAGATGTACAAGGTGTTCAATATGGGACACAGAATGGAGTTTTATGTACCGGCAGAGATATCTGAAGATATCATTGCAATCTCAAAGAAATATGGTGTGGATGCAAAAGTTATAGGAAGGGTTGAGGCTTCTGAGGACGGAACCGCACAGGTGCATCTTACAGGAGAACATGGTACATTCATTTACAGGAAATAGAGTTGTTATTTTTTATCCATACAATTATGAGAAGATTTCTTGCTCTTTCACTTGCAGTGGCTGTAATATTCTCTTCATGCGGAAACAGTAAAAAAGAGGTTGCAGCGGTTGAACTTACTCCAATAATGGAGAAGGCGTTGAATGATGAAACTTCCAAGTTTTATGCAAACTTTGCTGAGTTCCCTCAGCAGAAGAACAAGTTGCCTATAGGGGTGTTTGATTCAGGCACAGGCGGACTTACTGTCCTTGAAGTGTTGTTGAATGCAGATATGATAGATAATATTTCGGGGAAGCCTGGCGCTGACGGAGTTCCCGATTTTGCAGGCGAGGACTTTACATATCTGGCAGACAGGGCCAATATGCCTTATGGAAATTATGCTGCCGAGAACAAGCAGGATTTCTTTAGGGAACTGGTAGTGAAGGATGCCCTTTTCCTTTTGGGCAACAAGTATTGGAAAAACCCTGCAGACAAGGAGAGGAGCGGCCAGATGCAACCGTGCAAGATTCTTGTAATTGCATGTAATACCGCTACAGCATGGGGATTGGCTGATGTTTCAACCCTTTTGGAACAGAGCGGTACCGGTGTTAAGGTAATTGGAGTGATTAATGCAGGTGTGAATGCGTTGTACAACAAGATAGAAAAATCAGGCTCTGCTGATTCGCTTGCAGTGGGAGTTCTTGCAACTGTGGGTACAATTGCTTCAGGTGCTTATGAGAGGACAATAAATGAAATAGGAGAGGCAAACGGCTATAAAGGTTTCATTAAGGTTGTAAACCACCCTTGCGCAGGCTTTGCAGAGTCTGTTGACCAGGAGAAGGATTTTGTTAATGTGGCACTTTCTGAACCAAGGGAGGGCTACAGGGGGCCAAAGATGGGAACAGGTTCTGAGGATATAAAGGAGGAACTGTTGCGTGCATATAATTTCGATTATGGCAACGGGGCTTTGCTTATGGAGAAGGCTGGAGACAAATATGTGCAGTTCCAATTGAACTCAGCAGCAAACTATGCCCGTTTCCACCTTGTTACTTTATTGGAAAAACATAAGGCAAGTGGAGCAAAAGTTCCGTTGAAGTATATCATTCTGGGCTGTACACATTATCCGTTCCTTTTGAATACCCTTACACAGGCTGTAGATGAATTGAGGAATTTGAGGGATGCAGATGGTAAACTTGTTTATGGAGGGCTCATTGCTCCAGATTTTGAGTTTATTGATCCTGCAGTATTTACAGCACTGGAGTGTTATGAAACATTGAGAGCAGACAAAAACCTTGCCTTTAATACAACAGAGGGCAGATTTGAGGGGTATATTTCTGTACCAGCATATGGATTGCCATACGAGTGCGTTGATGAGGACGGCAACCTTACATATGAGTTCAAATATGGCAGGGAACATGCCACTGAGGATATTACTACAGTTTTTGTCCCATTCTCAAAGAGATATCTTGATGAGCAGACTTTGGGCAGGATTCAGTCTATGCTTCCTGCTTCATACAGTAAAATTGAAAAAATTATTGAGTAGTCATGGCTTTTGCAAGTAGTGTGACAGTAGAAGAGATAGAGGCGCTTGAAATTGCATCCTTTCCAGGTGTGATAACTGTTGTACAAAGTGGTGGCAGCCAGGAGTTTGACCAGGCAATGGAGTATCTGAATGCACAACAGGCAATAGGTTTTGATACAGAAACAAAACCGTGTTTTGTACCTAAGGTGCCCAGAAACAAGATGGCCATATTGCAGTTGAGCGGTCCCGACAGGGCGTATATATTCAGACTGCAGCAGGTAGGGGTACCTCCAAAACTGGCAGCATTGCTTGGCAATCCCAATATCCTTAAGATAGGTGCTGCGGTGCATGATGATATAAGGGGGCTTCAGGAGTACAGGAAGTTCATCCCTAAGGGGTTTGTGGATTTGCAGAGGCTGGCGCCCGCTTATGGGATTGAGGAGAAGAGTGTGAGAAAAATGTCTGCAATAATACTCAAGAAAAGGGTTTCAAAATCCCAGCAACTATCAAATTGGGAGAGTTCCCATTTGTCTGAGGCTCAGTTGCGGTATGCTGCAATTGACGCCTGGATATGCAGGGAAATGTATTATAAACTAATGGCAGAGAGGAGCGAGTAATATCGCTCTTTTCTGGTAATGGAAATATATGGTTAGAATAATTCTTAATAAAGGGAAGGAGCAGTCGCTCAAACGTTTTCACCCATGGGTGTTTTCCGGTGCAGTAAAGAGAATTGAGGGGGGTGACCCTGCAGAAGGGGATGTGGTTGAGGTGTATTCCTCCGGTGGTGAATATCTTGGTTGCGGTCATTACCAGATAGGCTCAATAACTGTGAGGATACTCAGTTTCAATAAGGAGACTATAGATTCAGATTTCTGGTATAGGGCTATAAAGGGGGCTTATGATGCCCGTTGCACTTTGGGGCTTGTGGGCTCTGACAATACCACAACATACAGGCTGGTGCATGGTGAGGGGGATTTTCTCCCTGGTCTCATTATAGATATATATGGCAATACGGCAGTGCTTCAGGCCCATTCTGCCGGAATGTTCCTTTCAAAGGATGCAATAGCAGAGGCCTTGAAAAGAGTATATGGATCTGCTTTGGAGGCAATATATGACAAAAGTGAGGGTACAGCGCCGTTTAAGGCAGGTCTGCCCCTTAAGGATGGATACATTTACAGGAAAGTGGGGGCAGGTACAGATGCTCAGGCAGTTTTGGAGAACGGCAACAAGTTCCTTGTAAACTGGGTAGAGGGGCAGAAGACCGGCTTTTTCCTCGACCAGAGGGACAACAGGGCTCTTGTGAAAAAATACTCTGTCGGGAAAAATGTACTCAATCTTTTCTGCTATACAGGGGGCTTTTCAATATATGCCTTGAGTGGTGGTGCTGCACATGTAGATTCTGTTGACAGTTCACGCAAGGCAATGGATATGGTGGAGAGAAATGTGGAACTGAACGGCTTTAAAGAGGGTGTTGACCACACTTCATATTGTGAGGATGCAATTGAGTTCATGCGTAAATGTGAAGGGGGAAAATATGACCTTATGATTGTGGATCCGCCTGCATTTGCCAAACATAGGGGGGCTTTGGACAATGCATTGCGTGCCTACAAGCGTTTGAATGCACTTGCAATTGAGAAAGTGAAGCCAGGTGGCGTAGTGTTTACTTACAGTTGCTCCCAGGTAGTGGACAAGCAGAATTTTGCCCTTGCTGTATTTTCTGCTGCAGCCCAGACAGGAAGGAGAGTGCGCATTCTTCACAGGCTTACACAGCCGGCAGATCATCCGGTAAATATTTATCATCCTGAGGGGGAGTATCTTAAGGGTCTTGTACTTTTAGTTGAATAGTTATGGCAGAAGAACTTATTATAACCGCTAAGGACAAGGGGGGGATATATGCCCAAATATTGCCTCAGATAGAGGCGGTGGTGAGCGCAGAAACCGATATGATTGCCAATATGGCCAATGTGAGTGCAATCCTAAAGGAGGCTTTCGGATTCTGGTGGGTAGGTTTTTATATAGTAAAGCCAACCGGCAGTTCAGATACTTCACATGTAGAGGAGGAACTGGTCCTTGGTCCATTCCAAGGCCCTTTGGCTTGTACCAGAATAAAGAAAGGGAGGGGAGTATGCGGCACTGCATGGGCGGAGAAATCAACTGTAATTGTCCCAGATGTGGAACAGTTCCCGGGACATATTGCCTGCAGCAGCCTTTCCCGCTCAGAAATTGTGGTACCTGTATTTGCCTCTGACGGCTCTGTTATGGCAGTGCTGGATATAGACAGTGAACATCTTGCGACCTTTGATGTTACAGATAAAGAGTGGCTGGAAAGAATGTTGCATGAAATAAATTTTGGAAATAAATAAACTTGTAGTATATTTGCAGTCCCAAACGGGAATAACGGTTCCTTGGATGAGTGGCTTAGTCAGCGGTCTGCAAAACCGTGTACGGCGGTTCGAATCCGCCAGGAACCTCGCAAAACACCCTTACAGTTATCTGTGAGGGTGTTTTTGTTTAAATTTGTAAAAGTGTTTAATTTTCAGGGTAAGGTTATGAAAAAACATTCATTTAAAGAGTGGATAATTGCAACAAGACCATGGTCGTTTCCGGCATCAGCAATGCCGGTGCTTGTTACTTTGGGATATCTTTTTTGGAGACAGGGGGAAGCGGATTGGCCAATAGGGCTGTTTACAATCATAAATGTGGTGCTGTTCCATGCTGCAGGAAATACCTGGAGTGATTACAGGGATTTCAGGAGTGGAGTTGACAGGGAAGATGCCGTGGGGGGGATGTCTATTGTAAGCGGTGAGTTTGCCCCTGAACAGATAAAAAGACTCTCTATATCGCTAATGGCGGTTGCAATGATATGCGGGTTTGTGTTGGTGGCTTTAACAGGATGGATTACATTGTGGCTGGGTATGGCAGGTGCTGCACTTACAGTAATGTATCCTTGGCTGAAATACCGCGCATTGGGAGATGTGGACATTTTTCTTACATACGCAGTGCTCCCTATTCTGGGAACATCATATGTGGCAACAGGAAACATAAATCCGGAGAGTTTGTGGCTGGCGGTTCCTGTAGGTCTGATTACCGTAGGTATTCTGCACTCCAACAATACAAGGGATATGGAACAGGACAGGAGGGCAGGAATAAGGACCTTTGCAATGGCCATAGGGGGTAAAGCCTCTTCATATCTGTATTGTTTTGAGGTTATTTTCCCTTTCTTATGGTGCGTTGCAGGTATTGTTGCAGGCCTTTTCCCTGTATGCATCATTACCGTGTTTGCGGTGCTCAAGCCAGCAATTGACAATGCCCGCAAGGCAATGTGTTATCCAAAGGAGGGGATGAAGGCCCTTGTTGGACTTGATGAAAGTACAGCCAAACTCCAACTGATGTTCAGCCTTGCCCTATTTGGCGGTTTTATGATTGCTGCGTTTGTGGCATAAACGGACGGAAATGAAGAGACTCACATTTACAATCATACTTGCAGCAGTATTGTGGAGCATAATGTTTCTCCCGGTAACGGCTCCCCATATAAATTTCTGGTGGATGATGACCGGTTCTGCCTGTATCCTCAGCACTCTTTCAACAATATTTAATCCAGGTTGGTGGAAAAGGGTAAAATTGTCGGGAAGAGGAGTTTTGGAGGGTATTGCAATTGCAGTGGCCTTGTGGGGTATCTTCTGGATTGGAGACAAACTCTCCCAGATAATTTTCAATTTTGCCCGTGGGCAGGTAGATCTCATTTATGGGATGAAGGAGGGGGAATCCCCCTGGCTCCTTACTGCACTTATGCTTCTCCTTATTGGACCGGCTGAGGAGATTTTCTGGAGAGGGTATGTTCAGCAGACTCTGCAGAATAGATGGAACCCAAATGCGGGTTTTGTTGTAACAACCCTTATATATGCAATAGTTCACGCAGGTTCCTGCAATTTTATGCTTGTTATGGCAGCACTTGTGGCTGGTGCAGCATGGGGGTTATTATATAGATTATTCCCCGATAAATTTTTTGCCATAATCCTCTCCCACGCATTATGGGATGTTGCAGTTTTTGTATGGTTCCCCATTTAGTAAATTTCCATATTCTTTAGATAGTATTATTTTTTTAGTAAATTCGCAATCTGAAATATAATTTATACGACTATGCTTACAGGAGGTTGCAGATACGGAACGCACAGGGTCTTGAATCCGGAGGGTACTTTGCCCCAGCCGGCCCAGAAACTGGACAATACTATGGAAATCTATGAAAATGAGATACTGATAGATGTAAAGACACTTAACATTGATTCTGCAAGTTATACCCAAATTAAACAGAGTTGTAATTCCGATACGGAAAAGATGAAGGATATGATCCTCTCTATTGTTGAGGAGAGGGGTAAGATGCAGAATCCGGTTACAGGATCTGGAGGTATGCTTATAGGAACTGTAAAGGAAATAGGTCCCAAGTTCTCCAATACCCAGAATCTTAAGGTGGGAGACAAGATTGCAACATTGGTATCCTTATCTTTAACTCCTCTGAAAATTAATTCAATAAAGAATCTTACAGCAGATTCGGAGCAGGTTGATGTTGATGCGCAGGCCATCCTTTTTGAGAGCGGACTGTTTGCAGTTCTTCCCGACGATATTCCTGAAAAACTTGCCCTTGCAGCATTGGATGTGGCAGGTGCCCCTGCTCAGGTTGACCGTCTTGTAACTGAAGGTGAAATTGTCTGCATTATTGGCGGTGGCGGGAAATCGGGTATTTTGTGCTGTTATCAGGCAATGAAGAATGTGGGGCAGTATGGGAAGGTGATAGTTGTGGAATACTCCCAGACCAATGCACAGAGAATTAAGGATATGGGATTGGCAACAGATGTCATTGTAGCGGATGCTACAAATGTAATGGATGTTTACCATAAGGTAATGGCCATTACAGGGGGCAGAGGTTGTGATGTTACGGTAAACAATGTAAATGTCCCTTCAACTGAAATGACCTCCATCCTTGTTACCAAGGGGCGTGGAAGTGTTTATTTCTTCTCAATGGCAACAAGTTTTACCAAGGCCGCTTTAGGGGCAGAGGGTGTAGGGAAGGACATTAACCTTATAGTGGGCAATGGCTTTGCAAAAGGGCATGCAAACCTTACCTTGAACATTATCAGAGAGTCTCAGCCAATTAGGGAACTCTTTGAAAAATTATATGTATAACTTTATTTCAGGAACCAAAATAAATAAGATATTGACCGTTGAGGCCAGTGGAATTGCACCGGCCATTATGGTTGGATATTTATTGGAACTTCCTGTGGTCTTACTGTTATTATTACAAATGCCATAATCAGGATAAAAGAGGATTAGGCAGGCAAGACAAGAAGTGATTGTAATTTGAAAAACTAAATGATAAGATATATGGCTAAAAAAATTCTTTTGTTGGGCTCCGGTGAATTGGGTAAGGAGTTCGTTATTTCTGCTAAACGTAAAGGTCAGTATGTTGTGGCTTGTGATTCATACGCAGGGGCTCCTGCAATGCAGGTTGCAGATGAGTATGAGGTGTTCAGCATGTTGGACGGTGATGCGCTTGCTGCGGCAGTTGCAAAGCATCAGCCGGATATAATTGTCCCTGAGATTGAGGCTATCCGTACTGAGAGGCTTTATGATTTTGAGAAGCAGGGTATCCAGGTGGTTCCAAGTGCAAAGGCAGTGAATTACACAATGAACCGTCAGGCAATCAGGGATCTGGCTGCAAAAGAGTTGGGGCTCAAGACTGCAAAATATTTCTATGCAAAATCACTCGAGGAGTTGAAGGAGGCTGCTGCCAAGGTTGGATTCCCTTGTGTGGTGAAACCCCTTATGAGTTCGTCGGGAAAAGGACAGTCTGTTGTAAAGAGTGCAGATGACCTTGAGAAGGCATGGATATACGGTTGTGAGGGGAGCCGTGGTGACATTAAGGAACTTATTATTGAGGAGTTCATTAAGTTTGACAGCGAGATAACCCTTCTTACAGTTACCCAGAAAAATGGTCCTACATTGTTCTGCCCGCCAATTGGCCATGTTCAGATAAGCGGAGACTACAGGGAGAGTTTCCAGCCGGCACCTGTAAAGCCGGAGCATCTGCTTGAGGCTCAGAGGATGGCTGCAAAAGTTACTGAGGCTCTTACCGGTGCAGGTATTTGGGGTGTTGAGTTCTTCCTCAGCAATGAGAACGGTGTTTATTTCTCTGAACTTTCACCACGTCCGCATGATACAGGTATGGTTACCCTTGCCGGAACACAGAATCTGAGCGAGTTTGAACTCCATTGCCGTGCGGTACTGGGACTTCCAATTCCGGAAATTACCCAGGAGCGTTATGGTGCCAGTGCTGTTATCCTTTCAAATATTGCAAGCCAGGAGGCTCCACGTTACCGCGGAGAGGAGGAGGTTTGCAAGGAGACAAACACTTATTTGAGGATATTCGGCAAACCTACAACCAGAAAGAACCGCAGGATGGGTGTTGTTGTATGCTATGCCCCTAACGGCAGTGACCTGGATGCCCTCAGGGACAAATGCAAGGCAGCTGCAGCAAAAGTTGAGGTATATTAATCTCCTCCCGACAATTGGATTTGGGAAATTTTTATATATTTGCATCCGGATTACGGAAGGAAACGGGTCCGGATGCAATAACGGGGCATTAGCTCATCTGGCTAGAGCGTTAGACTGGCAGTCTAAAGGTGATCGGTTCGAGTCCGATATGCTCCACTAAAAAAGCGGCTTTCAAAGGACCGCTTTTTTTCTCATTCCTGGCTTTCAGGAAGCCGTTTCCCGGAATCTGCTTTTGCCCCCAGTTCCTGCAGCTTCCTTACTGAAACGGCAATGCTCTGTTTCCCTGTAACCATTTTTTTGCATGCACTCTGGTATGCCGCATCTGCCTGTTGCAGGGCTTTTCCAATATTTTCCATCTGCGTATTGAATTCTGCTACCCTGTTCAGCAGAATGGAAGAGTTGCGGATTATCTCCTCCATATTCCGCTCCTGTTTTACCTGCCTCCATACAACCATAATCATCCTGAGCATGGAAAATAGGGTGAGACGTCCGGTAATGATTACCCCTCTTTCATATGCCGAGTGCCAGAGGGCGGCATCGTTCTCAAGATAAAGTTGGAATGCCCCTTCATTTGGAATGAACATTATTGAGTAGTCTATCCCCTGTACTCCCGACGATTTCAGGTATTTGTGGTACTCTTTCCCCTGCAGTTGCTCAACGTGTCTTGTGATGCTCTCAATGTGTCTGCGTCGGGCCTCCTCCTTTGTGGCAGGATCCTCGGCATTGCACCAGTCAACGTATGCAGAAAGGCTCACTTTGGAGTCAACTACAATCTGGCGGTTGTCGGGAAGATTTACAATTACATCCGGAATGAGTTTGCGGCCAGATTTAAGGTGCTTTACGGCATCTCCGGCCTCATCCCTTATCAGTTCCTGGGTGTGGAAGTCTTCTCCTTCAACCAGCCCTGCATTTTTGAGAATATCTGCCAGAATGACCTCTCCGTAATTTCCCTGCATCTTGTTGTTGCCGCGCAGTGCCTGTGCCAGGGCATCCGCACCTTTACCCACTTCTATGGTACGTGATGCCATCTCCTTTATTATCTGTTCCAGACGGGCATTCTCCTTTGCTCCGTTTTCCCGGGTGAGTGAGAGTTGTTTTTCAACTTTCTCCAGTTGTTCCCTCAGTTGCTGTACCAGCGGGTTCAGGTTTTCCATATTGGCTGAATTGAGAGACTTTTTCTTCTCTTCCATAACTTCTCCGGCAGTTGCCTTGAATTCTGCCTTCAGAAGTTCAATCTGCATTTTCTGCTGCTCCTTCTCCCTTATGGCAAGTTCCCTCTCCTTGAGCAGATGTTTTTCCATTGCCCGTGAGGCATTTTTTTGCGAAATGATAAATCCGGCAATAAAGCCAAGCAGAGTGCCGGCAACTGCGGTAATGATTATTGTAAACATATCCTTTAGAATTAACCTTTTGCAAAGATAATCCCCTTTTGTGACATTTTATGACAAAAAAACTCCCGGACAATGCCGGGAGTTTCCTTACTTTTTAAAATATGTTATTAAATGTTTTTACTTTTTATAGCTGATCAAAATCAACGTCTGAGAAACTGTTTGATTTCTCTTCACCCTCTGTGTAGACTCTCTCTGTTACAGGACATTTGTCTTTGATGAACTTGATTACCTCTTCCAATCCCTCAGTAAACTTCTCAAAGTCCTCTTTGTATAGGAAAATTTTGTGCTTGTCATAAACAAATCTTCCATCTTTATCCACTCTTCTTTTGCTCTCTGTAATGGTAAGGTAATAATCATTGCCTTTTGTTGCTTTAACATCAAAGAAGTATGTTCTCTTTCCAGCCCTTACTGGTTTTGAGAATACATCATCACCATTACGCTCTTGCGCTCCCGCATTATCAAAATCCTCGAAATACATAATTTTTTTTCCTGTTAATTTTAAAAAGTTTTACAAATATAAAATAAATTTTGAGCCTAATAGCCTATATTTGCAAAATATTTCAAAAAAAGATGATTTATGCTTAATAGAAGACTAATAAGGGTTAAAGTGTTCAAGTTGCTTTTCGGTAAGGCAATGCAGGGAGACCAGCCTCTTGAGCAGGCTGAGAAGGAACTGATCCTCTCGTGCAGCAAGACCGTAGACCTGTACTGTTTCCTTTTGGGATTGCCTGCTGCTTTGAAAGAAGTTGCCCAGGCCAGGATTGAGGCTGGAATGAAGAAGTTTCATCCTACCCCTCAGGAAACTAACCCTAACAGGAAGTTTGTGGAGAACAAATTCATTGAATTGTTGGAGAATGATGCCCCTTTCAATACAGTATGCAGGAAGAAGGGTCTGGTTTGGGGTGAATATGACAGTTTTGTAAAGAAACTTTTTGCTTCAATTGTCACCAAGGATTACTACATTGAATATATGGAGAATCCAGAAAGGTCACTCAAAGGTGATGCTGAGCTTGTAAAAAGGATTTATGAGGAGGAACTTGAGGACAATGAGGCCTTGGAAGATATACTTGAGGAGATGAGCATCTACTGGATGGATGACCTTGCATATACAATAAACGTGATACTCAAGAATATCCCGGCAATAGCAAAAAAAGGGGCTGTTGAGGTTCCTGATGTTTTCCTGAAGGAGGACGACAGGGAGTATGCAAAGAAACTCCTCACCAAATCAATGCTCAACTATGATGAATATACGGAACTCGTTTCATCACTTGTTTCAAACTGGGACCTTGAGAGGCTGGTGGCCACAGACCTTGCGCTTATAGTTATGGGTGTGACAGAGGCGGTTGCATTTGAGTCAATACCTTTGAAGGTTACGATAAATGAGTTTGTGGACATCTCAAAATATTACAGTACCCCTAACAGCAAAGTGTTTGTGAACGGACTTTTGGACCGTATTTTGCAGCAGATGGTAAAAGAGGGAAAGATTGTTAAGAGTGGAAGGGGGCTTGTGGAATAATTTATTGACAATTAAAATATAAAAGACATTATGAATACATTGGTAATTTTACAACAGGCAGCACAGCAGGGTGGAAACATGAGTTTCCTTATTATGATGGTACTTATTTTTGCAGTAATGTACTTCTTTATGATCCGTCCGCAGCAGAAAAAGCAGAAAGAGATCATGAAATGGAGGGAGTCTATCCAGAAGGGTGACAAAGTTGTTACAGTAGGGGGTATCTACGGCGTTGTTGCTGAGGTTAAACCTACCTATATCCTTATGGAGGTAGATGCAAACGTTAAAATCAGAGTAGATAAAGGTTCTATTGTAAAGGATGTGACAGATATCCCTGTTAAATAAGACAGACAAGGATGCAATTCCCTTTTATAGTAAATAAAAAGTTATTGGGAGGGGGGAGAAACTGGATGATTCTGGTGTTCTCCCTTCTCCTTGCTTTTTTCATGTGGAGCATGATGAAGCTCTCGCGCACGTACTCTTCCTACATAAAGTATCAGATTGAGGCAGTCTCAAATATTGAGGGACGCAAGAGCAGTGCGCGGTCGCATGATGTACTGGTGATTGGGGCAAAATCTACAGGATTCAACATACTGCAGAACAGGAAGGATAAAGGCAATCTTCTGCAGCTTGATCTGATAGATTCAAAATATTTCCATGAATATCCCGGAGAAGATATCTTCTATCTCCTTCCCGACGATATCAGGCAGCAGGTGCAGGATGCACTTGGAAAGGAATTTGTGGTTGAGTCATTTGCTACAGATACACTGCTGTTCCGATTTCCTGTGCAGTCAAACAGGAAAGTGCCGGTAAGGGAAAACTTCCTGATTACATATAAAGGACAATATATGCCGTATTCACCAATGACTGTTCGTCCTGATTCTATCCTCATTTATGGTGATGAAGATGTCATAAGCAAGATAGAGGCGGTTTTTGCCAATCCGGTAAAAATAAGCAATGCATCTGCTACATTGTCGGGAGTGACAGGCTTGAAGAAAATTGAGGGGGTGAGGTTTTCACATGATGAGATATTCTATACTCAGGAGGTGGGGCGGTATCTTGAAAAGTCCGTGATGGTTCCGGTAGTGATATCTGATGCCCCATCATATGCAAATGTGGCAATTGTACCGCAGCAGGTGGAGCTCAAATGCAGGGAGCCGTTCGGAAATCCGGTAAAATATGATTCCAAGGATTTTCAGGTTGTTGTAAGTTATGATGAAATACTCCACAGGGATGTCCTTAAGCCGCGGATTGCAAAAATGCCTCAGGGTATTCTCTCTGTGAAGATGGAACCTGTTTTTGTGGAATGTGTATTATAGTGATATGGAAAAAGTCAGGACATTGGGCTGTACCGGAGGAATAGGGAGCGGGAAAAGTTATGTCTCAAGGATTTTTGAATCTTTGGGATACCCTGCATATTATTCAGATGACAGGGCAAAAATGCTCTATGATACAGATCCTGTGCTCCTTTCCCAGATGACAGAACTTTTGGGGAGAGATATATTGGATGATACTGGGCGGTTAAACCGGAAGGTTATGGCATCAAAGATTTTCGGCAATGTGGAACTGCTGAGGAAGGTGGAGGCACTGGTACATCCCGCGGTGTTGAGGGATTTCAGCAAGTGGAAGAAAGAGATTTGCAGCAGATTGTCGGGAGAAGGGAAAATGCCTGGCTTTGTGATCTTTGAGAGCGCAATTCTATTGGAGAAAGAGCTTGTGAGAGGGAGTGCAGACAAGGTGCTTTCTGTTGTGGCTCCATATGAACTCAGGATAGAGAGGGTGATGAAGAGGGATGGTGTTTCCCGGGAACAGGTAGAGGAGAGGATGGCCAGACAGTGGAGCGACGGGCAAAGGGCTGCTTTGTCAGATTTTATTATATTTGCAGATTCAAAGAGGGCATTGCTGCCCCAGATTGCGGAAGTGATTGAAAAGATGAAAGAATAATAGGGAATTATGGGTATTGGAAGATGGATAACAGGTGCTATTGGATGGGCTTTGGGTGGTCCGTTGGGAGGACTTGTGGGGTATCTGCTCGGTTCTCTCTTTGATGGGGATAACGGGGGAGCCCAGAGAGTATATACAACCGGTGGGGGATTCTCTGCAAATGAGCAGAGGAACAGTTTCCTGGTGTCGCTGCTGGTACTTTCTGCAGCGGTAATGAAGTCGGACGGGAAAGTGCTCAAGTCTGAACTTGAGTATGTAAAGGCGTTCATAAGACGCAGTTTTGGAGAGCAGGCTCTGCCTCAGGCTCTTCAGATTCTTAAGGCTGCACTTGACAAGAATATAGATTTGCCGCAGATTTGTGCGCAGATCAAACTCTATATGGACCCCTCGCAAAGGCTGCAACTGTTCCACTATCTGGTGGGTATAGCAAATGCAGACGGCCATGTGAGCCAGGTTGAGATTGCAGATCTCAAGAACATTGCCATGTATCTTGGTATCCCTGCCGCAGAGGCGGAATCCATACTTGCAATGTTTGGAGGATCGGATGTGAACTCTGCCTACAAAGTGCTGGAGATTGACCCTTCTGCAACAGATGAGGAGGTTAAGAGGGCATACAAGAAGATGGCAATCAAGCATCATCCCGACAAGGTTGAATCCCTTGGTGAGGATGTAAAGAAGGCTGCAGAGGAGAAATTCAAATCCATAGTAGCAGCATACGAGACAATTAAGAAAGAAAGAGGCTTTAATTAGTAAAAGAAGAATATAATTATGAAAACAGATTTGAGGAAAGTGTTGTCAATAAGCGGACAACCAGGTTTGTACCTATATGTTTCACAGGCACATCAGGGGGCAATTGTAGAGGCTCTTGCAACAAAGAAGAGGACCTGTTGCCCAATGTCTGCAAGGATGACATCATTGGCAGATATAGCCATATATACAGATGAGGAGGAGATGAGGCTTCAGGAGGTTTTTGAGAAGATGCATGCACATCTTGGAGAGAGCGATGCCCCTGCTGCAAAGAGTGATCCTAAAGTGCTTAAAGGACTTTTTGAGGAGGTTCTTCCTACTTATGACAGGGACAGGTTCTATGTTTCTCATATGAAGAAGGTTGTCGAGTGGTACAATATCCTCAAGAACAACGCATCTTTGGATTTTGAGTCTCTTGAGGAGGCTGAAGCATCAGAGGAGGAGTAATTTGATGCAAGGTAAGATAGTGCAATATTGCAGGCCAAAGAAGGTTCAGTTGGTTACCCTTGGGTGTTCCAAGAACAGGGTTGACTCCGAGCATCTTCTCAGGCAGATGGCCAGTGAGGGGATTGAAATAGTTGATGCCGGGTATGAACTCAGTTCCAGAAGCAAGGTGGATGCCGTAATACTGAACACCTGCGGCTTCATAAAGGATGCAAAGGAGGAGTCAATTGAGGCCATACTTGCCGCTGTGGATGCAAAGGAACACGGATATGTGAAACATGTATTTGTGTTCGGCTGCCTTTCGCAGAGGTATATGGATGAACTCGTGGAGGAGATACCTGAGGTTGACGGTTTCTTTGGCGCTTTTGACTGGGACGGTATCCTTAAGGCTATGGGAGTAATGAAGAATGATGCCCTGCTGCAACAGAGGTACCTTACCACCCCAAAACATTATGCCTATCTTAAAATTTCTGAGGGGTGCGACCGTACCTGCTCTTATTGCGCAATCCCCGGCATAAGGGGCAGGCATATCTCAGTTCCTATGGAGGAACTGGTGGAAGAGGCCCGCAATCTGGCCGCAATGGGAGTGCGTGAACTTATTGTAATAGCCCAGGATACAACATATTACGGATTGGATTTGTATAAAAGGCGTGCATTGGGAGACCTTTTGAAACTGCTTTGTGAAGTTGAAGGGATAGAGTGGATCAGAATCCACTATTCATATCCCGACCAGTTTCCCGACGATGTGCTGGAGATTATGGCTTCCAATCCAAAAATGTGCAAATACATAGATATTCCGTTACAGCACTCTTCAACAAAAATCCTCAAGATGATGCGCCGTTCCATTGACGGTCCGCAGACACAGGCTGTCATTGACCGCATCAGGGAGAAGGTTCCTGGGGTTGTGTTGAGGACAACCCTTATAGTGGGACACCCTGGTGAAGACCGGAGGGAGTTTGACAAACTCCTCTCATTTGTCGGGAAGAACAGGTTTGACAGGCTGGGGGCATTCACATATTCCGAGGAGGAGGGAACCTACGGGGCACTCCATTTCAAGGACTCTGTTAGGGAGAGCACCAAGCAGGCCCGTTACGATGAACTTATGGAACTGCAGAGCGGAATTTCCCTTGAGTGCAATGAGGCCCGTGTGGGAAATGTTGAGCGTGTGATTGTGGATTCTTTCACAGATGGAGTGCTTGTATGCCGTTCGCAGAGCGAGAGCCCTGAGGTGGATGGGGAGATTCTTATTGGCAAGAACGGTTATGGAGAATTTGCTCCTGAAAAATTAATTGGTAAATTTGTATCTGCAAAAATAGTGGGTGCCAACGAGTATGACCTGTTGGCCGAGATTGTTGCAGTTGAATAGAGTACTAACCTAAAAGATTTATAAAGATGAAATTATTAGAGGGAAAAGTTGCCCTGGTTACAGGTGCAGCAAGAGGTATCGGTAAAGCAATTGCTTTGAAATATGCCCAGGAGGGTGCAAATGTTGCATTCACAGACCTTGTAATTGACGAGAACGGTGAGAATACCAAAAAAGAGATAGAGGCTTACGGAGTTAAAGTATTGGCCATTGCTTCAAATGCTGCAAACTTTGAGGAGGCTCATGCTGCAGTTGAGCAGGTTGTTAAAGAGTTCGGACGTCTTGATATCCTTGTAAACAATGCAGGTATCACTAAAGACGGACTTATGATGAGGATGTCTGAGGCCCAGTGGGATGCTGTAATTGCAGTTAACCTTAAATCTGCATTCAACTTTGTACATGCTGTTACCCCTGTAATGATGCGTCAGAGAAGCGGTTCAATCATTAACATGAGTTCAGTTGTAGGTGTTCACGGAAATGCAGGACAGTGCAACTACTCGGCTTCAAAAGCAGGTATGATTGGCCTTGCAAAATCAATTGCGCAGGAGTTGGGTTCAAGAGGTGTAAGGGCAAATGCAATTGCTCCAGGTTTCATCATCACCGAGATGACTGCAAAACTTCCTGAAGAGGTTCGCGAGGGGTGGAATGCAAAGATTCCTCTACGCCGTGGCGGTACTCCTGAGGATATTGCAAATGTCGCTACATTCCTTGCAAGTGACTTGAGCAGTTATGTTACCGGACAGGTGATTTCTGTTTGCGGTGGTATGCAGATGTAATTGAAGAAAATTTAAAGGAAACCATATATGACACTTATTAAATCAATTTCCGGAATCAGGGGTACTATAGGTGGTCCTATAGGAGACAATCTTACACCTATTGATGCAGTGAAGTTCACTGCTTCGTATGCAAAATGGCTTGTGGGGAAGAACCCAGGACGCAAACTTACAGTTGTCCTTGGAAGGGATGCAAGATTGTCGGGAGAAATGGTAAATGACCTTGTGGAGGGTACTTTGCTGGGTTGTGGCGTAAATGTGATAAATGTTGGCCTTTGTACAACTCCGGGTGTGGAGATGGCAGTTGTTGCCAGGAAGGCGGACGGCGGTATCATCCTTACAGCCAGCCATAATCCAAAACAGTGGAACGCCCTTAAACTTCTCAATGAGAGAGGTGAGTTCCTCAATGCTGCCGAGGGTGCACAGATTCTTGAGTATGCCCAGAATGAGGAGTTTGATTTTGTGGAAATTGATGAGATTGGAAAGGTTATAAGTCGCGAGCCTTACGATGTTGAGCATATTGATGCAGTGCTTGCATTGCCTCTTGTAGATGTTGAACTTGTAAAGAAACAGGGTTTCAAAGTTGCAGTTGATGCTGTAAACTCTGTTGGTGGCGTTGTAATTCCTGCCCTTCTGGAGAGAATGGGTGTGGAGGTTGTAAAACTTTACTGCGAGCCTACAGGAAACTTCTCACACAATCCTGAGCCGGTTCCTGAAAACCTTACAGAGATCTGCAAGGTTGTAAAGGAGAGCGGTGCAGACCTTGGAGTTATTGTTGACCCTGACGTTGACCGTCTTGCCCTTGTTTGTGAGACCGGTGAACTGTTTGGCGAGGAGTACACCCTTGTTTCTGTAGCGGATTACGTACTTTCAAATACCCCAGGAAACACAGTTTCAAACTTGAGTTCTTCAAGGGCTTTGAGAGATGTTACAGAGAAACACGGAATGCAGTACAATGCATCTGCAGTAGGAGAGGTAAACGTAACAACCCTTATGAAGGCTACCAATGCAGTTATTGGCGGTGAGGGTAACGGCGGTGTAATCTACCCTGAACTCCACTACGGAAGGGATGCCCTTGTAGGTGTTGCACTGTTCCTTACCCACCTGGCAAAGAAAGGTTGCAAGGTGAGCGAACTTAAGGCACAGTATCCAAGTTACTTCATCTCAAAGAACAAGATTGAACTTACTCCAGATATTAATGTGGATGAGGTTCTTGTAAAGATGAAGGAGAAATACGCATCTGAGAAGGTAACCGACATAGACGGTGTAAAGATTGATTTCCCTACAGAGTGGGTTCACCTGCGCAAATCAAACACAGAGCCAATTATCCGCATCTACAGTGAGAGCAAGGATGAGGAGAGTGCAAATGCACTGGCCCAGAAAATCGTTGGCGAAATAAAGGAAATCTGCGGACTGTAGGTGTTACAGTCAAAAATAAAACTCAAACAATCCGGGTCAATTGAAATTGGTCCGGATTGTTTTTTTTGTGGTCTGGGTATATTTTGGGGTAGGTTTATGCTCTGCAAAGTGTTTTTTTAGGGGGTAAGATCTGTAAACAAAACCATCATAAGTGTAATAATGTCAGCGAGTTAAGAGTGCTTTGTCTATAACGGGTCTCGTCTTTATCATTCTTGTAGCAAGTGCTATATGTTTTTGATAGTTATATAGCAGTTTACACAAAAAGCCGAGTGCTTGGGTAAGTGTTATGCTACTTTATTCATAGGAACCCAAAAGCGAAACACTTCGGATTTCTTGGGATAATTATATGTCCTAATTTTATAAGAAGTATTATATTTTGCGTCGGTAAGTCGAAAAATAATAGGGTTGCCGATAAAGAATCGAAAGATTTTACATATCTTTGCACTAACTCAAATGATTGTGATATGAGTGATATTATCATAGGAAGAAAGGCTGAGCAGGAAATTTTGCGTCAGCGTATTGAATCAAAGTCTCCAGAACTTATTGCTATTTATGGTAGACGCCGTATCGGTAAGACCTATTTGGTAAGACAATATTTCAATGATACGTTTAGTTTTTACTCCACTGGTATTTATCAAGGAACGAAGAAGGAACAACTTGGTGAATTCACTCGTCAGTTAGAGCATTATTCGGGTCGAAAATGGAAAGTTGCAAAAGATTGGTTTGATGCATTTGCTCAGTTGCGTGAATATCTTGAGTCTATAGATGGTGATAGCCCCATTGTTGTATTTCTCGATGAGTTGCCTTGGATGGATACCCAAAAGAGTCGATTCATTAAAGCCTTTGAATATTTTTGGAACTCTTGGGGGGCTACTAACAATCGCTTAAAACTTATTGTTTGTGGTAGTGCTACAACTTGGATGCGTGAGAATGTACTTTCGGATAAAGGTGGTTTGTACAATAGAACAACCAGAAGCATATATCTCGCTCCATTCTCATTGTGTGAGACAGAACAGTATCTCATATCGCGAGGTATAAATTGGAATCGTTACCAAATTGCGGAATGCTATATGATATTAGGAGGTACACCATTGTATCTTCAGATGCTTGAACGAGATAAAAGCCTAACACAGAATGTGGATAATCTTTTCTTCGTGCAGAATGCTCCATTATCACGAGAATATGACTTCTTGTTCCGTTCCCTCTTCAAGGAGGCTACATTGCACAAGCAGATTATTGAAGTCTTGGCAAACAAGGCATCGGGGCTAACACGAACTGAAATTATGGCTGCCACTAATATTGAAGATGGTGGGGCCTTGACAAAAGCACTTCGCAACCTTCGTGATTGTGACTTTATCCGTCAATATACAGCTTTTGGTAAAACCGAGCGCGGTACGATATATCAGTTGACTGATTTATTCACTCTATTCCATCTGCGTTATGTAAAAGGTTATCGTGGTCAAGATGAAAAACACTGGCAAAATATGATTGACTCTCCATCTCGTAGAGCGTGGAGTGGCTATTCATTCGAGCAGTTGAGCCTACACCACATTCGACAAATAAAACAAAAATTGGGCATTAACGGAGTGCAAAGTGATATATGTGGCTGGAAAGGAGAGGGAGCACAAATAGATTTGCTCATAGACCGTAGAGACCAAACGATCAATTTGTGTGAAATGAAATTCTCACAAAGCGAGTTTGAAATTACAAAACAATACGATGAACGCCTACGAGAGCGTGCCGAGATTTTCCGTTCAGCAACCAAGACACGTAAAGCTATACATCAGACATTTGTAACTACCTACGGCCTTAAAAAGAATATGTATAGCGGAACTATACAAAGTGAAGTAATGCTTGACGACTTGTTTGCAGAGTAAATTCATCTAAAACTTTTAAAGTGAACTGCACTCGGATTGGTATTGCATAAGGAGTGATTCATTTAATTTAAATTTATCGGTAAAAATATACCGAAGGATTGTTTTTTTGTGGTCTGGGTATATTTTGGGGTAGGTTTATGCTCTGTGAGGTGTTTTCCATGGGTATAAGACCTGTAAACATGATCATCATAAGTGTAATGATATCAGTATGTTAAGAGATTCTTTTACATAACATCCTTGTAAAGGAAATATTGTGAAGGAAAGGATGCTATATTTACAAAATATATAAAAGAAATCAGTTGAAGATAATGATAGAACCAATACAGGATACACTCTCTCCAGCATTTGTTTATAGGTACGAAATGGATGCATTAGTCGTAAAGATGGATACACTTGAGACGACCAATAGTATTCTTGTGTGGGCAATTGTCTTTATTATTCTTGTAGCAGGTTCGACATGTTTTTATATTCTCAGATCTGCCAAGATGCGGGTAAAGAATGAACAATTGGCAAACAAATTATTAAGCAAACAGGCCGCTGCAATGCCCAATTTTATAGATAGGGTTAATGCCATTTCCAATAAAAGCATTAAGTTGTCGGAATCAATTTATGATGAGTTCCAAGATGCGATAGACCAAGTAAAGCGGGAACACAAGAATGGGATTGTAGAGATAATGAATGATGAAGAATTCTACAATACCTATCCTTATTTGAAACAGTTGACAATATTGAGCGTTCAGGAAAAGTTTGTGCTATTGTTGACGGAAAACGGTTATTCAAATGCACAGATTGCGCTGTTGTTGGGTGCTAATGCAAATACTGTGAGAACAGTGAGAAATAGGGTAAGATCAAAGATTAAACAATCTGAGATGAGAGATATTTACATGAAGAGATTACGA
Organism: Candidatus Egerieisoma sp.; assembly: GCA_045592325.1. Lineage (GTDB taxonomy): Bacteria > Bacteroidota > Bacteroidia > Bacteroidales > UBA932 > Egerieousia. The sequence goes on from JAZNUM010000037.1 coordinate 34,041, forward strand.
ATTTTTAAAACCGCCCAGTAATGAAGAGAATCCGTATTTTTATTATATTGTTATTCTTGTTATTCTTGTATATTCCTTCTTTAGCACAGATTAAAAGTGGTCCAAAGTTCGATGGTAAAAATGCAGGAGTATTTCCTATTTGGGTATCCAATAATATAATCTATCCTTTGGATGCATTGGAAAAAGGGGTAGAGGGGCGTGTTGTGATTAATTTTAAAGTATGTGAAGATGGATATGTAAGGGATGTAAAGATTCTTGATGGACTTATGCCATCACTGGATTCTGAAGCTGTTCGCCTGGTTTCATCTTCTCCTAAATGGGAGCCTGCAATTATGGATGGTAAAAAGGTGTCAGTCACATATACTATGCCTGTCGTTTTTAAGAATATTAATAAAACAATGAAACCGGCAACATTCAAAGGTGGGGGAATGTCAAATTTTTTGGATTGGGTACTTTCTTCAATAAAATTGCCTCAACAGATTGTAGAAAACAAAATATCAGGAGAAATACAGGTTTCATTTACAATTACGGATAAAGGTAAGATTGAACATCCTTCCATCATTAAAAGTGTTCATCCGTTGTTGGATAATGAGGTTTTAAGAGTGATTTCATCCTCTCCGGTATGGGGCCCGGCAGAGAAAAATGGCAGTCCTGTTCCTGTTACATGTTCTTTGCCGTTGCGCTTTTCATGGGATGGAGGTAAACAGTGATTTTGTATAATGTTGTGAATAAATAAGATACATCTGACAACCCCTTTAAACACCAGTTTAAAGGGGTATTTTTATAGTATATAGCAAGGTATATTTGTGATAAATTAATAATCATATAAAGGGTTGTATTATGTATATAAAAAGAGGTGTCATTATTCTCATTATTGCTGTGGTTGCAAGTTTGAAGGGATATTCACAAGAAATTCTCTCAAATGAAGCATCTTATAGGGCGGAGTATTCATATTTGTATAAAAAGGATTCTACCAAGACTGGATACTATAAGGATATTTATTACTTGGATATATGCAAGAGCGGACATTCTTATTTTTATAGCAGGGCTAACAACTATAAGGATTCAGTTAAAACAGCTTTGTTAGCACAAGGGGAGCATTGGACTGAGGTGGCTGAAAGAATCAGACCTTTGCCAAGTGGTTTAAAGTGGAATCTGGACAAAAGGTTTGTTGAGGGGAAATATCATTATACCAACAGGTTATCCATTCATTTTTATAGGGCAATTGAAGATCTCCAGATGCCTCAGTGGGAACTTAGGCAGGATACTCTTACAATAGGAGGATGGTTATGTCATAAAGCAGTTGCTACAGTTGGCGGCAGGGTATGGGAGGCATGGTATGCTCCCCAAATTCCTATAAATGACGGGCCATGGCTTTTGTGGGGATTGCCGGGGCTTATAGTTTATGCAAAAGATTCAAAGGGTTATTTCAAATTCCGTTGCGAGTCTGTGGGGCAATTGGCAGAACCATATCTGGTGTTTTTGCCGGATGACAATAATCCTGTAAAGACAATGGATATAAAATCTTTGATTAAGGCGGAGTGTCTGGCAGAAACTGATTTTGAAAAGTTTGATATGGTATATAGCGGAGCAATTTCCGCATCATCTTCTGCTCCACCTCCAAAACAGTATTATATACCTCTGTATCTTGTAAAATAAATGGCTGAATATGAAAAGAGTACTTTTATCATTGATGTGTACCCTTTTCTGTCTCTCTGTATTTGCGCAGATAAGGGTTAGCGGCAGGATTGCGGATGCTGCCGGGAATCCTTTGCCGGCAGCAACTGTTACAGTTTATGAGAATGACAGGATTGTCTCCTATACAATAGCACAAGGTGACGGGCACTATGAGTTGAAAACAACAAAGGGGGTGACTTCTCTTGATTATTATCTTATGGGTTACAAGAGGGTGACCTTAAGGGTGGATATGAAGGGGGCATCAACCTTTGTAAAGGATGTAATATTGGAGGAGAGCAATTTCCAACTTCCGTCAATTACAGTTAAACCTGTGGCGGTTAAGGTTGCCGGAGATACCGTAACCTATGATGCCACTGCATTTGTGAGAAAGGAGGACAATACCTTGCAGGAGGTGCTAAACCGCCTTCCACATGTGAGTGTTGCATCAACAGGGCAGGTTAAGGTTCAGGGTGTAAACGTGAACAAGGTTTATATGGAGGATATGGATCTGTTGGGAGCGCGCTATGGACTGGCCATAAAGAATATCCGTCCTGCAGATATTTCTGCGGTTAGTGTGTACTATGAGCACCAACCCATAAAGGCGCTGGAGGGAATTGAAAAGAGCAATCAGGCAGCACTCAATATCAAACTTAAGGAGAAAGCCAAAAACAGGTGGGTGTGGACTTTGGGTGCCCTTGCCGGCATTCCCTCTTTATATCAGGGGAAAGCCAGTGCAATGAATTTTGGAAGCGGCCGCCAGACAATGGCAATTGCCAAGACAGACAATTCCGGAGAAGATATCATAACTGAGACCAGAATGCAGAATCTGAAACCGGGAGGGTACAAACTTTCAGATTTGCAGGGAGGGGGTATGGATGACCTGTTTTCTACCGGTGCTGTAATGCTCCCTGTGCCTCAGAATTATTACTACGACAACAGATCCAATGCTTTATCTGTAAATAACCTCAATAAACTCTCCCAAAATGCAACATTGAAGGAAAATGTGGTACTCTTTACAGATATAAGGAGGGATGATGTCTTTACGCAGAGTGTTGTCATGCCCGGGGACCAGCCTGCAATTGTGATATCGGACAGTATGATGCGCAAGCGTACAGACAAGCAGTTGGAGGCTGAGTTGACATATACTTCAAATTCCAGGGAACGGTATTTGGAAAATGTCTTTTCCGTAAAGGCTCATTTCAATGAGGCCGGTGCGGTGAGAAGCAGTTCGTCGGGAGGATATGTACAGGATTATTCATTGCCCAAATTCATTTTTGAGGATAAACTTTCAGTTGTCGGGAAGAGGGGAGGGAAGGTGAGAAAATTTAATGCAGATATGCATTATTCCCGACAGAACCAGAGTATGGAGGTTATTTCCGACAATTTAAGTTCCCTTTTTGGAACGGACAGGGTTGTGCAGGAATTCTATACAGATAATTTGAGGGGAAATTTATACACTTCTGTTGTCCGCAAGGTGGGAAAGGGGTCGTTTACATTTACCCCAGGCCTAAAAGCGGAGTACAACAGTTATGAATCTGAGGTTTTGCCCCGGACAGATTCCATGTACAATAATCTGCATCTTTTTTCGGTGCAGCCTTATGCCGATTTTTCATACTATATGAAGTTCAGGGGGATGAAAGTGGATATTGCTGTTCCGTTGGCCCTGAGGGGTGATTTCATTGGCGGTGATGCAAAAGTGCACTTTATGTATTCCCCAATAGTTTCCCTGGAGCATCAGTTGTCCAATACACTTACGTTAAGAGGTAACGCCAATGTGGGGAATAAGGTTGGAGGTATTGGAACTATGGGAAAAGGTTACATCTTTACCGGGTACAGGAATCTCTACCGATACGGAGCAGTGCCGGAGAGAGTTTCGCAGAATTATAGCATGATGTTGTCTCACAGTAATTTCCGCAAAATGCTCTTTACTTCTGTAAATGTGCATTATAATGTGTTCCATTCATCTTTGGCGCAGGAGGAGTTTTATTTGAAGGATTATACCTTGGTAACATTCATTGATGAAAACACCCGAAACAGAAGTTTCTCTGTTGGGGCAAGTGTCAAGAAACTTTTTGGGAGTGTGCTTACGTTGCGTGGCGGGGGAGAGTATTCTTCCAACAGGCAGGAGCAGTATCTGCAGGGGGAGTTTTACCGTTACAGGACAGAAGGGGTAAAAGGCAATTTGGATATGGAGTTTACTCCGTGTGAGAAATTTTCATTGGTGTTTTCGGGGTCATATACCCACAGCATATTCAAATCAGGCAGTTCCAGGGGAATGGACCATATTACGGCAAAAACGGCTGTCAACTGGTATCCGGTTCAGCGGCTGCTGCTAAAAGGGGAGATGTACAATTATTGGCAGAAGTCCAATGACAGCAGATACAAAGACATTTCCTTGCCGTTCCTGGATTTCAGAATAGAGTATGAATTGGGGAAGAAAACCGGACTATATGCAATTCTGAGGAATGTACTTGATACAAAAGAGTACAATTATACTTATTTCAGCGGGGCCTCTACCGTGAGCAGGATAACAAAACTCAGAGGTGCGGAATATCTTATAGGGGTGAATATGTCTCTCTGAGAGGAATAAAAAAATCTATTGAAAACCGTGGTCGCCCGTGACCTCGTGAACGGGAGGGGCCCGTTCCGCAGGAATGGGAGGGATTCAGTTTTCAATAGATTTTTTTGTCGGTATTTCTATAAGATATTCAGACTCTGTTCCTTTATTTTTTCCAGTTCGTCTTTCATCCGCACTACCCATTTCTGGATCTCTGCATGGTTGGCCTTTGAACCCATGGTGTTTATCTCGCGGCCCATCTCCTGTGCAATGAAACCGAGTTTCTTGCCCGGATACGGCTCAGAGTTGATGGTCTCCATGAAGTATTTGCAGTGCTGGCGAAGTCGCACTTTTTCCTCGTTGATATCGAGTTTCTCCACGTAGAATACTATCTCCTGCTCCAGACGGTTCTCGTCGGGATTAATGCCAAGTTCCTCTATGCGGTTGTGGATTCTCTCCTTTACTGCCTCTACGCGGCTCTGCTCGTGTTTTTCTACCTCTGCCACGAATGACTCAATGAGGGCAACGCGGGAGGTTACATCTTTGTAGAGGATTTCCCCCTCCTTGCTGCGGAATTCATTGAGGGCGGCAACTGCCTGATGGATTGCCTGCTCAATGGCGTTCCAGGTCTCCTCGGTGATCTCCTCCTTTTTGGCCTCAATTATGTCGGGAAGACGGAGGATTGTCTGGAGGATTGCATCATTGCTGAACTGGATGCCAAGGCCGTTTATCTGCTCCAGGTAGCCGTTGAAAATATCCTTGTTTATCTGTTTTGCCTTCTCTGCCGCATTCTGCTCAAAGTTTGCAAACAGGTCTATGTTGCCCCTCTGCAGTTCTTTGGCAATGAACTGCCTCACTTCCATCTCCTTTTCGCGCGGGATGATGGAGGTCTTTATGCTTATGTCGGCATTCTTGCCGTTGAGAGAACGGATTTCTATTGTCATTTTGCCACTGGGAAGGAGACATTCTGCCTTGCCGTAGCCTGTCATTGATTTAATCATTGTAGATGAATTTTGTGCAAATGTAGGGATTTTTTAGAGAAGTCGGTGACCGACTTAACTCGGTGACCGAGTTTCAAAAAAAATCAATGCTTGTGTTATAAAAAATCATTATATTTGCTTGATAAATTTTTACGCAATGGAAGAGGTTAAAAATGAGATGGCGCAGGAGCGCCAGTTGAACTTTATTGAAGAGATTGTTGAGAACGATTTGGCAACCGGGAAACATGAGAGTATCCTTACCCGTTTCCCTCCGGAGCCAAACGGTTATTTGCATATAGGCCATGCCAAGAGTATCTGCCTTAACTTTGGCCTGGCAAAGAAGTATGGCGGAAAGACAAACATCCGTTTTGATGATACCAACCCTACCAAGGAGGATGTGGAGTATGTGGATTCAATTAAGGAGGATGTCAAATGGCTCGGCTTTGAGTGGGCCAACGAGTTCTATGCTTCAGATTATTTTGAGCAGTTGTACCAGTGGGCCTGTGAACTGATTAAGAAAGGCTTGGCTTATGTGGATGACCAGAGCCAGGAGGAGATAAGGGCTACCCGCGGTACAGTTAACCAGCCAGGTGTAAACAGCCCTTACAGGGACCGTAGCGTTGAGGAGAACTTGAGACTCTTTGAGGAGATGCGTCAGGGCAAATACAAGGAGGGTGAGAAGGTTTTGCGTGCCAAGATTGATATGGCCCACCCTAACATGATGTTCAGGGACCCTCTGATGTACCGTATCAACTATTCTCACCACCACAGGACCGGAGACAAATGGTGCATTTATCCTATGTATGATTATGCCCACGGCCAAAGCGATTCAATTGAGGGTATTACCCACTCAATATGTACTTTGGAGTTTGATGTGCACCGTCCTCTGTATGACTGGTTCATTGAGAAACTTGAGATTTTCCCTTCACACCAGTATGAGTTTGCCCGTCTGAACCTCACTTATACAGTAATGAGCAAGCGTAAACTTCTGGAACTTGTGAAGAATAACTATGTACGTGGCTGGGATGACCCACGTATGCCAACCATCTGCGGTATAAGAAGGAGAGGTTATACTCCCGAAAGTATCCGTCTGTTTGCAGAGAAGGTGGGTGTTGCAAAACGTGACAACACAATTGACCTTTCATTGCTGGAGTGGTGCGTAAGGGAGGATTTGAACAAACGTTCAAACAGGTATATGGCAGTGCTGAACCCTGTAAAACTTGTAATCACCAACTGGGAGGACGGCAAGATAGAGGAGTTCCAGGCACCGCTTAACCCTGCTGATCCCGACGGCCCAAAACGTACAGTGAAGTTTGCAAAGGAACTTTACATTGAGCGTGATGACTTTATGGAGGAGCCTCCTAAGAAATATTTCCGTCTGAAACCTGGTGGAGAGGTGCGTCTGAAATATACTTACATCATCAAATGTGAGGAGGTGGTTAAGGATGAGAACGGAAACATTGTTGAGATCCGTTGTACATACGATCCTACCAGCAAACCGGGTGCAGGCGAGTGGCGTTCCGTTAAGGGTACAATCCACTGGGTTGCATGTTCACAGGCCAAGGAGGTTGAGGTGAGGCTGGTTGACCGTCTGTTTACAGAGCCGTTCATGGATGCAATTCCGGAGGGTACAGACTACAAGGATTACCTGAACCCTGATTCAATGAATATCATTACAGGTTATGCTGAGCCTGCATTGCTTGAGGACAACAGCGGTATTGCGGTTCAGTTTGAGCGTCTTGGATATTTTGTGAAGGATCAGGATTCAACACCGGAGAAGTTTGTATTCAACAAGACAACAGGTTTGAAGGATACCTTTAAGAAATAGTTCTTTCTTCCCGACAAATTAATCCCCGTTCCGGCAGTTTTGCTGAAACGGGGATTTTTTTGTATTTTAGCATCACACAAAAAGGATGTTGTTTATGAAATATATAGGAGCACATGTGAGTGCAAGCGGAGGGGTGTGGAATGCACCGGTTAATGCACACAATATTGGGGCAACTGCTTTTGCATTGTTTACAAAGAACCAGAAACAGTGGGTTGCAAAGCCCCTTACAGACCAGGAGATAGGCCAGTTCAAGGAGAATTGTGCAAAGTACGGTTTTACTGCAGCGCAGATTCTTCCTCATGACAGTTATCTTATCAATTTGGGAAGTCCCCGTGAAGAGGGGCTCCAAAAGTCCCGTGCGGCGTTTATTGATGAGATGCACCGTTGTGAACAGTTGGGGCTAGACCGCCTTAATTTCCATCCTGGAAGCCACCTGAAGGAGATATCTGTTGATGAATGCTTGGCTACCATTGCCCATTCAATTAATCTCGCTCTTGACAAGACTCATGGGGTTACTGCCGTTATTGAGAATACTGCAGGGCAGGGGAGCAACCTGGGTTATACTTTTGAGCAGATTGCACAGATTATTGACCAGGTGGAGGACAAGAGCCGTGTGGGGGTTTGCATTGATACCTGCCACAGTTTTGCTGCAGGTTATGACATTTCCACCGAGTTGGGCTTTACCCAGGTGTTTGAGCATTTTGAGAATGTGATTGGTTTCAAGTATCTGAGGGGTATGCATCTGAATGATGCAATGAAGCCTCTTGCAAGCAAGGTTGACCGCCACAGTACCCTTGGTAACGGTGTCCTTGGAATGGTCCCTTTCCAGATGATTATGAAGGATTCCCGTTTTGACGGTATTCCACTTATTCTGGAGACCCCTGATCCCGATATCTGGGCGCAGGAACTTGAGATGCTGAGAAGTTTTGAGAAATAACAAATAAGGTTGAGCATGCCAAATATCCTTGATACGGAAATAAAGTACCTGCCCGGGATAGGTCCCAAGAGGGCGGAACTCCTGGGTAAGGAGTTGGGTATCTTTACGTTCAGGGATATGCTTTACTTTTTCCCGTTCCGCTATATAGACCGGAGCAAGGTATATACAATAAGGGAACTGCAGCCCACCATGGCATATATCCAGGTGAGGGGGAAGATTGTAAGTTGCGGTATGGTGGGGGATTCCCCCCGCAACAGGAGGTTTGTGGCAACGCTGCAGGATCCGTCGGGAAGAATGGACCTTATCTTCTTTAAGGGGTTGAAATGGATTCAGGAGAAGGTGAAGGTGGGGCAGGAGTATATTGCTTTCGGGAAGCCGAGTGAGTTCAACGGAATTATTAATATGGTGCATCCGGAACTCAATCTCCCTTCTGATGAGATTCTGTATGGGGGGAGTTCCATGATGGGGGTATATTCCAGCACCGAGAAGATGAAAAACAGCGGAATAGGGAACAAGCAGATTTCCAAGTTCCAACTTACAATCCTTGAGAAATACCTTAATTCCATTCCCGAAAGCCTTCCGCAGTACCTTTTGCAGAAGAAGAAATTGTGCTCCCTGAGTGAGGCACTGAAGAATATCCATTTCCCGACAGATAATGCTACTCTTGCCAAGGCTCAACTGCGTCTGAAATATGAGGAACTGTTTTATCTGCAGTTGGGCTTGCTCAAGCAGAAGAGTGTCCGTATGCGTCGGGAAGGAGGAATCCTTATGCCTAAAGTGGGAGAGGGGTTCAACAAGTGCTACTCATCCCTTCCGTTCCCCCTTACAGGGGCGCAGAAGAGGGTGATTAAGGAGATGCATTCAGATATGAAGAGCGGCAGGCAGATGAACCGTCTCCTGCAGGGCGATGTGGGGAGTGGAAAGACCCTTGTTGCCGTGTTCTGTTCCCTGCTGGCTGTAGACAACGGGTATCAGGCCTGTATAATGGCTCCTACGGAGGTACTGGCGCAGCAACATTTTAAGGGTATCTCCAAACTGCTTGCCCCTACGGGGGTGTCTGTTGCGCTGCTCACAGGAAGTACAAAGACAAAGGAGAGGAAGGAACTGCTGCCGGCTTTGGCTTCCGGAGAGATAAAGGTGCTTGTGGGGACCCATGCCCTTATAGAGGATGTGGTGGTGTTCAAGAATCTTGGCCTGGCGGTAATTGATGAGCAGCACCGTTTTGGAGTGGAACAGCGCTACCGCTTGTGGGACAAGTCTGTGGTACCTCCCCATGTTCTTGTTATGACCGCTACCCCAATACCCCGAACTCTGGCAATGACTCTGTATGGAGACCTTGATGTCTCTGTGCTGGATGAACTTCCTCCTGGGAGAAAGCCGGTTCAGACAATGCATGCCACTGAGGTGCAGAGGGGGAGGATTTTTGCCTTCATGAAGGAGCAGATAAAGGCTGGAAGGCAGATTTTTGTGGTGTATCCGCTCATTAAGGAGAGTGAGAAGATGGATTACAAAAACCTTCAGGAGGGATACGAGACAATAATTGAGGAGTTCAAGGCTCCGGAATATATAACTGCTGTGGTCCACGGCAAACAGAAGAATGAGGACAAGCAGCACGATATGGACCTTTTTGCAAGCGGTAGGGCCCATATTCTTGTGGCAACCTCCGTGATAGAGGTTGGGGTGGATGTCCCCAATGCTTCCGTTATGATTATTGAGAGTGCGGAGAGGTTTGGACTCAGCCAGTTGCACCAGTTGAGGGGGCGTGTTGGGCGCGGCTCCGAGAAGTCTTATTGTATCCTTATGACAGGGTATAAGTTGAGCAAGGAGAGCCGCCAGAGGATAGAACTCATGTGTCAGACCAATGACGGTTTTGAACTTGCGGAAGCGGACTTGAGGATGCGTGGCCCCGGAGACCTTGAGGGTACTTCCCAGAGCGGCCTTGCCATGGACCTGCATATCTCAAATCTTGCCAAAGACTCCCAGATTCTGGAGGATGCCCGCCAGTTGGCCCTTGCGGTCCTCGAATCCGACCCATTGCTTGAGGCTCCTGCCAATGCTTTGCTCCGTACGCAACTTTCTTTGCTGAAAAAATCGGGCATTGTACCGGTTGATTATTCGCAAATCAGTTAAAAATCAGAGGTTAAATAGAAAGTCGGTCCCCGAGTTTACCAAAACTCGGGGACCAACTTTTAAAAATAAATAAGAGTAATTCTGGTTTTTTTTATTAAATTGCGCAGTTTTAATCAGAATTTTATGACACGCAAAATAGTTGTAGGAATAACACAGGGGGATACCAATGGTATCGGATATGAGGTGATAATCAAAGCATTGTCTGATGCAAGGATTTTGGAAATGTGTACACCTGTGGTTTATGGCTCTTCAAAGGCGTTTGGCCTTTACCGGAAAGATATCCCTGAAACAGAGAATATTAATACGAATGTAATATCATCAGCCAAGGATGCTCATCCAAAGAGGGTGAATATTGTGAACTGTGTTCCGGAAAATATGCAGATTGAACCGGGACAATGTACCCATGATGGAGCAAAGGCGGCAATCATTGCTCTTGAAAAAGCTGTTGAGGAAATAAAGGCAGGACATCTGGATGCAATCATTACAGCACCTTTCAATAAAAGGTCCGTAAATGAGGAGACCTTCAAGTATGCAGGGCATACAGAGTATCTGATAAGTGAATTTGAGGCTAAAGACGGTTTGATGTTCCTCTGCTCAGACAAGATGAGGGTTGGTGTGGCAACAGGTCACCTTGCCCTGTCAAAAGTTTCGCAGGCCTTGAATCCTGAACTGATTGTCAGCAAGTTGAGGATTATGAATGAGTCCCTCTTGAAAGACTTCAATATTGTGAAGCCCAAATTGGCCGTACTAGGATTGAACCCACATTCGGGAGATAAGGGGCTGATGGGAGACGAGGAACTCAATATTATTGGACCAGCCATAAAAATGGCAAATGATGAAGGTATTCTTGCGTATGGACCTTATCCTCCCGACGGTTTCTTCAGTGTGAACATGCAGTACAAGTTTGATGCAGTGCTGGCCATGTACCACGACCAGGGGCTTATACCTTTCAAGTCTCTTGCTTTTGACAGCGGAGTGAACTTTACTGCAGGGTTGCCTATAGTGAGGACATCTCCAGACCACGGTACTGCATACGATCTTGCAGGGGAAAACAAGGCCAATCCCCAATCAATGATCAGTTCAATCTATCTTGCCATTGATGTGGTTAGGAACAGGGAAAGATATGGTCAGATGTACGCAAATCCTTTGAAAGTAAAGGAGTTTGAAACCCAGCAGAAGGATAAGCCTGGCAAGCCGGTTATAGCGTGATGGAGCCTATAAATCTTTATACGGACGGATCTTCCAGAGGAAACCCGGGGCCGGGAGGCTATGGGGTAGTGCTTACGTGCGGGCCGCATAGGAAAGAACTTAGTGGTGGATATGTCTGTACTACCAACAATAGGATGGAACTTATGGCTGTGATTGTAGGTCTTGAAGCCATAAAGAGGCCAAATGCCCAGGTGAACATATATTCGGATTCTTCATATGTTGTAAAGGCCATAAATGAGGGGTGGCTTTCCAATTGGCTAAAGAAAGGGCTGCACAAACAGAAGAATGCAGATTTGTGGGAGCGTTTCCTTGCTGTTTCCAGAAAGCATCAGCTCAGGTTCTTTTGGATTAAGGGGCACGCCGGACATCCGGAAAATGAAAAATGTGACAAACTGGCTGTAGAGGCCGCCCTGTCGGGTAACCTGGTGGAAGATACAGGCTTTTTTCAAGAAAATTCACAGTGCGATTAAACCTTTTTGTTCCAGTGTAGTCTAAATTTAGGATCCTAGGGTTATACGTATGGGGGTAAGCATATGCCTTTCAGGTGTAGGATATATGCATTTAGGGGTTTCCTCATACGAAGTTATGGGATACCATGGTTTATATTGTTGTCCTCCTTAACTGGAGGGAGAGCCGGTTTCCTTTTGGGAAACCGGCTTTGTCTTTTAGGAAATTTAATTTCATTTTCTTTTAATACTCAGGCAAAAAAGTTATATTTGTACTTTGTACAAACCTTGATATTATGATTACGTTTTTTGAAAATGAAAACTTGAGATATGCGATGATCGGCAGCGGCAGCTGGGCAACAGCGCTGGTAAAATTGTTGCTGAACCATCAGCAGAGCATATCCTGGTTCATGAGGAATCAGAAGAATATAGATAACATCAGGGAAAATCACCACAGCAGGTCGTATCTGCAGTCTGTATTGCTTGATCCTACAAGACTCAACATGAGTACAGATATAAACGAGGTGATAGAAAGTGCTGATGTTCTGGTGTTCGCGGTTCCTTCTGCATATTTTCTGAGTGTGATGAACAATTTTACAGGATCTCTGGAAAATAAATTCATCATCTCTGCAATTAAGGGATTTGTAGATGAAAAGAACCTTACAATTGCTGAGTATTTCAATCAGATACATGGTGTGCCATTTGATAGGATCGGTATTATAAGCGGTCCATGCCATGCTGAGGAGGTGTCAATGGAAAGGCTTTCATATCTGACCCTTACCAGCAAGCATATAGAGGTGGCCAGGGCTTTGTGTGATGTGTTTGCTTGCAGATACATAAAGACTACACCAAGTACGGACATTTACGGTGTGGAGTTTGCGGCAGCCCTCAAGAATATATATGCAATAGCAGCGGGAATATGTCACGGCCTTGGATATGGAGACAACTTTATGGCCGTACTTATGACAAATGCATTCCATGAACTTGCATCGTTCCTTAATGCCACTCATCCCGACAGCAACAGAATAGTAAAATCGTCTGCATATTTGGGAGACCTTCTGGTTACCGGCTATTCACAGTTCAGCCGTAACAGGACATTTGGAAATATGATAGGAAAAGGGTATTCTGTAAAGAGCGCACAGGTGGAGATGAGTATGGTTGCTGAAGGATATTATGCCAGCAAGTGCATTCATGAGATTAACAAGGAGTACCGTATTGACATGCCTATAGCGGAGGCGGTGTATCTGATCCTGTATGAGGAAAGATATCCTCCTTTTGTAATCAAACAGCTGACCGAGGAACTTTTCTGATGCGTGGTTTCAGGTTGAGGATTAATGGTCTTGAATAAAATATAAAACATAGAATAATGGTTTCAATTAATTTAAAAGCTGCTGAAGGCTTTATTTCAGAGGCTCTGTTGAATGAGCAGGTAGAGAAGGCTTATGCCGGTCTTGATACAGTGTTGGCAGGTAACGGTGCCGGAAATGATTTCCTTGGTTGGGTAAATCTCCCTTCAGAGATTGACAACAGCCTTATTGACGCGTGCAACAGTATTGTAAAGAGGTGGATAGGCAAGGTTGATGTTGTTGTAGTGGTAGGTATCGGAGGTTCATATCTTGGAGCGAAATGTGCAATAGAGGCCCTTTCCCATACATTTGCGGCAAGTATGCCAAATACACATCCTCAGGTTGTGTTTGCAGGCCATAACATATCAGAAGACTATACTGGTGAACTTCTTGAGTTCCTTGCAAACAGGACTTACGCTACAATTGTGATTTCCAAGTCAGGTACAACAACTGAACCTGCAATAGCATTCCGTATCCTTAAGGAGAATATGGAGAAGAGATTCGGCAAAGAGATATGCAAGGAGAGGATTGTGGCAATTACAGATGCATCAAAAGGTGCATTGAGAACTCTTGCAACACAGGAGGGATATACCACATTTGTTATTCCCGACAATGTGGGAGGCCGTTTCTCAGTACTTACCCCAGTAGGACTCCTTCCTATTGCTGTGGCAGGATTTGACATTAAGGCGTTGGTAGAGGGTGCGAGACATATGCAGGAAGTTTGCTCAAGGAAAGAGGCAGGCAACCCTGCAATTATGTATGCTGCGGCACGTAATGCAGCATATTCTTTGGGCAAGAAGATAGAGATTCTTGTAAACTACAACCCTAAACTCCAATATTTGGGTGAGTGGTGGAAACAGTTGTACGGAGAGAGTGAGGGCAAGGATGGTAAGGGTATTTTCCCTGCTTCTGTAAACTTCTCTACAGACCTCCATTCAATGGGACAGTATATCCAGGATGGAGAGAGGACATTGTTTGAGACAAACGTACTTGTGAAGAAGGCTTTCCATACAGTGAAGATTGAGAGTGATGAGCAGAATCTCGACGGCTTGAACTTCCTGGCAGGAAAACGTGTTGAGGAGGTAAACAAGATGGCCCAGTTGGGTACAAGGCTTGCCCATACAGACGGTGGAGTCCCTAACTTTGAGATAGAGATTGAGCAGATAGACGAATATAACTTGGGAGAACTATTCTACATGTTTGAGATTGCCTGCGGCATCAGCGGATACATGTTGGGTGTGAACCCTTTCAACCAGCCTGGTGTTGAAGATTACAAGAAGAACATGTTTGCCCTTCTTGACAAGCCTGGCTATGAGGAGGCGTCAAAGGCTATCAGGGCAAGATTGTAGAATCTGCAATTTGAAAATAAAGTATAAGGTAAGAGGGGGGCTGTTCAGTCACCCTCTTTGTGAATAAATTTATCGGGAGGAAATGCATATGGAATGGACATTGGTTTTGAGATTGTTCCTTGCAGGTATTCTGGGGGCAATTATTGGTCTGGACAGGGAATACAGGGCCAAGGAGGCCGGGTTCAGGACCCATTTCCTGGTAAGTTTGGGAAGTGCGCTGTTCATGATAATTTCACAATATGGATTTACTGAGATTGTGAGGGCCAACGGTGCCAATTACGATGGTGCCAGAGTTGCTGCGCAGATAGTGAGCGGTATTGGTTTCCTGGGCGCAGGAACCATAATCTTCCACAAGCAGTTCATAAGGGGACTTACAACTGCAGCAGGCTTGTGGGCTACTGCAGGCATAGGAATGGCAGTAGGAGGAGGTATGTATTTTCTTGGAGCAGCTGCTACAATCCTTGTACTTATAGGACTGGAGGTATTGACTCTGGCTTTCGGGAAGATTGGCCTGAGTTCAATTTCAATTACATTCTATACCTCAAATAAAGGGAATCTTGACAAGGTGGTGGAGGAAATCCACAACAGGAAGTATCATCTGGTTTCGTATAACAGCATTGAGGAGGCACATGGCGGTGTAATTGTCTATAAAGTTGATGTGGTTATGAAGATAAGGGGGCACAGGGAGCAGAACGGGCTGTTTGTGTTCATACAGTCTTTGGATGACATTTCTCAATTGAAAGTGGAATAGCATATGAATACATTGTTGTCTGATCTGGCCCTCATACTTATAGTTGCCGGAATAGTTACAGTAATTTTCAAGAAACTCAGGCAGCCTGTTGTACTGGGGTATATTGTTGCCGGACTTCTGGCAGGACCATACATAACTTTTATCCCTACTGTAACCGATATACAGAATGTTGAATTCTGGGGAAAAATCGGTGTGATTTTCCTGCTGTTCGGATTGGGCCTGGAATTCAATTTCAAGAAACTCAAGAAGGTGGGTGGTCCAGGATTCATAACGGTATTTACAGAGGTGGTGATGATGTTCTGTATGGGAATCCTTGTGGGACGTGTGCTGGAGTGGACATGGGTGGCTTCAATTTTCCTTGGTGGAATGCTCAGCATTTCATCCACATCAATCATAATAAAGGCCTTTGATGACATGGGGGTGAAAAACAAGAAGTTCACCCAAATGGTATTTGGAGCACTTGTGGTGGAGGATCTTGTTGCGATACTTATCCTTGTGCTCTTGCCTGCTGTGGTATTGAGCAAGAATTTCAATGGAGTGGAATTGGCGGACAAAGTGGCCAATTTGGCACTGTTCCTCCTTTTGTGGTTTACAGGTGGAATTTTCTTTATCCCGACAATTTTCAAGAAAATAAAGCAGTATCTTTCAGATGAGACAATAATAGTAGTTTCATTGGGACTTTGTTTCATGATGGTGGTAATAACCATTAATGCAGGCATTTCCGAAGCGCTTGGTGCATTTGTTATGGGATCTATATTGAGCGGGACAATACAGAGCGAGAGAATTATAAAAGTTGTAAAACCTGTTAAGGATTTCTTTGGAGCCATATTCTTTGTGTCGGTGGGAATGCTTGTGGATCCTGCAGCCATACTCAAGTACTGGCAGCAGATACTGCTGATTTCTGTTGTGATAATTACCGCCAAACCGCTGGCTGCGACATTGGGACTGCTTTTCTCCGGACAGACCCTCAAAAACGCCATTTTGTCGGGAATATGCCTGTGCCAGATTGGTGAGTTCTCATTTATAATTGTGCAGATGGGGCTGGACCATAAAGTGGTGCCTGAGTATCTTTATCCTGTAATAGTTACAGTCTCTATCCTTACAACATTCATAACACCATATTGGATGAAGTTGGGAGAACCGCTTTATAATCTGATATACAACAATGTAAAACCACAGTGGCAGAATGTGATAGAGAGGCTTGGAACAGGGCGCAAGACCCTGAACCAGGAGAGCGAATGGAACAAATTGCTGAAATCCTATGCATTGAGACTGTTCATCTATATTGGATGGATTCTGTTTGTGAACATTTTCTTTACTCAGGCAGTATATCCGCAGATTGTGAAGTTTTTTGGTGAGGCTACGCATATCAGGATTATTTCTTTTGTCCTTAACCTCTCCGCAATGTTCCCGTTCCTTTGGGGATTGCTGAAAAGGAAAGACAGTGACGGGGCGTATGACAAGATATGGCAGGACCAGAAGTTTGCCAGGGGACCGCTGTTGTTTATGGTAGTGCTCAAATATCTGATTGCAATCATAGCAATCTCCATCACCTCTTCATACTATATTGCAATGGGATATGGTGCTGTACTGACCTTGTGTGCCCTTATAATATCTGTAGTCCTGGTATCAAAGAAGATAAAGCTTTATTATTCCAGAATAGAAACCCGGTTCCTGACGAATCTGAACAGTGAGGGGGGAAGACGTTCACTTATACTTCCCAGGGAACTGGCCGATGAGATACATATAGAGAAAGTTGAAGTTGAACCAAATTCATTCATTGCAGGGAAAACCATTTCCCAGATTCACAGGAGCAGAAATACCGGAGCCCTCATTATCCAGATTTTTAGAGGTATGGAGATTGTTGACCTTCCTGTAAATACAGAGATAATTTTCCCTATGGACATTCTCATCATTCTTGGCACGGACAAGCAGATAATGGATTTCAAGGAGGCGGCAGAGGAGAAAGTGAAGCCAAGGGAAGGTGCATCTTCAGAGATGGAACTTTTCCAGATAACATTGCAGGAGAATTCCCCTATGGTTGGTGAAAATGCCAACATTACCCATATAAGGGAGAAGTTTGGAGTTTTGCTTGTGGGACTAGAGGGGGAAGGGAACAATACGTTTATACGTACTACATCAGCTATCATAATACAGCCGGGTGATACTGTATGGGTAGTTGGAGAAAAGAGGGTTGTTAAAGATTTGAGGTAAGAGTTATGGCAGTTCAGTTTTTAAGGGAGGTGGCAAGGGCTTTTGCAGTCAACGACAATTTGGATTGCAATTTTGTACTGCCAAACAGGAGGTCGGTAAAATTCTTTCAGAAATATCTGGGGCAGGAGTATGGAGCGTTGAGGAATAAACCTCTGTTTGCTCCTCAGATACAGACCATAAATGAATTTATGACAGATCTGAGCGGTTTGGCAGCGGCAGATACGGTTGAACAGATGTACATTCTGTATAAAGAGTATATTGCCATCAAATATGGTTTGGAAGGGGTGCCGGAAGGCAAGACCGGGGATTCTTTTGATGAATTTATCCATTGGGGTGATGTTATAATAAGGGATTTCAATGAGATAGACAAGTATATGGCAGATCCCCGCCAACTCTTTACCAATATAAAGGAGTTGAAGGACCTTGAGGGGGATTTCTCATTCCTTTCTTCCCGACAGCTGGATGCTGTAAAGTGTTTCTGGACCAATTATCTCAGGGGGGGGACATTCTCTGAGAAGAAGGAGTTCTTTTCTGCGATGTGGGGTATGATGTATCCCCTCTACAAGAGTTTCAATGCTGCCCTGAAAGAAAAGGGCGTAGGTTATGAGGGTCAGATATACAGGGAAGTTGCAGAGAATATTGCTGCACATGAATTCCATAAGGATGTGGTATTTATTGGATTCAATGCCCCGAACATGTGTGAAAGGAGAATCATGCATTATCTCAAGGGTATTGGAAAAGGGGATTTCTATTGGGATTTCTATGGACAGATGCTCACTGACCCGCTCAATAGTGCATCTGAGATCATAAGCGGATGTGTAAGGGACTTCCCTTCAAAGTATCATCTCAAGGGTGAGACTGTCCCAATCGGGGAGCAGAAAGTTAAAGTTTTTGCATCTCCGTCGGGAGTAGGACAGGCTTTTGTGGTGGCTGATATTCTGGAGAAACTTTTTCCGGGAGAGGCAGTGGACCATATGGAGGCATTTTCAACTGCAATTGTCCTTCCCGACGAGAATATGCTGATGCCCGTACTCAATTCAATTCCGGGTAAATTCAATTCAATAAATGTTACCATGGGATATCCTATGGCTGCAACGCCTCTGGTCTCATTCATGAATCTTGTAAGACAACTGCAGAGTGATGTGAGGAGAGGAAAGGATGGGAAGATGTTTTACCACAAGTCCCTTATGGAACTGCTGTCGCATGAGTATATGAAAAGACTCTCCGTTGGGCATGGAGAGGATTTGCGCAGGAGAATTGTTGAGGGGAACATGATATATATTCCGGTTACGCAGATATCCGTGGTGAATGGGGATCCGTTCCTCGCAAAACTCCTTACAATACCTGAAGGGGCTTCGCAGGTGCTGGATTATCTGCTGGGGATTCTGGAATATCTCGACACTGTGCTGGATTCATGGAACAGGGAGTTTGTATACCAGTATTATGGGCAGATAAGCAGGTTGAAGAGGCTGGGGATACCTATGGAAGGGGCTACATGTTTCAGATTGGTGGAGCAGTTATGTTCAGGTATATCTGTTCCGTTCAGAGGGGAGCCTCTGGCCGGATTGCAGATAATGGGGCCTCTTGAGACCAGGGCCCTGGATTTTGAAAATGTAATCATAGTTTCGGCAAATGAGGGCAAATTCCCATCGGCCAGTGCAGGAAACTCCATGATACCGTATAATCTGAGAGTGGGTTTCGGCCTTCCTACATATGAACTGCAGGATGGCATTGCCGCATATCATTTTTACAGGAGCATCTGCAGGGCAAAGAATGTGTACATGATTTACGATACCCGTACAGAGGGGCTTTCTGTAGGCGAGGAGAGCAGGTACATAAAGCAGTTGAAATACCATTTTTGTATGGATGTTGAGGAGAAGGCTGTCTCGGCAGCCGGTGCACCGGCTGCCGAAACCGCTCTCCCCAAGGTTGAAAAGAGCAGTGAGGTTATGGAGAAACTCCTTGCCTCCTATACAGGGAATGGACCGCAATCATTGTCGGCGAGTGCAATCAACAACTATATTGCATGCCCTCTGAAGTTTTATGTAGAGAATGTTGAGGGATTGGCTCAGGAGGATGAAGTTGCGGAGAGTGTGGAGAACAATGTGTTTGGAAGCATTTTCCATTATGTAATGGAGGAGTTGTACAAACCGTTTGAAGGTAAGATTGTAGGGAATGGGGAGATTACAGGAATGATGAAGGATTCTGCAAGGATTGGAGAACTGGTTCTCAAAGGTTTTGTGGAGTATATGCATATGGAGCGGATGGAGGGGCAGCACAAGATTGTTGAGGCCCTGCTCAGGAAGTATATCTCCTTGGCCCTGAAGGAGGATATGCTGGTGGCTCCTTTCCGGTATATTGCCGGTGAGAGGAAATTCAGGTATGTGCTGCCGGTTTATGGCGGGGCGCTTGGGGTAAATTTCAAGGCATTTATAGACAGGATAGATATGCTTTGTGAGGGGAACCTTACAAGGATAATAGATTACAAGACAGGGGCTGTCACCCCTCCCGACAGCAAATTTGAACTTCCTGTACTTTTTGACAAGGATGGTGATGGAAGGTACAAGGCCATTCTGCAGTTGTATCTGTATGCTCTCATTTATTTCAATGAGGTGCTGCAGGATGGAAAGAGTATAAGGGATGCGCTCCTTACTATTTATCCATTGAAGAAGATTGCCAGGGAGCACCCTATGCAGCTGCTTTTGGAACACGATTCACTGGTTGCCTTCAAGGGGCTTCTTACAGAGTGTGTGGAGGAGATATTCAATAAGGATGTGCCGTTTTATGCCAACCCCCAGGAGAGGCATTGCGGCTATTGTAAATTGCAGGCAATATGCCGTAAATAAATTGGCAGGTTATGTTGGATATATATAAAGCATCAGCAGGAGCGGGCAAGACACACAGGCTTACAGGGGAGTATATAAAACTTCTTTTTGGTGAGCCTTATGCCTACAGGCACATTTTGGCGGTAACATTTACCAATAAGGCTACGGATGAGATGAAGCAGAGGATCTTGCAGGAACTCTACAAACTTTCGCATGCCGGTATCAGTTCCGATTATCTGCAGATGATTATGGTGCATACCGGATTTGATGAACATGGTGTAAGGGAGAGAGCCAGAGAAATCCTCATTTCTATCCTGCATGATTATACTTCATTTAGAGTAAGTACTATAGACAAGTTTTTCCAAATGGTGATGCGCTCTTTTGCCAGGGAACTCGGAAAGATGTCTACATATAATGTGGAACTGGACAGGGAGAGTGCCCTTTCCATGGGTGTTGACAGGATGTTTTCGGAACTTGATGACCCAAAGAACAGGAGGCTTCTGGAGTGGCTGATTGATTACTCTCTGGATGCGGTTGACAAGGGGAATTCGTGGAATGTAAGGGGAGAGATACTGAGGTTGGGCAATCAGTTGTTTTCTGAGGATTTCAAACTGGTGATGGAGAAATGCCGTAAGGGGGATGGAAATGCTACCATTGATGACGTGGCACGGTTGAAGGGGGAATTGAAGAGGATTGCGGATGTGTTTGAGAAAGGGGCTGTGGCATTGGCAGAGAAAGGATTGGAAGTTGTGGCGGGTGCAGGACTGGAACTGGAGGATTTCAAGGGTGGAAGCCGTACTCCGTTCAATTATTTGGCAAAGACGGTGAATATGAAAGGTGGGCTTATGCCGCCGGGAACATCATTCTGTGACCTGTATGACAATATGGAAAAATGGTACTCAGGGAAGAGATGCCCTGCTGCCATTGAGGGGGTATATAGTGAATTGAACGGGATTGTCGGGAAGATACTTGACCACTTTGAAAAAGGGTACAGGGAGTATGCATCGGCATGTGCAGTCCTTGCAAATGTGAATGTCCTGGGAATTCTCAATGATATATACGAGAGGGTGCAGGAGTATTGCAGGGAGAAGAATGTGATCCTCCTTTCTGAGTCGGCACAACTGCTTAACCGTATAATAGATGGGAGTGATACCCCGTTTGTATATGAGAAGATTGGAGCGTGGATAGACCATTATATGCTGGATGAGTTCCAGGATACCTCCTCGCTGCAATGGAGGAACTTTTATCCTTTGCTGAGGGAGAGTCTGGACAATGGAAAGGGAAATCTGGTTGTGGGGGATGTAAAGCAGAGCATATACAGGTGGAGAGGGTCTGACTGGAAGATTTTGGGTGAGGGAATAAATTCACAGTTCAGTGAGGAGGAACTGCATGAGGAGCCTCTTGATACAAATTACAGAAGCGGTAAAAATATTGTTGAATTCAACAACATGTTCTTCAGGTACTGTGCTGAAAAGGCCCAGGTATTGTATGATGGGGATATGGATGGTGGAACCATACGGAAAATTTATGATGGTTTCCAGCAGAAAGTTTCGGAAAAAGGGTTGGAATCCCCAGGTTGCGTGGAGGTGGAGTTTGTTCCGGATGAAGGGGACGGATTTGAGGCAAAGGTACTGGAGGTGCTCCCTTCCAAGGTGGAGGAACTTCTCGGAGCAGGTTATTCACAGAAGGATATTGCTGTACTTGTAAGGAAAGGGACAGAAGGCAATATGGTTGCCCAGAGACTTCTCGAATGTGGCTATGACATCATTTCCAGCGATTCCCTGTATATAGGCTCATCTCCTGCTGTGCAGAAGGTTGTGAATGTGCTGAGGGAGATGGACAATCCCCAGAGCGATTCGTTGAGGATACTCAGAATGTTCCAGAATGTGCCGCATGTGGAACAGATGCAGAACTACTCCCTGTACCAGTTGTGTGAGGCTATTATAAGGGAGACGCTTTCAGGACAGGAGAAGGAGGATGTGGCATTCCTGCAGGCGTTTTTGGATCTTGTACTGGACTTTACAGCCAGTCACGGAACAAATATTGCACAGTTTGTCAAATGGTGGGATGAGAATGGAGCCAGATGCACAATTTCGGCCCCTGACGATATGGATGCCATAAGGATTATGACAATACATAAATCCAAAGGGTTGGGATTCAATGTGGTGATAATTCCTTTTCTTACAGAGGGACTCGACCACAAGCCGTTGCTATCTCCAAACCTATGGTGCAGTTACAAGGGACATCCTGTAGCCGTAAAATATGGCAAGGCTCTGCTGGGGACAGAATTTGAAGAAGCATATCTGGAGGAGAAACTGTGTGCGTACGTAGATGCCCTCAATACGGTTTATGTCGCTTTTACCCGTCCAAAACAGGGGCTGGTTGTTTACGCCAGGGAAACATCCGTTTCAAAGAACGGGTATGCAACCTCATCTGCCGTCTCTGATATTCTTTTTGAGTATTATCGGGAGAAGAAGGGTGAAGAAGATTGGGATGGAAAGATAATGGTTGGCCGGCATAGTGCTGTAGAGAAACAGGAGAAAGGGGTGCAGAAACTTGCCCTCGGAAATGTATTTTCAACTCTTGTGGACCAGGAGAGGGTAAGGATGGCTGCTTCCAGTGGAAATGTGGGGGAAAGTGAGAGTGTAAGGGAACACGGCATTGCAATGCACTATGTCTTTTCTATGGTGGAATATAGCCGTGATGTTGAGGAGGCAGTGACCAAAGCGTGCAGGGAGGGTGTCTCCTCATGCAGTAAGGAAGAACTTGTTGAACTTGTAAGCTCCAAGATAGGAAGTGTGGATGAATACGGGTGGTTCAATGATGGCTGGAAAGTATATAATGAGTGCAGCATCCTTACTGAGCAGGGGGATGAGAGGCGTCCCGACAGGGTTATAGTGAAGGGGGATACCGCTGTTGTTATAGATTATAAGTTTGGTGCCTATCAGCAGGGATCCGTTGAGAATATGTACAAAAGACAAGTGAGCAGATATAAGAATCTGCTCACTGGAATGGGTTTCAATAATGTTACCGGTTATTTGTGGTACATTTCAGCCGACAAGGTCATATCTGTTTAAAATGTTTGGCCTTGAAATACATTCGACTCTGAGTAAGGCACTACAATACCTGTCATTGTGAGGTTGTTGTTGTTGAAATTAGGGTAAACTGTTAAAGTGGCACGGTTGCCGTTTCCAAGCAATTGGATGTTTACAGTTGCTGATACGAACATCCCCTGTACCATAAAGTTGTAATATACACACCCTTTTTTGTCTGTACTCATGGTAATGTCAGATACTTTGCCTTTTACTGTAATTCCGCCCAATCCATTGGGACCA
The DNA here is from genome assembly GCA_045592325.1 of Candidatus Egerieisoma sp. Classification (GTDB taxonomy): domain Bacteria; phylum Bacteroidota; class Bacteroidia; order Bacteroidales; family UBA932; genus Egerieousia. The sequence goes on from JAZNUM010000037.1 coordinate 57,625, forward strand.
GGATTGAAGTAGCTGGTGGCAATCTGTATCACTGCATTCCCCTCATCCATAGATACGAAGTTGGTAAGCGCAGATACAAATTTGGAGTTTCCGCCAGGGAACAGCAGCTGGTCCACTTCAATTACAAATGAACCGCTCTTTATTGTTTCAACAGCCATCTGGAACTCTTTAAGCTGTTGTGCCGCCATAGCTTTCCTGTGAGCTGCCCTTGCCGCTTTTCTTGCTTCCTGACGGCTCATTGTGGATTGTGCGCCAAATTCTTGGGCTGAGATATTGTTTCCGTAACATAGTAAAGTAAGTAGGGCAATTGAAAGAATAAATAATCTTTTCATCATTTTTTCATTTAACCGATTTCCCATACAAACAAAAAATAATGTGGAATGTTCTTATTATCCGCATGATTATTACTGCCAAGCATTTTTTTTATGGTGTGAAAAACAAATTCGGATGAAATGTGTTGAGTAGTGTAGATGCGGATTAATTTAAAATTCAACGTTATGAAAAAGGTATTTATGATTATGATGGTTTCTCTGTTGTGCATCTCTTCATTTGCACAGGATGAAACGGTAATAGAGGTACAGGATGTAAAGGGACCTTATATTACAAATGGATTCTGGGACAACTGGTTCATATCGGCTGGAGGTGGTGCCCAGATTTACTTTGGTGAGAGTGATTCATATGGTGATCTGGGCAAACGCCTTGCACCGGCCCTTGACCTGTCTGTAGGAAAATGGATAACTCCTGCTGTTGGTGTGAGGTTACAATATTCAGGGCTGAAAGCTAAAGGTTGGACTGATGGTCTGCTACCTTATTCAGATGGTAAAGCCGATTCGAAAGGGTATTATAAGGAGAAATTCAATACCATGAACCTTCACGGCGATTTCTTGTGGAACATTTCAAATGCCATTGGCGGTGAAAGGACAGACAGATTCTGGAATTTTGTACCTTATGTGGGTTTTGGCTATGCCAGATCAAGCGGGAACGGAACATCAAAGGATGAACTCGCAGCAAATGCGGGTCTGTTGCATAATCTGAGGCTTTCTGATGCAGTTGACATAAGTATAGATATGAGAACAATGTTTGTGAACCAGAGATTTGCATTCACCAACGGAAGCAAGGGGGTGAATGTATTGGGGACAATTACTGCCGGAATTACCTACAAATTCAATACAAGAGGCTTCAAGAGGGCTTCGGACCTTATAGTGGTAGAGGACAATACCAGATACGTGGAGGAGATTGCAATGTTGAAGGATATGCTTGAAAAGGCTGACCAGAAACACTCTGTTCTTGAGATGCAGCTGAAGACCACAAAAGCACAGTTGAATGAGATGAACGGTGTGGAGGTACCTGTTCCTCTGATGGCAAATCTTGCCATATTCTTTGAGATTGGAAAAGCCGACCTTACAGAAAAATCAATCATCAATCTGGGTTATATGGCAGATGTGATAAGACAGTTCCCTGAAAAGAACTTTGTAATCTTTGCTTCTGCAGATAAAGAGACCGGTACACCTGAGTTCAATATGGAACTGAGCCGGAAGAGAGGAGAGGCTGTATGTAAAGTGCTTGTTGAGAAATATGGTGTAGATCCAGATCAGCTCAAAATAGATGCAGTAGGTTCATCACAGCAGAAATTTGAAGGAGCACAACTCAATAGGGTTGTTGTAATTGAAGATAAAGATTAAGTACAATGAAACTTTGTAAAATTATGGTGGCCTGCCTTTGCGCGGCCACTTTTTCTGTCCTAAAGGTAAATGGACAGGATACTTTAGTATTGAAAGTGCTGGAGGAGAACGCGCCAAAATATTTCAATGCACCTGGAATGCCCCGTTTTTCGGTTATAGGGAAGGAGAGGGAATTTTATCTGGGAATAGGTGGATATATCAGGGGCTCCGTATCGTATGATATGGGGAATCCTATAGAGAGTCCCATTTATTTCATTACAAGTGCCATACCAATGGACAACCCTCCGGGCAACGGCTCCCTGTTCCAGACAAGCGCAGCATCTTCAAACCTGTTCTTCAACTTTGTGGCTTTGCCGCATACTCAGGATAAGGTGGGTGCTTATGTTGATTTCGGCTTTGCGGATGGATTGTCAGATTATGGCTTCTCCCTGAAGGCTGCCTACCTTACATACAGGAACATTACGGTAGGTTACACTACAAGCCTTTTTACAGATGGTGCCGCAGCAGCCCCTACAATAGACCAGCAGGGACCGAATGCAATGACATTTCTGTTCAACACGGTAATAGATTACCAGAAAATGCTGGGAAAACACTGGAAAGTGGGAGTAGGTCTTGAGATGCCTTCTGTTAATGCTACTTATGGTACAAGGAGTTACGCTGTGAACCAGAGGATGCCGGATATCCCTTTTTATGTGCAGTATGGATGGAAGGAGGGGAAAGGATGGCTGAGGTTGTCGGGAATAGTAAGGGACTTGCAGTACCATAATTCCACTCTTGGAAAGAATTCATCGCAGACAGGGTTTGCAGTTAAACTGAGCGGTGTGAGCCCTCTCTCAAAGAGATTGAACCTTTATAGCCAGAGTGTGTTTGGCAAGGGTATTGCCTCATATGTGCAGGATCTGCAGGGATTGGGCCTTGATATGGTTCCCGTTGACGGGGAAAGTGGAAGGATGGAGGCTGTGGAGGTTGTAGGTTCCTATCTGGGGCTGCAATATATGATTTCGGAGAAACTTTCTGCGTCTGCCACATTCAGTGAAGTGAAGTGCTTTATGCCGGACGGCTATGAAGATATATCGGGAGAGACATACAAGGAGGCGGTATATTTTGTGAGCAACCTCATTTACAAGGTGTCACCTGTCCTGACCACCGGTATTGAGTATCTGTGGGGAAGCAGGAAGGACAAGGATGACATATTCCATCATAACAACAGGATACAGGCATCATTAAGGGTGAATTTTTAATTCACCCTTTTTTTATTCTGCAGCATTGTCAACGGCATCTTTCAGTTTGAAGGCATAATTGAGCAGTGTGCATCCGCCAATTATGAATGATATGCCGGTCCATAGGATTACGGCATCTATTCCGTAAAGAATGGGCTGGAGCAGGATTATTGCACCGCAAATGATAAGCAGGGCTGCCGAGAAAATGGTCCAACCCCATCCGCTTCCCTTGATATTGCTCATGGATATTCCAAGACCGAGGAATGAAAATCCTTTGAACAGAAGCCAGAAGCCCAGGAACAAAGGGAGTGTGAGGGCAGATACTGCAGGTGAGAACATGAGGAAGATGCCCAATGCAAGTTCAATGATTCCACAGATGATGAGCCATCCGCGGCCCTTCACTGTTTTGGACAAACCCATTCCAATGTACATTATTCCCGACAAGGCAATCACAACACCAAAGAGTAGTGCCATGGTTATGTAGCTTGCCTGAGGGAAAAGCAGGATTACAATTCCTAGAGCCAGGACAATTATTCCGAGTATCAGATGGCTCCACCAATGTTTTTTTTCCATATTACAAAAATTTAAAGATTAATATATTTTTTGCCGTTTTTAAAAAGAGCAAAAGTTTCATGGCCATTGTCCGTTTTTTCTTTTTCAGGTTTCCACTCTGTTTTTCCGTCTCTATTTTCGCCGGCAAAAAAAGACAATGAAAAAAGTTTTTGCAGTTATGGCGGTTGCCGCCGGTCTTGTTGTATCTGCCAGTTCATATGGCCAGAATATGCACATTTCGTCCAATCTGCTGGATTATCTTAATCTTGGAACAATTAACGCGGAGTTTGGTTTAAGTCCTTCTCCAAAATGGACTTTATATCTGAGAGGCCGATATAACCCGTTTACGTTCAATTTTGGGAAAACGGTACAGAATAGGGTAGCAGGTGTTGCAGCAGGGGCAAGGTATTGGTTCTGGTATTCCAACAGCGGCTGGTTCATTGATTCAAGTCTCCTTTTCAACAGATACAATACAGGTGGCATCATTGACAAATATGCATATGAGGGGGATGCGGCCGGTTTGGGTGTAGGGGCTGGTTATGCCCTTATGATAGGGAAGAGGTGGAACCTGAATCTGGGATTGGGGGTACAGGGAGGTTACACCTCATATGTCAAATATGGATGCCCCAGATGCGGGAAAGTGATGGGAACATATGAAAAATTCTATGTTTCCCCTTCAAATGTGATGGTACAACTGCTCAGATTATTGTAGGTATGTGTTTGGAAAGGAAAATGTGGGGAACAGTGCAGTTTCTTGCAATGGTGCTTGCCATGGTGTCATGTGCAGGGGGTAAAAGGCTGCATGTTGTAATGGACAACGGTATAACTGCTGCAGTGGCTGCAGGGAGTCTGGATGATATAGGTGCAAAAGGGGAAGAGGATACCGTTTCCGTAAAGCAGGAGGTACTGGAGGTGCAGGATCTCAAAGGAAACAGTATAATAATGAATGCTGTGCTGGATGAAGAGAGCGGTGAGATGGTTGCCTCTGAGGTGCTTGATGAGATTGTAGTTGAGGCGAAATTCAGGCATGTGGCAGAGCGGAACGGGGTTGTTGACCTGGTATTTGAACTTGCTGTTCCTGAGGAGTTGCAGAGAAGTATGTGGCAGGTGAGGTTCACCCCAAGATTCACATTTATGGGAGACACACTGCAAGGGGAGAGGATATTTATAACCGGTGAACGGTTCAGGAGGGTGCAGGAATGGGAATACAGGATGTTCAATAACTACAAGGGGAGGATTGTATCCAAAGAGGCGGCTGATACTCTCTATGACAGGAGCAGGATGAGGGAGATGTTTCTCCTTAGAAACGGGGATGAGATGGAGAAGGCTGCAGCCGGACACTACAGGATGGATATGATGGAGAAGATAAACCGCCGTATGGAAAGGTGGAAGGGGAGGATTTATGACAGATTTGTGGTTGACCCCTATCCGGAAGGGGGTGTGAGGCTTGATTCTGTAGTATGTAATCCCGGAGAGGGAAAGATAAGGTATTTTTATGCACAGACCATAGCAACAGAAGCCGGTCTCAAGAGGGTTGATATGGTAATGGAAGGTGAGGTGCATACCAATGGGAGAAAATTGTGTGACTTGAAGGGGTCTGAACCAATTACATTTTACATCAGTTCAATTTCATCCCTCACCGACAATTCTGAAAGATATCTCAAAAAGGTAATCTCAAGGGATCTCCATTTTGAGACCATGTACAATATCGGTTTCCCTAAAGGGAAGTGGAGTGTTGACTCCACATATGACAACAATGCTGCTGAACTGGCTTCTTTAAGGAGAAATCTGTTGGAAATTCTGGAAAATGAAGATTATGTGATGGACTCAATCCATATAACGGCAGCATGTTCTCCTGAGGGCAAGATACATGTGAACAACAAATTGTCGCGCCAGAGGGGAGAATCCATAAGGAGTTATGTGATGCAGTGCATGAAAGGGTATGAAGATTCCATGAGCAGGAGTGTATGGAATATAAATGTTGATGGGACATTCAGCCCGGAGAGTTGTCGGGAAGAGAGTTTCAATGAAAACAATATAAGGATAACTGAGGTGTCTGAGGATTGGGAAACACTTTGCTCACTCATTGATGCTGATACACTGCTTGCCGGGGATTGGGAGTTTCTGGCACGGGAGGCAGATTATGACAGGAGAGAGGAAGCACTTAAGGAAAGGGCCGGGTATGGCTATATAAGGGAGAATCTGTATCCGAGGCTCAGGAGGGTGAAATTCAACTTCAAATTGCGCCGGAAAGGGATGGTGAAGGATACTGTACATACAACTGTGCTGGACAGTGTCTATATGAAGGGAGTTGAGGCTCTCCGCAACAGGGACTACAAATTGGCGGTATCTCTCCTGAGACCATATGACTGCTATAATACTGCTGTGGCATATGTGTGTATGGATTACAACAATTCCGCACTGGATATTCTTGAAAGGTTGCCAAGAGATGCCCGCAGGGATTATATGCTGGCCGTGGTTTATGGAAGATTGGGGGATGAGAAAAGGGCTGTGGAGTACTTTCTCAACTCTGTTGAACAGGATGAACAGATGCGGCACAGGGGGAACCTTGACCCGGAGATAAGTGCATTGATAAAGAAATATGGAATTTTCAACAACTATTAAAAAAACTATTATGAAGAGATTGGTATTTGTAATGGCTGCAGTTGCATTGGTATGCAGTTGCACCAAAAGGGATTTGACAATGGAAACATGCGATTTGCAGGAGAGTGTACTCTATGTGTCTTTGGATGATGATGCTGGAACCAGGGCATCAGGGGCCGGTTATGGTGTGCCGGCAGATGAAAGCAATATCCGCACGCTGGAGATATTTGTATTCAGGGTAAATGAGGGAAAACCCGACGATGGAGTATTGGACGGCTACAGGAAATTCACTGCTGAAGAGTTGGGAACCCTTACAGATCTTGAAGTGCAGACAACAACCGGAAACAAGATGATTTATGCAGTGGCAAACTCCCACAGGGCCAATTGGAAAGGGATAAATACAAGGGCGCTTTTTGAACAGCAGACGGCCCTTCTTGCAGAAGATGACCTTAAGAATTTTATAATGGTGGGAGGAATACAGAAAGAACTGCAATTGGCTACTACCGTCTCATTCTCAATAAAAAGGATGGTCTCAAGGGTGCAGATAAGTTCTATAAAGACAGCCTTTGAATCGGGCCCGTATGAAGGGATGGAACTTGCTGGGGTGAAAGCCTATCTGCTAAATGTCCAGGCTTCAAAATATATATCCAACGGTTTGGGAGACAACCTGAAAGTGTTGAACCGCGGAGCCTATAAGGCGGAAGATGCCTCAGCGTGTGCAATGCCGGGGATGATATATGAAGAGTTGGGAACCTCCATATCAGATTCCGGATACTCGATACCGCACTATTTCTACTGTTATGAAAACGGATTCACTGCCGAAAGTGAAGAAAACAAATTTACCAGAGTGGTGATAGAAGGGAAACTCAACGGTATAACCTACTATTATCCTATAGTATTGAAGGAACTGGCCAGGAACTGCTGCTACTCGCTCGACATTACCATAAAGAGGCCAGGTTCAACAGATCCGGATTCAGATGTGGAAAAAGGGACCATTCTGGCAAGCATTACAGTACAGGACTGGCAGGTGCTTCCTGGAACAGTTGTGGAGTTTTAAATTGCATCTGTTATGTGGAACTATAAAAGTGCTGCAATTGCCCTGCTGGCCATAATCGGCTTTTGCAGGTGCAGCATATATGAAGACAGGAGTGATTGCAGTTCATACCTTACAGTAGACCTCACTAATGTAGACAAAGGGATACGTGAGTGGCAGATGTGGCTGTTTGACGGAGGAGGGAGGCTCATATTCAAGGATACCATATACAGACGGTACTATTCGGAGCCATATATAGTTCAAGTGCCAAGATATGGGCGGGTACAGTGTTGCCTTTGGGGAAACATGAGGGGTGCAACCTCTCTGGATGAAAAATACTCAATGGGGACATTCCTGCTCAAAAAGGAGGGTGTATCGGCAGATTCAATCTATTCCTGTACAGATATAATTTCAACAGACGGGGAGGAATCTTACCTAAAAGTAATGCCCAGGAAAGAATTTGCAACCGTAGATATTTATCTGGAAGGTTGGGCCGGACTGGACTTTGAGGTGGAGATGCTGCTGCAATGTGCCAAAGGGGGCTTTTACGTAGACGGGGAATTTTGCGGCAGCAGTGTCTCCACAAAAATGGAAATGTACGGTTTGGGGGACTATTATACTCATTTCAGTGGGAGAATTCTCCGCCAGCCCGATACCGAAAACATAATCCTCTCCCTGTACATACGCAAAAAGGAAATAGACGGCTCTTTGGGAGAAGTGCTGGTAGAAAAGGATATTCCCATAGGGAAGTATCTGGAAGAGAACGGCTATGACATAAAGAGCGACTTCATGGACGACATAAGGATGGAAGTTGACTACTCATATAACCTGCTCACTATTAAGACAGAAGAGTGGAGCGCAACCTACAGGTTAGTTGAGGAAATATAAATTTTGGCCCAAATGTTTGCTAATTTAAAAAAAAACTCTAAATTTGCAGTCCCAAAACGGGATGATTCGTTAGCTCAGCAGGTAGAGCACAACACTTTTAATGTTGGGGTCCTGGGTTCGAGCCCCAGACGGATCACAAAAAAGGCTTCTGGAAATGATGTGAACCCCGAAAGTTAGACAAAAAACTTTCGGGGTTTTTGTATGTATAAGAAACACAACTATTTGGATCGCCTACGTTACATGGCGCTACTTGAGGATGGATATAGTACTCACTATGTTCATAAGAAATTTGGT
>JAZNUM010000038.1:0-25418 GCA_045592325.1 Candidatus Egerieisoma sp.
GTGAACACTGCCTATGCATTTACCCAAAAAAGTGCCTGGTGGGTAAAGAAGAATATGGGGGTAGTAGGTCTCCGTACCCAGATGGAACTGGGTGGGCAGCCGGTAGCCCAACTGGATCTGAGGGAGGAGAAGAAGTCAATTACCACCAGCAGGAGTTTCGGTGAGATGGTATCATCGCTGGAAGATCTCCAGGGGGCAGTTTCAAGTTTTGCCTCGGCCTGTGCCGGCAAACTGCGCCAACAGGGGGCTGCAGCGGGGTATCTGAATGTATATATCCTTACAAATTTCTACAGGGAAGATCTTCCCCGATATTACAACAGCATAACAATAAAGTTGCCGGAGGCTACCGACAGCACTTTCTTGCTGGTGGAGGAGGCTCTCAAGGGGTTGAAGCAGATATACCGGAAGGGATACCTGTACAAGAAGGCAGGGGTGATAGTAGGGGATATTGTCCCTTGCAATGCCGTTCAGCAGAACCTGTTTGAACATAAGGATACAGAGAAGATGAAATGCCTGAACGAGGTACTGGATAGTGTGAACTCCAGATATGGGAAGGATGCTCTCAAGATTGCCGTGCAGGGAGGACTCTCAGATGACCAGGCAGAGAAGTGGGCCATGAAACGCACCTGGCTGAGCGGCAATTACACTACAGACCTCAAGGATATTATAAACATTAAAGTGTAATTGTTATCTTTGTTGCCTCAAAAAAGTATAACCAGGCACTATTGGGGTGTCACAACAGATTTTTATGGAGAAAGTAAGTTACGCTCTGGGTATGAGCATTGCCAACAATATAATGGCAAGTGGAGTAAACAATTTGAATGTAGAGGAATTTGTAAAGGCTATTAAGGCATCTTTGGCAGGTGAGCAGCCTGCAATGAGTGTTGCTGAGGCCCAGCAGGTCCTTAATGACTATTTTACAAAACTGCAGGATGAGCAGACTGCAGCCCTTAAGAAAGAGGGTGAGGAGTTCCTTGCACAGAATGCGAAACAGGAGGGAGTTGTAACCCTTCCAAGCGGTTTGCAGTATAAAGTGTTGAAATCAGGCAACGGCGCAACCCCTAAGGCCTCGGACAGCGTAGAGTGCCACTATGAGGGACGTCTTATCAGCGGTACTGTATTTGACAGTTCTTACCAGAGAGGCGAGACTGCAACATTTGGCGTTACCCAGGTTATTGCAGGTTGGGTAGAGGCACTCCAACTTATGAAAGAGGGTGACAAATGGCAGTTGTACATCCCTTACAACCTTGCTTACGGAGAGAGAGGGGCAGGTGCTCAGATTCCTCCATATGCAACCCTTATCTTTGATGTGGAACTTGTGAAGGTAAAATAATTTCTTCCCGACAAAGAATTACAAAAAAATCTCTTGGAGCACTCAAGAGATTTTTTATTTCCGGACCAATGCAGATCCGTTATTTCTTTATCGGGAATACCTCTGTTGTGTCAAGTACTTTCCCGTTGCGGTCCAATAGGGTGAGGACCATTTTCTTGCGGGTGACTTTCATGTGCATTGCACTTATGGTCTGTCCACCTTCTGTCCAACGGAACTTGATTTTTTCGCCATTGTACTCAAGCGGCTTGCCAAGATCGCATGCACTGCCCCTTTCGTTGTCAGAAGAGGTAGTCTGAATGTAAACGGTACCTTTGCCCGGTTCTACAACTTTCCCGTCATATAGAGGGTGTGTACTTGCGTAGATGTGGTTGTTGCCGGCGAGTGCCAGAGTAATTCCCAATTCATCAAATAGTTTGCTCCAGCGGGGATATTGGGAGTCTTTGCCACTTGCGCCAAAGAACCACTGGTAGTGCTCACATACAACCTTGTATCTTGCAGGATTCTCTGCCACAACTCTCTTTACCCATTCCTGGGCTTTCTGCAGACCTTCCTCACTCCTCATATTCTCGTTGTTGAGCATAATGAAGAGGGCATCTCCGTATTTGAAGAAATAGCATACTCCAAGTTCCCCTTCATAGCCGTTCAGAGGGTAGGCGGCCGCGTCGCGGAAGAATTTGTTTGTATTTCCCTTGTTGGTGCGGGTCATGTTGTCGTGGTTGCCGTTCACTCCCGCCCACATGTAGTTGTGGAAAGGCTTTTCTGTGTAAAGGCTCTGCCAGAATGAGTAGCATCCGCCCCAGGCTGTAATGTCTCCAAGGTGGAGTACCCAGTCAAAAGGCTTCCCGTATTTTTCTACAGTGCCAATCATATCCATTGCAGACTTGGTACGGTGATACAGGGGAGCATATGCATGGAAATCGGAGATGATGCATGCCTCCCATCTCTTGCTGCCTCCTGTCTTGAAATAGTGTATGCTGCTGGTATCAGCGCCTGCAATTATCCTGTATTTATAGAGGGTGTTCTTCTTCAGTCCATGCAGATGGGCATTGTACTTGTTGATTTTTACATCCTCGTAGAAGTTCTTCCCATCGGGCCTTTTTGAGTAAAGGCTGTCGTATGTTACGCAGTATTCTCCATTGAAACTCTTTCCTGTAACCTTCTCCCAGCCTGAATCTTTTACAGTGGTATATTCAACTGTGGCATTGGAAATCCCCCTGGATGTTGCCCAACTTATATTCATTCCGTTTCTGGTGTTCTCAGCCGGAGATGCGGTTATTGAGAACGCACCGCTCTGTGCAAAAGTGGCGCTCTGCAGCGCCACCATTATGCATATAGAAATCAGTCTCTTCATTTTTAATCAGGTCCTGTCTATTTTACCATTCCAAATTTTCTCAACAGGGCTTCAGGTTCAGGATCCCTTCCCCGGAAATTCCTGTAGATAACATCAGCGTCTTCAATGCCGCCTCTTGAGAGGATCTCCTTGCGGAACTTCTCTGCGGTTTCCTTATTGAATATTCCGTTATCCTTGAACATCTGGAAAGCATCTGCCTCAAGAACCTCTGCCCATTTGTATGAGTAGTATCCTGCTGCGTATCCGCCGCTGAAGATGTGCCCGAAAGAAGGGGCAAATGCGGTTGCCGGTACATCAGGCATTAGTGCACATGCTGCTACAGCCTTTTTCTCAAAAGCAATTACATCATCTGCAGGTACCTCTGTTACAGAGTGCCATGCCATATCACCTATGCCAAACTGCAATTGTCTTACACTTGCATATCCGCTGTTGTAGTTCTTTGATTCAACTATCCTGTCTATAAGTTCGTCGGGAATAACCTCACCGGTCTGGTAATGTTTTGCAAAAGATGCAAGGTATTCCTTCTCGGTTGCCCAGTTCTCCATAATTTGTGAAGGAAGTTCCACAAAATCCCTTGCTACGCTTGTGCCGGTAAGTGATGCAAATCTTCCCTCAGCAAGGATGCCGTGTAAAGCATGGCCGAACTCATGAAGGAAAGTGGTCACTTCATAGAAAGTAAGGAGCGAAGGCTCTGTTTCGGTTGGCTTAGTAAAGTTGCATACAATTGAGATATGAGGTCTCTTCTCAACTTTACCGTCTTTTGTGAAACTCTGTTCGCGGAATGCGGTCATCCATGCTCCGCCACCTTTGCTTTCCCTTGGGAAGAAGTCTGCGTAGAAAAGGGCCATGTGTCTTCCGTTGGCATCAGTTACATCATATACGGTAACATCCGGATGGTAGCCCGGTATATCTTTAGCCTCGGTAAAGTTCAGTCCATATAGGGTGTTTGCAAGGCCAAAGACAGCCTCCTTTACATTTTCAAGTTTGAAGTAAGGTTTAAGAACCTCATCGTTGAGGGAGTATTTCTCCTTTTTGAGTTTTTCTGAATAGAACGAGAAGTCCCAAGGCATAAGTTCGCCTTTGAATCCGTTTGCCTTTGCATAATCAGCAACAGCCTTCACATCCTTCTTTGCAAAAGGAAGGGATTTCTCAAGTAAGTTCTGCAGGAATCCGTTTACTGTAGGGGCATCCTTGGCCATCCTGTCTTTAAGGGCCATATCTGCATATGTGTTGTAGCCCAGCAATTTTGCAGCCTCAATCCTGAGTCCTACGATCTGTTTGATTATATCCAGATTGCTGAACTCACCTTCAAGGCATTTTGAATTGTATGCCTTCCACAGTTTCTCCCTCAGTTCCCTTTTCTCAGCGTATTGCATGAAAGGGCTGTAACTTGGCTGCTGAAGGGTAATTACCCAACCTTCAAGATTCCTGTTCTTTGCCTCAAGAGCGGCAGCATCTTTGGCAAATGGAGGGAGACCTGCAAGGTCCTCTTCATTGGTGAGGTGCATTGTAAAGGCATTGGTTGCTCCAAGGGTATTCTTGCCAAACTTAAGGGTCGCAAGAGAGAGTTCCTCCTGGATTTTGCTATATTTTGCCTTCTCCTCTTCAGAGAGATTTGCACCGTTGTCTGCAAAACCTTTGTATGTCTTTTCAAGGAGTTTTGCCTCTTCCTGTGACAGGTTGAGACTCTCCCTCTGCTGGTAAACAGCCTTTACTCTCTCAAACAATTTAGGATTCAACATAATTGAGAGGGAGTACTCTGTCATCATAGGTGATATCTGTTCGGCAATCTCCTGCATCCTGTCGTTGGTGTTGGCCTCGTTCAGGTTGTAGAAAATGCCTGCAACGGTATTCAGTTTCCCACCTGCATACTCCAGTTCAAGAATTGTATTCTCAAATGTAGGTGCATCCGGATTGTTTACAATTGCCTCAATCTCCTGCTTGCCCTCTGCTATTGCGGCTTCAAAAGCAGGAAGGTAATGCTCATCTGTAATTTTATCAAAAGCCGGAGCCTCATATCTGAGCCCGGAATCTGTCAATAATGGATTCTTCATTTCCTGTTTGCAAGATGTTAAAGAAACGGCAACGCATGCTGCCAGCATGATTATAGTTTTTTTCATCAGGTGATAGTGTTTTTACATTACTTGGATTACCAGGTATTTTGTCTGTTCCCAGAATTCTCCCGGATTTGATATGTTGAGGATCATTTCCCCTTCATTCTCTACAAAAGCATATGTCCCTTTAGGATGTATGGACATCACTTTGGCTTTCCTGGCATTTGTGTTTATCTCCGAGATTTCCCTAAGGTCAATTTTTACAAAAGCAGTCTTTTCAGCCTGATATGAAACTTTTGAAGATTTGAAGAGCCCACCTTTGGTCATGACACCAGCTTCAATAAGTTCCTGTTTTGTCCCCACAATATAGTATACAGAGTATATTTCAGCCTCCTGGTCTGCAACTTTAGCCTTGAGTGATGATCCCTCCTCATGCAGTTCTGCAACTTCACTCTTGAGATTGGATACAACCTCATCAAGGGATGCAATCTTCTTGGTCTGAAGCACTATTTGCGCGTTCTTCTCTTCCAGTTGGGTTGAGAGGGTTTCAATTATTTCAGATTTCTCTTTCAGTTCCTTCTGCATTGCATTGAGCCTTTTCTTGAATTGGGAAGATTGCAGACGCTTGTCCTTCCTCAATTTTTCAATTTCTTCCTGATATCCTTTTATGGCAGACTTTATTGCTTCAACATCCTTCATCAGCTGCTCTTTGCTCCCTTCCTTTATTTCAAGGCCGTCAGAAGAGGTTACGGCCAGGATGCTTTCGGTTTCCCTTATTGAGCTCAAACCCTGCTCAATTTCATTTATTGTGGCAAAAACTTCATCAAGTTCTGCCCCTTGCAGTTTGTAGTTGGCCTGCAGTGAATCAAGTTGTGCCTGCAGAGCCTTATACTTGCCGGAGTTCTCAACACAAGAGGAGAATGCTCCTGCAAATGCCGCCAGTGCAATTATTACCAATGTCTTTCTCATATAAATCCGTTTTAGGTTCCAAATTTATACATAATTTTACAAAAACGGGTTACAAGGGCTATTATTTTAATCCCGACAAAGCATTTTCCATTGGCCATTTCCTGCAAATCCTTCTCTATTCTGCCGATAGGAGAACCGTCTCTTGCAGATCTCTTCCTCTCACGGTATTGGCGGTTCCAGGCACTGGTCCGGCAGTCGTCACAACAATATTTCTTGTCAATTCTGCCTGCTACAGGTCTCCCGCATTCAAGGCATTTTCTGGTTTGATTCATCTCCATAAGATATTCCATCAGCACTTGAAGTTATGCATTTTTATGCATGTATGGGATAAAAGGTTTTCTGCAGATGAATTTATTTCCTTTTTTAAAAACAGTTAAAGCACATTTATGGAAATTAAACGTTTACATATGTATAAAATATGGTTTGCAGATTGGCTGTCCCCTTATTTTGTCCCCGACAAACAATTAAAAGAAGGAGATATTATGGACAAATCATTGAACAAAGTAGAATTGAGAGGAAGAGTGGGACATGACGCAAGGATCCTCAGAACAGAGAATGGAGGAGTGGCGGCCAGATTCACTTTGGCAACGAATGAAATCATCAAAGGAAGGGATGAATCCCTCAGGGAGGAGGTTACATGGCACAATGTAGTGGCCTGGAGCCGGAAAGGGATGCCGGATTTTGAAAAGATCAGGAAAGGGACATTTCTGGCGTTGGAGGGGAAAATACGCTATGTGAAATTTACAGGTGCATCCGGGGAGGAGAGGAACATGACTGAGATTGTGGCATTGAAGATGACCATTCCTATTGTGGAATAATAAAGGGCAGAGCCGCTGCTTGATTCCGTAAATTTTATTACCTTTGTAAATTATAATGTCACAAAGAGATGGAAAACGTTAGAGATATTCAGATTTACAACACATTAAGCAGAAGAAAAGAGGTTTTCAAGCCTGTAACGCCAGGTATGGTGGGATTGTATGTATGTGGCCCAACAGTGTATGGAGATGCGCATCTGGGGCATGCGAGACCGGGGGTAACCTATGATGTGCTTGTGCGTCTGTTCAGGCATCTTGGATATAAGGTGAGATATGTAAGGAATATTACCGATGTGGGACATCTTGAGAGTGATTCTGATGCCGGAGAAGACAAGATTGCAAAGAAGGCAAGGCTTGAGCAGTTGGAGCCTATGGAGGTGGTACAGCATTATACCCTAAGGTTCCATGATGCAATGAAGAAGTTGGGCAACTGCCCTCCAAGCATTGAGCCAAGGGCTTCAGGGCATATCATTGAGCAGATTGCGCTGGTAAACCAGATTCTTGCAAACGGGTATGCCTACGAGAGCAACGGATCTGTATATTTTGATGTGCAGGAATACAACAAGAGACATAAATACGGAGTGTTGTCGGGAAGAAACCTGGATGACATGATTTCCAATACAAGGGCTCTTGACGGGCAGGATGACAAGCATTCCCCTGCAGATTTTGCCCTTTGGAAAAAGGCTTCACCGGAGCATATTATGAGGTGGCCTTCTCCATGGAGTGACGGTTTCCCTGGGTGGCACCTTGAGTGTTCGGCAATGAGTGCCAAGTATCTGGGAGAGGAGTTTGACATTCATGGCGGCGGAATGGACCTGATGTTCCCTCACCACGAGTGTGAACTTGCCCAGAATACCGCTTCAAGAGGAAGAGGGGGGGTGAAATATTGGATGCACAACAATATGATTACCATCAACGGACAGAAGATGGGCAAATCTTTGGGAAATTTCATCACTTTGGATGAACTTTTTACCGGAAACAATGTTGTATTGGAACAGGCGTATTCTCCAATGACCATAAGGTTCTTCATTCTCCAGGCCCATTACAGGAGTACTCTGGATTTCAGCAATGAGGCTTTGCAGGCTGCTGAGAAGGGTTTGAAGAGGATACTCCAGGCTGCCAAAGATGTGAAGGGGCTTAAAGTTGTGGCCAATGCCGCTCCAGATACTGCCAAAGAGGTGGAGACACTTAAGGAGAATGTTTATGAGGCTTTGTGTGATGACCTTAACACTCCAATTGCATTGTCACATCTGTTTGATGCAGTAAGGATTGTAAATCAGGTGAAGGATGGCAAACTTGCAATTGGTGAGAATGAAAAACAGACTTTAGAGTTCCTTCTCACAACCATTGCAACAGATGTAATGGGTATTGCCCCTGAGCAGGAGGCTGCAGCAGGTGATACCGGAGTTACAAAGGTTATGGATGCCCTTGTAAATATGGTTCTTGAGGAGAGAAAGATTGCCAAGGCCAATAAGGATTGGGCAAAATCAGACAAGATAAGGGATGACCTTAAAGCCATAGGTATTCTTATAAAGGATACCAAGGACGGAATAGAGTGGTCATTGGAATAGATTCAATACAGATGATAATGAAGAGGTTTCTTGCATACTTTGTACTTCCGCTTATGCTGCTGGCTATGTTGGCCGGATATGCCATTGGCGTGGATGAAAATGTGCAGGAACCTCTCAATAATTATACAGCCGTTTGCTGCCCGGATTGTGAAGAGATGTTTCAGAATCCTGTGCATGCCATTGCTTATGCAGAGAACGGTACTTTCACTCAGTTGGTAACAGGCACGAACTATTCTCCAAGGTCCAGCTTTCCAACGCTCACAATAACACGGAATATCCCTTCACCATCATTTGAAGGGCATCATTTACACGCATTCAAGCATTCTGTTATTGGGAGGATCTCACCGGTTCATGCCAGGCTCTATGTTCTTAGAGTATAGAATCCAGTTTTATTATAGGTAGAGGGTTCTCCCAAGGAGCCCTGTCTGCACTCCTTTAGGGGTGTATTGTGTGCATTTGTAAAGATGTACACAAGTGATGTGTATATATGTATAACTTAAAAACTGGTAAATTATGAATATAGAAGATATTCTCAAAAATGATGATGCGGTTGTAGAGGTAAAGGAAAAACCTGTAGCAAGTACCGTTATCCTTGTCATAGCAGCAGTACTGGCATATATGTCGGTTAGTTATGCCAATAATGAAAATGTGGGATTTGCAATGACATTCTTTTCCATAGTAATTGCGATTATGGGACTTAAAGGTGTCATTTGGCCCCGCAAATATTTCAAACACAAAACCACCAACGAGAAAATAACAAAGAAAGAGTATTATTATGATATGACAGATCTGGAGGCTGTAAGGAAGTGTGTGAATGTGAGTAACCCTCTCCATTCAATGAGCATGTTGGAGTCATTGCCCCAGCATGGTGCAACAAGCCTCAGGGTTATAGTATATGCTACAAAGAGTGGAAACTATCATAAAGTTCAGATACAGAAATATGTTCCTTATGAATATATTCCTCTGTAGCCCGTTCATATATATAGTTGTTATTTAGGTTAGAAAAGAGAGGAGGCCCCTTGCTGAGGCCTCCTTTCCGATTATATAGTGCAACTGTTATTTGCAGTATTTGTCGAGCCATCCAAAGAACTCCCTGTTCCAGTGGACTGAGTTCTGAGGTTTGAGAATCCAGTGATTCTCTTCAGGGAATAGGAGCAGTCTGCTCTCAACACCCATCATGCGGGCAGCATTGAATGCAGCCATACCCTGGTCAACTGGAACACGGTAGTCCATCTCGCCGTGGGTTATGAGGATAGGGGTGTTCCAGTTTTTAATCAGTTTATGGGCCGAATTGCCGTAGTGGCGTTTTGCAACAGGGTTCTCATCCCAAGGGGCACCGCCGTTGTCCCAAGTAGGGAACCACATCTCCTCTGTCATCATGTACATGTGCTCCTGGTTGAAGATTCCGGCATGTGCAATAAGTGCAGAGAACCTGTTCTGGTGGATACCTGCAAGGTAATATACCGAGTATCCGCCGTAACTTGCACCGGTTGCGGCTACTTTGCCAACATAAGGCTCTTTCTTCATATTGTCAACAGCCAACAGGTAATCCTGCATGTTCAAGCCAATGTAGTCTCCCGATATCTGCTCGCACCAAGGCTGCCCGAATGCAGTTGTACCCCTTCTGTTAGGGAGGATTACAATGTAGCCCTGAGAAGCCATGAGCCTGTAGTTCCATCTTGTAGAGAAACCTTGGCTGATTGTTCCCTGAGGGCCTCCAAGGCACATTAGGATTGCCGGATATTTCTTGGTTTTGTCAAAGTGAGGAGGGTAAAGGATCCAGGTATGCATCTTTTTGCCGTCAACTGTGGTCATCCATCTCTGTTCCATAAGAGGGGTGTCAAGTTTGTCCAAAGTTGCCTTGTTCTCTGCTGTAAGTTCCTTGAACTCTCCAGTCATAGGGTTTACTGTTACTATTTCAGCAGGACGCATCATGCAGGTGTTGGTGGTAATAAGTTGTGATACCTCTCCAATCTCATTTGCAACAGGAGTTACAGAGTTGAAGTCGAACAGTGCTTCTGAAGATGTAATTCTTCTTATCCCGTTGCCATAAGATACAGGGAGTGAGCCTGTAACCTCATTTCCCTCAATAGGAAGTCCCACCACTTTGTTTACATCCACAACAAACAGGGCTGTAAGGGCATTTACACAAGAGTTGAAATAAATCTTGTCGCTCTTTGGTGCCCAAGCAATACCCTCTACATTATATTTGTAGTCTGTTGTGAGTTCCTTCATGAACGGACGGAAATTCCTGCTTCCCAAATTGGCAAGCACCTTGTCCATATCAATTACAAACAGTCTCCTCTTGTCTGCCTCATAGCCGCCTCTCTCCATGCTTACAAAAGCAAGTTGCTTGCCATCTGGAGAGAATAGAGGCTCAGTGTCGTATCCCATCATCCCTGCTGTGAGGTTTTGGGTGGCACCGGTCTCTACATTATAAAGATAGATGTCGGTGTTTGTAGAGAATGCATAATCCCTTCCTGCAAGTTTCCTGCATGAGTATGCAATATATTTGCCGTCAGGGCTCCATGAAAGTTGCTCAAGACCTCCGAACGGAAGGGTAGGCAATTCAAAGATTCTCTCTGCGCTCTCCGGATTTGCAGTGTCTCCTGCAAGTATATCTGTAGCCTCTCCCACAAGTGAGCCGGTAAAATCTGCAATGTAGGTATGAGGAACCTCCTCAACAAAATGGTCCCAGTGGCGGTACATCAAATCTGTGTATGTCCTTCCCGACGATTTGTCGAGGTCGGGGTAAAGGTCTGCAGGTTTCACTGCAGCCTTTACGCTCTTTACAAACATTATCTTTGAATTGTCGGGAGAAAGTTCAAACCCTTCAAATCCCTGTGCCCCTGCAACCTCAATCTCCTGGGAAATCTCTGTGCCGCTAAGGGTTGCGGTGTACAGGTTGCCTCCCCTCATGTAGATAATCTTTGAGTCATCTATCCAGCGGGCGTTTGATTCGCTCTTTGGAGTATTGGTAATCTTTACATTGTTTGAACCGTCTATGTCCATAATGTAGAGTTCCCTGTTCCCCTTGTTCTGCTCAATGCTGGTGTAGGTAACGCCGTAAAGTATTTTTGAACCGTCGGGAGAAACTTGAGGGTCACTCACTTTTCCCAGGCGGTGCATTATCTCCGGGGTGTACTGGCCATCAACAACTTCAATGTCAGTTTTTGTGATTATTGGCTCGGAAGCATCCTTGCTGCCGCAGCCACATAGGGCAGATGCCATAAGCATAACCGGTAAGATGTATCTTTTCATATAATGTTATTCTTCAATTAGTTCATAACCCAAATCAAATCCCTTCTCTGTTGCAGGTCGGCCGTGTTTCATCCATTTAGGGGCAGGGGCGCCTTTCAGATAATGGTCAAAGAACTGTGAAAGCCTTATGCTCAAGTCTTTTGCATTTCTCCTCTCTGCAAGGTTGTGCTCCTCGTTGTTGTATTGTAGCAGCCATGCAATCTTGCCGCAGCGGCGCAATGCTGTAAAGAACTCAATTCCCTGGTACCATGGAACTGCACCATCCTTGTCATTGTGCATGATGAGTACAGGAGTAGTTACATTTGGTACAAAGAATAGAGGTGAGTTCTCGTAATAGAGGTCATAACCGCTCCACAGGTCCTTGCCTATACGGCTCTGGCCCTGCTCATACTGTACCTGGCGGGTTATACCGCTACCCCAGCGGATACCGCCGTAGGCACTGGTCATATTGGAAACAGGGGCACCTGCTCCTGCAGCCTTGAACTTGTTGGTCTGGGTAATCATATATGCAACCTGGTATCCGCCCCAACTCTGGCCCTGGATAGCCATGTTCTCCCCGTCAATCCAAGGGTATCTCTTCTCAAGCATCTCAACGCCAGGCATAATTGAACGCATTGCGCTCTGGCCAGGGTGGCCGTCCTTGTAATAGATGTCCGGTATGAATACCACATAACCGTTGCTTACAAACAGAGGAATATTTACGGTAGAACGGCTTGGGGCAGGGGTACGTGGGCTGTAAAGGCTCTCAGAGTATTTCTCATAGAAATAAATCATTACAGGATACTTCTTTGTAGAGTCAAAATCCTCCGGCTTGAAGAGTAGTCCTTCACAGAAGATATCATCCTCAGTCTGCCAGTTTACAAGTTCAACTGTACCCCAGTTGTACTCTTTCTGCTGAGGGTTTATATCTGTAATCTGTTTCTGAGTCTTAAAGTTGTCGTAAGTGATATAGGCATTGTTGCCATCCTCAAAATTGCCTCTTGCATAAATGTAAGCAGCCTTCTTCCCTTTTGCAGGTTTTGAATATGCAAGGTTCTTGTAAGTGTAAGGACCCTCAACAAGTTTGCCCATTGAGTTCTTCTTCTTTTTGGCATCCTTCATTACAAATCCTGTCTCTTTTGTCTTGAAGTTGTATGTAGAGAAGTAAAGCGGTTCACCACCCTTTATCTCCCTTATACCTCCAAATCCGGCAGGAGTATCAGAATCAGGGTCCTCAATTACAGCCTCAAGGGTAAGACGGGTATTGTTGTTGCGGCCGTAACTCTCAGTGAACATTTTAGGCTCTGCAACCCCCTTAGGGTCAAACATCCAATAATCGAACCTGTCATTGATAAGGAACGCGCTGTTGTCCTTGAACCATACAGGGCTGCCGTAAGGACCAGCCAGGCTTGGCACATCGTGGTCCTCATCATGGAATGCAACTCCCAAATTGCCTGTAAGGTCTTTGAATTCGCCTGTAGCAACGGTGTACAGCATCCAGTTCTTGCCAACTTTGTCATACAATACAACCCACTCTCCGTTAGGGGAAACGCTCATACCACCGAAACATGCCTTTTCTTTGATCAGTTTTCTCTCACCGTTCTTTACATTTACAAGGTAAAGGTCTGTATAGCGGCTGTAGTCCCACTGGCTCTGTACTCTGTATGCCTTGTCGTTGCCAATGAGTGCCCAGTGGGCCATCTTCTTGTTTGGAACGTTTACATTAGGGACCTCAATGTCTCCCAGTTGTACGAACGGCTCACTGAATGATGTGTTTATGTAGGCGGTATATGTCTGTCTGAGGTCCCTGCTCCTTCTGAGCAATTGTACAGGCTGCAGATAATCATCATGCCAAGACCATATGTCAAGTTGCGGCTGCTCAAACTCAACCAATGAGGTGTCTTTCTCAAGAGGTTTTGGTGCAGTGCCAAAGAACAGCCTTCCACCATCCTTGCTGAAACTCAAAGAACCGTTCTCGCTCACAATCCAACCCTCTTTCAGGCCCTCCATCCTGTTGTTTGCTGCAACCTTCAAGTCTCCCGACAATATATTGTAGAAATATACCTCAATATTCTTCTTTGCAGCCTTTGAAGTGTCAGTGTTTGCGTAGAAAGCCAATGTTCCTACCTCGCTGAATACAGGAAGTTTTATCTTTGAACCTTTTGGACCGCTTATCACCTCCTTGCTTTCACCGGTGGCAACAGTGTAAAGCATAAGTGCAGGAACTGTAACGGTGTCCTTCTTTTCAGGTTCAACGGTATATGCAAGGATATCACCCTTCTTGTTGAATCTGTATGATGCCACGTTCTTGATGGTATCAATTGCAAGGGTGTTGATGTCCATTACATAAAGTTCCTTTACAGGAGCCTTCTTTCCAGGTTTCTTTGCATCCTTCTTGTCCGCTGGTTTCTCTTCGTTTGCCTCCGGTTTTCCCTTAGGTGCAGGTTTCTCCTTTGCAGGGGTAAGTTCAAAGGCTATTGTAGAGGTGAGTTTGTCGGGAGTATTGTGAGATTTGTAGTTTGCATATTTCTTTACTTCTCCGCTCCTGATGTCAATTATTGCAAGGGTATCCTTTGGCATATCGTCTTTCTTCACCTTCTTTATCTTCGCATTTCTGGTCTGGCTGAAAAGAGGTTTTATGATGGCGACAGCCTTGGTGCCGTCCTGGCTTACGGTTGCACGTGTGGCCCTTGGAACTTCAATTTTACGGTTGTTTTTAAGGTCCTCAATTACAAGTAGCATATCTCCCTCACCAGGAGCCACCATGTAGGTGAGGACTTCTCCGTTCTGTGGTACTGACAATCCGCGGAGGCTCTTCCACGAATCATATACGGAGTGATCCAGAGCAGGCTTCTGTGCAAATGCCCCAAATGCTGCAATGAGTAATGCTAACGTTACTGCTAATCTCTTCATAATAGTTTATTTAAATTAAAATTTATTCCTAAATTCATTTGGTTGGTAAAAATACACTATATTTGCAAATTCACAAAGAATTGTTAACTACAAACATATTATTAAAGGTATGATTTATACTCACGAAGTACAGCACATGTGTGTTGTTAAAAAGGGTCCTAACCACGGACCTGCACCTATTCCTGAAGAGGGAAAATGGGTGAGAAGCAAAGAGATAAAAGACATTTCAGGTCTTACTCACGGTATTGGCTGGTGTGCTCCACAGCAGGGTGCTTGCAAACTTACCCTTAACGTAAAAGAGGGTATCATTCAGGAGGCTTTGATTGAGACTATAGGCTGTTCAGGAATGACCCACTCGGCTGCTATGGCTGCTGAGATTCTTGCAGGCAAGACTCTTCTTGAGGCTTTGAACACAGACCTTGTTTGTGATGCAAACAACACTGCAATGAGAGAGTTGTTCCTTCAGATTGTTTACGGCCGTACACAGTCTGCATTCTCAGAGGGCGGACTTCAGATTGGAGCAGGTCTTGAGGATTTGGGTAAAGGCTTGAGAAGCCAGGTAGGTACAATGTTCTCAACCAACGCAAAAGGTGTAAGATACCTTGAGATGGCTGAGGGTTACTGTACAAGAATGGCTCTTGACAAAGATGACCAGGTAATTGGTTATGAGTTTGTTCACATGGGCAAATTCATGGAGGAGATAAAGAAAGGTACAGACGCTAATGAGGCTTTGAAGAAAGTAACCGGTACTTATGGCCGTTTTACTGCTGAGCAAGGTGCTGTTAAACACATTGACCCACGTAACGAATAGGAGGAAACGAAAATGGCTATAAGAGAAGTAAAATTTGAGAGTCAGGACCGTAGAATGCCGCAGATTCTTGCAGCATTGAATGCAAACGGTATCAAAAGCATAGAGGAGGCTAACGAGATTTGCGAGCAGTATGGCTTGGATCCATACAAAACTTGCGAGGAGACTCAGCCAATCTGTTTTGAGAACGCAAAATGGGCTTACGTAGTAGGTGCTGCAATTGCACTTAAGAAAGGTTGCTCAAACGCTGCAGACGCAGCAGAGGCAATTGGTGTAGGCCTTCAGTCATTCTGCGTTCCAGGTTCAGTAGCAGACGACCGTAAAGTAGGTCTTGGCCACGGTAACCTTGCTGCACGTCTTCTTAGAGAGGAGACAAAATGTTTCGCTTTCTTGGCAGGTCACGAGTCATTCGCTGCTGCTGAGGGTGCAACCAAAATTGCAGCAAAAGCAGACAAAGTAAGAAAAGAGCCTCTACGCTGTATCCTTAACGGTCTTGGCAAAGACGCCGCTATGATCATTTCAAGAATCAACGGTTTCACATACTGCCAGACTGAGTTCGACTACGCAACTGGCGAGGTTAAGGTTGTAAACAAGATCGCTTACTCAGACGGCCCACGTGCAAAAGTTAACTGCTACGGTGCAGATGACGTACGTGAGGGTGTTGCAATCATGCACCTTGAGGGCGTTGACGTATCAATCACAGGTAACTCAACCAACCCAACCCGCTTCCAGCATCCGGTTGCCGGCACTTACAAAAAAGAGTGCATGGAGATGGGCAAGAAATATTTCTCAGTTGCTTCAGGTGGCGGTACAGGTAGAACCCTTCACCCAGACAATATGGCTGCAGGTCCTGCATCATACGGTATGACCGACACAATGGGCCGTATGCACTCAGATGCTCAGTTCGCAGGTTCATCTTCAGTTCCTGCTCACGTTGAGATGATGGGCTTCCTTGGCATCGGTAACAACCCAATGGTAGGTGCCACTGTTGCTGTTGCTGTGGATGTTGCTACTGCATTGAGCAAATAGTGTATTCTTCCCGCCGGGCGCCGGGCGCAATCAAGTTCGCTTGAATTCCCGCGGTGCGAAGATGACAATGTCAATTTTCTTCCCGATTAATTGTCGGGAAAAAGATATGAAAGGTGGTCTTGCGGCCACCTTTTTATGTGCCTTTCCGCCTTTCCCCCTTCCCACTATCCCAAGACGATGGCACACCAGAGTTGCCCTGCAGGCCCACCAAAGGCGGTTTTGTGTGCCATCCGTAACATTTCTTTGGGAGTGGAGCAGGGAATATGTCCTGGAGGTGTGTTTGGAGAGGATTGGGTGTGCCATTGTCTTGTCGGGAGGGGCGTGCGTGAGGGGGAATTGCAGGAATTTTGGGAACAATTTTATTACCTTTGAACTATGAAAACCCAAGTAAATCCCCAAGAAACCACCAGGGCTGAGGCATTCCAGATGTGGATGACCTCCCCAATGCCCATGGTTACCCTCACAAAAACCTTCAATGTAGGCAAGCTGGTTAAGGCAAGCAAAAAGCAAGGAGTAAAATTCAATGCCCTCCTTTGCTGGTGCATTGGAAAGGCAGCAACCCAAGTGGAGGAGTTCTATCTTCTTCCCGACAAAGGTAAGTTGTACAGGTATGACAGCATTGCAATCAATGTGATTGTTAACAACTGCAAGGGAGGAATCAATTCATGCGACATCCCCTTTACCGGTAATCTGAAGGAGTTTGTTGAGGTATACCATACCCTTACAGCGCAGGCGGCAGCAGAGTGCAAAAGCACTTTTCTTGAGGATTATATGATTGTTGGAACCTCTGCAATGGTTCAGACAGAGTTGGACTGTATTGTAAACCAGTACACAGACATGTTCAACAATCCAATGGTAATGTGGGGTAAATACCGCAAGGGTTGGTTCAGGACCACGCTTCCAATCTCTTTCCAGTTCCACCATTCCCAGATGGACGGCGGCCACGGCGCCATGTTCCTGGAACTTCTGCAGAGGGAGATAAGCAAATTGGGCTGTTGACACACCTCGCCCTGCTCACTTCTGCTCCCGACAGAGAGTTCCTGCAATTCACCGTGGGCAGTAACCATGCGGGCAGATGCTTGTAGAAGGAGGTAGTGCCCACGGTGCAACAAATTTGTTCTGCCGTGGGCACTACCATCCCCTGCAGGGTATTGTAGAGGCACTTGCTGCCCACGGTGAATTGCAGGAGGCAGTTGATGTAAAGAGCCCATTGAGATTTTTTGTATCTTTGGAGCAGATATGAAAGCACAAATAACTGACAGAGAGATCTGGGCCATTGCACTCCCCATTATGTTGGGGAATATGGCCCAGACTATAATCAACTTTACAGATACTGCATTCCTGGGGCATCTTGGGGTGGTTGCTTTGGGGGCATCCATGCTTGCCGGTCTTTTTTATTTTGTTTTCACTACGGTGGCGGCCGGCTTTGCAATAGGAATCCAGATTATTGTGGCGCGCCGTTTTGGGGAGAGGAATTACGGGAGGATAGGGGTCATTTTTCAGCATGGTTCCCTGTTTGTCCTGTTGTTGGGGATGGTATTGTTTTCAATATTGTATTTCTTTTCAGATCATCTTCTGCTCTTTCTCATAGATTCGCAGAATATTTATGAAGCATCTCTGGATTATATAAAGTACCGCCAGTGGGGAATTGCCTTTGTGTGTTTCAACTTCCTGTACAGGGCCCTGTATGTGGGGATATCCAATACAAAGGTGATTACATATTCTACCATAATTATGGCAGTTGTGAACATAGCGCTGGATTATTGCCTTATTTTTGGAAAGGGAGGCTTTCCGCAGATGGGTATTGGCGGAGCGGCACTGGCATCGTTGTGTGCTGAGATTTCGGCTTTTGTATTCTTTACGGTATATACTTATATCACATTGGGAAAGAAGGAGTACGGTATGTTAAGCCTTCACGCTCCGGAGCCTGAACTTATGGGGAGGATTCTGAAAATATCCACCCCTACAATGGTGCAAAAACTTTTCTCGTTCAGTGTATGGTTCATCTTTTTTGTACTTATAGAGAAGATGGGGGAAACCGCCACCGGAATCTCATCGGTTACAAGGAGCATCTATATGATACTCATAACCCCTTGCTTTGCATTTTCAACCACCACAAATACTCTGGTGAGCAGAATTATAGGTGAAGGGAAAAGGGAACAGGTCTTCCCGACAATAAACAAGGTGCTGAAGAATTGCATGTTGTGCACAATCCCCATTCTGATAATTGTTGCACTTTTCCCCGTTCAGATTGCCGGCATATACACAGATGACCTGGATTTTGCCCGGATGGTTGTCCCTTCCATTCTTGTAATATGCAGCGGGACAATTTTCCAGGGAATAGGCAATGCTTATTTTGAGGCTGTTTCGGGTACGGGAAACACCTCTGCAGCCCTGTATCTGGAGACTGCAATCCTGGTGGTATATATCCTTTTCATTGTGGCAATGACACACCTTACCACAAGGGTGGAACTGGTATGGACCGCAGAGATTCTCTACGGAGCGCTGCTTGGAATCCTATGCTGTCTTTATATGAAGTTTGCAAGGTGGGACAGGAAAAGCATTTGATGGAAATATTTCTGTAACTTTGTTGCCGCTATGAAACAGGTGTTAAAAATTATATGTTCGCTCATTATTGGAGCATCATTAGGATTTGTAGTATCAACTTTGGTTGTGGTACTTGTAACTGATCTCACTTTGATGGAGTTCCTTGGAAAATTCAAGGAGGTGGAACTGTTGGAAATGGGAGGAGTGGTCCTGTTCTCCATTCTGAGTTTTTTTGTCGCCATTTTTGTACATGTAATATTTCATGAGGGGGGCCATCTGGTTGCCGGACTCCTTTCGGGATACGGGTTTGTTTCTTTCAGAATCTTCAATTTTACCATTCTCAAATCGGGAGGGAAATTTCATATCAAGAAATTCAAGATTGCAGGAACAGGAGGGCAGTGCCTTCTCACTCCGCCTCAAAAGCCCATTGAACAGGTAAATGCTACCTGGTACAATGCTGGAGGATTCATAGCGAATCTGCTGTTGTCGGGAGCGGCATTGTGCATTTCATTTTTTATAGAGGCTCCTCTTGCAGAGGTGTTTCTGTATATCTTTGCCCTTACAGGGCTTTTCTTTGCCGGGCTTAACGGCATTCCATTTAAGGTTGGCGGTATGCCCAATGACGGCTATAATATGAAGATGTTGCGCCGTAATATAGCGGGAAAGGAAGCCATGTGCACACAACTCAGGGTGAATGCCCTTGTTCAGAAAGGGGTAAGGCCCAATACCATGCCTTCAGAGTGGTTTGTTACCGCACAAGGGGATGATTTTGACTGGAAGGATCCTCTGCAACTTGCAATAAGGGTTATGGAAGCCTCTTATGTCATGGACTGTGGGGATATGGAAAAGTCCCACCAGATTCTGGAGGATGCATATTCGCATAAGGAGTGTATAGCACCGCTTTATTTGAATGAGATAATATGTGAACTGATTTATACCTCCTTGGCTACCGGACGCATAGAAAGGGCCAGGGAACTCTATACCAAAGAGATCCAGACATATATAGGCCAGTACAGGAATATGATGAGTTCCAAGGAGAGGGTGATGTTTGCAGTAAAACTGCTGATGGAAGATGACGTCCCTTCAGCCAGGGAGATAATGGATTCTGTATCTTCCCGACAAAACGGTTACCTCATGCAGGGTGAGGTAAAGATGGACTTGGCCCTTATGGAGCAACTTATGGAGAAATACGGGCAGAAATGAAAAGGTTGCTGTCGTTGCTTGTAATGTTCATGATATCAGTCCAGGCCCTTTCCGGGCAGGAACTGAGCGGGGCCCCATATTTCTGCAACCAGCCCAATACAATTTTGGAGTATGTGAGGACCACAGCAGAGGGAGATATCAAATGGTACCACAACATGAGGATTGGAGAAGTAGTGACCAACGCCGGCCGCACAGACATAGATTATACCTCCCATATCCTCAACCACAAGCACAAGCCATATTATGGGAAAGAACCGGCACAACTTGCAGCTGTGGTCACCGCAGATGCCGTAGTGCTCAATGTGGCAGAATCTGTAGCGGCCATATTCAGGACTATCCTTCCGGGCAGTGCAAAAATTGTATCTACAGGAGGAGAGTCATCCCTTCCATCCAATATGTCTCCCGGTGATACTCTTCCCGACGTCCTTGCTTCAGTGAAGGCGTTCGGCCTTACAATGAAGATAACCGTTACGGAGAGGAAAGTGCTCAGGGAGGAGACAATAACCACCCCTGTAGGGAAATTCAACTGCATGGTAATCAGGGAACGCAAGGTGGAGAAAGGTATGGGGCGCAACCGCCATACCATAGCCGACACCTGGTATGCCAAGGGTATAGGTATGGTAAGGCATGACACCTATGACACTGACCTGAAACTCCTTACATCTGAAATCCTTACCGCCATCGCCGGTAACCGGCTTTATTTTGCCACAGCCCTCTTGTAGGTGTCGGAGTATCCCGGGAACATTGGTTGCGGAGGCACTTTGTCCGAGTGGCCGTTGTTCTTGAATGAACCGTCGGGATTCTGGTGCTTGGTATTTCCGTCTATGAATTTTACAAGGAGGTATTCATCCAGGGATTTCCATTTCTTGAACAGGGCATTTGCCTGTGCTACGGAGAAGTCTGTGAGGTAGGCCCTCCTGTCTTCCGAGTGGTCCAGTGCAAGGGCTGCAGCATCAGCCTTTGCAACTGCATCCATCATTGCCAGTTCATGTGCATCTACGTTTTCCCTCACCTCTTTTCCTATATGGTTATAACGGAGGTAGGCAAACTGGGCAATCCTGTTCTGGAGCCAGAACATTGAGGTAGGGGAGTACTCCAACATGCTTCCGTTCCCAAGGGCATAGTGTTCGGAGATATTGTCCGAACATGCGTAGAAAGGTGAAAGCGGCGATGTGCCGGCATCATCCACTGCAAACCAGAAGAGTCCTCCTATTTCGTCGGGAAGCCAGTTGCGGCATTGCCCTACAAACCAGAATCCGGTCTGTTGGGTGGCAATAGCCCTCTCGTTGTATCCTTTCTTGCCATCTATCTCATATGAAGAGGGCCTCCAGCGGTAAGGAAGTTCATTTCCCCCTGCGGCAATCCCTTTGGTCATGTCAAACTCTGTCCCCTCGTAGTGGTCGCGCATCATGTCTGCAACATCCTTCACCGACAGTTTCTCTTTTGCCTTCACATACAGCGGCATCCTGTTGGCAGGGTTGTCTCCACGGGCAAAATCTATGTATTTGTCCATGTCTTCTGCACCATGTTTGCGGAAGAAACTCCATACACGGGCTTCACAGGCTCTCATTGCCGAGAAATCAAGAGGACAGAATGTGTCTGCAAAACTGAAATCGCTCCCGTCACCCTCATACAATCCGCACTGGCGGGCGTGCTCTACAACATCCGGTGCATAAAGGCAATTCTGGGGGTCATCCTTTGGGAATGTGGTTATCCTTGCGCAGTTGGCATGTGCCGAGATATAACCGTCGGGAATACGGATTGCCACCCACACTGCACCTTTGTTGAGGTTTACCCCATTTTCATATTTTGGTTTGCGGGCAATGATATCCATGAACCACACCTCATTCTTGTCTGCAAATGAGATTGATTCTCCCGACGATGCATAGCCGTACTCATCTGCAAGGGATGTGAAAATTTCTATAGCCTGGCGTGCAGTTTTTGCCCTCTGAAGGGTTATGTAGATGAGGGAGCCATAATCCAGGATGGCTGTGGTGTCCATGAACTCAGGACGGCCGCCCCAA
Organism: Candidatus Egerieisoma sp.; assembly: GCA_045592325.1. Taxonomy (GTDB): domain Bacteria; phylum Bacteroidota; class Bacteroidia; order Bacteroidales; family UBA932; genus Egerieousia. Next base: position 21,858 of record JAZNUM010000038.1, read on the forward strand.
GTGGATTCCCCAATGAGTACCTGGTGCTCATTCATGTTCCCTACTACATTATATGTGCGTGCAACCTGTGGAATATATCCCAGGAAACGCACCTTGCCCCACTCCCTTATCTCAATCATATCTCCGGTCTTGTGTCTGCCGCGCGGCATATACACCAGAGTGCCGTAGCGGGTATGCGAGTCTGCCGCATAACTTACCATAACGGAGCCGTCCTTGCTGGCCCCTTTGGAAATTAGGAGATTTGTGCAGGCGAAAGCCTCTGCTGCAAAAATGATTGCGAGTGTGAGTATGGTTGTAAATTTTTTCATGACAATGGAATTTATTTGTAACAAATATAGCAACAAGTTGCCAAAATAGCAGAATTATCCCTAATTTTGGAACAGAACCTTAAAAACACAAAGATATGCGTATAAACAAATTTTTCTTGGCCATCGTGGCCACAATGATGCTTCTATGGGCATGTACCCCTGCTCCGGACGCAAAACAACTTACTGACCAGGCCATTTCACAGGTTATGGAGGAGTTCCAGAATGTGGGAATTTCTGCAGCGGTTGTAAAGGACGGTAAAATAGTTTACAATGAGTCTTTCGGTTACAAGAACCTTGAGACTAAAGAGCCTCTTGGCAATACAGATGTAATGAGGATTGCCTCAATCTCAAAATCATTTACTGCAACATCTCTTCTTCAACTTGTAGACAAAGGTATCATCTCTTTGGATGATGACGTTAGCGACCTTATAGGATTCAGGATAAGGAACCCTCATCACCCTGATGTTCCAATCACTTTGAGAATGGTCCTCTCACATACTGCAAGTATCAGGGACAAGGAGGATTACTTTACCCTTGATCACCTTAACCCTGCAGTATATGGAGACTGCGAGGAGTCTTATTTCAAATACAAACCGGGTGAGGGCTACTGCTATTCAAATATGGGCCTTAACCTTGCAGGAACTATCCTTGAGAAAGTTTCAGGTGTAAGGTTCGACGACTATGTAAGGGAGAATGTAATCTGGAAACTCGGCCTGTATGGCGGCCACAATATAGATTCATTGGACGCAAGCAAATTTGCATGGATCTACTCACGTGAGAACGGAGAGTATGTGAAATCTGAAGGTGCATACAGAAGCAGGGCAGACGAGATGCCTGATTATAAATTCGGTTACTCATCACCTATCTTCTCACCTACAGGCGGCGTGAAGATTTCTGCACACGATTTGGCAGTTTATATGATGATGCATATGAACTATGGTGAGTACAACGGCGTACGTGTAATATCTGAGGAGAGTGCAAAAGCAATGCAGACCCCTGTATGGATGATCAAGAACGAGGGTGAAGATCAGTACGGCCTTTGCCTTAAGGAGTTTGTGGATTATATAGATGACCCTAAATACAATGCTCCAGGCTGTTACCCTGTAGGTCATACTGGTGGTGCATATGGTCTTAACAGCATCATGATCTGGAGCCCTGCAGACGGTTGGGGTATAGTGGCAATGACCAACGGTTACACTTCAGTTAAAGGAAAGAGTTTCCTTAAGGAACTAACCAATGCAATTTACAATGCACAGATAAAGAAATAGCCTGTTGCGGTTTGTAACAAAAGAAGAGAGAGGGTGCCCAAAGGGTTACCCTCTCTTCATTTATCCTTGTATCATCTTATTTTATTTCTGCTTTATGATGCATTCCGCAAATGTTTGCGGCTATTCCATATAACTGCTGTTGTCCCAGCAGTGGGTGCAGAGTTTGCATTTTGGCAATCCTATTGCTTCAACAAGGTCATCCAGCCTCTGGAATTTAAGGCTTGTCAGTTGCAGGTGCTTGCGCATGGTGTCAACCATCTCTGCGTGCTTTTTGCTGTCGGGATTAACATACTCCTGAAGTACCTCTTCCGGAATGTTCTCGGTACCCTCAAGGTCTCTGATGATCCTTCTTGCATACAGGTCGAATGAACTGCGGGATGTTGAGAAATTGAGGAAAGGACATGGGAATACAAGCGGTGGACATGCTATCCTCATATGTATCTCCTTAACTCCCGAATCCAGAAGTTTCACTACATTATCCTTTAATTGTGTACCCCTTACTATACTGTCATCCATAAAGACAATTCTCTGGTCTCTGGTGAACTGCTCGTTTGGAAGGAGTTTCATCTTTGCCACAAGGTCCCTCATTTTCTGGTTCTGCGGCATGAAACTGCGTGGCCAGGTTGGGGTGTATTTTACAAAAGGCCTCTTGTATGGAATCCCCTTTTCGTTGGAATAACCTACTGCGTGCCCTACGCCTGAATCCGGGATGCCTGCAGCAAAGTCTGCCTCAACATCTTTGTCTCTGCGGGCCATGGCCGCACCGCTGCGGTATCTGGAGTCCTCTACATTTACACCTTCGTAGTTGGCACTTGGATAACCGTAGTAAACCCACAAGAACGAACACATCTGCATCCTCTCCTGAGGAGGAGTCACTACCCTTATTCCATCTGCGGTTATCTGCACAATCTCTCCAGGGCCAAGATCCCTTACATGTGAATAGCCAAGGTTGTCGAAACTCGAACTTTCACTTGCACATACGTAGCCTTTATCGTTTTTGCCTATTACTATAGGTGTGCGTCCAAACTTGTCTCTTGCAGCATATATTGCATGGTCTGTGAGTACAAGCATTGAACATGAGCCTTTAATCTTCTTCTGTACCAGTTCTATTCCCTCTTTCAGGGTATTGCCCAATCCTATGAGTATGGCAACGAGTTCAGTTGCATTTATGGTTGAATCTGACAGTTCTGCAAAGTGGTGTCTTTCCTTCAGAAGTTCCTGGGTAAGTTCCTCTATGTTGTCTATCCTGGCAACAGTTACAACCGCATATCTCCCAAGATGTGATGTTATTGTTATAGGTTGAGATTCGCTGTCGGATATTACTCCAATACCCATATTGGATTCACCGAACTTAGGGAGCTCATCCTCAAATTTGTTCCTGAAGTATCCATTCTCCAGAGAGTGGATTGAACGGACAAATTTCTTGCCGGTATAGAATGCCATTCCGGCACGTTTGGTTCCAAGGTGTGAGTGGTAGTCAGTTCCGTAGAAAACTTCATTTACACATTCGTTGCGGGACACGCAGCCAAAAAATCCAGACATAAAGTGTTTGTTTTAGTTAAATGCAGATGCAAATATATAAAAAGGTATCTTTTTATCTGCAGAAATTTCCCAAAAACCTTACCGCAACTATATAATAATGGGTGTCAAGGGGGCGTTCTGCAGCATATGTGGTTTGAAAAGAGAGAGTTAAAAATCAAATTTTTTTGCCAATTTGATAATTAGTTGTATATTTGCAGCCCCGCAAAGTATGCGAGGAGTTGTAACCAGTTGAATCTCAGCGCTGAGAAGCGGCCTTGGGGCAAAACTGAAAAAATCGCTGGCAATGCAACTTTTGTTAAACTAAACAACTGATTAAAACCAATGTCTGGATTAATTGGAAAAAAAATCGGAATGACTTCCGTTTTCGATGCAGAGGGTAGAAATATCCCTTGCACCGTTATTGAGGCTGGTCCGTGTGTTGTTACGCAGATTCGTACAGAAGA
>JAZNUM010000039.1:0-6750 GCA_045592325.1 Candidatus Egerieisoma sp.
GGTTGACACCAAAAAAGTGTGTGGAATAAAGGTGTTCATGGGCTCCTCTACAGGAAATATGCTTGTAAACAACCCCGAAACACTTGAGAAGATTTTCCGTGAATCCCCTACCCTCATTGCCACCCACTGTGAGGAGGAAGAGATAATAAAGGCCAATATGGCAGCCTGCACACAACAGTACGGTGAGGAGATTCCATTTGCCATGCACTATAAAATAAGGAGTCGGGAAGCCTGTATAGAGTGTACAAGACGTGCCCTCGACCTTGCAGTACGCAACAGGAGCAGACTGCACATCCTGCACATCAGTACTGCAGATGAGATTGAGATGATAAAGGAGGCAAGGAAGCAGAATCCACTGATTGAAGGAGAAGTTTGTGTACATTATATGTGGTTCAACTGCAACGATTATGAACACTTTGGGAGCAAGGTCAAATGCAATCCAGCAATAAAGACACCGGAAGACATGATGGCAATCAGAAAAGCCGTAAAAGATGGTATCATAAGGGTAGTTGCCACAGACCATGCACCGCATCTTAAAGAGGAGAAACAGAACAATTACACCAAAGCACCGAGCGGACTTCCATTGGTACAGCACAGCCTGCAGCTGATGCTCGAACTGCACCACAATGGGGTATTTTCAATTGAAGATGTAGTGGCCAGAATGTCCCATGGACCTGCAGATTGCTTCGGAATAAAGGAAAGGGGATACATAAGGGAGGGATACTATGCAGACATTACAATTGCAGACCTCAATCTTCCCGACAACAGCACAACCTCACATCCTGCGTACAAATGCGGATGGAGCCCGTTTGAGGGGATGAGTTTCTCCAGTTCAATTGTACACACATTCGTAAATGGTACACACACCGTTGAAAACGGTATCCTTACAGGCCAGAGGGAAGCCATGGCCCTTGAATTTTCAGTAAAGAAAAAATAAGATGGATAGGAACGGCAACACCCCACTTTTCTGGACATATACATTCACAACCCTGGCAATTGTCCTATGGGGATTCTCCTTTGTATGGACAAATGACATCCTGCAAAGAGGGGTGGCACCGTTCACATTCCTTTTTATAAGGCTGTTCCTGGCAGGAACAGTACTGTATCTGGGCTCCAGAATGGCAGGGAAACTGCAGAAGGTAGAGAAGAAAGACTACAAATGGCTGGCACTTATGGCTTTTTTTGAGCCTTTCATATATTTCATAGGGGAGACATATGGAATGAAGGCTACCAATTCGGCTGTCCTTTCTGCAGTTGTAATTGCAACCATACCTGTTTTCAGCCTTTTTGCAGAGAGAATATTATATAAGGTTCCACTTACTGTACTCAAGATATTCGGTACTGCCATTACTATACCTGGAATCGTTATGGTAATCATGAAAGATGGAGAAGGGACATCTGTAGAGCATTTCTACGGAATACTGCTCCTATTCATGGCAGTTGGAGGCTCAATTGGATATTCTTCAGTTGTAAAGAAACTGTCGGGAAGATACAATACAATCACAATTACAACATACCAGTTTGTAATAGGATCAATGTTCTTCCTTCCGTTTTTCCTTGCCTATGGAATAGATGGTCTCAACAGCACATTCTTCTCAATGGAAGTAATAGCCCCCCTTCTTGCACTCACCCTGCTGTGCTCTTGCCTCTCTTTTGCATGCTGGGTGGCATCAATAAGAAGATTGGGAATGACAAAGACAAATATATTTTCAGCACTTATCCCTGCCGTTTCCGCATTGGGGGCGGCAATGCTCGGACAGGAGAAGATTACCCTCATTACCATTGCCGGAATTGCCGTTGTAATATCAGGAGTAACAGTTGCGCAGAAAAACTAGCCAACTCTTCTACAATAAGAACTTATGAAATCTGGGAGCCGCTCATCTTTAGCCATTGACAGTTTTTTTCTTATACGGGAGCATCTGACGTTATACGCGTTTTCGGTCAGGTTTTCAGCCAGGCACGTCTGCTGCCATTTGAATCCTATATGTATATAGCAGCAAGTCCTGAGTTCCGCCTCTGTGAGCCCGTACTCCCGTGCCATTCTGGAAAGTCTGCCACCCTCTCCCAGATCCAGCATATACATGATATCATTGCTGAGACAGGTAATGTCACCTGAAGCAAATTCTTTAACCAGGTATTCAGCCAACTGGTCTTTATTTACCGGGTAGTTGTTACAGGTACGGAAAAGCAGTCCGTATATATTGTTGACAACAGTGAACCTTTTCTTAAGCAAAAGCCTTATACGCCGCTGGACCTTTTGATCAACTTTAAATGAGACTCCCGTTGGGCACATCTTCCTTCTCTCCCTTATAAGCAGGGATACTGCAACAACAGCAATAATCACAGAGCACAGGGTTATGGCTGCCATAACCCTATACATTACATGCGTTTCCATTAACAGTTAAAGCAATTTCAATTGTATCCTACCCCTCTTCAAATCCACCTCCAGTACTTTAACCCGTACATGTTGATGCAGCTTCAAGATTCCATTAGGATTACTTACATATTTGTCTGACATATTGGAGACATGGATAAGGCCGTTCTGCTTTATGCCTATATCTACAAAAGCTCCAAAATTTGTAATATTGGTAACAATACCCGGCAGTTCCATCCCCTGCTTCAAATCCTCTATAGTGTGTATATCCGCAGCAAATTCAAGGACTTTCACTATAGAGCGGGGGTCACGGCCAGGTTTTGCAAGTTCCTGTATAATATCATTGAGAGTTGGAAGTCCCACATCACTTGAAACATATTTTTCAAGTTCTATTGTATCTGCCTTCTCCTTATTGCCTACAAGTTCCAGCAAAGATAAATTATAGTCGGAGGCCATCTGTGCAACAAGAGGATATCTTTCGGGATGCACAGCAGAATTGTCAAGAGGATTCTCAGCACCTGGAATTCTCAGGAATCCGGCTGCCTGCTCAAATACTTTTCCTCCAAGTCTCTTCACCTTGAGCAATTGCTGTCGGGAAGTAAAAGGTCCGTTCTCGGTCCTGTAATCAACAATATTCTGAGCCAACGCAGGTCCTATACCTGAAACATAAGAGAGGAGATGTCTGCTGGCTGTATTGAGATTGACCCCCACACTATTAACACAACTTATCACAATATCATCCAGTTTCTCCCTAAGGAGTGTCTGGTCAACGTCATGCTGGTATTGTCCTATTCCAAGAGATTTTGGATCAATTTTCACAAGTTCTGCCAGCGGGTCCATAAGTCTCCTGCCAATGGAAACAGCCCCCCTGACTGTAACATCATATTGAGGAAATTCCTCCCTTGCAACAGGAGATGCCGAGTATATGGATGCTCCATCTTCACTTACAGAGTACACCTTCACATTGGCTGGTAAAGCAAGTCTCTTTATAAAAGCCTCTGTCTCTCTGGCTGCTGTACCATTACCAATGGCAATTACCTCAATCTTATATGATTGAACCATATTTGAGAGTTTCTTCATGGCCATCACCTTTTCATTTGCAGGTGGATGAGGATATATGGTATCATTATGAAGCAATTCTCCGTTTGAGCCAAGGCAGACAACTTTACATCCTGTCCGGAAACCGGGATCTATAGCCAAGGTCCTCTTTTCTCCTACCGGCGCTGCCAACAACAATTGTCTGAGATTCTCACCAAATACTTTTATGGAATCCAAATCTGCCTTCTCCTTGGCCAACTTCAAAGCCTCATTTTCAATTGAAGGATGCAACAGGCGCCTGATGGAATCATCCACTGCCAGATCTATCTGTTCAAACAATCTGAATGTATTGCACTTGACTCCATTGTAAAGGAATTTGTTCACTATTTTCTTTGCAACTGTCTGGTCCGCTTGAAGTTTTATATTCAAAATGCCCTCCTGCTCTCCCCGCAAAATTGCAAGAAGCCTGTGGGCAGGAATCCTGGCAAGGGGCTCGGTGAAATCATAATAATTTGCATACTTTTCCCCCTCATCCTCTTTGCCTCTGGACATCTTTGAACATATTATGGAACTTTTCAGATAATAACTCCTCAATTCCTGACGGATATCTGCCCTTTCCGCAACATATTCAGCAATTATGTCCCTTGCCCCCTGCAACACCGAATCTTTGTCGGGAAGATCAGAATTGATGTATGAGGCAACTGACGTATCAAAATTGGAGATAGAAAAAGTAAGCATCTGCATTGCCAAAGGTTCAAGACCCTTCTCCTTTGCCATGGTGGCACGGGTCCTCCTTTTTGGTTTGAAAGGCATATACAAATCTTCAAGTTCCTGCATAACAATGCAGGATACAATTGTTTTCTCAAGATCCGGGGTAAGCTTCCCCTGCTCAGAAATGCTCTTGAGAACAGCTTCCTTCCTTTTGTCAAGCTCTTCAAATTTACCGTACCAATGCTTTATCTCAGCAACCTGCACTTCATCCAGTTGGCCGGTACGTTCCTTCCTGTATCTGCTTATAAAAGGGACAGTAGCCCCTTCTGCAAGAAGTTGTATACAATGCTCAACCTGCCATCCGTCAACAGACAATACTCCCGATATATACTTTATATACGCCTTGTTCATAATATGAAACTAATCATGTGAAACTTGCTGCAACTGCTCCCTGTACGCCGAAAAAATCTTGGATTTTGAAACAAATCCCTTATATGTACCCGCCTCGTCAACAACAGGAAGATTCCATGCACCTGTAAACTCAAATTTATTCATAACGCTCTCCATCTTCTCCTTGCAATAGACAAATTCAGGAACCTGTTTCATAAGTGTGTAGATATGGACTGAATACTGGTCCTTATCAAACATGATTTCCCTCACATCATCAAGGAAAACAATACCCTGCATTTTACCATCTGAATTTACTACCGGAAATATATTCCTGTGGGAGTGGGCTATAACCTTTACAAGATCACCCAGGGTCTGGTTCACTCCTATAGTTGAAAAATCATTCTCAATAAGTTCATCTGTCTTAAGAAGTGTGAGAACCGCCTGATCAGAATCGTGAGTGAGGAGATCTCCCTGTTTGGCTATACGTTTTGTATATATGGAGTATGGCTCATAAATCCTTATTGTTGCAAATGAAACTGCAGATGTAATGATAAGAGGCATAAGAAGCGTATATCCTCCAGTTATTTCAGCAATCAGGAAGATGGCAGTAAGCGGTGCCTGCATTACTCCTGCCATGAGCCCGGCCATGCCCACCAGCACGAAGTTTGCTTCAGGCAAAGGATGTATTCCCGACAAATTCACCAGTCTGGCAACGATGAACCCCAAAATTCCACCCATGAACAATGTAGGTCCGAACGTTCCGCCCACACCACCTCCGGCATTTGTGAATGACATCGAAAACACCTTAAGGAAAAATACACCAATAAAGAATATAGGTACAACCCACTCCATGGTAAGTATCCTGGAGAAGAATGATGTTCCAACTGCTCCTTCAGAATTGTTCATAAGAAGATCTGTAAGTACACCATAACCTTCACCGTAAAGAGGTGGAAAAATGAAAATGAGCAGACCTAGACAACCGGCAGATATAAACCACCTTTTGGTTGTACCGTCAATTCCTTTTATCTTATCCTCCAACCACAATGTGGTCCTGGTAAAATAAAGCGAAGCATAACCGCAAATATTGCCGAACAGGATATAGAATGGAAGATTACCTAAAGAGAAAGGGGTAAGGTCATTCTCAAATGCTACAGTACTTCCCAGAAAACAATATGAAACTGTTGTGGCAGTTATGGATGAAATCACAAATGGGAGAAGCGATGTCATGGAAATATTGAAAAGCAATATCTCCAAAGTAAAGAGCACTCCAGCCATTGGAGCCTTGAATATGCCTGCTACTGCCCCAGCGGCACCACAGCCCAAAAGGATTGTCATATTTTTATATGAAAGGCCCATTGCCCTGGCAACATTTGAGCCAATGGCTGCACCCGTATATACAATTGGAGCCTCCGCTCCAACTGAGCCTCCGAAACCTATTGTTACCGAACTTGCAGCAACCGAAGTCCAGGTATTGTGAGCCTTTATCTTGGATTCATTCTTGGAGACGGCCAACAGCACTTTTGTAACACCGTGTCCTATATTGTCCTTTACTATGAACTTTACAAAGAGAAGGGCCAGAAGCATACCTATTCCAGGGTATAGCAAATAAAGGAAACTATCGGCCGGAGTGTTGAACCATCCAGTCAGAATCCATTCCACAAAATGGACAAGCTGCTTTAGAAGAACTGCGGCAAAACCGCTGCCCAATCCTACCACAAGCGCCAATATTATGAGCAATCTGCTCTCGGGTATCCCTCCAGCATATGATTTTATCTTGTACAGTAAACTTTTAAGCATAGTTCAATAGGTTACAGCAGACAAATCTAATAAAAAAAATTGGGTACGCAAAGCGTACCCAATCCTATATCAAACCAATACGTTACTCATCTGAATCATCATCTCCTCCGAATGAATTTGAGCCGTCATCAGGGAATGTCCCATTCTCGCCGGTACCATCCTCATCAGAATCAACATCTCCAAACAAACCGTTCTCAACATCCTCGTAATCATCAATCTTAACCTCAATCTTTACAAGGTAAATCGCATCCGGGATCTCAACGGAAACTGCATAGAAAAATGTACCGTCAGGTTTGTCAACCTTAAAAAGGTCTCCCATATAATCTGCGTATCCCTTAGGATACTTTTCCTTGAACGCTGCTGCCAATTCTGGTGACATATTCGCATAACTTACAACCGCTCTCTTCTTCTGGGGTTTTGATGAAGTTTTTGCACACATA
>JAZNUM010000040.1:0-38703 GCA_045592325.1 Candidatus Egerieisoma sp.
TTAATTGTTTAGTTCCCGACGGTTGGGACATGAGCCAGAGCATCATTAAAGTTATTGGTGTAGGTGGAGGCGGATGCAACGCTGTATCTGAGATGTACCGCCAAGGTATAAAGGATGTGGAGTTTATGGTTTGCAACACAGATATCCAGTCGCTCAAGACAAGCCAGGTACCTGAGACGCTCCGCTTGGGATCAGACCTTACCAAAGGCCTTGGAGCAGGCTGTGATCCGGAGAAAGGACGCAAAGCAGCAACAGAGTCTATAGATGATATCCGCAAATCTTTGCAGGGCAATACAGAGATGGTCTTTATCACTGCCGGTATGGGTGGTGGTACAGGAACAGGTGCTGCCCCTGTAATTGCACAGGTGGCAAAAGAGATGGGCAAACTTACCGTTGCGGTTGTTACCCTTCCATTCAGGGATGAGGGACATGATTTTATCAGACGTGCCGTTCTGGGTATCAGAGAACTCAAGAAACATGTAGATAGCCTCCTTATCATTGACAACCAGAAACTATATAATGTATTTGGAGACCTTACAATATTTGATGCTTTCCCAAGAGCAGATGAGGTTTTGAGTACCGCAGTAAAAAGTATAGCAGACATCATCAACCGCCCAGGTTTCATCAATGTGGATTTTGCTGATGTGAGGATGGTAATGAACAACAGCGGTATGGCAATTATGGGTATGGGAGAGGCAGAAGGTCCCGACAGGGCAATTGATGCCGTACAAAAGGCCCTTGATTCCCCTCTGTTGAACGATTGCGACCTCACAACTGCAAAGGGTGTGCTTGTAAACATCACCTCCAGCAAAGAGGATGGCGGACTTACCATGGCCGAACTGTCACAGATTATGGAACAGGTAAGAAGTTATACCGGCGGATCCTTCAACAAGTTCAAACGTGGTGTGGTATATGATCCTGCAATAGGCAAGAAAATCAGCGTAACAATAGTAGCCACAGGATTTGAGATAAACAGCCTTCCTCATATAGACATGGACCCCGATGAAGCAAAGATTGACACCCTTGAAGGAGATGTATGGAATATCAATGACAACGGTGATGACAGCGACAGCTTCAGGGAAGAAGAAGAGACAATCGTATCCACCCCTCATGTCCAGGAGTATGTAAGGCCTGAAGGGAAACCGGCCCTTGCAGTAGGTCCTGGAGATGATATTGGCGAACTTGAGAGAGTTCCTGCATATATAAGAAGAAACAAGAAACTTACCGGAATTATAACAGATTTTCAGTAAGTTTGCAGCATAATTAAAAAACATACAATTATGAGTGAGAGAAAAAGAAGAGTAAGATTTGCACCAAGCCCTACAGGCCCCCTACACATGGGTGGTGTGAGGACCGCATTGTACAACTACCTCTACGCCAAACAGGCGGGCGGAGACTTCATTATCCGTATTGAGGACACCGACTCACAGAGATTTGTACCTGGTGCAGAAAAATATATAATAGACTCATTGAACTGGTGCGGCATTATTCCCGACGAGGGAGTTGATGCACAGGGGAATGTTGTTGAAACCCCATCTGAAAGGCACCCGCATGCCCCTTACAGGCAATCCCAGCGCAAGCCTATCTACAGACAGTATGCCGAGCAACTGATTGCAAACGGCTACGCATACTACGCATTTGATTCTGCACAGGAACTGGATGCCAAAAGGAAAGAGGCCGAGGCTGCAAAGCAGAACTTCATCTACAACTATCAGACCCGCAAGGAGATGAAGAACTCCCTCACCCTTCCTGAAGATGAGGTGAATAGACTCCTTGAAACCACCACCAACTGGACAATACGTTTCAAGAACCCGGAGAATGAAATTGTAAAGATGGATGACCTTATCCGCGGCCACATTGAGATGAACACAAACACCCTGGATGACAAGGTCCTTTGGAAACGTGCAGACGAACTTCCAACATACCACCTTGCAAACATTGTGGATGACCATCTTATGGAGATTACCGAGGTAATCCGCGGCGAGGAGTGGCTTCCATCACTTCCTTTGCATTATCTGCTTTACAAGGCATTCGGATGGACCGATACCCAACCCCGCTTTGCACACCTCTCATTGCTTTTGAAGCCGGACGGCAAAGGCAAATTGAGCAAACGCGACGGCGACCGCCTTGGATTCCCTGTGTTCCCATTGAGATGGGTAAACGCAGAGGGAGAGGTAAGCCGTGGCTATAGGGAGGACGGATACTACCCTGAGGCCTTTGTAAACCTTCTGGCCCTTCTTGGCTGGAACCCGGGCACAGAACAGGAACTCTTTACAATGGAGGAACTGATTAAGGCATTCTCACTTGAGAGAGTAATCAAATCGGGAGCAAGATTCAATGCAGACAAGGCAAAATGGTTCAACCAGGAGTACCTGAGAAAACAGACCGATGCCCAGTTGGCCCAGCAGTTCATCCCTATCCTTAAGGAGAAAGGTGTAGAGGTTGAGAAATATCCTGTGGCATATGTAGAGCAACTTTGTGGCCTCATTAAGGAAAGGGCCCACTTTGTAGCCGATTTCTGGGATATCTGCAGTTATTTCTTCATTGCCCCTACTGCCTATGCAGAAAACGATGTAAAGAAGTTCTGCACCCCTGAAACAATGGAAATAATTGAAAAAGTTAAGGCCTTCATTGCAGCAATGGACATTAAGGAGTTTGCCACTGCAGGTGACACTCCAAAAGCCGAGTGCGTACACGCAATTGAAGAGAAACTTACAGGATACATCAAAGAGAACGAATGGAAGATGGGAGCAGTAATGAATACCCTCCGACTCTTCTTCGTTGGCCAGGCCAAAGGCTTGGGCATTGCAGACATCATTTACTTTGTTGGAAAAGAAGAAGCCCTCCGCCGCATAGAAGCAGGCCAGAAGGCTGTGTAAACTACACAAAACACACTACTTGAAAAACTATTTGACTTGGGGCGGCCCTTCGGGGCTGCCCTATTTTTTATTGATTTACTGCGCTATAAAACGGTAAACTATTTCACCGACATGTTTTTCAGGAGCGGTAGAAGAGGCGCGGAAACGGCTCCTTTTGGCCGCGTCAACGGCCATTTTTATAATGCACTCATCAGATGATGAGACATTGCTTATTACAGTTGCCGCGGTTACATACCCCTTGCGGTTTACCGTAATGCGGATGCTTACATCTCCCCCACCCTGGCATTTGTATGCCGGTACAGGCAAGGAAATTGCCTTTCTTCCGTCCAGTGAGTATGATATTACAGAAGGGCCTTTGTATTGTGGGGCATTGCTGTCGGGAAGATTGTCACCTGTGGCAACTGCATCCTCTTCGTTACCCTGCTCCCTTAGGGCCGCTGCACGGGATGCATCAAGTTTGCGCTGGAGTTCGCGGGCCTCGTCATATACCTGGTTGGGGTTCTTGAAACGGTCATCCCTCAGGGTCTGGTTTGCCCGGTCAACCGCCACATTGCGGTACTGGCTGGGGGCAGCCTTGCCGCTGAGCAAATCATCAAGTTCCTTGCTGGCCTGCGCCTTGAGTTCCTCCTGCTTGGCTATCTCTTCCAGTTCCTCCAGTTTTGAGAAATCCAATACAAAAGAAGTCTCCTCACTTACAACCCCGTGGATTGCAGTGAGGAGAAATATTATAAGTACCACCAGATGAAATATTACTGTGGTATAGAATCCGGTCTTTTTCTCTTTTGAGTCAAGGAACTTCATCTGTGGCAATCTTGTTCTTAGAACTCTGCAGATTTTGGTGTTCTTGGGAATGGGATCACGTCCCTGATGTTCTGCATACCTGTTACGAACAACAGAAGTCTCTCAAATCCAAGACCAAAGCCGCTGTGAGGTGCTGTACCGAAACGGCGGGTATCCATGTACCACCACAAGTTGGTTGTATCCATGTTCAACTCTGCAATACGGGCGCTGAGTTTCTCAAAACTCTCCTCCCTCTGTGAACCTCCAATGATCTCACCAATCTTAGGGAACAGCACATCCATTGCCCTTACAGTCTTGCCGTCCTCGTTCTGTTTCATGTAGAACGCCTTAATGTCTTTTGGATAGTCTGTAAGGATAACAGGTTTCTTGAAGTGTTTCTCTACAAGGTATCTCTCGTGCTCACTCTGCAGGTCAATACCCCATGCTACAGGGAACTCAAACTTCTCACCGCTCTTAAGGAGGATATCCACACCCTCTGTGTAGGTAAGTCTTACAAATTCAGTAGAGATTACACTCTCAAGACGGCTGATAAGTTCCTTGTCAAACATGTCGTTGAGGAACTTGAGGTCATCCATACAGTTGTCCAAAGCGTATTTTACACAGTATTTGATGAAATCCTCTGCAAGGTCCATATTGTCCTCAATCTCATAGAACGCCATCTCAGGCTCAACCATCCAGAACTCTGCCAAGTGTCTTGGGGTATTTGAGTTCTCAGCACGGAAAGTAGGGCCAAATGTGTAGATCTGGCCAAGAGCCATTGCACCAAGTTCTCCCTCCAACTGGCCGCTCACTGTAAGTGCAGTCTGTCTTCCGAAGAAATCTCCCGAGAAATCAACCTCACCGGTCTCTGTCTTAGGGATATTGTTCAAATCCATAGTGGTTACCTGGAACATTGCACCTGCACCCTCGCAGTCACTTGCAGTGATAAGTGGTGTGTGCAAATAGCAGAAACCTCTGTCATTGAAATATTTGTGGATGGCAAACGCCATTGCATGCCTTATTCTGAGTACACATCCAAAGGTATTTGTACGCGGTCTCAAGTGGGCAATCTCCCTCAAGAACTCCATGCTGTGACCCTTCTTCTGCAAAGGATAGGTCTCAACATCTGCAGTACCGAGAACCTCAATCTCCTTAGCCTGAATCTCAACACTCTGGCCTTTACCCATAGACTCTACAAGATCTCCTTTTACAGCAATACATGCACCGGTTGTGATGTTTTTCATCAACTCCTCTGCAAAGTTTGCTGCATCACAAACAACCTGAATATTATTTACTGTAGAACCGTCATTCAAAGCAATGAACGCTACATTCTTGTTTCCTCTTTTTGTCCTTACCCAACCTTTTGCCACAACTTCAACTCCCGGAGTCTCGCAAAGCAACTGGGCAATCCTCTTTCTTTTAATCTCACTCATTTTATTATGAATATTTTCTAAAATCGTACAAAGATGCAAAGTTAAGAAAAATGGATATTATTCTACATATTTCTTTAGCGCATTGGCCCAAATCTTATAGGCAGCCTTGTTTATATGCAAACCATCCTTGGTAAACTGACCGTCCATATGCAACGACCCCGGTGCCTTGAAATAATCATACAGGTAAATATACTTGAGGTCATACTTGCGGGCCATCTTCCTCAACCCCTTGTTCACCCTGCGGATTGTATGGGTCTTGTCCTGCTTGTTCATTGTCTTGTATATGCACTTGTCATAGTTGTAAGGCAACAGTGACTGTATGTACAAAGTTGTGTTGGGGCATTTGTCAACAATCTCCGCCACGACCTTCTCAATATCAACAAGTACGCTGTCAGATGTTATCTGGTGACTGATGTCGTTCACACCCACCAGCAGGAATATCTTCTTTGGATTACCAGGAAGAATCTGGTGCAGCCTGTCATAAATTCCAGGAGCATCATCACCTACAATCCCCCTGTTCACAACAGAAATCCCCGCAGGAAGCCACCCCTTGAAAAGGCTCTCCCAATCGCCCCCCTCGGTAAGGCTGTCTCCCAACATTACAATATCACTGGAGTTGATTGGTCTCTCCTGCTCAAACTGTGCGGTCCTCTTGTAGTAGTGGTCGCTGTATTTCTTTTTTCCCTGTGCATAAACGCCGGTTGCCATAACAACAAACGAAAGTGCCAAAACAAAAATCTTCTTCATAAAATATCAATTATCTTCCCGACAACTTAAAATTCCACAACTTTTGAGCCCTTACTCTCATTCCAGCACCTGTCAACTACTGTAACAACATACTTGCCACCCTGGGCATGTGCAGGATTCTGCGCAATACTGAACTGTGCATCAGGAACCAGTTTTATAAGGCACTCCTTGTTTGCCTTGTCTGCCTCCACTCCCTGAGGGAAATAATATACTGCATAGAATAATGCTTTCTGCATATTGTCTGCAGCATCTGAAGCATTCTGTTTCCAGGTAATTGTACCACCCTCATTCTTTATTGCCTCTACACCTTTTGGTGCCTTGTTGTCCAACTCGGCATAAACAGGTACCAAAGCAGGATTCTTCTGGTAGTTAGTCCTGAGTTTCTCCTGCATTCCTGCAGAATTCCTCACAAGGCTCCATGCTGGCCACCATACATTTCCATGTACATTAGGGAGTTCCCTTACAAGTTTCATTTTGGCCTCAGTCTGGTCAATTTCAGGATTGTTCACATCAGGCTTACTGAAAGAACCCACACTCTGTCCAATGTAAAGATGGCCTCTCTTCCAACTGTCATTCCACCAGTTGATGAGGATATCATAACAAGCCACTCTGTGGCCAATCTCCCAATATAACTGAGGCACTACATAATCAATAATACCAAGTTCTGCCCAACGTGGCACATCCGCATAAAGTTGGTCATAGTTAGAAAGTCCGTTGGTGTTGCTGCCCGAACCGTCGGGAGTATCCTTCTTGTTCCTGTGGATTCCAAATGGACTGATACCAAATCTTACCCACGGTTTAATCTCCTTTATTGTATCATTCAACTGTTTGATAAGCAACTCCACATTCTCCCTTCTCCAGTCTCCCAACACTCTCTGGTACTCTGTAGAATCGGTTACATCTATTCCCTGTGCAGTTGTATATCTCTCAAATGCCAAAGAATCGTTGAACTCAACACCCTTTATTGGATATGGGTAGAAATAGTCATCAAAATGGATAGCCTCAATATCATATCTGGTTACAATATCAGCAATAGCCTTTGTAGTAAAATCCCTTGAAAGAGGCTCAGCAGGATTGAAATACAGTTGCTTGCCATGTTTCACAAAAATCTCGGGATGCTTGAAATACATATGGTCAGCACAAAGGGAATCCTCCTCAAGCAAGGTAACCCTATAAGGGTTGCACCAAGCATGGAACTCCATACCCCTCTTGTGGCTCTCATCAATCATAAACTGCATTGGATCCCACTCCTCGGCAGGGGCAACACCCTGTACTCCCGACAAATATCTGCTCCAAGGCTCCACCTCCGATTTATAGAATGCATCGGCACAAGGACGCACCTGGAAAATCACTGCATTGCAACCTGCTGTCTCCATGGAGTCCAACACCTGAACAAACATGTCCTGAACCTCCTGACGGGTCATATCCTTAATCTTTGTATTGCCCACAATATGGATCCAACCGCCCCTGAACTCTCTTCCTGCATTATCCTCTGCCGGAGCACAACTCTGTAATGAAGTTACGAACTGCAGCGAAACAAACGCTGTAACAATAAAAGTAAGTAGTTTTTTCATATCTGTAAATATTAGAATTCAACACCCATTGCATTGCATATCTTCTTTGGGATATCTGTATTGTCCTGTCTCCCTGCAAAGAGTCCGCTGCCGGCACCTATTGCAAACACAGGAACTGCACCACCCGTATGCGAAGTGGTTGTCCACCCTATCCTGGCCACCTTTGAAAGAGAATCTGCAGAAATGCCGCTCATATAGTTGGAAACATCGGATCCCGCTGCAACAGCAGTCTCTCCCGGAGCCTTTACAACACTCAAATCATACACATACCCTTTTTCCCTTCCAAGTGTAACACCGCCTGTCTCATGGTCTGCGGTAACAACTATGAGGGTCTCGTCGGGATGCTGCCTGTAGAACTCATATGCAACCGAAATTGCCTGATCAAAATCCAGCATCTCAAATATTGTTCCCGACAAATCATTGGAATGTGCAGCCCAATCTATCTTGCCCCCCTCAACCATAAGGAAGAAGCCATCTCCATTATTGAGGAAATCCACAGCACACTTCACAACCTGAGGAAGTGTAAGGTCACCCTCTACCCTCTCCGCAACATACGGCAGGTCACTGTTCTTCTTGTCACCCTTCTGGAAAAGGATCATCTTCTGCGCATCACCCTTCTTTGCCTGATACTCATCTGTGCCATACGCAAACTGATATCCGGCCTCCGAGGCAATATCATATAGAGACTTTTCTGCCTCCCTCTTGTCTTTTGCACCATAAAATCCGCCACCCCCAAAAAACTCGAAACCCGACTGTGGCAACTGCTGTGCAATGGAGTAATAGTCGCTCCTTGCAGAAGAATTTGCATAGAATGATGCCGGAGTTGCATGGTCTATCGTTACAGATGTGGTAACACCAACAGGGAACCCTGCATCATGTATCTTGTATGCTATGGAAACCAGATCAGACGAATCTGGTGTAACACCCAACATTCCGTTGTTTGTCTTGCTCCCTGTAGCAAGTGCAGTACCCGCCGCTGAAGAACAGGTTATATACCTGTTGGCAGAAAAACTTGTAGCCATACCCATAACAGGGAATTGGGTAAAACATAATGGGGAGTTGCCTATTTTCCCCTCCTTTGATGCCAGATAACCCTCGGTGAGTGAAATATGGGAGAACCCCATACCGTCCCCTATGAAATAGAAGACATATTTTGCTTTTTTCTCCTGAGAGCAGGACAACGCCGAGAAAAGTATTGCCACAAGCAATACTATAGAAGAAAATCTCTTGTTCATTGCAGTAACCTTTAGTTTGGCAAATATACAAAAAAAGGGTGGCAATAGCCACCCTATTTTTATATTCAAACTCTCAAGATTATTTAACCTGATCAACAGTTCTTGCTGAATACATAATCTTTAGAGCAGAACAACGTCTGAGCTCTTGTTTAACATCACTGATGATACCCATACGAACGTTCTCGTCTGCTTTAATAACAGTTGTCATGAACTGACGGTCACCCTCACTCATAGCCTCACGCTCTACAGCAATGAAGTCACGGATGTCTGAAACGTTTCTGAAAGAATCGTTCAACTGGATACGTGCGTCAGTACCATACTCAGACTGTTTGTCTTTAACAGGGGTACCAATATTAATGTATGAAGCCAAGTCTTTGCGCTCCAATTTTGCTGTCTCTGATGCCTCTGGTAGTTTTACCATAACCAACTTATCAGTCTCACGCATGGTGGTTGACACCATGAAGAAGAAGATAAGCATGAAGATAATATCTGAGGTAGAAGACATAGAGAAACTTGCTAGAGTTCTCTTACCTTTTTTGCTGAATTTTGCCATTTCTAATCCTCCTAATTATCTTTTCTTTGAAACATCTTTAGGCTCTGCCTCTGAGATTGACTGAGGGATAGCATCACGAACAATCTTCTGCTTGTCCTCATCCAAATCTGCATATTTAGAACCGTAATTTACCATTGCAAAATCATCACGGATTTCGTTGAACGCTTTTACGATCTCATTCTGAACTCGCAAATAAGCGCTGTAACTTGTACCACGGTCATTCTGCAAAGAAACAACACCTTTTGAAACTGCATATTGGCCAAATCCTTCAATTTCCTTCATCTCTTTCTCTGGAAGAGACTCACTGTTTGTAGGGTTGGTGATGAACTCTTTAATCTGGTCTTTAACCTGAGTTACATCCATAGGAACACCACCAGCCAGGATTCTGTCTTGTGCGTTAATTCTAACTACAACAATGTTTCTGCGGTTAACCTTAACGTCCTGCTGTTTCTGATTCTCGTCAGGCATAGGAGGCAAACGTCTCTGGATACCCTTGTCTGTCTCCATAGTAGTAGCCACCAAGAAGAAGATAAGCAACAAGAACGCAATGTCACCAGTTGAAGTCGTATTTAACGCTGGAAGTGGTTTTGCCATATCTTTATTTCTTAATGGTTATTATTTACTGAACATGTTTTTAAGGCTACCGATAATGATTGACACAAATGCAACTGCAATCAAAAGACCTGCTGCCATAACTGCGCCATCGGTAAATTTCAAATCTGAAGCAGATGGCTCTACGCTGGTTGTAACACCCTCAAGTGCTGCATCGCTAGAGAACAATACTGCTACCAATACTACTACTGCAAAGATGCCGTAAGCAATCAAAGTTGACTTCTGTACTTTCTTTCCTGATTTGAAGAAAAGAGGAAGTACAAGCATGCTAACCACAGCAACTGCGATAAGCACATATGCCCAACCCAAGATTGTTGACACCATAGACTCTGGAGTACCCTGTGCATAGAACAACACAATCAGTACAGCAGAAACAGCTAGTAGTAAATAATATAGATATTTTACTAGTTTCATTTCAAATTATTTTTTTGCTTTTACTAAAATGTCGATCAATGATACTGAAGCATCCTCCATAGTGATAACCAATCCCTCGATTTTTGCAGTGATATAGTTAAAGAACACCTGAAGAATAAGAGCAACGATCAAACCGGCAACTGTAGTAATCAACGCAACTTTAATACCTGAAGCAACAACGATAGGTGAAATGTCACCAGCAGCCTGGATAGCATCAAATGCACCGATCATACCGATAACTGTACCCAAGAAACCAAGGTTTGGAGACATTGCGATGAACAATGACAACCAAGTAAGACCAGTCTCCAACTGAGCAGCCTGAACGCCACCGTAAGAAACTACTGATTTCTCTACAGCCTCAAGACCCTGATCCATTCTGCTAAGACCCTGATAGAAAATTGAAGCAACTGGACCTCTGGTGTTACGGCAAACCTCAAGAGCAGCCTCTACGCCACCGTTAGCAAGAGCATCCTCAACTTTAGCAACTAGTTTAGAAGTGTTGGTAGTTGAAAGTGAAAGATAAATGATTCTCTCAATTGCAACTGCAAGACCAAGGATAAGACATAGAAGGATAGCAGCCATAAAGCCTACACCACCATCAATGAATTTTGCTTTGATCTGCTGATAAACTGGTGCCTCTGAAGCAGCACCTGCAAGAAGTTCCTGAGCAGCAGCATCATTAGTCTGAGCAACTACATCATTAGCAGCTAGAGCTACGAAGCCGATAACTGCCAAAAACATGAAAAATTTTTTCATAATTTTTTGTGAAAATTTTTAATTAAACAATGTATTTAAATAGTTATAGTTATGTGTTCACACTATAATTTCCGCGCAATTTAGGCAAAATTTTCCAAACAACAGCAACCAAATTGGCACTAATTTGACACCTCACCCCTTAAGTTACTGTTTAACAGTTCTTTAATTATAGACAAATCATCGCTTTGTCCCAATACATAAAACATTTTTGTAAGGGCCGCCTCCGTTGTACTGTCATATCCGCTTATAACCCCTTCATTTTTAAGTGCTACTCCTGTAGCATAGGCATCCATATCCACCTTCCCTGCATGACATTGGGTAACATTCAGCACAACCGTTCCTCTGCGGACAGCATCCTTTATCCTGGATACAAACCAATCTGCTGTAGGGGCATTGCCCGAACCGAAAGTCTCAAGGACAACCCCCCGCAATCCCTCCATTCCAAGCACCGCATCCATTACCTGTGGTGTAATGCCGGGAAAAATCTTCAATACCGCAACCCTTGTATCCAGATTCTTGGAAACCTTGAGAAAATTGGTATAGTTGTCGGGAGTACGTATATCCGCAGAATTGTATTTGATATGAATACCCACATCTGCAAGTACAGGGTAATTTGCAGAACGGAATGCCCTGAAATTCTCAGCATTGTATTTTGTAGTGCGGTTTCCCCTATACAGATGGGTATCAAAGTATATGCACACCTCAGGCACCACAGGATGCCCCAGAGAGTCTGTTGCCGAGGCAATTTCTATGGATGATATGAGATTCTCCTTTCCGTCTGTACGGAGCATCCCTATAGGGAGTTGGCTACCGGTAAGGACAACCGGTTTGGAGAGATTCTCAAACATGAAACTCAATGCCGAGGCGGTATAAGACATTGTATCTGTTCCATGGAGCACCACAAAACCGTCATAGGCAGCATAGTTCTCCTGTATATGTGTTGCCAGTTTTATCCAGAACTCAGGCTGTACATCCGAAGAGTCAATTACCGG
Source organism: Candidatus Egerieisoma sp. (assembly GCA_045592325.1). Lineage (GTDB taxonomy): Bacteria > Bacteroidota > Bacteroidia > Bacteroidales > UBA932 > Egerieousia. Next base: position 11,976 of record JAZNUM010000040.1, read on the forward strand.
ATCAAATGAGACGGTATCAATTATGCATCCGAACTTCTTCAATTCGGGGACTTCCTCAAGAATCTGATTGAAATTGAACGGTTTCAAAGCAGATGTTTCAGAGTCCTGCTTCATACCTATGGTACCTCCAGTATAAATCAGCAAAATTTTTCTTGCCATATTGCTATAGTATTAAAATCCTTACAATCCGAACAATGTAAAAGCATTCTCCGTTGTCCTGCGGGCCACCTCCTCCAGATGGCAACCCTTTATCTGGGATATCTTTTCCGCTATATGCACCAGATAACTGCTCTCATTCCTCTTTCCCCTGAACGGAACCGGTGTCAGATAGGGACTGTCTGTCTCAAGCACTATCCTCTCCAGAGGTATCCTCCCAATGCTTTTTGCAACCCCGGCATTCTTATATGTTACAACACCGCCTATACCCACCATAAAATCTCCATACCTGCAAATCCTTTCATAAGTCTCATAACTGCCGCTGAAAGCATGGAATACACCCCTAGGAACCCTCTTCCCGAGAGAATCAAGTACCTGGAATATCTCTTCCGTGGCTTCCCTGGCATGGATTATCACCGGGAGCCCTTTTTGATATGCAACCTCCAACTGCACTCTGAATACCTCTTTCTGCTCCTGGATGAACTCCCTGCTCCAGTACCCGTCAATACCTATCTCCCCCACGGCAACATACCCTCCCCTGTTGAGGGCATCAAGGGCAAAGTCCAGTTCCTCTTTCCAGTTCCCGCCCACAGATGTGGGGTGCAACCCCATTGCCTGGGAAACAAACTCACCACATCTTGAAGCGGCCTCAGTCTGTCGGGAATATGAGGTGGAATCAATTGCAGGGAAAATGCATTTTATCACCCCATGCTCCTTTATGCGGGCAACGGTCTGCTCAAAATCCTCATCAAATGCCTCATCATACAGATGAGCATGTGTATCTACATATTCAATCATCTTTTCAAACAATAATCTGTATTCCCCATGGCCTCAACCCTCCCTTCCAACTCAAGTTCCAGCAGCAGAGATGCCACAGCACCCCATTCCAATCCCGTAGCCGTACAAATATGCTCAACCCCTGTAGGCCTATCAAATTTTAAAGTTAGCAATATTTTCTCCTTATTCTCCACATCAAACGAAAATAATTTGGGCTGCAGTCCGGGATCGGGGGTTACAGACGCATCCCATCCCAGCGCAGAAGGTATTGCAGAGGATGAATTGTATATAGCCGCTACATTCTTTGCAATCAGATAATTGCACCCAAATGAATTTGGATCCGACACCCTTCCCGGTACTGCAAAAATGTCCCTATTGTAATTGCACGCATACTCTGCTGTTATCATGGAGCCACCCTTCACCCTGCTCTCAACCACAACAACTGCATTTGATATTGCCGCTATAATTCTGTTACGCTTTACAAAATTCACCCTCTGGGGCTTTATCCCTCTGGGAAATTCTGTAACAAGCCCCCCTTGCTCCATTATCTTTATTGCATCTTCCCTATGTCTGGCAGGATATATCATGTCAAGGCCATTAGGAAGTACCGCCAAGGTCTCCAGCCCGTTTTCCAAAGCTGCCCTATGCGAAGCAATGTCTATCCCATAGGCAAGCCCGCTGACAATCAGGGGATGATATCTTGCAATATCACCAACCACTATATTGCAGGCCTCCTTACCATACACCGAAGCAAGACGTGTTCCCACCATGGAGATACTCCTGCGGTTACTGAGTTTTCCACACCCCTTGTAATACAGCATAAAAGGTGCATCATCGCACTCCGCCAAAAGGTCAGGATACTCAGGCTCCCCATAAAAAATCATCTGTATTCTCTTTCTGGCACACCACTCCACCTCTTCTTCCGCCCATTGTAGACTATCGGGAGAAAAGGCCCTTTCCAGACTCCCGACAACATTCTCAAGTTCATCTTCTCCTCTACATTCCATTACATTAGACGCACTTCCATACCTTTCCAGAAGTTTTATGGCCATTCCAGGCCTGTACAGGAATTCCCTTGCCAATGCACATCTTAAAACAATCTCTTCCTCCATCCTTTTTTGTGCGCAAAATACACATTTGCCCTATTGCATCAGACCAAAAAAAGAAAAATCTTCACTGCAGAAAAAGAAATTGCTTTTCTTAAAAAAAATCCACATATGGGAGCCGCTGCCCATGCATAAAAAAAGCCGGCCCGCGTCACATGTACTCGGGCCGGCCAGTATATCCGTCATAGGAGATGCTATCAGATAATCAGCATTGCATCCCCATAGGTACCAAACTGATAACCTTCCGCAAGTGCCACCTTGTATGCATTCATTACATTGTCAAAACCTCCAAATGCAGCCACAGACATAAGCATAGTGGAAAAAGGCATATGGAAGTTGGTTACAAGGGCATCAGCCACAGAGAACTGATATGGAGGGAAGATGAACTTATTGGTCCAACCTACATATGGTTTCACTTCTCCTTTGGTTGTCACAGGAGTCTCCAACGCCCTGCTCACGGTAATCCCCACAGCAAAGACCTTATGTCCTGCGGCTTTTGTAGAATTTATAAGATTTGCTGTCTCTTCAGTAATTACCATCTGTTCTGAATCCATCTTATGCTTTGAAAGATCCTCAACATCCACTTTCCTAAAATGGCCCAAACCCATATGAAGGGTGAGGAAAGTTGTATTTACATCCCTTATCTCCATCCTCTTGAAAAGTTCCCTGCTGAAATGCAGTCCTGCTGCTGGAGTTGCAACAGCACCCTCATTTTTTGCATAAATGGTATGGAACCTGTCATTGTCTATCTCTTCCGGTTTTGTCCTTATCCACTTTGGAATAGGCAGTTCACCTACAGCAAACAATGCATCACGGAACTCCTCATAACTTCCGTCATAAAGAAATCTCAGTGTCCTACCACGTGAAGTTGTGTTGTCTATAACCTCAGCCACAAGAGAATCATCCTCACCAAAATAAAGTTTGTTGCCTATCCTTATTTTTCTGGCAGGGTCTACAAGCACATCCCACAATCTCTGTTCCCTGTTGAGTTCCCTTAGAAGAAATACCTCTATCTCTGCACCGGTCTTCTCCTTGTTGCCATATAGCCTGGCCTTGAAAACCCTGGTATCATTAAATACAAAAGTATCTCCAGCCGACATGTAGTTTATAATATCCTTAAACTGCTTGTGCTCAATTTCCCCCGTATCCTTATGCAGGACCATCATTCTTGACTCGTCCCTGAATTTTGCAGGATACTTGGCTATCTGCTCTACTGTAAGGGGAAAATTAAATTGTGATAATTTCATTATATGTATGCATTTAAATGGTCAAAAGTAATTGTTATACGAAAAAAAACAGGGAAAGTTTCACTTTCCCCATATTTTTCTATTTTTTCATTATCTCCATCACATCCTCCATCTGCAACGCCTTACCTACCCCAAATCCTCCCGATGATGTCCTTATAAGTCCGCTCAGATATCCCCCACTACCCAACGCGACTCCCATATCCCTGGCAATTGAACGAATATAGGTACCCTTGCTGCACTTTATCCTCAACACCAGACGGGGAAGTTCAAATTCTACAATCTCCATCTCATAAATGACAATTCTGGCCGGTTTCATCACGACCTCCTCACCAGCCCTTGCCATTTCGTACGCCCTTGTGCCATCTATAAGTTTTGCTGAAAAAATTGGCGGTATCTGATCCTGTTCCCCTATAAATCCGGCAACGGCCTTCTCTACCATCCCCCGCGTGATATGCTCAAAAGGATATCTTTGATCTATCTCCTTTTCCATATCAAAACACGGGGTTGTAGCCCCAAGTTCTATCTGGGCGAGATACTCTTTCTGCTCAGACTGCAGAGCCTCCGCCTGTTTGGTTGCCTTACCAAGACAGACAAGCAAGACTCCAGTAGCCAATGGGTCCAAAGTCCCCGCATGCCCAACTTTAAGATTCCGTTTACGGAAATGTTTCTGGGCAATAAACTTTACTTTTCTCACCACATCTGCAGAAGTCCACCTGTATGGCTTGTCAACAGGTATGACAATACCCTGCGGATAGTCGTCAATATTATCCAGCAACGGAGCCAGATTATCCTTATCTACAGTATAAAATGTATCCATCAATTTATTTGCATGCAATTTTCTCAACTCTCCGCTGGTGTCTTCCACCCTCAAAATCTGCTGCAAAATATGCCTTCACTATCTCCTGGGCTTCCTCAACTGAAATGAAACGCGCAGGTAAAGAGAGGACATTGGCATCATTGTGCTGTCTTGCCAAAGAGGCCAATTCCGGTTTCCAGCATATGGCAGCCCTCACCCCCTGGTGCTTGTTCAATGACATTGTGATTCCATTCGCAGAACCGCACATTGCCACACCAAAACAAACTTCACCTTTTTCAACAGCCTCTGCAAGAGGATGTGCAACATCGGGATAATCCATACTTTCTGTTGAGTGTGTTCCAAAATCCTTAACCTCAAAACCCAATTCATTCAGAAGTGGTTTCAAAGCCTCTTTCAATTCATAGCCTGCATGATCAGCAGCCATACCAATAAGTTTTGCCATAATGTAATAAGTTTATTGTGTCAGTTCCTCTTTTCTCACTTCCTTAACTTTATCCACGACATTGTCAAGTCTCAGGATATATGGATAGAATGCATTGTCATCCAATACCGTATAACGTCCCATAAGGCCGCACAACTGGAGTTCCACAATCTTGCCGGACTCCTCCCACTCCCCTTTTTGGGGGACAACCCCATTGATACGGGCATACTCAAGGAACTCTCCCCCTATATCTATGGTTGCCACAAGCTTCTCCAGATCATCAAATGTCTCTACCTCCCTCAAGTCTTTACGGTATTTGTCAGCCATTATATTGCTGTACTTCACTATCAGGCTCTTCCTGTTGCAGGCAATCAGAAAATCTGTGACTCCGGTTGTATCTATAGGGACAAAAATGTCGGGAATAATACCTCCTCCGCCATAGACCACTTTACCTCCAGGTGTGGTATATTTCAGGGAATCAACCCTCTTTATACTGTCTGCCGACATCATCTCCCCATGTCTGTACCTCTCAATTATATCCATCCTGTAATTTTCATCATACGGTTTCTGGATACATCTCCCTGTAGGGGTATAGAAACGGGCTACAGTTAGCCTTATGCCCGACTTATCGGTAAAATATACAGGTTCCTGAACAAGCCCTTTGCCATACGAACGGCGCCCAAGGATGGTTCCCCTGTCATTATCCTGGATTGCTCCGGCAAAAATTTCTGATGAAGAAGCGGAATTTTCATTTATCAGGACATACAGGCCTATATTCTTAAGCAGCCCTCTGCCCGAAGCATTATAGTCCTCCCTCGCCCTGTTGGCCCCTTCCATATACACAATCAGTTCCCCTTCATTGAGGAATTCATTGGAGAGTCTGAGCGCCTGGTCGAGATATCCTCCGGTATTGTCCCTGAGGTCAAAGACCAGTTCCTTCATCCCCTTCTCTATCAGGGGAATGACTGCTTCCATAAATTCAACATAACTTGTTCTGCTGAACTTTGAGAGTTTCACATATCCCAGGCTGTCATCAAGCATATATGCAACATCAACACTCTTTACCGGTATCTTGTCCCTTACTATATCAAAAGAGAGCAATTCCTCAAGATTGTCCCTCTTTACATCAAGATGCACCTTGGTTCCCCTAGGTCCCTTAAGGAGTTTCACAAGAGAATCCTGGTTCATCTTTACCCCTGCAACATCCTTCCCGTCCACTTTCATTATCCTGTCTCCCGACAGCACTCCAGCCTTCTCCGACGGGCCACCCGGAATTACACTGATCACAATTGCCGTATCGGCCGGCACATTGAACTGGATACCAATGCCACTGAAATTACCCACAAGAGACTCATCCGCCGCCTCCAGTTCCACTGGTGGCAGATACACCGAATGGGGATCCAGTTTTTCCATCACCTGGGGCAACAATTTCTCCACCATATCCTTATAGTCTATGGTATCAACATAATTCTTCTCTATCTGATCAAGCACAAGAAACAGTTTGCTCCACTTATGCCCATCCACCTCCAGCTCTTTACGTCCATTGCTGCATTTTCCTATATACATGCTGCAGATGAGCAGAAGCATGAAAAGCCATAGCAAAAGGCTCAAACGTCTTCTTCCTTTATCTTCCATCTCCCTTAATTGTCTTCCTCCAACTGGGAGGCATCTATCTGTTCAACAATAACCCCTGCCCTCTCAAGCAGTTCTATGCCGTCTGTAAGCCTGTATGAATCCCTGTAAACCACCCTCACAATACCGGACTGTATAATAAGTTTCGCACACTCCATGCAAGGAGCAGCAGTTACATAAAGGGTAGCACCGGCACTGCTGTTGTTGGATTTCGCCATTTTTGTAATGGCATTGGCCTCTGCATGCAGTACATACGGTTTTGTACACCCCTGCTCATCCTCACACACATTTTCAAAGCCGCATGGGGTACCATTATATCCATCGGATATTATACTCCTGTCCTTTACAATAAGGGCTCCAACCTGCCTGCGCACACAATAAGAATTGCGTGCCCATATGCCGGCCATCTTCAGATAACTCTTGTCAAACTGCAACTGCTTGGAATCCATCACTAACCGTTTTGCTGGTACATATATCTCTTTATACTCTTCTTAGGAGTCTTCTCAAACTCCTCTGGAACAAGCCTCACGCCTGCTATCTTGGAATAATTTGGCATATCGGCATTAACCGCTGCAATATTCTCCTCCATCTTCTTCAAAAGTGCAGCATTGTCCAGTCCGTCCTTACCGGCAAGTTCCACATCCGGATAAACTAGAGCCATCAACTTCCCATTTGCATCAACAACCAATGACTCAATCACATAAGGCATATTATTAATGGCGCTCTCTATCTCCTCCGGATATATGTTCTGGCCTGATGGACCAAGAATCATACTCTTGCATCTTCCCTTGATGAAAAGATATCCGTCCTCATCAATAATACCCATATCTCCGGTCCTCATCCATCCGTCCGAAGTAAATGACTCTGCTGTAGCCTCCTCATTCTTGTAATAGCCGAGCATCACATTTGCGCCTCTTACCTGTATCTCGCCAGGAATCTTGCCCGGATCAGAAGATGCAATCCTTATCTCCATCCTTGGAGCAGGTTTTCCGCAAGAGAAGAGTTTTGCCTTGTCCCATGCTGCATAGGAGATGATTGGAGCGCACTCTGTCATACCGTAGCCTACTGTATATGGGAACTGAATCTTGTTGAAGAACTCGTCTGCCTCCCTGTTGAAAGCAGCACCACCAACAATAATCTCATAGAAATTACCTCCAAAGGTCTTCACCAGTTCATCCTTTATTTTAGACTGCAGCAACTGGTCAATCACAGGCAATTTGAGCAGCACCTTCATGCTTGTCTTGTTTAGGATTGGCTGGAGTTTCTGCTTATAAATCTTCTCAATGATAAGGGGAACAGAAATTATAACATCAGGTTTTATGGTTGCAAAAGCCTCCATGATAATCCTCGGACTCGGTATTCTTGTAAGGAAATGCACATGTGCCCCCACTGTCATCTCAAAAAGGAACTCAAACATCATTCCATACATATGGGCTGTAGGAAGCATTGAAACTATATTGGACTTATTGTTGATATTAGGTACAACCTCATGAGCAAAAAGGACATTTGAAAGGAGTGCCCTGTAAGGGATCATAACACCCTTTGAGAAACCTGAAGTACCGCTGGTATAGTTTATCATTGCCAACTCCTCACCGCTCTCCTCCTTATGGTAGTTTATGTCGGAAGGGCCAAAACTCTTGGGATATTTCTTCCCGAACATCTCATTCAGCCTCTCCCTGGTCTCTGTAATCTGCTCCCTCTTGGATGTAAGCAACGAGAAATCATTTATAAGGATTATTGCCTCCAGATTCGGCATCTCACTCTCAGAAAGATTCTCCCATACGACATCCCCCACAAACAGCACCCTTGAATCTGAGTGGTTTACAATATGATGCACATTGCCTGGTTTGAACTCATGCAGAATAGGCACTGGAACCGCCCCATAAGTTAGGCAAGCCAGAAATACAACGCCCCAGTTGGCCTGGTTCCTGGAACAGATTGCAATCCTGTCCCCTTTTTCCACCCCGCAAATATTAAAAATGATATGAAGTTTCTCAATTCTCCTGGCTACATCCCTGTAATGCAATGTTATACCCTTAAAATCGGAGAGAGCCGCACAATCCCAATTCTTCCTGAAACTCTCCTCAAGCATTTTATTTAAAGATCTTTCCATAATATTATAAGGTTTTATTGATTACTACTTGTAATTCTGCAACTGGCACAAGTGTGAATACATTCCACCGGTCCCAATCAGTGTATCATGTGTTCCCCTCTCAATAATCTCACCCTCCTTCAGGACAACAATCTCATCAGCATTCCTTATTGTTGAAAGCCTGTGGGCAATCACAATGGAAGTTCTGTTCTTCATAAGGTTTGTAAGGGCATCCTGAACAAGCCTTTCGCTCTCTGTATCCAGGGCAGAAGTTGCCTCGTCGAGAATAAGGATAGGAGGATTCTTCAGTACCGCACGGGCAATGGACAACCTCTGTCTCTGTCCTCCCGACAATTTTGCCCCCCTGTCACCAATATTTGTCTGGTATCCCTGCTCCATCTGTACAATGAAATCATGCGCATTGGCAATCTTGGCAGCACGCTCAACATCCTCCTGTGTCACATTCTCCATCCCGAATGCAATATTGTTGTACACAGTATCATTAAAGAGGATAGCCTCCTGGGTAACTATACCCATAACAGAAATAAGGCTATCCAGTTTATAGTCCTTTATATTCTTCCCGTCAAGAAGAATCTCACCGTCTGCAATGTCATAGAACCTCGGCAAAAGATCTGCCATTGTAGATTTTCCTCCTCCCGACGGTCCCACAATCGCCACCATCTTCCCTTTTGGAATCTCAAGATTTATATCCTTCAGCACAGGCTCCTGTCCATACGCAAAATTCACACTCCTGAATTCAATCTTATCATTGAATCCAGAAAGATCCTCTGCATTCTCCTTCTCCTTTATAGGATTCTCCACATCAAGGATTGCAAAAAGCCTTCTTCCCGACACCATACCCCTCTGGATGCTCGCATAAGCATTTGACATAGCCTTGGCTGGCTCAAGCACCCTCCAGTAAAAACCTATATACACAACAAATGCCGGCATATCCATTCCCAGTTCCCCGTTCAGTTGGAGCCATCCTCCATAGAACAGCACTGCAGCCGCAACTGTAATTCCAAGGAACTCCGAAAGTGGTGAAGCCATCTCCTGTTTGTTGAACATATTCTTGCTGCTTATCTTATGCCTGGTATTTGTCTCTTCAAAACTCTCCCTTACATATTTCTTGGCATTGAAGGCTCTGATTATCCTTATTCCGGAGATAGCCTCCTCAAAATGACTCACAATCCTTCCCATCAAAGATTGGGTATCAGCAGCCTTGCGTTTGAGCGAACGGCTTATCCTTCCAATCACAAGAGCAGAAAAAGGAAGTGTAAGGAGGGTCACCATTGTAAGTTTTGGAGACATGTAGAACAGTCCTGCCAAAAAGCCGAGAATAAGCAAAGGCTCCCTGAACAACACATGAAAACTGTTTGCAACTCCATTCTGCACTTCTGTCACATCGTTTGAGATTGATGAGAGGATATCACCCTTCTTCTGGTCATGGAAATACCCTACATTCAGATCAGATATCTTTCTGAACAGGTCCCGTCTTATGTTCTGCATAATATAAGTCCTCATGTTCACAAGTATCCTCTGTGAAAGATATCGTGTAATATTTGACAACAGGGATGCTACAACAAAGAAGGCACATACAAACATAAGTCCCTTAAGCATTCCGCTGGAATGCATTACCTTTGTCAGATAATACGAAAATATTGCCTCAAAATAGGCAGGGTCAAGTGCAAATGCCGGCTTGGCAATCTGGCTCTCTATTGTATCCGGCTGGAACAATACGGTAAGAAGAGGATCAATTAGCGCATAATTCACCACTCCAAAAATCACCGACAATATTGAAAGCACGAGATATCCCGGCCAAAATCTCCTATAGGGCTTGGCATACGCCAAGAGTCTTTTAAAATCTTCCATCAATTACATCTTTTTTGTCTTGCCAGTTGCAAGGTTCCACGCATATTCTTTTCCGTCTGTACATTTCACCTTCAATACACCATCCTGTACCAGTGTTATTTCAGACTCCCTGTCAATCCTTTTCTTCTTGTCCTGCATCTCCACCCGCTTCCCCTCTATAGTATAAAGCAGGAGCTGCGAAGGAGCCTTCAGTGTCCAATATCTCTTCCCTCCCAATTTAAGGAACTGCGGCAGTTCCTTAATGAACTCCGGAGCAACAATATCACTCCACCCTTCAACAGGCTTTCCGGAAACATCATACCATGATATGGTGTTGTCATCATTGAGGACAAGTATTGAATATTTTATTCCATTGACATTCCTCACAAGTTTAGGCCCCATTACAACACCTTTAGGAAGCCTTTTTGGATATCCGTTTACAAAACGGCCCAATCTGTCGAGAAGATAGAGTCTGTTCCCGGAAGCAAACATCATCTGCAGTCTTCCGTTTCCATATAGGTCTATCTGTTCCACATATCCGCATATAGGTGTCTCAAACGGAATTGCCCACACACCTTTCTTCTGGGCATCCATATATCTGAGTCTCATATTCGGAAGCTGCTCAAGATAAGCCTTCGATTTCTTTGCCGCATCCTTCACCTCAAACGGTCCCTTTTCAAGTGCAATGGTACTGTCAACCGCAAAAGCCATTTCACCTCCGCCGTCCCTCTCTTCAGGCTTAGGCAACTGCTCAAGTGCCGCCGAATAGAAATCTGCCTTAACAACCTGCTCCCCGTCAATATCAGCAATATCCATAGTAAAGAACGCAAAATTGTCCTTTTCCATGGAATTCGCTATGGCGCCTCTATAATAAGGTTTGAGAACCTGCAGCAATGAATCCCCTGACTCCTTTAAATTGGCTACAACCTTTATTGAAGACACCTTTTCCAGATACCCTTTTACAGGAGTCTGACCAATATAGTCCTCCAGAGTAAAATATGTGGCTGTCCCGTTGGCAAAATTTTCCAAGGCACCTTTGGACCCAACAATGCTCCATGGTCCCACCTTGCAAATATACTCCTCCTGACAATGGGAAAACAGTTCCCCGAAAACTGAGCCGATATATCCCTTATACTGGAAAGGTTCCGGCTCTCCTATCTTATCCCTGTCCACAACCGAAGAGATGACATTATTTAGTCCGAACTTCTGTTTTTCCCTCAATACTGTAATCCATTCACATTTTTCGCCAAATTTGCAATATGCGGACACAATCTCCTCAACAGCCATGGAATCAACCCATTCGCGGGGCGTAACCGTCTTGTTCCCCTGTACCGTTTTCTGCTTGAAAGCAAATTGTCCCACCTTCTTCTGCATCTCAAGGTACAGATTATGGGATTTCAAATATTCATGCATACTTGAGACAGACAATGATACCGCAAACATAGTGGACGCAGGAAGTATCCTTCCCATAAAACTTTTCCTTGCATCCTGGCTTCCCAACACATTTGCGAACCTGGAATCATCTGACGCATTATCAAACACTCCTTCTAAAGAAAGCACACCCCCACCTCCATGTATTCCAAAGCAACTCCACTGTGTGAATCTCATAAAATGGTCCGAATAACCCAGAAACTCACGTTCAACTATTCCTGAAAACAATTTTCCTATCTGATTGTGGTTTACATAAAGGCATGATGACATCCCGTATTTCCGTAGAAGTTTTTCAAACTCCTGCTTGTCCAATATGGATGTATTGTTCTCCAGATGTCTTATAGAACTCTCCAGCACATGGGACGACGAACTTGCAAGCAGCAGGTTATTATGAATGGCCGCAGCAATGCCCTCCGGCATGGAATATACCAATGAACCATTATATCTCTTTTTAGACGAGCATCCTCCAGACAGCAATCCCTGAACCAATGGGCACACATCGTCAGGCAAATCCAGTATCTGGAGAAAAGAGACACTGTTTTTCGCCGAATAGTGCATTGAAAGAGCCATTGGTGCAGCCGATATACCTTCAACAGCACTTAGTCTCTGCTGCAAAAGGAACAATCCGTCATTTTTATATGGCAATTCATACAGAAAAGAGAGGGTATCCCCGACAAAACCGGCATACTCTCCAAAATTCTTCATATCAACCACAAGAACCGCATCACTCGGAATGGCATCATACACCGCAACATCCTCGTCTGCAATGATAAAATCACCTTTGTTCCCTTCTGACGAAAGGTTCACAAAAAGAAACACAATTACCGCTGCAAGAAGGATTACCGTAATGCTTCCCCACAACAGAAACTTTCTATTATTATTCATCAATTATCCAACTTTGTAGGATGCAAATATAATGAAAATATAGGCCGGTCTCCAAATTTTGGGAATCCCCCAAACTGGAAACCGGCCTATAATTATTTTAAAAGCAACCATTAAAAAGGAAGATCACCTCCGTCATCCTCCGCATCCATTGCAGAAACATTCATAAACGGATCTCCTTGCGGAGGCATCTGCCCCCCTTCCTGGGCTTCCCTCTGGATACGCCAAGCCCTAACGTCTGTATACCATCGTCCATTGAATTCCCTGGATTCAATATTTACAGATACGGTAAGCATTTCACCTGCATTGAATGCAGAGAGTTCATTAACCTTGTCCTGCCCCCACACATTCATACAGATTTTCCTTGGATACTGCTCAATTGTTTCAACAATGAAATCCTGCTTGCTCCAAGGTCCCCTTGCACTTGTTCCATTCTGCACTGCCAACTTATCCAGCAGTTTGCACTTTATTTCAATAGCCATCTTTATTACTTGTTATTCTTCTCCTCTGCCTTGTACACCTTCACAACTTCAACATCAAACACAAGAGTTGAATATGCAGGAAGATCCTCGCTCATTGCCCTTCCGCCATAACCAAGATTGAATGGCACCCACAAAGTGATTTTTCCGCCTTCACCTACAAGCTGCATACCTTCTGTCCAGCCTGCAATTACTCTGTTAAGAGGGAATTTTACAGTTTCACCCCTATCATAAGAAGAATCAAATACTTTTCCGTTCAGCAAAGCACCTTTATAATTAACCTCTACAGTATCCTTCTCTGTTGCCCTTACCTCATTTCCAGGGTTATCAATTCTGTACTGCAAGCCACTCTCAGTCTCCTGCACGCCCTCATTTCCCTTGTTCTTTGCCAGGAACTCAGCCTGCTCCTTCTCCTTCATTTTCCCAACAGCCATCTGGCATTTCTGGATATATGAATTTACAATATTATTTGCCTCCATAGGTTCCATTTTAGGCTGTTTGCCATTGATTACATCCATCATGGCCTTCTCAACCTGAGCATAGTCAAGACCTACAATATTTGCATCAGCAATCATTCTTCCGAATGTCAGTCCAACTGCATAACTGGCAGAATCAATCTCACCTTTAGATACTCCCTCCAAACGGGGCTGTGAGCCACCGCAAGAAGCCAACACCAATGCAGCCATCATACCTGCTGCCAAAAATTTAAATACTTTCATCTCTTTAAAAATTTAATGTTATTATTATTTTCTTTCCTTTTCCGATGTAATATAAACAGCCAGACATCCCACCAATGCCGCAACCATTGATGTTCCCAAGATAGTTACCTTGCCAATGTTTATCAATGATTGGCTTTCAAATGCCAGCCCGTCCACAAAAATTGACATGGTAAAACCTATACCCGCAATTATGCCCAATGCAAAAATCTGTTTCCATTTTGTCCCCATAGGCAACTCTGCTATACCGCATTTTACAGCAATGAAACTGAACAGCGTAATCCCAATAGGTTTACCGAGGAACAATCCGAAGAAGATACCTGGGACCACAGGAGAAACTGGCCATGAGAGCAAGTCTCCTGTTATCTCCACTCCTGCATTCGCCAATGCAAAAACAGGCATGATGAAGAAGGTTACCCAAGGATGCAATCCATACTCAAATTTATGCATCAGAGGACAGATGTTCTTTGCATTTTTGCTTATCTGATGTATTATATGCTGTTGTTCTGAATTTGCAAGCACCTCAACTTCACTATTGCTCACGCTCTTGAACTTCTCTACCCAATACTTCATGCTTACCGTGAACCTCACCTCATTGATAACAGTCTTTGACGGTATTGTAAGGGCCAATATTACTCCCGATATTGTGGCATGTATTCCAGACCTGAAAATGAAATACCACAGGAATACTCCAGGAATCATATATAAAAGTGGCCTGTTCACCTTGTACCTGTTAAGCGCAAATAGGAACAGCACTATGACTGCCGCATACAGAAGCATATCAAAATGCAGGCTATGGGTAGGATAAAAAATGGCCAACACTATAATTGCCCCCAGATCATCCACAATAGCCAATGCTGTAAGGAAAACCTTCAGACCCAGCGGAGCCCTGTTACCCAGGAGGGAGAGTACTCCCAATGCAAATGCAATGTCTGTTGCCATAGGAATTCCCCAACCTGAAAAACTTTCGGGATGGGAAAAATTGAAAAATGCATAAATTATTGCCGGAACAATCATTCCTCCCAATGCTGCAAGTATAGGAAGTGAAGCGTGTTTGAATGAAGAGAGCTCACCTACCATCATTTCCCTCTTTATTTCCAGACCTACAACAAAGAAGAAGACGGCCATAAGGGCGTCATTTATCCATTGCTCCAAAGTCATTTCCAGAGAAAATGACCCTATGTTGATACCAAGAACCGTATGCCATATTTCATGTATGAAATTCAATTGTGGTATATTGGCACACATAAGGGCTATTACAGCGCAAACCATAAGAATTGTACCTCCTATGGACTGGTTGTTCAGGAATGTATTAAAAAAGTTCCTTACAGCAAAGCCTCCTGTTATAATCCTGTTCTTGGCAATCATCTCCGGCAATATTAAATATTAAAAACTCAAAGACACAAATATAATAAAATTCCACTACCTACACTATTCCTTCCCTCAAAACATCATGGATATGGATAAGTCCCGCATACCGGCCTTCATCAAGCACTATAACAGAAGTTATCTTATTCTTTTCCATAATGCTGAATGCATTTACTGCCAGTTCCCTCTTCTCTACAACTTTGGGATTGCGGCTCATTATGTCCATTGCTGCGAGTGAATCCAACGGTTTGCCCTTTTCAACCATACGCCTCACATCCCCGTCAGTTATTATACCCATCAGTTTCTCATCAGCATCCAGAACAACTGTTGCCCCCAACCTGTTCTGTGAAATGTTTATGATTGTATTCTGTATTGTCTCATCCGGTGACACCCAAGGACGCAGTTCCTTGTCATACACATCATCAACTGTGAGGTACAGTCTCTTGCCTAAAGAACCGCCCGGGTGGTATTTTGCAAAATCTTCGGGAGAAAAACCCCGCATCTTGAGCAGACATACGGCAAGTGCATCTCCCATCACCAATTGGGTTGTTGTACTTGAGGTAGGGGCAAGATTGTTCGGACACGCCTCCTCATCAACGGTAGCCCTTATTACATAATCCGAATGGAGTGCGAGATAAGACTCCACATTGGAAACCATTGCAATAAGTTTGTTTCCCATCCTCCTTATAAGCGGAACAAGAACTTTTATCTCCGGTGTATTTCCGCTCTTGGAAATGCACAACACAACATCATCCTGCTGGATGATACCCAAATCACCATGAATGGCATCCGCCGCATGCATGAAAATGGAAGGGGTTCCTGTTGAATTGAGGGTTGCAACAATCTTGTTCCCGATAATTGCACTTTTGCCTATACCGGTAATGATAAGCCTTCCTTTGGAGCCATATATAAGATTCAGTATAGCAACAAATTCATCATTGATATACGGTTTCAGTTTCTCAACAGCCCTGGCCTCTTTGTCAATGACGCTAACTGCCAAATCCTTCAAATTCATTTGCATTTTTTCCATAAAAAATTTTGCAGAAAATAAACTAATCGGTAACTTAGAGCCACAAAGGTAAAGAAAAAAGAGACTTCACCCTATTTATTTTTATTAATTGTATGAAGGTAACGTCGGAAATCTTACACGGAAAACTTAAAGAATTTTTCGGTTTTGATTCCTTTAAGGGAGACCAGGAAGCCATTATCACCCATCTTATTGAAGGCAACAATACATTTGTGCTCATGCCTACAGGTGGAGGCAAATCTTTATGCTACCAGCTTCCCGCATTGGTAATGCCGGGGACCGCAATTGTGATTTCACCGCTCATTGCCCTTATGAAGAATCAGGTTGATGCCATCAGGGGATTTGTTGCAAACAAGGACGGTATTGCACATTTCCTGAACTCATCGCTCAACAAGACCCAATTACAAGAGGTGAAGGACGATCTTCTAAAAGGTGTTACCAAGTTGTTGTACGTTGCTCCCGAATCACTTACCAAAGAAGACAACATACAACTTCTCAGGCAATGCCGCATATCATTCTACGCGGTAGATGAAGCCCATTGCATCTCTGAATGGGGACACGACTTCCGTCCGGAATACCGCAAAATACAACCTATAGTCAATGAAATAGGAAAAGCTCCTATAATTGCACTTACCGCAACGGCAACGCCAAAGGTACAATCCGACATACAGAAAAATCTGGGAATGTCGGATGCAAAAGTATTCAAATCCTCTTTCAACAGGAAAAACCTGTACTACGAAATGAGGCCTAAAGTGAATACAGAAAAGGAGATAATAAAATTCATAAAGGGCAACCCGGGAAAATCTGGAATAATATATTGCCTCAGCCGCAAAAAGGTTGAAGAACTTGCAGAACTGCTGAATGTAAACGGCATAAAGGCCCGTCCATACCATGCCGGGCTGGATGCTGCAACAAGATCTGCAAACCAGGACCTCTTCCTTATGGAGGAGATAGATGTAATTGTAGCCACAATAGCGTTTGGAATGGGCATAGACAAGCCTGATGTAAGATTTGTAATACACTACAACATTCCAAAGAGCCTTGAAGGGTATTATCAGGAAACCGGAAGGGCAGGAAGGGACGGTGGAGAAGGACAATGCATTACCTTCTACAGTTACAAGGATATACAGAAATTGGAGAAATTCATGCAGAGCAAGCCTCTGGCAGAACAGGAAATAGGCAAACAACTTATCAATGACACCATTGCCTACGCAGAGTCAAACCAGTGCCGCAGAAAAACATTGCTGAACTATTTTGGAGAACAGTACACACAGGACAATTGCGGCAACTGCGACAACTGTCTCCACCCCAAGAAGCAATTTGAAGGGAAAGAGTATCTTGCAACAGTACTGGAACTTGTAAACGGAATAAAGGAAAACTTCAAGGCAGACCACCTTGCAAACATACTCGGAGGAGTTACAAACTCCATAATAAAATCATATAACCATACAGAACTGGAATGGTTCGGCATCCTTCCCGACAAGGACAGCAAATTCTGGCTGGCAGTAATCCGCCAGGCCCTGGTAATGCAGTTCCTTTACAAGGACGTGGAAAAATACGGGCTCGTTTCTGTAACAGAAAAAGGAAACAGTTTCCTGGAGCAGCCATATTCAGTAATGCTTACCGAAGACAGGGAATTCGTAAGTACAGACGATGATGAAGATGTTGTAACCATTGGCAGCGGAAAGCACCAGGGAGGCGGCGGAGACCCTGCCCTTCTTGCGATGCTCAAGGATGTGAGACATTCTCTTTCAAAGAAACTCAAGCTCCCTTCATTTGTAATCTTCGGAGACCCTTCACTTGAAGACATGTCAATAATGTATCCTACTACATTGGATGAACTCAAGAACTGTCAGGGAGTGGGAGAAGGGAAGGCAAGGAAATTTGGGAAAGAATTCATAAGCCTCATTGCAAAATATGTAGAGGAGAATGAGATAGACAGGCCTACAGACCTTATAGTGAAATCCGTTGCAAACAAATCCCTGAACAAGGTTTACATTATACAGAGCGTAGACAAGAAGATTCCTCTTGACGAGATTGCTGATGCCAAGAATCTGGAACTTGAACAGGTATATGACGAACTTGAGGCAATTGTAGGGGCCGGAACCAAAATAAACATAGACTACTACATCCGCATGATCATAGATGATGACAAAGTGGATGACATCTATGAATATTTCAAGGAAGAAGCCACTTCAGACTCTGTAAACGAAGCCATGAAAGCGCTTGGTCCCGACTATACCGAAGAAGAGGTAAGGCTTATAAGGATAAAGTTCCTCTCTGAACTGGGAAATTAGAACATCATCCACTCAATCCCCTTATCCCTTCCCCAATAGGTCAACTGCTTTTTGGCATAGTGGCGGGAGTTGCGTTTTATGAGTTCAACAGCAGTCTCAAGAGAGTGCTTTCCATCAAAATAATCGAATATCTCCCTGTAACCTACCGTTTTGAGTGCAGGGAGATTTTTGTATTGTACAAGTCCCTCAACCTCTTTAAGCAGCCCCTGTTCCATCATAAGGTCCACCCTGCGGTTTATCCTGTTATAGAGTTCTTCCCTATCCCTGTTTATTCCTATCTTCCTTATGGCAAACGGGCGCACCTTTTTGGGGGCGCTTTTCCAGTCCGAGAATTTGCGCCCGGTCTGCAAGGTTACCTCCAGAGCCCTTACAACCCTCTGCGGATTGGCAATGTCTATTGTATCATACGAGGCACGGTCCAAAATTCTGAGTTCATTTCTCAGGCTCTCTATCCCCTCCCTTTCCAACCGCTCCATGAGGGTGTTGCGGATTGTCATGTCTGCCGGAGGGAAATCGTCCAGTCCGTTGCAAAGAGCATCTATGTACATGCCGCTACCTCCAACCATTACCAGGCGGTCATGGGTCTTGAACAGTTCTTCAAGCAGTGCCATGGCCTCAAGTTCATAGAGTCCTGCTGTGTAATATTGGGTTACGCTGTGGGTGTGTATAAAATAATGCCGCACCCTCTCCAACTGTTCAGTTGTAGGGGATGCGGTTCCTATATCCATCTCCTTGTAAATTTGTCGGGAGTCACAATTGATTATTGGAGAACCGTATTCCAATGCAAGTTCTATGGAATAATCTGTCTTTCCCACACCGGTGGGACCCAATATGATTGTGAGCTCCTTCTGCATCGGCTACTCCTCTCCCTCAGGGAGTTCTTCATCAAGGAACAGCGATTCATCAGCGCCCTCATCTGAAGGCTCCGCGTACTGGTCAAGATCATCATATCCGTTTGCAAACTGCTCCGGGTTGCGCCCTTTTTCTGCAACCAGCCTAGGATATGATGCCCTCGGTGCAAAATCCACTTCTCCCATGAGGGTAAGGTTTATTGCTCTCTCTCTCCTCAGGTCAAACACATACGACAATGTAACCTCACCTTTTGAGAGGGTTTTCTCTACAGTTATCATATCCATGGAACCGTCTCCCATATCAAACAGGCCGTATTCACTCCTGAATTTACCTTTCTCATCCAGACCTCTAAAAGCAACCATCTGGTCTGGTGCAAAATCAAAGTCATTCTGCAGGAAATCATGCAGTTTGTATAGAGATGTCTCCCCTTTGATTTCATACTCCCTCATAAAGACCTTACTCCCGGGTATTGATGCTTTATACTTGTATATCATAACATTATATATAAGGTAAAACTTCCTTTCCTGCGCACCCTCGTGCAACATCAAAGTTACAATATTTTTTTTGAATAATATTGGGGAGATTAACCATTTTTTTCGCTATCTTTACGCTTTAGTATGGATACTAATAAAACACAAGTCTCAGATTGTTTCAAAAGCATTTCAGGGCTTTCAACTGGCCTGTTCAAGGACAATGGAAGCAAGTTTCTGGCTTTTGCGTATCCGGTAACCTCAGAAGAGGAGATAAAATCTATAATACAGGAACTGAAGAAGGAGTATTACGATGCACGGCACCACTGCTATGCATACCGTCTGGGCCATACTGGTGCCACCTGGAGAATGAATGACGACGGGGAACCCTCTTCCACAGCAGGGAGACCCATATACGGGCAAATCCTTTCTGCCCAGTTGAGCGATATCCTTGTTGTAGTTGTAAGATATTTCGGCGGTATAAAACTGGGTGTGCCGGGGCTTATACGGGCCTACAAGACATCAACGGCAGATGCCATTGCAAATGCAACAATCATTGAAAAGATTGCAACTGAGCCATTCAACATAATTTTTGATTATCTGCAGATGAATGCAGTAATGAAACGGCTCAAGGATCTGGGGCTCACCCCCATAAACCAGCAGTTCGACCTTAACTGCTCCCTGAGGGTAGATGTGCGGCTTGCCCTGATTGACACATTCATGGAAAGTTTCGGAAAACTTGAGGGGTGCAGAATTGAGAAGATTGAACTGCAACAGACAAATGGAGAAGAAAACATCTAACAAATATTTACGATTATGCCTAAAAGTCTAATTTCCATCCACGACTTCACAAAGGAAGAGATGCTGCATGTATTGGATGTGGCACAGGAGTTTGAAAAGAACAAGGTTCAGACACTCCTGCATGACAAGGTTATAGCAACACTGTTCTTTGAACCTTCCACAAGAACACGCCTGAGTTTTGAGACCGCTTCAAACAGACTGGGCGCAAGGGTTATTGGATTCTCTGATGCCGGAAACACCAGTGTAAGCAAAGGTGAGACACTTAAGGACACCATTAAGATGGTATCCAATTATGTAGACCTTATTGTAATGAGACACCCTCTTGAAGGTGCTGCAAGATATGCCTCTGAGGTTGCATCAGTTCCTGTGATAAATGCCGGCGACGGTGCAAACCAGCACCCTTCACAGACCATGCTCGACCTCTATACCATAAGACAAACGCAGGGAAGACTTACAGACATAAACATAAATATGGTTGGAGACCTCAAATACGGCCGTACAGTGCACTCACTGCTGCAGGCAATGTCCCACTTCAACCCTCATTTCACCTTCACTGCTCCCGACGAACTCAAGATGCCTCAGGAGTACAAGGATTTCCTTGATGCAAAAGGGATTCCATATAGGGAAACCAGAGACCTTGAAGGGAGCATCAATGACTGCGATATCCTCTACATGACCCGTGTACAGCAGGAAAGGTTCACAGACCCTATGGAATATGAGAAGGTTAAGAACACGTATAACCTCACCGCTTCCATGCTTGGCGGAGCCAAAGAGAACATGAAGATACTGCATCCGCTTCCAAGAGTCACAGAAATAGCGCAGGATGTTGACGACACAAAACATGCATACTATTTCAAACAGGCCGAGAACGGAGTGTACGCCAGAATGGCTATCATTGCTTATCTATTGGGTTATAAATAATTATCGGGATTAAAAAAATTAACAATATGGAAAAAGGTGGAAAAGAATTGAAAGTAAGTGCCATCAAGAACGGTACAGTACTTGACCATATACCGGCTAACCAACTTTTTAAAGTAATAAGTATCCTTGGCCTGAAGGATTGTGCCAACCAGATCACATTCGGCATGAATCTCGACAGCAAACTTCTAGGGAAAAAAGCCATCATAAAGGTAGCGGACAGATTTTTTGAAGAATCTGAAATAAACAAAGTGGCACTTGTTGCCCCAGATGCCAAAATCAACATCATAAAGGACTTTGAAGTAATTGAGAAAAAGGTTCTCCGTGTTCCCGATGAGATTGTGGGAATTGTAAAATGTGCCAATCCAAAGTGCATCACAAACCATCAGCCTATAACCACAAAATTCACCACAGAATACGAGAATGGTGTACTTAAACTGCACTGCCGTTACTGCGAGAAGAATACCGGTTCCGGCAATTTAAAGATTATAACAGAAAATTAGCTTTATTATTACAATTCATAACTTATTTTTCATATCTTTGAATTTACATATTATATAAAACATAAAAAATACACTATGAAAGCATATAATTTTAACGCCGGCCCTTGCGTTCTTCCTAAACAGGCTATAGAATCTGCAATTGAGGCCATCAGAGATTTTGACAACACCGGTATCGGTATTCTTGAGATTTCGCACCGTACTCCAGGATGGGAGAGAATTATGGCAGAAACTGAGCAACTTTGGAGAGAGTTGCTGAATATTCCCGACAATTATGCAGTAATGTTCCTCGGTGGTGGTGCATCAACCCAGTTCTTTGAGGTTCCTGCAAACCTTCTGAAAACAAAGGCTGCATACCTTCAGACAGGAGTTTGGGCAAAAAAAGCTGCAAAAGAGGCAAAATTCTACGGCGAAGTTGAGATAGTGGCTTCATCTGAGGACAAGACTTACTCATACATTCCAAAAGGATATACCATCCCTACAGATGTTGACTATTTCCATATCACAACCAACAATACCATATACGGAACAGAGATCCACGAGGACATTGACTCTCCTGTAACTTTGGTTGCCGATATGTCTTCTGACATCATGAGCCGTCCTGTTGACGTTAAGAAATACGGCATGATCTACGGTGGTGCACAGAAAAACGTAGGCCCTGCAGGTGTTACATTCGTTATTGTACGCAGAGACCTTCTTGGCAATACCGGCCGTCCTATCCAGACAATGGTTGATTACCGCACACACTATACTGATGAGGCAAAGAACAGGTCAATGTTCAACACTCCTCCTGTATTCCCTATCTTTGTAATGCACGAGACATTGAAGTGGGTTAAAGAGCAAGGTGGTGTAGAGGCAATGTACAAGATCAACAAAGAGAAAGCGGAAATGCTTTACAATGAAATTGACAGAAACTCATTGTTTGTAGGAACTGCTGCTAAAGAGGACCGTTCTCTTATGAACGTATGTTTCGTAATGGCTCCTGGCAAAGAGGAACTTCAGGATGAGTTCTTCAAATTTGCCAAAGAGCGCGGCATGGTTGGTATCAAAGGTCACCGCTCAGTTGGTGGTTTCAGGGCTTCAATCTACAATGCCTGCCCTAAAGAGGCAGTTGAGGCTCTGGTTGCATGCATGCAGGAATTTGAGCAGCTTCACAAATAATTTGCATCATAAATATGGGAGTGTCTGCAACATGCCGGCACCCCCATATCTTTTTATTGAAACACTTAAAAACACGAATATACAATGAAAGTATTGGTAGCAACCGAAAAGCCATTCTCAAAAGTGGCTGTTGACGGTATAAGAAAAATAGTTGAGGCTGCAGGTTATGAGTTTGCAACCCTTGAGAAATACACTTCTCCCAACGAACTTCTTGCAGCAGTAGCAGATGTTGACGCACTTATCGTACGCTCAGACAAAGTTACAGCAGAAGTTGTTGAGGCAGCAAAGAACCTAAAGATTGTTGTAAGGGCAGGAGCAGGTTTTGACAATCTTGACCTGGCAGCATGTACAGCAAAAGGTATTGTTGCAATGAATACCCCTGGCCAGAACTCAAATGCAGTTGCAGAGCTTGCCATTTGCTTCATGATTTATATGAGCAGAAACCAGCTTACCCCAGGTACCGGTTCAGAGCTTAAAGGCAAGACATTGGGTATCCAGGCATACGGAAACGTAGGCCGCCTTGTAGCAGATCATGCAAGAGGATTTGGTATGAAAATAATGGCTTTTGACCCATTCGTACCTGCAGAGGCAATGGAGAAAGAGGGCGTTGTTGTAGCAAAATCTTTGGAAGACCTTTATGAGAACTCACACTTTGTATCATTGCATATCCCTGCAACCGAGCAGACAAAGAACTCTATTGGATACAACCTCCTTTCAAGAATGCCTAAAGGCGGATGTCTTGTAAACACCGCCAGAAAAGAGGTTATCAACGAGGAGGAACTCATTAAAGTCCTTAGGGAGAGAGAGGATCTTAAATACATCACAGACGTTGCAACAGCAAACCACGCAGCAATAGCAGAGGAGTTTGGCAAACGTGTATACGGCACACCTAAGAAGATGGGAGCCGAGACAGCAGAGGCTAACGTAAATGCAGGTCTTGCAGCAGCAAACCAGATTGTAGATTTCTTTACAACAGGAAACAAAAGATTCCAGGTTAACAAATAACAGAAACATTTAAAACTGAAAAACTATGGTAAAAGTAAAACCATTTGCAGCCATCCGCCCACCAAAAGCAATTGCAGCCGAGGTAGCATCACGCCCATACGACGTACTCAACTCAGTTGAAGCAAAGGCTGAGGCAGGGGAGAAATCGCTTCTACATATAATCAAACCTGAGATTGACTTTGATCCTATAGCAGATGAGCACGGCCAGGCAGCATACGACAAGGCTGTTGAGAACTTCAAGTTATGGCAGGAAAAAGGCTGGCTTGTACAGGACCCTAAAGAGAACTATTACGTATATGCACAGACAATGGAGGGCAGAACCCAGTACGGTCTTGTTGTTTGCGCAAACGTAGAGGACTACATGACTGGCAAGATCAAGAAACATGAACTTACCCGTAAAGACAAGGAAGAGGACAGAATGATTCACGTAAGGAATCAGAATGCAAACCTTGAACCTGTTTTCTTTGCTTATCCCGACAATGCACAGATAAATGAGATAGTTGAAAGAACCATCAAAACAAAAGAGATTGAGTACGATTACATAGCCCCTGTAGATGGTTTCGGGCACAAATTCTGGGTAATTGACAACGAGGAGGACATTGCTGCAATCACAAATATCTTTGCTGGAATCCCCGCATTCTACGTTGCTGACGGCCACCACAGAACTGCTGCCGCGGCTCTTGTAGGTGAAGAAAAGAAACGCAATAACCCTAACCATACAGGTGAGGAAGAATACAACTACTTTATGGCCGTAGTATTCCCTGAAAGCCACCTGAAGATCATTGACTACAACCGCGTGGTTAAAGACCTTAACGGTATGACCGCTGAGCAGTTCATTGAGAAACTTGGTGAAGATTTCGTAGTGGAGAAGAAAGGTACAGAAATCTATACTCCGTCGGGATTACACAACTTCTCAATGTACATTGCAGGCGAGTGGTATTCATTACAGGCAAAAGAGGGTACATACGACGATTCAGACCCAATTGGCGTATTGGATGTAACTGTATGCTCAAATCTTGTATTTGACAAACTTCTGGATATAAAAGACCTCAGGACATCCAAGAGAATTGACTTCGTTGGCGGTATCCGCGGTCTTGGAGAGTTGAAGAAGAGGGTTGATTCAGGTGAGATGGTTGCAGCATTCGCATTGTACCCTGTTTCAATGAAACAGTTGATTGACATTGCAGACACAGGCAATATCATGCCTCCAAAGACTACCTGGTTTGAGCCTAAACTCCAGAGTGGTCTTGCAATCCACAAATTGGAAAGATAATTTTCCATATATAACAGAAAAAGGTGGCCTTTACGGTCACCTTTTTTTATATTGTGATTATTCCTCTGTCTAGAAATATAGTAGATATTCCAACGAAAGTTTGTCTGAGTTGTAGATTAGAGTCTTGAACAAAGCAGACAAATCCATACTATTATTGAAATAATGCTCATAGTTCAATCTGAGCATGCTTGTAAACGATGTAGTTTTGAAAACCATATTTGCACCTACAGTAACCCTGTTTACACCAAGTCCCCTGTCTGTAATGTCATAACCCATACCATCCCATCTGAGAACAGGTTCAACTCTGCTTATGGATGGATTATTGACTTTAATCTTGTACATACCTTGAATATATGCTGCATTAAGTGCACCAGGCTCCCTGTCATTCATATTCTTGGTCATATACTCTGCCTCAATCTTAAAATCGCTGCCAGCGTATCTTGCATCTGCACCCCAATAGGTATCGGTAAGGCCATCTGCATTCTTAAGATTATAGAACTTTGCAGAGGTTCTGAAACCTTTCTTTGTAGAACCGAACTCAAGTCTACCCCCTACAGCAACAGATTTGTTCCATGTAGGATTATTTATTCCTGTACCGTTATATACTCCCAACTCAGCATTGATAGGGAATCCCTGGTTCTTGAGGGCATATTTCATTGCAACTCCAATATCACGGCTTGAGATGAAATATTTTCCAATGAAAGGCCTGTTTACATAATCAAGAGAATTGGGTGAAACAGTCCAAGAATTGAAAAGAGAAAGCCCCTGCTGGCCCAAAGTGAAAGACAACCTGTTTGAAGGTTTCAAAACTGCATACAAATCAAGAACACTCAATTTGTTTTCTGCAGAAAAATCAACCATAAACTTATAGGAAAAGATCTTTGAAAGATCACCTTGCACACCAAGACGGGCATTCTTTACAGAAAATCTCGAATAGCCCTCCTCAAGATCCATCTCATAACGGGTTTTGAGAATAAGGATAGGTTTAAGGACATTCATACTCTCCTGCTTTCCATCCTGAACGGTATTCCTCACAACTCCCTTATTGGTTAACTTGTATGAAACACCCTCCTGAGCCTGCACAAACAAAGGTGCAGCCAAAAGCAATGCACTCGCCAAAAATGATAAAATACTCTTTTTCATAACATAAAAATTTAACACAAATATAGGCAAAATACCTATAATCACGACGTGATTTTGTACAAATATCTGATTTTCAGTACACAAAAAAAAGAGCACCCGGATTATTCCAGATGCTCTCTCAAAGTTGGCGGCTACCTACTCTCCCACTTGGTATAGCAGTACCAACGGCGCTAACGGGCTTAACTTCTCTGTTCGGGATGGGAAGAGGTGGATCCCCGTCGCTATTACCACCATTATTTATCGCTTGTTTGTGGCTTTATTATGTGCGCCACTCACTATATGGTGTAAGAGAGAAAAAAGACTTCG
>JAZNUM010000041.1:0-22125 GCA_045592325.1 Candidatus Egerieisoma sp.
CTGAGGAGTGTACTCTTTGCCGTCAACAGTGAATTTCTCAGGGCACTCGCCAAGATAAGCGTCAAGAATGCCGGTAAGGCCTTTATGCCATGCTGTTGAAAGGGTTCTGTTAGGTTTTTTGTTTACTGCATTTACGTAAGCCTTAAGAACTGCGCAAAGTTCTCCGTGTTTGTTCATAGGCTCACCATAGTTAAGGCCCTCCATCTCTTTCTGAGGAACCATACCATAGTGTTTTAGGGTGTATATTACATCCCCGAATGAACTTCCCTGCTCGTAATTGAGGAAACCGTCCAGACGTACAAATTTCTCAGCTTTGTCTGCGTAGCCGTTCCATACAGGATACATCTCTGCAAGGTCAATATCTGCTGGAGCACCATTTTTGATAGCCTCACTCTCAAGGAATGAAATGGTTGAATATGACCAGCATGTGCCGGAATTTGCCTGATTCTTTACAGGGGTTACTGGATTCTCTTTAACAACTGTAAACTGGTAACCCTCTGGTTGCTCAGCAACTTTTTTACCTTTCTTCTGAGCATAAACAGAAGTCATTGCAACTGCAACAAGCAATAATGTAGAAAGTGCTTTCTTCATAATGTGTGTTATTTAAGTTAAAAATTATTTATGCATTTTTTCGTATCTACAAATATAATATTTTTTTCGCTACAACATATTCCCGACAGATAAAAGGTTATTTTTTCAGGAGAGGATTTGCTGATTATGGTGAAGGAGTGCACAGTTGGGCAATACTGCCAAATTGTCACATTTTTCCATTTGGTAAATTATTTGAACGGTTTCTGTTGTGAGATGTTTAATTATTTACAATTAAAGGAGGAAAGCTATGAACGGTTATAATCAGCAGAATGAGCAGGGGAGCGCATTGGAGCGCTATGCAGTGAATTTGGTCAATTTGGCCAAACAGGGAAAATTGGATCCGGTTATCGGGAGGGATGAAGAGATAAGGAGGGTCCTGCAGATTCTGAGCAGGAGGACCAAGAACAATCCAATTCTGGTAGGTGAACCTGGTGTGGGCAAGACAGCCATTGCAGAGGGTCTTGCACAGAGGATTGTTAACGGTGATGTGGCTGAGAACCTCAAGAATAAGCTTATTTATTCCCTTGATATGGGTTCCCTTATAGCAGGAGCAAAGTATCAGGGAGAGTTTGAGGAACGACTTAAATGGGTAGTTAAGGAGGTCATTGACAGCCAGGGTGAGATAATACTGTATATAGATGAGATTCATACTCTTGTGGGGGCAGGCAAAAGCAGCGGAGCAATGGATGCGGCCAATATCCTCAAACCTGCACTTGCACGTGGTGAGTTGCGTACCGTAGGTGCAACCACTCTGGATGAATACCAGAAATATTTTGAGCAGGACAAGGCCCTTGAGCGCCGTTTCCAGATGGTAATGGTAGATGAGCCTACTCCGGCAGAGAGCATTTCCATACTCCGAGGCCTTAAGGAAAAGTATGAGAACCACCACAAGGTGCGTATTGAGGATGATGCAATCATTGCGGCAGTGGACCTTTCTCACAGGTACATTACCAACCGTTTTCTTCCCGACAAAGCCATTGACCTCATTGACGAGGCGGCATCCAAACTCCGTCTGGAGATGAATTCGGTGCCCGAGAAGATTGATGAACTGAACAGGAAGATAAAGCAGCTGGAGATAGAGAAGGCTGCCATAAAGAGGGAAGGGAAATCTCCGAAACTGCAGGAGATAGTTTCCCAGTTGGAGAATTTGCAGGTTGAGCAGAAGGTGTATGACAAACAGTGGAGAGAAGAGAAAAAACTGCTGGATTCCATACAGAGCAAACGACTTGAGTTGGAGAATCTTAAGATTAAGGCGGATGAGGCTGAGCGTAACGGAGATTACGGGAAAGTTGCAGAGATCCGTTACGGTAAGATGGTTGAACTTCAGAATGAGATTGATGCACTGCAAGCCAAGAAGTCTGCCAATGAAAATCCTCTTATAAATGAAGAGGTTAATCCAGAGGATATTGCAGAAGTTGTATCGCGCTGGACCGGCATTCCTGTAAAAAGGATGCTCCAGAGCGAGAAGGACAAGTTGTTGCACCTGGAGGAGGAACTTCATAAAAGGGTTGTGGGGCAGGATGAGGCCATAAAGGCAGTATCTGATGCCGTAAGGCGTTCACGTGCGGGTTTGCAGAATGAAAAACGGCCATTGGGATCGTTTCTTTTCCTCGGTACAACAGGTGTGGGTAAAACCGAACTGGCAAAAGCCTTGGCTGAATTCCTGTTCAATGACGAGAACCTGATGACCAGAATTGATATGAGCGAATATCAGGAGAGTTTTGCTGTTACCCGTCTTGTAGGTGCGCCTCCGGGCTACGTGGGATACGATGAGGGTGGCCAACTGACTGAGGCAGTGCGCCGCAAACCTTATTCGGTAGTATTGTTTGATGAGATAGAGAAGGCTCATCCCGATGTATTCAACGTGCTCTTGCAGGTTTTGGATGACGGCCGCCTTACCGACGGCAAGGGGAGGACAGTGAACTTCAAGAACACAATCCTCATTATGACAAGCAATGTGGGGAGCGACATCATTCAAGATTATATGGGGAGGATAAATGCCATTACAGACGGCTCTTCCACTGAAGCATCTGCCGGGAATAATGATAATGACCGGGCAAATGGGCAGAAGGATATGCTCCTGGAAGATTGTAAGAATGCAGTAATGGAGGTTTTGAAAAGGAGTGTAAGGCCAGAGTTCCTCAACAGGATAGATGAGGTGATAATGTTTGAACCTCTTTCTGCCAAAAATATTAAGGATATCCTTATGCTTCAGATACATCAGATTCAGGAGATGCTTCAGGAGAAGGGAATTACTCTAACCTTTACAGCGGAAGCCCTTGATTATCTGGCTTCCAAAGGCTATGACCCTGCTTACGGTGCAAGGCCAATCAAGCGGTTGCTGCAGAAGGAACTGATTAATGAATTGGCTACCCAGATTATTGGGGGCAATGTTTCTGCCCAGGGTGAGGTTTCGGTAGATTTCAAGGATGGCGTCCTTAAGATTTCCTGACTGTTTTGCCGCCATTATGAGTTTAGGGTGATTCTATCCACAGAATCACCCTAATTTGTGGATGCCCGGCGGTAATAGGTTGCTTTTGTCCATGAACGGACCTATTTTGTGGATGCTTTGAGAGTGGCGGGATTTTTGCTAATTTTGTGGCATATTTGGCATTTTATGTTCGAGTTTATTAAAAATAAATTGAGAAAGAAGTCTCTCAATGGGGTAAAGGTGGCAAAATCAGGTGTTTCTGTGTTCCCTGGTGCCGCTCTTCTGCATTCAATGGGTGTGGTTTGCACTATACGTGGTGAGCAGGATGTTGCCGCATTTGAGCAGATGGTGGAGTTCATTTCCGGAGAAGGTATCCGGTTCTCGGTTGTAGTTGTGGAGGCAGGGAAATGTTTCCGCACCCAGGAGAGCAGGAGAAGTTTCAGCGGTTATTGCAGCGAAAAGGGATTTGTGTTTGTGGAGAGCGGTTCCGTAAACTGGCTTGGTGTACCCGACAGGGATCTTCTGAAGGAGTTCTGGAGCATGGATATGAATCTGCTTGTGAACATTGATTATACCAGGAACTTTACCGCAGATTATATTGTATGTGGAGCAAAGTCCCGTTTCCTTGCCGGTATGTATCCAAGCGGCAGGGTAGTATATGACCTTCTTCTCAGCCCCGGCAAAAAGGAGATGTCGTGTAAGGAGTTTATGGTAAGTTTGTTCGGTTATTTGAAAGTTATGCAGGATGGAGAATAGTTTTTTCAACGATAAGGAGAAGGATGGAAATTTCAGACAGGCTTATGAGGATTACCTTTCTGCAAAAGAGGAGGGCAATCTGAATGAACTGCAGTTGAATGAGGAGGCATATGAGTATATCCTTGACCGCCTTATGGAAGAGGGTGATACAGAACAGGTGCTTGAATTGTCGGGAGTGGCTTTTGCAAAATTGCCTTATTCCGAGGTGCTTCTTTCCAGATACTGTGATACTTTGATTCTTGCAGGCAATCCCGACAAGTCATTGGAGATTCTAGCACAATATTCGGATTCTTTTCCTATGAGTACGGTTGTACAGCTTCTTTTTGCAAGGGGAAACATTGCAAAGGGGAGATTCCGTCATGCAAGGGACTATTTCTACAGGGCTTTGGAGTGTGGAACTTCCGATTCGGATACTGTAGATTCGGTTTGTGCAATTGCACAGGACTGTATAGATGCAGGAAATTATCGGGAAGCAATCTTTTACCTTGAGAGGGCATCCAGAATAGGTGCACTTTCGTATGAGTACTTCAATGATTATGCTTTCTGCTATGATAAACTTGATGATCCCCAGAAAGCTGAGGAGTATTACAATCTTTATCTTGACAACAATCCGTTCAATGATACTGTCTGGTTCAATATGGGGACAATCCAGGCCCGTATGAAGAATTTTGACAAGGCAATTGAGGCTTTTGAGTATTCTGTTGCACTCAATGCTTCCAATTCATCATCTTTGTACAATCTTTCTGTAGTATATATGAATCTGCAGAGATATGCGGAGGCTGCCACTACTTTTGAACAGTTTGTTGCAATTGATACAGATGTACTTGGCCGTTTGGGCCTTGGTGAAGCATATATACGGCTTGGCAAGAACCTGCAGGCTACAATGGAGTTCCAGAAGGTGCTGCAGAGCGATGACAAGATTTCAGAGGCCCATGCAGGCCTCAATACCATTAAGGCCATTGAACTTTACAATGCAGGAGATGTGGAGGGATTCAAGGATACCTTTATGGAGATTTTCAGGACTGGGACCGCATGGCTTGGTGTGGTTTACGATATGTTGCCACAATTGATGGGAGACAAGTGGTTCGGAGAATTTTTGGAGAGTATTAAAAAAGACAATAATTAACTTATGGCAAATTTTTTCAAATGCGTAACAGTTGCCTTCAAAGGGGCATGCATGGGGGCAGCAGATGTAATTCCCGGTGTAAGTGGAGGCACAATAGCCTTCATAATGGGAATCTACGGAGAGTTGCTCAATTCTATAAAATCAATTAACAGTGAGGCATTCAGACTCTTTTTCTCAGGAAAGTTTGTTGCTTTCTGGAAACATATCAACGGAACATTCCTTGCAAGCCTTTTTGCAGGTATTCTCATAAGTGTATTCTCATTGGCCCGGCTGATGAAATATCTTCTTGAATTTCACCCAATTCCACTCTGGAGTTTCTTCTTTGGCCTTATTCTGGCCTCTGCAGTCTATATCCTCAAAGGGTTGGACAAATGGAACATCCAGAACATAATTTCCCTGCTTGTTGGAGTTGCGACAGGTGCATTCATTTGCCTTGCAAGTCCCGGCCAGACTCCCGACGAATTATGGTTCATATTCCTCAGCGGAGCAATTGCTATCTGCGCAATGATACTTCCGGGAATATCGGGAAGTTTCATATTGCTGCTTCTGGGCAAATATGAGTTTGTGATGTCTGCAGTATCCTCTTTGAATATCCCTGTACTCTTGGTATTTGCACTGGGATGTGCAGTTGGTATTGTAAGTTTCTCCCACTTCCTGAGTTGGCTGCTTAAAAAATACTATATGCTTACAATTGCGCTCCTTTCAGGTTTTATGTTGGGTTCATTGCTTAAAGTATGGCCTTGGAAGATTCCAGGTGCAGAAGAGGGATTTGACTTTCCTGCACTGCCCGGCACATATGCAGAGGTTACAGGTGCCGACCCTCTTTTATGGCAGAGTATTGGCTTCATGTTGCTTGGCCTTGCCATAGTGCTTGTAATTGAGTTCATAGCAGCCAAGGGGCAGAAAGCGTAATCCGCAGGGAGTTTTGTCCGCAGGCGGGCACATTTCTGTTGGTTTTTGTTCCCGTCCACAGCTTTTCCGGTGCTCCGGGCACAATTTGCTGCCTCAGCGTGCCCACTTTGGCGCAGGCGGGCACATTTCTATTAGTTTTTGTTCCCGTCCGCTGCTTTTCCAGTGCCTCGGGCACGATATGCTGCCCCAGCGTGCCCACTTTGGCGCAGGCGGGCACATTTCTGTAGTTTTTTGTTCCCGTCCGCTGCTTTTCCGATGCCTCGGGCACGATTTGCTGCCCTAGCGTGCCCACTTTGGAGCAGGCGGGCACATTTCTGTCGGTTTTTGTTCCCGTCCACTGCTTTTCCAGTGCCTCGGGCACGATTTGCTGCCTCAGCGTGCCCACTTTGGCGCAGGCGGGCACATTTCTGTTGGTTTTCGTTCCCGTCCGCTGTTTTTCCGATGCTCCGGGCACGATTTGCTGCCTCAGCGTGCCCACTTTGGCGCAGGCGGGCACATTTCAATGCGTTTCTGTGCCCGGGAGGCAGAAAGTGTGCGGGAAGACGAAAAGTACTTTTATTCTATTATTATTTTGTATGGGAGAAGAATTCTTTTAGGAGTTCTGGAGTACATTCTATTGCGTCACCTCCGTGTTTTTGGTCGGGACAATATTTATATTTGATGTTGATACCTTGCTTCACAAGTTCGTCCACTCGTGCTGTGCAGTCTCCTTCGCTTGCGGTACTGAAAAAATACACTGGAATGCTCACTGGGCGAGGGCTGGAACACGACATTGATATTGCCGCTGCAAATACATCCGGGTGCATTTCGGCATAATCCCATGCACCACGGCCACCGTCAGATGATCCGGTTACGTAAATTCTGGAGGTATCAATAAGTCCCTTATTGGCATAATCATCTATTATGTGCTTCACATCATCATAGCAATCTGTCCATTTAATGGTTTCTGGCAGGTTTGCTTTATAGCACACAGGGAACAGAGCAATGGCCTTAGTCCCGCTCTCTTTCAAGTATTGCAGAATATATTCGTCGGCATCGCAACAATCGAAATGGTTGGGGTGATAGAACATATCGTGTTTTGGACGGTCATGCACACCACCATGAAGCCAAAGCCATAAAGTTGCTTTACCAGGCTTGTCGGCATTGACATATACTACTTTGCAAGGTACATTATAAGTAAATTCACCTTCAGGTAAAATCACTTCACTTTTTCCCTCGTTGCATTTGTTGTTGCCACACGCTGCCAATAGCAACGCCATGGCTACAAAATAAAGATACCTCATAATATTTACACAAGTTTTTTTTGATAATAGGATTAAAGGTTAATAGTCTCTACAAAAATATAGAATTATTATAAATCCTGCACAAATTAGGAGTAATGTTTTGTCCTCAAACAAGGTATCTTTTGAGGACGCAGAGGGGAATTGTTGCCGCCTGTCCACACAGAGGATGCCATTTGTGGACGGAAGGTGCTTTGGCAAGAGGTTTGCTCCTGAGGGGAGGGCCGGCCGCATGCTCATCGGGAAGAATGGGCAAAACAAAAAAGGCTCCAGAACGTATTCTGAAGCCTTTCAAGTGACCCGCCAGGGGATCGAACCCTGGACCCCAACATTAAGAGTGTCGTGCTCTACCAGCTGAGCTAGCGAGTCAGTTATGTGATCCAGAAGGGATTCGAACCCCTGACCCACAGATTAGAAATCTGTTGCTCTATCCAACTGAGCTACTGGACCAATCCCGCCTGGCTTATTGCCTTTAGCGGGTGCAAAGATAGGAATATTTTTCATTTCAAAAAATTTTTTTTTCATTTTTCTTGCTAACTTTACCTTTGTTTGTTGTACAAATATGAGAATGCCTGTAATTATATTGCTTTTTCTGTTTCTCTTTTCATCGCATGAAATAATCAATGCTAATGAAAAGGTGAACAAGGATTCCATTATGATAAATCTCAGGCGGAGTGCAATGGACATCAATAAGGTTACTCCCGATTATACTGCAAATTTCTATATAAATGGGAATATGGATATTCTCAAGAGGGGAAAGTTCATACACCGTATTCCTTATCTGAATCTCATTGATGACGGTTCGGACAATTATTATGCTGAGTTCATAGGCGGACTTACATTTACCAATCCCAATATTTTCAACCAGTCTCTCCATTCAATTACCAGTAATAGGAAAGCCCTTTTTGAGGAGCATATGGAGATACTGATTGCCCCAAATGTAAAGTTTAACCCCTATTCCCAATATCTGTACGGGTACATTTATTCCCCTCTGGCATACAAGTCGGGGAAATATTATGATTTCAGCATTGATTCTACCTGGGTATCAGATGGCCGGTATTACCATAAGATTTCTTTTGTGCCGGATATCCAGAGCTATAAATTCATTAAAGGGTATATGGTTGTAAGTTCCGGAAACTGGACTTTGAGGGAGATGCATTTCAATGGAAGGATGGAATTCATTGATTATGAAGCCTCCTTTTATATGGGAGATGAGTTTTCTCCCGACAGTAATCTGCCCAGAAAGATTACTATCTCCACTGATGTGAAAATTTTGGGGACACATCTTAAAGGTGATTATACATCTGTCATCAATTATGAAAAGATTACACCCAAACATATCACTTCTGGAAATGCTGATGTAAAAGACGATCTGGACCTTTCGTTGCTCTATAATAATCAAGTGGATACCTTATCCTCTTTGGCTCGCCAGATTGTAAGTTTCAGGGATTCCATTGAGAATGAGTTCCCGCAGGAGGGCCATGATGGAACTGCAGAAGAGGGGAGAGGGGTGAAACAAAGGCACAATACTGCATCGCAGGTGGGAAAATTCATGTTGCGTGACCATTCGGTCCATTTGAGTGACGTTGGAGTCTTGAGGTTTTCCCCTCTGGTAAGTCCAATCCTTTTCAACTATTCTACAAGCCAAGGATTGTCTTACACACAAAAGTTAAGGTATACCAGATTACTGCACAATGATAAAGTTTTCACAATGCAGCCAAGAATAGGCTATAACTTCAAGTTCAATGAGTTCTATTGGGGTATTGTCGGAGAGTTGAACTATGCGCCACGTTCACTTGGTAAAATATTTATTGATGTTGGAAACGGCAACAAGATCTTTGCACGCTCCAAGGAGGCACAATCGGGCAATATTTCCGGGACCATGAACGGTTTCAGGTCTTCATATGGAAAACTTGGACACAAGATAGAGATTGCCAACGGACTTACATTAAGTACAAATGCCGCATTGATGCAATATGTGGAGATTCATAATTCCGGCAATCATTATGTAACATTTGTTCCGGAAGTGGAACTTCAGTATACTCCACACCAGTATTATTACATGGATGGAAACAGAAAGGTATATCTGTATTCCCGATATCCTACCTTTACTCTCAATTTCTCACACGCATTTAAAGGGATATTGGGCAGTACTACCAAGTATAATAAAGTGGAATTTGACATGCAGCAAAAACTTGCTGTAGGTCCAATGCACCATTTCCATTACAGGGTAGGGTTCGGTTTGTTCTATGATTATAGGGATCTTTATTTTGCACAGTTCAATAATCTGAAAAGGAATATTCTTCCCGAAGGTTGGGATGATGATATAGGTGGAACATTTCACCTTCTCAATTCTGTCCAGTACAATGAAATTGACAAATATTTGAGGGCCAACATTAAATATGATGCCCCTCTGCTGCTGTTGCCCTCTCTGTTGAAAAGTGTAAAATACATTACCAAGGAGCGCCTTTATTGCAATCTTCTTTTTGTAGATACAATGGATCCATACATAGAACTCGGTTATGGAATAGGAACAAATATTTTCAATATAGGATTGTTTTGGGGAGGAGAAGTTACCAAATGGGACAAGATAGGTATCAAGTTTACATTTGAGGTTTTCAATAAATGAGAAACGCCCGTTGCCGGGCGCTTCATCAGATTTCTATAAGTTCATATTCCCTGTTTCCAAGTCCTATTTCCTGTGCATACTGCAATCCTGATTCCCAATCTGTATCAGGGTGTATATGTTTGAACAGTTCCTCTTTTTCATGGTGGCAGTGGCAGGTATCCCAACCGTTAATTACCGGAGCCTTATTTACAAGGTCTGCACATGCCTGATCCAGTGCTACAGGGTCAAAAGAGGCCATCATTCCAAGGTCGGGAACTATTGCAAGATCATTGTGACCCCAGCAGTCACACTCAGGTGAAACATTCATTATGAGGTTTATATGGAAATTGGGCTTTCCTTGCAGTACAGCCTTGCTGTACTCGGCAATTTTGCAGTTGAGAACCTCTGATGTATCCCATTCTGCCAATACGGCGGCTGCATATTGGCAAAGTGCCACACATTGCCCGCATCCAACACATTTGTCATAATCAATTATGGCTTTTCTGTCTGCCCCTACAGCAATTGCACCATGGTTGCAGTTCTTCTCACACACTTTACATCCTATACAGTTCTCAGCATTAACTTTAGGCTGGGAAGAGGAGTGGAGTTCCAGTTTGCCGGCAATACTGGCACATCCCATGCCAATATTCTTAAGTGATCCGCCGAATCCTGCCTGCTCATGTCCTTTGAAATGGCTTATTGTAATGATTATATCTGCATCTGCAACTGCCTGGCCAATTTTTGGAGAAGGACAATATTTTGCCCCTTCAATAGGAATTGCTGCGTAGTTTGTTCCTTTTACACCATCTGCAATGATCACATTTGCATTTACCGCTATTGGATTGAACCCATTCACCATTGCACTGTGCAGATGGTCAACTGCATTGTCCCTCTTCCCTTTGTACAGAGTGTTGGCGTCAGTAAGGAACGTCTTTGCTCCAAGTGAATTCAGCAGGTCAACAACTGTAGCAACATAGTTGGGCCTTATGTACGCCATGTTGCCCGGCTCGCCAAAGTGAAGTTTTACTGCTGTATATTGACCTTCGAAGTCAATTTTTTCAATTCCAGCCGCCTTTATGAGGTTACGCAGTTTCTTAGGCAGATTCAACCCCGGTTTGCATCTGAGATTTGTAAAATATACTTTTGATTTTTCCATAACAATTTATCTGTTTACCCTTACTATCCTTATTCCGTTATTGCTTTTCCGTCCCATTACATAATCGGCAATGCTTTTCTCATCAATTACCACTTT
The DNA here is from genome assembly GCA_045592325.1 of Candidatus Egerieisoma sp. Lineage (GTDB taxonomy): Bacteria > Bacteroidota > Bacteroidia > Bacteroidales > UBA932 > Egerieousia. Next base: position 10,957 of record JAZNUM010000041.1, read on the forward strand.
GCCGTCTCCCTGTGAAGCGTGGATGAATCCAACCTCTCCGTTCTCCTTATGATATACCAGGGCAACGTGGGCAATGTCAAGCCCTTTTACACTGGTATTGAATCCAAGAATATCACCATCTTTCAGCAGATGTTCAATATTCTTTACTTCTTCCTTTGGAATTACAAAATAGTCTGTGAAACTGTTCAGATACCCCTCCATTTCAGCAATAGTTGCCACCTCTGCAGGATTCTCCTTCAATTGCCTGTAGGCATCGGAATGTTCACTCATATATGAGAACCTTTGTCCCGACAAATTATCGGCACTCAGCACATCTGTTATTTCTCTGAATATGCCCCTGCCTTCACCTTGTCTTATCCACTCACTGGTATAGTGGATTCTGCTGGCATAACCGCTAACCTTGCCGTTCCTGTATCTTAAACTCTGGACAGTTGCGCAAAGGCTGTCGGGATTATCCAACCCTTTCTTGGCATTTAGTGCCATTGCAAGGCAACTCTCAACAAACAGGATACAGTCGGTCTCCACAAGCGACACTTTAAGTTTTTCAGGTATCTGCTCAAGGGAGCCGGCAACATACTCGGTACCAAGCATCTGTTTTGCAGCAATGATCATAAGATCAGGTACGCTCTTCTCTCTGTTCTCCAGCAGTACTTTTGAAATTCTGTTATATTTTTCCACACTCTCCTTTGAGATGTTTCCCTCTGCCATGCTTTGTGCATAGGCAGATATTGAGGCAACCAATATTGCCAGGATAATGATGACAGGTTTTTTCACTTTCATTTTTTTTATTTGTATATACAAATTTATGAAATTAATTTTTTCTCTTAGTTAAAAATAGTGTAAATTTGTAAGATATGGCAAAATATTTTCTTCAATTTTTTTTATTGTCACTGATGCTGCTCTCCTGTTCAAAATTTGATGAAGGAACAGTAGATCCTGGGATTCTTTTTTCCACAGGATATAGTGTCTCTGTAGTGCAAAATCAATCAACTAAAGTATCGTTGTATTCCGGTGCTGCTGATCTTTTGTCAAAAGATGGGTTTGGAGGATATTTTAACGTTAAGGCATTTAAGGAGAATACTCCCGATGACCACTTTACCTCCCCAACCACAGTGATGTACCATACTGATACACAGAATCCGGAATGGCGCTTTTATAATCCATCCATAAATGCTTTTGAGAAAAGATACTGGCCCCAGACTTATAAACTTGATTTTCTGGCATATATGCCATTGAAACGTCCTGAATCTGCAGGTGTGTCCATTACACAGGAACTTGATCCCGATACCCATATATCAGGTTTCGGATATGATAATGAAGGGGAAGATAAAGGGCCTACCATCATTTGCTCAGCTCTTCCTGTAGACAAAGACGGTCAGCAGAGTGCCAAAGAGTTCATTTATGCCTGGACACCTTCCCAGAATCCTGAGACGGTTTCCCTTACTGGCAATAAGGTCCCTTTGAAGTTTGTGCATCCATTTGCCGTGGTATATGTAAAAATTGGCGGTGCGCATGGAGGAACCACAGTCAATTCTCTTGGCTTCCAAAATATATATAACAATGGAATCCATAATGTGGCAAATTCAGTATGGACACCATCCGGAAACCGGACTACCCTCTCCATTGACAACATTAATCAGAAAATACCTGATGATGTGCAGATTGGCCATACATATGGACCATATATTGTCATGCCCCAATTGCATACAGAAGGCACTGATCCCTTAAAGATATTTGTGAATTTTACATGGATGAACAGCATTTATAATGGAGTTCATGCTTTGGATACAAAATGGGAGTGTGGAAAGAAATATACATATAATGTATTGTTGGGAGACGGAGCAGAGGATATTATGGTTGATGTCCGTGTAGAGGCATGGGATGTCCCAGGTAATAATCAGGAAATAGAGGTGAAATAATATGTACAGATATTTGAAATACATATATATGCTTGCGCTATTGGCGCTGGTATCATGCTCCGGCTTTGAGGATCATGCAAGGCAAGGATATCCAATATACATTTCAGCCTCATTGGAGGAGGAAATTGGTGATTTGACAGAAGTGAAGGCCCCGTATATTTCAACAGCCCCATCTGTCCAGAATCCGTTGGGTGCGCTTGTGCTTGTTTCCACTACAGAGGATGAATATGCAAATACTGGAGAAAATGGCCAGGACGGTCCTGTAAAATATCATACCAATGCAACTTTTACCAGCACTTCATCCCAGTTGCTGAGCGGACCTCTATACAACAGCGATCCTGTAAAGCAGCCTATGGTGTATTTTTCTGCTTTGAGCCCGCAGAACAACTGGACAATAACTGGAACTGAAGGAGGCAAGAATTATAAGGCAAGATATGTTTTTGACGGAACCCAGGATCTGATGTTTGCCCCTAAACAGTCAGGCAAATATAATGGACAAAAGCCAGTTCTTGTGTTCAGGCATCTTCTCACATACATAAAACTCTTCATTTATGCAGAGAATGAGGATGTGTCTAAAGCATGGGGTAAAATCAATACAATTACTATAAGCAATGCCCACGATATGGGCAATGGTTCCAAGGTTTTAAACATTGATTTGAGCAACCCTCTGAATGGTACTGTACCAAATGTCAGCTTTGAAGAGCAGGATAATTGTACAATGAGTTTTTACGATGTTGCAACAAACTCATTATTCCCATCTGCTGACGGATACGGCCTTCAGTATTCTGCTGCCAAAGAGGTAGCATATGTTATGATGGCCCCAGTTACTGCGCTTGAGACCGACCCTTTGGACAATTCACTCAAAGTGGATGAATTTGTCATTTCCATAAGATCTGAGAACAGGACAGCAACGGTTGGGGTTGATCTCATGAAATCACAGACAGAATTTTTTACCGGAAGTACTATGGGAAAACAATTCAGCATTACCCTCAAGTTTACAATGGGAAACACCATTTCTGTAAGAGCTGATGTACAGGATTGGGAAACGGGGGGTATTGGTATAGGAGATGTTATAGAATAAGTTATGAAGACAAGAATATATTTACTCATTTTATCCATTATATCAGTTTCCTGTGTGGCATCGTCAGATACAGGAGACCATGTGCACATTTCTCTTATTGCAGATGTTAAAAATCTTGACATTTCCTCAAAGGCTGGGAGTGTGTATCCAGTAGCAGCATCTCCTTTTGAGGCGATTTCATCTTCGTCACCTCTTGAGGCAAAAGTTCTGTTTTCGTTCAATAAATCCCAATTCCCCGACAATCCGCAAGAGCCTTATTTTATCCCTTGTCATACAAAAGTGACTTTCAAGGACCATAACCTTACTTTTGTAGACTATTATCCTAATGGCGCATCCATTCCGCAACAGTTGAAATATCCTACAGATGGAACTGACAGAACAGTCTATTGTGCAGGTTTTTATCCTGCGGACGGTTGGACCTTTGAAAACGGTTCTGCATCATATGAGATAGACGGTATAAAAGATGTGATGTTTGCAGATGTGATATCGGGAGACTGGAATACTCAATTGCCTGTACAGAACTACAGGCACATGCAGAGTTGGGTAAAGGTGCTTGCAAGTGCCAATACAATTGAGGCTGCAACCAATTGGGGAAGTGTTACAAAAATATCAATAGAGACAGAAAAGGGTTTTACAATTACATACCCGGGTGCAAGTGACGCATCAAGTACCATTGCATATTCAGATGGAGACCTGAAATATCTCGACCTTTTTGAAAATACTGATGGCGTTCCTTTGAGCATTACATTTTCAGAGATTGGATCAGCATTCCTTATTCCTCCCGCAAGTTGCGAACTTACCGTAAAAGTTTGTACAACTGTATTCCCGGAAGGAAAATATGCAAAAGTAAAACTGTATGATCTGGACAATACCCTTATTACGGACAGAAGCAGGACTATTGGAAAACTATTTGTTCTGAATCTCAATTTTACCAATTTGAGTGTAATTGAAGGAGTCTGCACCCTGAACTACTGGAATGACCAGGATGGTGACCTTTATCTGCAATAATAAGTTATAATGATTGAGACTTAAAGATTGAACGAAATGAGATACATATTATACCACATACTTCTCTCCGTACTTTTCCTGTTCATTAATTCATCATGTATAGAAAGGGAAGAGCATTTGAGAAAAGAGAGCGATGAAATTACTTTCTCTGCAACTTTAAAGGGAAATGATTCCCCTCATGTGAAAAGTTCATCACAAAATTTCACTTCAGAAAGTGAAGAGTGGGATCTGTATCCTTCAACAAAAGTTCCAATTACTACCCAATTGCCATCTTCTGCAAAGGTCCTCGGATACCTGTATTCTGAATCATTTGCTTCTGATGTGCCGCAATGGGATGTAATTTCAAGTGCCCAATTCCATATAAATGGAGATGAACTCGTCTCTGAACCTTCTATCAGATGGGGCCAGATATCATCTTCATACAATTATTTGAGAGTTTATGCTTACACTCCTGTTGAAATAGAAGGGGCAGTGATGCCTACGGTAGGTTCTTCAGCCAAGGGTGCACCTATAATTACATATACGCTTCCGCTGTTGCAGAAGGACCAGACGGACATCATTGCTGCAGTAAAGGATATACCTTCAGATTACAGGAAAAGTATACCGTTGACTTTTACCCATGCCCTTACAGCCCTTGAGTTCAAAATGGCTTTTGCATGTACTGTCAACTCCATAACAATCAGTGGAGTATATAACAAAGCCGATTATACCGTAGGTGGCGGGTGGAGCAATCACTCAAAATATCCTGATGACGCGCTTTCAAGATCATATGTCCTGGATTTGCCTGAAGGGGGAAAAACTGTTGCCGCTGGAGGAGATATCAACACAGATGAAAATGTAATGATGATGATTCCACAGACTCTTCCCGACGGGGCAACCATTACTGTCTCATATACCGAAAATGGTGTTCCAGGGACCATTTCTGCTGACCTTAAAGGAATCAAGTGGGAACCGGGAAAACTCATCAAATATACCATCCATAAGAAATCCACCCAAAACTATATTTACATTGATCTTGCAGCCGGCAATTTTACAATTAAGGACGGTACTTATACGGGCTATGTATATATTAATAATGGAACGGAAACATATACTGTAACCGGAACACATAATACTGATAACAAATATTATGTCTATCAGTCTACTGAAGCCAATAAGACTTCAACAGGATGGAGTGCAGGATATAACTCAACACATACTCTACCTTCATATGACAAGGCGTACATTGAGAATGCTGCAGGAAATAAAACCTTGTGGAGCGATTATATTACCAACAATGCCAGTGTTACAAAGGTTATTAAAGCATGGGATGATAAAGCAGGAGCAACAAGTAACGCTCCAACAGCCAAGGGCGCTGTGAGAAATGTCGGCAGGACTGTTACAAGCAATTATATTGATATAAACGGAGCGGTAGGTAACTGTGATTTGTATATTGACAATATTTATTCAAAATATACTGAGATCTCAACCTCCAGAGGCAAAGGTTCCATAAGTTTCAAACCTTCCTCAACAGGGACAAATTCCTTAATTGTAAATATCATTGGAGACAACAGACTTACATGTGTCCATTACAATCCAGCAGCTCCACAAAACAAACTGATTTTCCAGGGAGTGGGCTCCCTGACAGTTGCAGATGCAGATTATAATACTGCTCAGAATAGTGATGGTGGTGAGTTCGTCAATGGCACAGTTACGGACAATGATACCACTTTCTTTTCCAACCACTGGAATTCTGCAATTGGAAATAATGACGGTTCACAAGAAGTTTATGGAATAGAGATAAATGGAGGTGTCATATTTGCCGGTACAACAAAAGCTGAAAACTGTACAGCTATTGGAGGCGGAGGTAATGGTTATGGTGATATTACTATAAATGGTGGTGTTGTAACTGCAGTTGCAACAACAACGGGTACAGCCATTGGTGGTGGTATAGGATTCAACAGTGCAGGAGGAAAAGGTAAAGTAGTAATAAATGGTGGAAACGTATTTGCATATAATCATGCAAACCATTGGGGAATTCCAAGTTCTGCCATTGGTGGTGCCGGTTCCAGATACCAAGGGGGATCTGAAGGCATTATAGATATAAATGGAGGCAACATATACGCTCAATCAGCACTTGGTACAGCCATTGGTGGAGGAAGTAGTGCAACAAAAGCAGGAGGTGCTGCAACCATATACATCAAGGATGGTATTGTTATTGCAAAAAGTCTGCAGAACAACAGTGCCGGAATAGGAGGGGGCAGTACTTGTACATTTGGCGGAACTGTTGCCAGCGGAATATCGCCGGATGGCGGAAATGCTACAATCTTTATAGGAAAGGACAGGAACGGTGTTTTTGGTAATCCTATTCTTAGGACCGGATCCATTGGAGGAGGTGCAACATCTGCTACAGGTGGCAAGATCGGTTCTGCAATAATAGACATATCCGGCGGTGATGTGCAGGCACAATTTGTATTGGCTGCCTCAGACAATAATGAATTCAATATGTCGGGAGGAACAATAAGGAACAGTTACTCTACAGATTCAGACTACAAGCACGTTAAGTTATACGGTGGTGCAGTATATATGGAACAGGGCAACTTCACCATGAGTGGCGGTACAATTCAGAACTGTTCGGCCCAGTTGGGTGGTGCGGTATATCTTAAAGGCTCTTCAGGGACAACATTTACAATGTCTGGCGGAACAATAAAAGACTGCATTTCAGAAACACATGGGGGCGCAGTATATCTTGAGCAGGGTAATGTAATACTCACTGGAGGCACTATTTTCAATAACCTTGCAAGTATTGGCAATGGAGGAGGAATATATGTACTTGGCGGTAACCTTTCAATTCCAGCAGTGAGCACTGTATCAATAGAAGAAAATGCCGCATACAGCCGTAATGCCTCAGGTTGTGGAAGTGGTGGAGGCATCTATGTAACTTCAGAAAAAGCAGACCTGGAAGTTGATATTTTGTCGGGAAAAATAATAGGTAACACTTCAGACAGAAGTGGTGGTGGAATAAGTGTAGATTTGGGTGGCAAGCAGAATGTATCGGCTCTTGTAACCGTGGGACACTCTCCTGAAACACTCAGTGAGACACCACTCATCTCAGGCAACAGAACCAGCATATGGGGTGGGGGACTCTTTGTAAACGGAGAGAATGCCAATATCATAATAAACAACGGAAAAATCACCGGTAACTTTACTACCGGTTACGTAGCCAACCCTGATGTCGCCAATGAAGGTGGTATGGTAACCCTGAATGGCGGTACTGTAACCCACGTTACAGTAACATACGATGCTAATGGCGGATATATAGAAGGTGCAGGTGCCGGAGTAACCACTGCAACCCAGAAGATTGTAACCTCCACAAAGAGCAGGATGGTACTCCCTGGAACATTCTCCCGATTGGGCTGGACCCTTACCGGATGGCATACCCGCGCTGATGGCGACAACTCAAAAGGAACTTTCTATGCAACTGGCTCCGTACTGAACCTCAGCGAAGATCTCACCCTCTATGCCCAATGGAGTGAGGAGTAGAATGAATTTTTGATTGGTTTGTTTGCCATATGCTCACTTTCAGTCAGTATTTAGTTATGTGGAAGAACATTGAGTATTGATATGCATATCAATACTCTTTTTGTTTCTAACTAATTCCATTTCAAATCTCTGATGCACCTTACAGGCATACCTCTTGCTCTCCTGTGATTTGTTGAATTGACAATATTGTCAGGTTGGAAAGTATGTGCCAATCCCAGCCCTGGTGATGAAGAATGCGGATCTTCGCTCCATACAAATCCCCACCATTCACTTGATGAATTGCTGTCATTGGATATTTTGCCGGATGTCTGGTACAGATAGCCGCATGCAGGATAATATACAACCTGCGACGGAATATTGCTCCCGTCTCCGTATGGCCAATACTGTTCTCCCTTTATGGCTAAGTATGACTGGAATCCTCTTTTATAGGTATCTGATATGAGGATATTGTCTGTATTCCCTGAAAATACATTTGTAGTAATTTCATTATTATAAGTGATTGTACCTGTTGTCTTGTCCTTTTTCCCCTGGGCTTTCCAGTCATTCCAGATGGTATTGTCAGGCAACCGGAATCCTGGAGGACATGGATCAAATATGGATTTTCCCCCTTCATTGGTTGCCGAAGGTGCTGTCTGTGGATCCAGCCAAACATATTTGCTGTTCACATATTTATTGTCATGGGTCCATGTTTCCCTTGCGCTACCTTCCCCATCGTTACTTGCAGTCTTGCCCCCTATGAATGACAAAGGATTCATTACTGAGTATGCAATTGTGTTCACATTGTTCTCGTTTGTGTTGGCATCTTCGTATTTGACTGCACTGAATCTTGCCTTGCTGCCGTTGTTTGGATATTTGTATATTTGCGCTGAGAAGAAGAATGGATCTTTCCTTCCGTACTGGTAGTATACAAATCCTTTATTGTCATAAGGATAACTGCTTGGAGAGAATGAGCCCAGGTTCCTGTCCATTATGTATGCTTTTTTGTTGTTTTTCCAGTAGGTCCCCTCATATCTGTGTACCGAACCGTTTGTTACAGCATAAATGTATTGACCGGAATTGCCATCCCCATATTCCAGACATGCATTTGGGTCATAATCTGTTATCCACAGGTGCCAACTCCAACTTACACTGTACAGGTTGTCTTTAGTATGGCCTACGGCTATTATTACATTGCCTTGAGTTCCTGGCCCAACTTCAAATTCAAAATATTTGTCTGTATTGCTGTTGCCGTTACCTTTTACTATCCTGAATTTGTCATCTGTAATCTCAAAGTCGCTGGCAAGTATGAAACATCTCCATTCTGCTCCGTTCCTCAACGAGTGGTAATCGCTGTCTTCATATAAAACGTTTGCCCCATCTCCCCAGAATTGGAGTGCCCTTTTTATTGGAATTCTGAAATTTCTCTTTTCTGTTCCATTAGGCATCGGGTTTATGATATAACAGTTTGAAAGCTGGTATTTCTCTTCATCTGTAAAATCTACAAGTCCCCAGTCTTTTATCCTGCTGTCTGTATCCGCATCACCTTTACTCTTTATGGTAAAGGTATATTCGTACGATTTGTTGCTTTCAATATTATGGTCGTTAATAAGGTCAGCACCAAGGTAGAATGTGTATGTAAGAGGATAACCTTCATCTCCATATGTTGCTGTAACCAGGAGGTATGTAGAACCGTCGGGAGCAAGGGAGTTTTTCTGTTTTTCATCAGCAGATCCTGTCTTGCCCCTTTTGTTTACAGGGAGATATGCAATGTATTCCATTTCGTTTGCACCAGAATTCCACTCTTTGATTGAGTAGTTGACTTTTGAAAAGCTGTTCAAGGCAGGGAATATTTCTGATGCTTCAGAATTGTCTGTAGTATAGAAACTTATTGAAGGTATATTGCACAGTTGTATTGACTTTATTTTAAGATTGTCACTCTGTGCATTGTTTACCACTTTTATTATGGCTCTGGCAATGTTCCTCTTAAGGATACCGTTTATTGGGCCTGTCGATTGGTCCAACTTGTCAATTGTAGTATTGCCGCTGAAGATAATGTGTTCCTTCCCTTCGGATTCAATACCGAATACTCCTGTTTCATCGGCAACCACTTTTTTCAGTTGTTTCAATTGGCCGATTGTTGTCCACTGGTCTACAGGAAACTCTCCAATCTCTTCATATGTGTTTGCAACGAAATAGATTTTGCAAGGTTTATCTGTAGCAACGAGGGAAATCTCGCCATTGAAATTGGAAAAATCCTTTATGTATACAGGCTCTCCCAGCACTCTTGAATCATCTGATGTGCCATTGAACTGGATGATCCATATATTTTTGATCACATCGCCTGCCTGCACAATCTCTTGAGGGTCATTAACACTTTTTGAATGCCCCTGCTCCTCTGCAATTGAGAGTGATATGTTTACATTTATCTTCTCATGAATGGTGTTTTGGCCTGAATTTTCAATCCTGCTACAAGCCCAAAACGCCATCATTATCAATAATAATGCTGTGTGTCTCATCTTTGTCCCTTTCATTTGTCTGTAATGCATCTTACCGGAAAAGCTCTGGTTCTGGTAACGGTATTCTCAGGTGCCAAGTGGTCAGGTTGTGATGTGTAACCGGCTCCCTGGTTTTCATCATAAGTATTTTCGCTCCAAAGGAATGACCATTTTTCTGCACTGGAGCCACATATAATGTCAATTGCATTGCTCATGTTTCCATGGTGGTACATTCTTCCGCTTGGATCAAAATATCCCGAAGCCGGGAAATATATCGGTTTTTCAGGTATCAATATGTTTTCTCCCTGAAATGGCCAATATTGCATTCCTTTAACTTCATTATAGTGCTTGAAGCCGTTTTTATATTCTTTCGGATCAATTGGATCATCTCCAAACCTTCCGTTTTCAAATGAGTTGGTTGTAGGTTTGTTATCTGAATGTAACCTGAAATCACTCCATACAGTTTTGTCGGGAAGGCGGTATCCTGGAGGGCATGGGTCAAATATAGATTTTTCCCCCTCATTGCTCCCGTTTCTCCCTGTTGTAGGGTCGTGCCATATTATAGTTTCATCATATTCAGATGGATTGTATCTGTTTCCTCTTGTCCATGCGTAATACGTTGAAGTTCCGTTCACACTGGCGGCAGTAATGAATTTGTCGGGATTCTTTATGGAGTATATCACCCCGTTGTTCCCGTTTGCAGGGTTGTCTGCAATGTCAGATGTTACAGTATTCCCTACATTTGAAGATTTGAAAAAGAACGGGTCTTTTCTCCCGAACTGGTAGTAGAGAAGTCCTGCATTGTCTGAAGGATAGGTGTCTGCTGATGCTGTCCCCAGATTCCTGTCCATTGAATATACATTTTTATGGTTGGTCCAATATATTCCTTCGTATCTGTGTACGGCTCCGTTTTCTACGGGGTAGATGTACTGACCTTCTGTACCGTTGTCCCAGATGTTTGCATCATATGGGTTATAGTCTGTAATCCACAGATGCCAGCCCCAACTTCTGCTGCCTGAATTGCCATCAGGTCCTGCTGCTATTACAACATTTCCTTTTACTCCGGGTGCCACTTTTACCTCAAAGTACGGGTCCTGGTCCTTTGTTCCCTGAGATTTGCTGAGTATAAAATTGCTTCCGTCTATATTGAAATCACTTTTCAGAA
>JAZNUM010000042.1:0-52176 GCA_045592325.1 Candidatus Egerieisoma sp.
AATGCCATGATGGAGAACTTCTTTGGACTTATGAAGTCAGAGTTGCTATATTTGCAGGAGTGGGACAGCGTAGAGCAGTTCGCGAAGGAACTGGTCAAGTATATACGCTACTACAATAATGATAGAATCAAACTGAGGCTAAAAGGACAAAGCCCGGTAAAATACCGAGCTTTGTTTGAATCTAAGGTTGCCTCTTAATAATGTTAAACCGTCCAACTTTTGGGGGTCACATCAGATCTGACACACCTTATTTTTTATGACTGTAACTGATATACAGTTATCGGCTAAGCCTGAATTCTATAGGGAAAGTATACCTTACCCTTACCGGTTTGCCGTCCTGAATACCCGGCTCCCACTTGGGGGAACTTCTTATAACCCTGAGAGCCTCCTGGTCCAAAGACGGTTCAACACCTTTTACAATCCTTACCCTCGAAACCTTCCCGTCCGGCTCAATTACAAACTGGACAACAACTTTCCCCTCAATGCGGCTCTTGGATGCAGACTGGGGATATTTGATTCTCTGATACACCCATTTGGCAAAATTACCGGCAGGTTTCCCTCCAAAAGTAGGTTTCTGCTGAACATGGGCAAATAGCACGGCTACATCTTCTCCAATAGTACACTCTATTGTCTCAACCTTGTTTTTTGTATAATTATTGGAAATATGGAGAACTGCCTTATCTCCATCGAACACCCATTTCATATCAAGTGATGTCACCCAGTTTACATAGTGCATCTTCATTTTGAGCGTATCCTTATCCCACGCATAACTTGCAGCGCCATAAAATGGACCTTCCAATCCTTTCTCCCATCCTATAGGATTAATTGAATAAGGAGGAAAACCGGCAATGGTATCTGTAGCCCAACTCCTATAACCTGCAGGTTGGGAATATGAAAGGCTGTCAGTCTTCAATATATCCATAATGAACTGCTCCCCCTTCATTCTGAAAACCACCTCTTTCCATCCGTATTTATTCTTTCCCACATAAATCCTCTTCTCTGCAATTTCCTTCATTATAGGGGAATTCCCTTTTCCCTCAGGAAGTTCAAGACTGTATGAAGCCTGTTTTTTCTTCAAAATCCCATAGTCTTTTCCTGCCTGGAGCGGTGAGTCCGACAATTGTGGAAGGAATTTGTCCCATATAAGGCCTCTCTGAGGTTTACCATTTGTAAATGAAGCCTCTGTAAGGACGATTACCACATCTTTCTCAGGTACTACAATCACATACTGGCCAAGGGCACCATCTGCCCTTACCGCACCTGGATATTTGCACATCCATACCTGATAACCATAACCGTAGTCCCCGCCATTTGCATGTTTTGAACTCATCTGGCAAATCCACTCTTTTGAAACAAGTTGTTTGCCGTCCCATACACCTCCATCAAGCCACATCTGGCCCACCTTTGCCAAAGACTCACTTTGAATATGCAGGCCCCAACCTCCTGTGTTTACCCCCTCAGGGCTTATCTCCCAGTTCACCTTACTGATGTTCATTGGGGCAAAAAGCTTCTCCTTCAGGTAATCCAATACAGTTTTTCCTGTCACTTTCTGCACTATGGCAGAAATCATATATGTAACCATTGAATCATATGCAAACACCTCTCCCGGCACATTCCTGACATCTTTAGCCAAAAATGTCCTTATCCACTCTGTACCCCTGCTGCGCATTCCCCAATCAGGCTTGATTCCGGATCTCATTGTGAGGAGATCCTCGAGTGTCATCTGTGCAAGATTGGCAGAGATGCTGTCGGGAAGATATTCAGGGAAAAAAGTTACTACCTTATCAGTAAGGTGCAGAAGGTTTTCATCTATTGCAATACCTGCGGCCAGTGAAACAAGGGTTTTTGAACTCGAATACTGTGTATGCTGGTACTCTGGGGCAAATGGTGCCGGATAGAACTCTCCTACCACCTTGCCATGACGCATAACAATCATGCTGTGTATGTCGGTTCCGGGCATAAAATGTAAAGAGTCGAACAACTCTATAAGTGCCTTTGAAGGGACGCCCTGCTCTTCAGGTGTAGAACGCGGCAATTCATTTATCTGTGCATTTGCAGACAATGTAATGCACAACAATGACAGTATTGCAAAGATTTTTTTCATAATTAACCTACCAGCCAAACCATTACGTGATTGTCAAATACTTCGTATTCCAGTTCAAATTCCTCCTCTGAACCATCTTTATTTATGAAGGTAGCCTCTATGTCTCCCTCTTCCTTAGGATTGAATTTGTCAACCTCCATCTGTTTCGCAAAATCAACTCCGTGCTGGCTCATCCTCTTGTAGATGGCCTCTTTTGCACACCAGTAGATTGCAAGTTGGAGATTACGGTTCTTGTCCTGAAGGTCATCTATCTCATCCTCAGAAAGAGCCTTTTTCTCCACTGCCGAAAAGTCCCTTTCTATGCTCTCTATATCAATACCTACCTCTTCTGTCGGATGGGTAATGATAGCCACGAACCTGTTAGTATGGGTTATACTTATGTGAGTGAGGTTGTTTTGGATAAAAGGGGCACCATTGTCATGATGTCCAAGATATACCTTTTCTTCAAAGATTGTATTGAGCAGAGCTCTCACGGCAAGTTTCTCCCTGCGTCTGGCACCGCTTCTTGTAATGAACAGTTCCTCAAGCTCCTCGTTGGGAATTGATATGATTTTCAATAATTCTTCTTCAGATTCCGTGACTTCCCAAACGGAAATCTCTGCGCCATTCTTAAGTTCTTTTCTTAAATACAGACCCATATATGATTATCTTTTATTTCCTATTCAACTGATCCAATTCCTCAAAATCACTCTCATCTACTATCTCACCCACAATCTCCTCCAGAATATCCTCCAGGGTTACAATGCCGTCTGTTCCCCCATACTCATCAACCACAACTGCCAGATGCATCTTCTTGTTACGGAACTCTTCCAGAAGATCATTTATCTTTTTGCTCTCGGGAACATAATACGCCTCCCTAATATGATCTTTCCAATTGAATTCCCCAGGTTTGCTCACCAGATACGGAAGCATATCCTTTATATACAGGAATCCTTTTATATCATCAAGATCCTCCTGATAAACAGGGAGACGGGAAAATCCGCACTCATTCGCTATTCTTATTACCTCTTCATTCGTAGAATCAATATCTATTGCCACAACATCCACTCTTGGTTTCATTATCTTCTCCACACTTGTGGTAGGAAGTTTTACTATCCCTTTAAGAATCCTCTTCTCCTGGCTGGCTGTAGGTGAAGCAATATCAACCGCTTCAGACAACTCTTCCAACGTAACCTCACCTCTTGGTTCAAGACTGTCAAAAATTTTTGATGTGAATTTTGACATCAGGAAATTAAAAGGTCTGGTTATAGGATACAGCATTGAGATGGGGAACGCCATAGTTTTTGCAAACTGCACAGGAAAATGTGTGGCAATGATTTTTGGAAGCACTTCTCCAAAAAGGAGAAGAAAGAATGTAACCAATATGGTGCTCACAAAAAACTCCAGCACAGGATAGCCTGAAAAATCAAACAGCCGTCCCAACAACATTGTTGAAAGGAGTACAATAAGGATATTTATAACATTATTCGCCTGGAGTATGGTACCTAAAAGGTAATCAGGATCAGATAGGAGCCTCAAGACTCTCTCACCTCTGGAATCCCCCTCCTGCCTCAACGCATCCCTCTGTCCCGGAGTAAGTGAAAAAAACGCCGCTTCACTTCCGGAAATCAGGGCTGAACAGGTTATCAGGCCAAGTATTGAGAATGACAGAACCAAAAGTTCTATTGTAATGCTACTGGGAGGTTCCAAATTTTAAAATGTATTGGTTTAGACTGCAAATATAGTCATTTTTCTTTAACCATATATTTTTCAAGCAAAAAGAGTGGATGATATTGCATCTTTGCCTCCCTTAGTCCCAAGTCTCCTGCATCATCCTCCCTATTTATATATTTTACTGCAAGTTGCCCTGCAGTTTCATCTGTAACAATTGTGTTTCTCAAAAATTCATTTGCAATTGCAGGATAAGCCCCCACTATATCTGCATAAGCCTTTTCTATGTGTACCAACAAAGTATCTGAATTGGTCTTCTCGGCTATTGTAAATGCTACAACTTGGCCATCAAGGCGTAAAAGCCCTCCCTGCAATCCCAGTTCATTGAAATTGTCAAGGGCATTTTTTACAGAACAGTGCTCACTCTGCATTGAAGGGTCTTTGCCACACCCATATTTTGCACACCACCTCAAACTCATCTCCAAACATTCATGCAGGTTCTCCTTCCCGACAGTCTCATAACTCCACCCCTCCTGCTTCCTGAATCTGGAAATGAAATTTCTCTTGCTCTGGAACTTCTTGCCCCGCAAGAAAGTAAGGTCCTCCGCAGAATAGATATAATCGAATGAGTTGCGGACAGGTTCAAATGAAAATTTGTCGGGAAAAAGGGATTCCAGAACCTCTTTCTGCTCCTGCTGTACAGATGCCATACAGAATGGGTGACCTCCTGCCTGCGCATCTGCCATACACTCCTGGAGAAGGTGCCTGAGCTGCTGCTCTGTACCCCTTCCTGCCGGGAAAATGTACATTGGATCCGGTGCCCCCTGCGGGTGGAACTTCACCACAAAAAAATCCTCCACTCTGCACACCCTGGAGTTCATTATTTTCCTCCAGATGAATAGCACAGTAAAATTGAATTCAGTTGCCCGGTTATCTGAATAACCGAGCAACTGACGCATCCAATCCTTGTCCTGTAAAGTAATCTCCTTAAATTCCATATTATAACTCCAACCACTCTTTAAGTGTGGCAATGGCTTCCTGTTTCATCTCCTCCGGGAGGGTTGAAATCCTTGCCCTGTGGCTTCCACCCGGTTCAACATAAAGTTTCATGGTCTGCCTCCCTTTTCCTTTTTTCTTCAACTGCTCATTTTTCACAGGGGCAACAGGCATAACTGCACTCCATGGATCAAACTGCCCGTAGATGAACATCATCTTTGAATCAGTTTTTGCAAGGAACTTAACCAGTTTCCTGTAAAGGTATTTGTCAAACTTGAATGTCTGGCTCTGCGGCACGAACAATTTGTTCAGATACCCCTCTGCATCCTTTATTGTAAGAAGCCCCTTGAAAGGCCTGGTATCATATCCGTAGTAGCCCAACTCTTTTGCTGCCTGCACAAAGAACGGAGCAGAATCTCCCCCCTCCGCAAAATAATCCGGACCGCTCACCCTTACAAGGAAATTGAACATCTGCTCATCTGTAGCGCTCTTTGGATCGGGCACTGTTGAGGTTTTCATACCCCACTGCCAGAAAGCAAACGGGAACTCCAGCACACAATAGTCATATACTGCATCCATATCTATCTTATAGGTGAGTTTCTGCTGCTGTGACAGTTTCTCAAACATAGGCTTTATTGTTGGTCTCCTCTTGAGGAACTCAATCTGGAAATTTCTCAATATCTCCCTGTCCTGAGGAGTACCTGCATACTCCGCAAGGAAAGGCTCATGACGCCCATCCTCAACCCCTTTACATACAGGCCCCACATACGGAACTGAAACATCCAGATCCTCCGGATAATATGCTGTATAGAACATTGCAGTCTGCCCGCCCTTGCTTATACCTGTAGCAATCCATTTACCATTAAACACTTTTCTGAGCGTCTGGTTCACATTATGAAGGTCTGCTGCCTCGTTCACTGCAGTCATATAACTCCAGTCCAGCGTCTCCGGGGTAATTGTTGAATCATCCTGCATAAAAGGGACAGACTCCAGGAAATACCTGTGTTCCACAAGCACCATGTTTGTATTGAACAGTTTTGAGACCTCCTCCCTGTATCTTGGGTTGAGACCGTATGCTGCGCCGTACCCTTCTGTAATGATAACTGTAGGGGCATCATAATCTGCAACCGCTACAATTACCCTCTGCCTGAAAGTCCCTTTTGAAGGATTGCTGTGATCAATTGGCTGCTCAAAGAACATTACATATTTCTCCTTGAAAGGATTCTCCATCTTGTCTGAAACTTCCAATTCCTGTATATCGCTGATATTGGTGAATTGGGCAAGTTTCTCCGGCAATTGTGCAAACACTGGCGCAACTGTGAAGAGCAGAAGCGCAACGGCCAAAAATCTGGTAAATCTTGTTTTCATATCTGTTGTTTTTTAATATTCCGTTTAAAGCAGTAAATATAATAAATATTCCTCTATAAGGGATGAAAAAGATAATGTAAAATAATTTTACACTATTTTGTTTATGTGTAAATATTTTTTACATTTGCACTAAAATTAAGAAAAATAAGGACTTACAGCGAGCAATTTATGAAAACAAACGGAACCGTACTCATTTTGGAGAAAAATAAAGGATTTATGGCTGCCCTTTCCATCCTTGTGCAGAAATTGTTTGAGGAGGTAATCACCGTACATGACAGAGAGGGTATCCTGCAGATCATAGAGAACAAAGATGTAGATCTGATAGTAATGGATACAGGCATAAACTCATCTTCAGAGCAAAAGGGTCATCTGAATTTAATACAGGAAATTTCCTCTTTGAAAAAGGAAATACAAATTATAGTCCTTACCAATTTTTCCCAAAACAGTTTTGGGTTCGATGCGGTAAATGCCGGAGCCTTTGACTTTATACCCAAACCGTGGAACAATGAAAAGCTGATTGTCACCCTAAAGAATGCATACCGGACAAGAAAACTGTCTCTGGCCCTCCAGACAAAACATGCAGATGAGGAGACTTTGCCCACTCTTGAGGAAATGGAGAAGAAAATGATGTCCGAAGCTATTGAAAAATGCAATGGGAATGTAACTCTGGCCGCTATAAAACTGGGGATCACAAGGCAAACTCTATATAACAAAGGAAAGAAATACAACCTTTTCAAGTAAAAATATTACCTTTGTAGTTTGCAGGCATTTATAGTCATATAGCCTATAGCATTAAAGATTATTAAACGTAAAAATTAAATACAATGAAGAATTTTGTAGAAGAACTTACCTGGAGGGGAATGATCCATACAATGATGCCAGGTACAGAGGAGCAGTTGATGAAAGAGTGTACTGCTGCATACGTGGGCATTGACCCTACAGCAGATTCATTGCACATTGGGCACCTGGTAAGCATTATGATGCTAAAGCATTTCCAGAACTGCGGCCATAAACCGTATGCACTGATTGGAGGTGCTACAGGAATGATTGGCGACCCTTCAATGAAAAGTGCTGAGAGGAATCTCCTGGATGAAGAGACTCTTAACCACAATATAGTTGCAATCAAGAAACAGCTGTCAAAATTCCTGGATTTTGATTCAGATAAAGAAAACGCAGCCGTACTTGTAAACAACTATGACTGGATGAAGGATTTCTCATTCCTTTCATTCATCCGCGATATTGGAAAGCACATTACCGTAAACTATATGATGAGTAAGGATTCGGTTAAAAAACGCCTTTCAGGTGAAGCCAGAGAGGGTATGTCATTTACTGAATTCTCTTACCAGCTGGTACAGGGCTATGATTTCCTTTATCTGAACGAGCACAAGAACTGCAAACTCCAGATGGGTGGCAGTGACCAGTGGGGAAACATCACCACAGGAACTGAGCTTATCCGCAGAAAAACAGGTAATGAAGCTTTTGCTCTCACCTGCCCGCTTATCACAAAGGCAGATGGCGGAAAATTCGGCAAAACCGAAAAAGGCAACATTTGGCTGAACCCTGAATACACCTCCCCATATACATTCTACCAGTTCTGGATGAATGTAGGAGATGAGGATGCCGAGAAATATATAAAGATCTTTACAATGCTCGACCGCCAAACCATAGAGACTGCAATAGCAGAACACAAAGAGGCTCCCCATATGAGAGGTCTCCAGAAACTCCTTGCAAAAGAGATTACAATTATGGTTCACGGAGAGGAGGAGTACAACAAAGCGGTTGAGGCTTCAAACATGCTGTTCGGCAACTCTACCCAGGAAGCATTGAAGAAACTTGATGAGCAGACTTTCCTTTCTGTTTTTGACGGAGTGCCACAATACGAGGTATCAAAGGATAAACTTGGCAGCAACATTATTGACATGCTTGCAGTTGAATCAAATATATTCCCCTCAAAGGGTGAATGCCGCAAAATGATCCAGGCAAACGGTCTGAGCATAAACAAAGAGAAATTTACAGACGTAAACGGTGTTTTAGCAGAAGATCAATTGATAAACGGCAAATATATTCTGGTTCAGAAAGGTAAAAAGAATTACTTCATCTTAAAGTTCAACTAATAATCTGATTATGGAAGGAGAGAGCACAAGACAACAGAAAATAGGGAAACAGTTGCAGAAAGACCTTGCAGAGATCATCCGCAGCAAGGGTATGGCTGTTTTTGGGGGAGCAATGGTAACCGTTAGCGAAGTAAGGGTAAGCCCCGATCTCTCCTTTGCAAAGGTTTATGTGAGCATCTTCCCATCTGCAAAGGGAGATCAGGCCATGGAGATACTCCAGAACTCCGTAAAACAAATAAGGGGAGAATTGGGAAGACTTGTGGGAAAACAGTTCCGCATTGTCCCTGAAATTGCTTTCTACAGAGACAATACCCTGGATTATGTAGAACATATAGATGAACTGCTAAAGAAATAAGAATGAGGACAGAGTTCCATATTGCCCTCAGATACCTGTTCGCCAAAAAGAAGCATAATGTAATAAACATTATTTCCATAATAAGCGCTGCAGGAATAGCTATAGGAAGTATGGCGCTTATTCTTATTCTTTCTGTGTATAACGGCTTTGACAACTCCATAAGGGAAATTTATGAGGGTTTCAAAGCCGATTTCATTATAACCCCCTCATCAGGCAAGACTCTTGAGGTGTCCCCTGAAGAACTGGGACTGATATCTCAGATAGATGGAGTGGCATATGCCTGCCCTATAGTCACAGAAAACATCTTTGTGAAATACAGTGGAAAGGAGGCAATTGCAACAATAATAGGGATAGATTCATCATATTTTTCATGGAATTCCATTGCTGAGAATCCTGTTGAAGGGAGGCCTTCACTTGAAAAGGGGGAAATAAAAGAGGGTGTTGTCGGCGAAGACCTTGCCCGCGAACTGGGGATACGGGTACGGTTCATTACCCCTCTGGAAATGTATTTTCCCAAAAAAGATGGTACAATCTCTGTAACCGATCCGCTGGCATCAATAAACGAAGAAAAACTCTTTCCGTCTGCAATCCTGAAAAGCACAGGAAATGATATTCCAAATGCGGTATATACCAAATCTGCTATTGCCAAGAAACTCATTGGACAGGGCGAGAATGAATACTCTTCAATGGAAATCTATCTGCATCCAGGAGCAAAAGCAGAAGAGATTCGAAAAGACCTTTCATCTGTCCTTCCCGACAGTACTATAAAAGACAAGTATCAGCAGAATGCATCCCTTTATAAGATGATGAAGGGGGAAAAATTTGCCGTATACCTGATATTGTTCTTTGTAATAGGTATAATATCCATAAATATATTCAGTTGTCTGAGCATGCTTGTAACCGACAAGAAGGAAGACATTGCAATATTTATGGGAATGGGTGCAGAAAAAGGGATGATAGGAAGGATATTCCATCTGCACGGGACCCTCATATCAATAACAGGATGTACATTGGGAACAATTGCAGGAACGGCAGCCGCCATTATTCAGAAATATTATGGTATAGTCTCTTTACCAGGTAATTACATAATATCTGCGTACCCTGTAGACATAAGGATTCAGGACATTGCAATAACCTTTATAGGAGTCTCATTGATTGGCTACCTGATTTCTTTCCTACCCGTAAGAAAAATTTTTTAAAATTTGTGCAACGTTTTATACACCTTTTGCATCTTATTGGTGTAGGTTTAGGTTTTAGTACAAAAAAGGGGTTCCTGAAGGTAGTAGCAGGCGCCCCTTTTTAGTACGGCCTTTTTTTATTTCCTGAATATTCCAAAGAAAGCCGAGCCACTGCCGCTCATAGATGCATAAACGGCCCCCTGATCATACAATTCATCTTTATAGACTGCCAATTGCGGTATTTTTGCAAATACAGTCTTCTCAAAATCGTTTACAAGAGAATCTTTCCAGCACTCTACAGGTTGCTGAAGTATCTCTACAACGCTCCTGGTATCCATTTTCTCGCCGTTTGCAACCCTTTTGTCCCTCGGGACAATTCCGCCATAGGCTGCTGCCGTTGAGACAAAATAAGGAGGATAAACCAACTTTATCTCATAATCCTCCAACGATGCAATCTTCACAGGCTCAAGAATTTCACCTCTTCCTGTACCGAGCATTGGTCTGTTGTATATGAAAAAAGCGCAATCGCTACCCAAAGTGGCAGCATAAGCGGCGAGGCGCTCATCTGAAAGGCCCAAAGAGAACATTTCATTCAAGCCCCGCAAGGTAAATGCCGCATCTGAGGAACCTCCTCCCAGTCCGGCCCCTACGGGAACCTTCTTGAACAGGTGTATCTCTACTGGAGGAATGTCAAAATCTGCCGCCAGAGCCCGATAGGCCTTTATACAGAGATTGTCCATAGGGTCTCCCGGATATTCTATGCCGTACTGGCACATCCTGAGTTCCTCCCCTTCCACAATCTCAAGCACATCGTGCACATTTACAGGATAAAAGAGGGTTTCAAGGTTATGAAACCCATCCTCCCTCTTTTGTAAAACACTTAGACCTAAATTTATTTTTGCATTCGGATATAGAATCATATCAACCGCATTTTGAATAACCGCAATTCATACAAACCAGACATCCTTCCTGATATACAAGGTTGTTGGAATTGCATTTTGAGCATTTCTTTCCGGTATCATCCTTGGTACCGTCTGGAATATAGCGCTTCAAACTGCGCTCAACACCATTCTTCCAGGTATTGATTGCCTCGCTGTCCAAAGAGAGGCCGTTGATAAGGTTGAGTACATCTACAATTGGCATACCGTGGCGCAACACACCTGAAATAAGTTTCGCATAATTCCAGTACTCTTTGTTGAACATGTGTGAAATACCGCCAACAATATTGGTATAGCCATATTTATCTACAAAATGGAAATCATAGCGTGTAAGGCCGGTTTTTACATCCTTCTCCTTAACTATGAATCCGCTCTCTACAGATTTAGGGATATTGCGGCTGTCCTCATCTACAAGACCGGTAAAGATCTCATAAGGAGCACCGTTCAATTTACCAACAAGAGCAATCCACTTCTCCTTGCCGTTCATGAAACGGATAACATCTGCCTCAAGTGATTTTGGTCTCTCTTTTGGTTTCAATGAAACAGTCTCTTTCTTCTCATCCTTGGCAGAAACGAGTACACCTGCCCTTGAGCCATCCCTATATACTGTAACACCTTTACATCCTACCTCCCAAGCGGTCTTGTACACATTTGCAACAAGTTCCTCAGTAACTGAGTTAGGAAGATTTACTGTAACACTTATTGAGTGGTCAACCCACTTCTGGATACTACCCTGCATCTTTACCTTCGCAACCCAGTCGATATCTGCAGAAGTTGCCCTGTGATATGGAGATCTCTCAACAAGGGTTTCAACATCCTTCACCGACATCTTCTTCACATCCTCCGCAGGAATACCGTTTACCTCACACCAGGTAAGGAACTTGTGGTGGAATACATAATACTCCTCCCAACAGTCTCCGACATCATCTTTGAAGGTTATTACAGCATTCTTGTCATTAGGGTTCACTTTCCTCCTCCTTATATAGAAAGGAAGGAACACAGGCTCTATTCCTGATGTAGTCTGGGTCATGAGGGAAGTTGTACCTGTAGGGGCAATAGTAAGAAGAGAAATATTTCTTCTGCCCACTTTTGCCATAAGTTTGTACAACTCAGGATCCACATTCCTGATCCTGTCAATCATTGGATTATTCTCCTCCCTCTTTGTATCATAGATTGGGAATGCACCTCTCTCAGATGCCATATTTACAGAAGACCTGTAAGCCTCTACTGCAAGATTCTGCTGTACCTCAACAGCAAAGTCAATTGCCTTCTCAGAGCCGTATCTCAAGCCGAGGGCTGCCAACATATCGCCCTCAGCCGTGATACCCAAACCTGTACGTCTTCCGCCAAGTGATTTTCTCTTTATCTTCTCCCACAAATCAAGCTCAGTTCTCTTTACATCCTCAGTCTCCGGGTCTGATTTTATCTTGTCAAGGATAGCCTCAATCTTCTCCATCTCAAGGTCGATAAGGTCATCCATAAGTCTCATTGCCTTGCCTGAATGCTCCTTGAACAGATTCATATCAAATTCAGCCTCTGGAGTGAAAGGATTCTTTACATATGAATAGAGGTTAAGGGCTATCAGACGGCATGAGTCATAAGGGCACAAAGGAATCTCGCCGCAAGGATTTGTACTTACTGTCCTGTAACCAAGATCTGCATAGCAATCTGCCACAGATTCTCTAAGCACTGTATCCCAGAACAATACTCCAGGCTCTGCAGATTTCCACGCATTGTGTACAATCTTCTTCCAGATATTCTGGGCATTAACCATTTTTGACACCTTAGGCTCAGTTGCATAAACAGGATATTTCTGCTCATACTGCTCACCTGAAAGGGCAGCCCTCATGAACTCGTCATCAATCTTTACAGAAACATTTGCTCCTGTAACCTTACCCTGTTCCATCTTGGCATCAATGAACTTTTCGCTGTCGGGATGCTTGATGGAGATTGAAAGCATAAGGGCACCCCTTCTGCCGTCCTGAGCAACCTCTCTGGTAGAATTTGAGTATCTCTCCATAAAAGGAACCACACCGGTAGAAGTAAGTGCACTGTTGAGCACCGCACTTCCCTGAGGACGGATATGTGAAAGGTCATGTCCTACACCGCCACGACGTTTCATAAGCTGTACCTGCTCCTCATCTATCTTCATGATTCCGCCATATGAGTCTGCAGGTGTATCATGTCCTACTACAAAGCAGTTTGAAAGGGAAGCAATCTGATATGAATTGCCTATACCTGTCATAGGGCCGCCCTGAGGAATGATATACTTGAAATCCCTCAACAATTCAAATATCTCATCCTCACTCATTGGATTAGGATATTTGTTTTCAATTCGGGCAAACTCCCGTGCAAGTCTGCGGTGCATGTCATCAGGTGATTTCTCATACAGATTGCCGTATGAATCCTTCATTGCATACTTGTTGATCCATACAGACGCAGCCAACTCGTCTCCCTTAAAGAAGTTGACACTGGCCTGCAAGGCTTCCTCGTAAGTGTAGGTCTTGATACTCATATAGTTATATTTTTATTATATTATTTTGCCCAAGAAAAAAACCAACTACCTGTACCGGTAATTGGTTTGCAAGTTACTTTATTTTGACACTATAACAGACAGGTGTAATTAATACTTTTCAACAAAAGAATTAACAACCTCCCCAGAGGCACTCAACAGCAATGTTTACTGCAATTCGAGCACTCGGAAAACTCTCCCCTCAGGCGGCTCTCCATAAGTGAGTGTAATCTCTCCCTCAAGCTCTCATTTGCCACCTTCTCCAGCACTGCATATGCAAACGCCTGCTGTTGCAGAAGTTTTGCCTCATTCTTCTCAATTCCACGTGAACGCATATAGAAAAGCTCGTCCTCATTTAGGCTTCCTACTGTTGCGCCATGCGAACATTTGACATCATCTGCGTAAATCTCAAGATGAGGCTGCGTATATGCCTTTGCAGTACGGGAAGCCAGAAGATTGTTGTTGGCCTGATATGCCTCCGTCTTCTGAGCATCTTTTGCCACATAAATCCTTCCGCTGAAGCGGGTTACAGACTCTCCGTCCAGAATTCCCTTGAACAGTTGCGAACTGTGGCACTCAGGAACATTATGCCAAATATTCACCCTGGTGGAAACCCTCTGCTTGCCATCTGCGAGATAAAGGCCGTTCACATTACACTCTCCCCCCTTTCCATTGAGGGCAACATCTATATCATTTGAGATTTCTCCTCCATGAAGGGTAATCACATTAAGGTTCAATACCGCTCCTGCTTCCATCTCCACCCTGAATGAAGTACTGTGCTTTGATTTGTTATGCTCATTCTGCATAACAACCATATCCAGCACTGCCCCCTGGGCCAGTTTCACATTCACATTCTCGTGAGTGACAAAATCCTCCATAGAGAGGGTATGCGAACAGAGAAGCACCTTAGCCTGCGCCCCTTCTCCCAGAACATAATCAGATGAATACGAAAGATCTTCAGCTGCATGACTGCTCCTTACCTGAATCACCTGCAACATCCTTGGAAGAATCTCCCCTCTGCCCAACGAAAGCCCCATTTTCTCCCCCTGACCGTCAACCACAAATACCTGATCGGTATCCGTCAGAGGTACACGGCATCTGAATTCCTCCTGGGATTTGTCGGGAATATAAATATAATTGTTCTCCATAATCCTCTTCCCGATAAATTATTCTCCTTTTATAAGCCAGTCATAGCCTCTTGTTTCCACCTCAAGGGCAAGTTCCTTGCCGGCTGTCTTTATAATCCTTCCTTTGTAAAGCACATGCACAATATCAGGCACAATGTAATCCAACAGTCTCTGGTAGTGGGTGATTACAATTGTAGCATTGTCAGCCTTCTTGAGTTTGTTCACACCTGTAGCCACAATACGGAGGGCATCCACATCCAAGCCGCTGTCTGTCTCATCAAGGATAGCGAGTTTCGGATCCAGCATTGCCATCTGAAAAATCTCGTTCCTCTTCTTCTCTCCTCCTGAAAAGCCCACATTAACACCTCTTGAAGAGAAAGCGGGATCCATCTCCACAATTGCCAGTTTCTCTCTCATCAGTTTAAGATACTCTGCTGCTGTAAGTGGTGCCAGCCCCTTTTGCCTGCGGTGCTCATTCACTGCAGTCTTCATGAAATTTACATTTGTAACTCCCGGTATTTCAATAGGATACTGAAAGCCAAGAAACAAGCCTGCCCAAGAGCGCTCCTCCGGAGACATCTCCAGCAGATTCTGTCCCATAAAAGTTACGGTACCCTCTGTTACCTCATAATGCTCCTTGCCTGCAAGAACTGCAGAAAGGGTACTTTTACCGGAACCGTTTGGTCCCATAATAGCGTGAACCTCACCAGGTTTTACAATAAGGTCTATACCCTTCAGAATCTCCCTGCCATTAATGTTGGCATGCAAATTTTTTATTTCTATCAAATTTTCCATAATCTCTCCAATTTAAATCTCCTGTGCCTTCATCTGTTTTCTCCACATTGCAAACCCAAAGAATGCAAGGATAAGATAACCTGCACTTACAAGCGGCATGAACACCAGACCCGCCTTTATGTATAAAGTAATGTTGGTAACATTCACAACCAGCCAGGCTCCCCAGCAATCAATCTTCTTCTGGGCAGAAAGATACTGGGCCAAAAGGATAAATGCAGTAACAAAAGCATCCAGGAAAGGAGCCCTCGCCATTGGAAACACATCCGGCCACCACACATTCAACTGGCTTAGCAGAAAGCCCCAACATACAGTGAATACCGCAACAATACCCAACAAAGTAACCCTTCCCTTATTGGTAAGGACAGTTATCTTCAACTGCTCCTTACGGTCCTTCTCATCCTGCGCAGGATGGGTCCAGCGGTAATGCCCGAAAAAGTTTATGATAAAAGATATGGGCTGCACCAGCATGCTGGAATACAGATGCTTCTGCAAAAACATGAAGAACAGCAGGATATTATAAAGATATCCTACCCAAAAATTGAGTACCCTACCCCTTGTGGCAAGAAACACACATGTAAGGCCTGCTGTAACTGCAAGAAGTTCAAGGAGACTCACTCCCTGGCCTCCCAACGTAAACAATATGTTTTCTATACTGAACATAATCTGCACATTTTTTAACCTACACTACCCTCAAGTGAAACCTGAAGCAGTTTCTGCGCCTCAACAGCAAACTCCATAGGCAACTGGTTTATAACCTCTTTTGCATAACCGTTAACAATCAGGCCCACAGCATCCTCAGCCTTTATACCCCTCTGTTGGCAATAGAACAACTGGTCCTCGCCAATCTTTGAAGTCGTGGCCTCATGCTCAACTACAGCCGTAGGGTTCTCACTCTCAACATAAGGGAAAGTATGCGCCCCACACTTGTCTCCAAGGAGAAGGCTGTCGCACTGCGAGTGGTTGCGCGCATTCTCGGCACCAGGAAGAATCTTTACAAGTCCCCTGTAACTGTTCTGGCTCTTTCCTGCAGAAATACCCTTGCTCACAATGCGGCTGCTGGTATTTTTGCCTATATGTATCATCTTGGTACCTGTATCAGCCTGCTGGTAATTGTTGGTGACAGCCACAGAATAGAACTCACTCATGGAGTTGTCACCCTTGAGTATGGTGCTCGGATATTTCCATGTAATTGCAGAGCCTGTCTCCACCTGAGCCCAGAACAGTTTACTGTTTGCCCCTTTGCAGATACCCCTCTTGGTTACAAAGTTGTAAATTCCACCTTTACCCTCCTTATCACCAGGATACCAGTTCTGAACTGTAGAATATTTCACCTCAGCATCCTGCATCACCACAATCTCAACAACTGCAGCATGCAACTGGTTTTCATCCCTCTGCGGAGCGGTACACCCTTCAAGATAACTCACATAAGAACCTTCATCAGCCACTATGAGAGTTCTCTCAAACTGTCCTGTACCCTTGGCATTTATACGGAAATAACTGCTCAGTTCCATAGGACATCTGGTATTCTTTGGAATATAACAGAACGACCCGTCACTGAATACCGCAGAATTGAGGGCAGAGAAATAGTTGTCACCCACAGGAACCACAGATGCCAGATACTTTTTCACAAGATCCGGATAATCCCTCACTGCCTCTGAGAAAGAACAGAAAATCACCCCTTTCTCGGCCAATGTCTCACGGAAAGTGGTCTTCACCGACACAGAATCAAACACTGCATCAACCGCCATACCTGCAAGGACATTTCTCTCATGAAGCGGAATACCCAATTTTTCAAAAGTCTCCGCCAGTTCCGGATCAATCTCCGTAACCTCCTTCTTTGGCTGCGGTGCAGCATAATAGATTATATCCTGATAATCAATCTCGGGAATATCCAGGTGTGCCCACTTAGGCATTTCCATCTTCTTCCAGCGCTCGAAAGCCTTCAGACGGAACTCCAGCAGCCACTGGGGCTCCCCCTTCTTTGAAGAAATGAGCCTTATGATATCCTCATTGAGTCCCTTGGGGATAAACTCCTGACTGATATTGGATTCAAAGCCATACTGATATTCAGCATTGGCAATATTTTCAATTATCTCGTTATTTTTACTCATCGCAACGCAAAGTTAAACCATTTTAGGTATTTTTGTAAAAAAATACACGGTTATGAACACAGAATCACTAGAAAAAGGTACTCAACAGAACAACTCTGCCCCAAAAAGGACACAAATCAGTGAAATTGGCAAAGTTGCCCTCATCAGGAGACTTTTTGAAGGTACACAATACAACAACTCCAAATCACAGATGTTCGCAGGACGTATTCCCGACAAGGCAGGACGTACCAAAGATGTAAACAATTTCCTCACAGTGCAGAAAACCATGCTTGAAGGGATTGACTTCGACCTCACATACACCCCTCTCAAGCACCTCGGCTACAAAGCTGCACTGCTGGCTCTGGGAGGTATCTACGCAAAATGCTACACCCCCCAAGGATTGTCATTTTCATTGGGATTGTCTGCCCGCTTCTGCGTAGAGGACATCTCTGAATTCTGGAGCGGAGTACTGGCAGCGTGCAAAGAGCACAGTATTGCACAATTATCGCTGGATTTAGGTGCATCAATGACAGGCCTCAACATAGCCATTACAGCCTGCGGACTGCAGAGCGCAAAGACAGCCGCTACCGTACCTGCAGTTGACAACACCTGCCTGTTGTGCCTTACCGGCAACGTAGGTGCAGCATATATGGGACTGCATGTGCTTGAAAGGGAGAAGATTGCATTCAACCGTATCCCTGCAGAACGCGCTGCAGAATATGTACAACCTGATTTAAGCCGCTACAAATATATCCTGAGCCAATACCTCAGCCCTGAAATCAACCCAAAAACCACAGAGCAGTTCAAGGAGGCCAAACTCTTCCCGGCCTGCGGCTACTTTATAACCAACGGACTTGCTGCCGCTGTGAAAGAACTGTGTGAAGAGCATAATGTGGGGGCAAAGATTTATCTTGCAAAAATTCCTATTGCCTCACAGACATTTTCAATGGCAGACGAACTTAACATGGATGCCATAACTGCAGCCCTAAACGGCGGAGACGACTACAAATTCCTTTTTGCCGTACCGGTACAGGAACACGAACGTTTCCATAAGGAGTTCCCTAATGTTGATATCATAGGGCACCTGTGCAAACCCGAGGCCGGAGCCTCACTGATAACTCCAGAAGGGGCAGAGATTGCCCTAAGGGCCCAGGGATATTAGAAAGGAAACCCCCACCGGAACACTCCAGCGGGGGTTTATTGTTCACAAACGGGGCTTGTAAGCCATTCCCTTTTACAGATACACGTCAGCCTCCACTTTGTACTCAAGGTTATGGTGGGCAAGGAAGTCCAGCAACCCAGGATTTACATCCACCTTGAACTTGCGTGAGAAAAATTCAACTGAGTACCCTTTGTCATAATCGAGCAGATTGAGGGCCAGCATCTTTTTCCCTTTATGCTCTTTCAGTTGCTTAAGGAGTTCCTTACGGAAAGCCGGCGACAACCTTTTTACTGGCACATTTATGGTAAGTTTCTTGATAAATTCCTCCTTGGTGTTGGCCAAAAGGGTAATTTTGCGCATCTTAAGTTCACACTCCACCGGCAGGGGTTTTCCGTCGGGACCTTTCTCCTCCTCCTTTCCAAATCCGAACTTCGGCATTATCTGGCATTTGAACATTATCGCCTGCCCCTCCTCCAAAAATGGCATGAATGTCTCAAAATCCTTCCCGAAAAGGGCAAACTCAACACTGCTGTCATAATCCTCAATTGAAAATTTCACCCACGGTTTCCCGCTTTTTTTGGACACCATCCTGCTCACCGATGTAATGAGACCTGCCAGATAGAGTTCCCTCTTGCGCAATGCGGCATCTGTACTGGCAGCTGCAGCCATCTCGGCCGCATCTTTAAGTGATACCTTTGCAAAATGGTCCATCTCAAATTTGTACATATCCAGCGGGTGGGCAGAGAGATACATCCCCACCAGTTCCTTCTCCTTCTTGAGGAATTCCATCTTATTGTACTCTTTTGGAGCAGGAATTTCCGGAGGAGTTGGCTTGAACCCTTCATCCAGATCTCCAAACAAGGAGTTTCCTCCCGACAAAGTGTCTGACTGCAGTTTCTGTCCGTATCTGCAGAAAGACTCTATAAAAACTTCCCCTTTGGAATTCTCTGCAAAGAACTGGTCTCTGCGGATCTCCGGGAATGAATCAAAAGCACCGGCATAGGCCAGGGACTCAATGGTCTTCTTGTTTATATTGCCGCTGGCAGAAGCCCTCTCAATAAAATCAAAAATACCTGTAAACGGCTTGTCTCCCCTACACGCCACAATAGAATCCACTATAGCTCCTCCTACGCCTTTTACACCTGCCATTCCAAATCGGATATCACCCGCCTTGTTTACAGAGAAAGTGCGCTCACTCTCGTTCACATCCGGTCCAAGAACCCTTTTTCCCAGCCTGCGGCACTCGTCCATCAGTTTGGTAATCTCCTCTATATTGTTGAGGTTCTTGCTCAAGTTGGCAGCCATAAACTCTGCAGGATAATGGGCCTTCATGTATCCGGTCTGATATGCTACCCATGCATAGCAGGTTGCGTGGGATTTGTTGAAAGCATACTGGGCAAATGCGGTCCAGTCTTTCCAAATCTTCTCCAAAATATCCTGCGGATGTCCGTTGGCAGCACCACCCTCCATAAACTTCACCTTCAACTCCATCATTTTGTCTATGAGTTTTTTACCCATAGCCTTACGGAGTCCGTCGGCCTGGCCTTTTGTAAAGTTGGCAAGTTTCTGTGACAAGAGCATCACCTGCTCCTGATACACAGTTACTCCATATGTATCCTGCAGGATGCTCTCCATCTCCGGAAGGTCATATTCTATAGCCTGCTCACCCTTCTTACGGGCAACAAAATCAGGGATATAATCCATTGGACCGGGACGGTAAAGGGCATTCATTGCAATGAGGTCCTCAAAACGGCTTGGCTGGAGTTCCCTCAGCCATTTCTGCATTCCAGGCGACTCAAACTGGAACACTGCAACGGTATCACCGCGTCCAAAGAGTTCAAATGTCTTTTTGTCATCTATAGGAATACTTTCAATATCAATATCTATTCCTTTGGATTTCTTAACATTGGATACTGCCTCCTTAAGTATAGATAAAGTTCTCAATCCCAAGAAGTCCATCTTCAGCATTCCCACATCCTCTATGAACGAGCCCTCATATTGGGATACCCACATATCCTCACCGGTCTCCTTATCCTTGGCAATGCAGATGGGGATATGCTCTGTAAGATTGTCCCTTCCAATGATAATTGCACAGGCGTGTACACCGGTATTCCTTACCGTACCCTCAAGTTTCTGGGCATACTCCAAAGTATCATGTACACCAGGAATATCTGAGTTCTCATACGCCTCCTTCATCTCAGGTACCAGTTTCACACAATTCTCCACTGTCACCTTCACCTTCTTTGTCTTCTCCTTCACCTCGCCGTTCTCATCTGTATATTTTTCCACCTGCTCAGGAAAACTGTCGGGAACAAGTTTTGCCAGTCGGTCACTCTCCTGCAAAGGTACCTGCTGAATGCGGGCAACATCCTTTATGGCACTCTTGGTAGCCATTGTACCAAAGGTAACCACATGGGAAACATGGTCCTTGCCGTATTTCTCCTCCACATACTGCAGAACCTTTCCGCGGCCGTCATCATCAAAGTCAACATCTATATCTGGCATTGAGATACGGTCGGGGTTGAGGAAACGCTCAAACAGCAAATCGTATTTGATTGGATCCAAGTTTGTAATTCCCAAACAATAGGCTACAACGGAACCGGCTGCTGAACCTCGTCCGGGACCTACCCATACCCCAATGCTGCGTGCAGCGGCAATGAAGTCCTGTACAATAAGGAAGTAATCAGGAAATCCCATCTTCTTTATTGTAGCAAGCTCAAAGTCTATTCTTTCTCGGCACTCGTCGGTGATGGTCCTGTACTTCTTCTCAGCACCTTTGTACACCAGATGTCGCAGATATTCATTACTGTCGGGAAACTCCTCAGGAATTGGAAATACAGGGAGAACATGATCACGGTCAATCTTGTATTTTTCTACCTTCTCCACAATCTCCAGCGTATTCTCAATAACTTCAGGATGACCAGGAAACAGGCTCCTCATCTCCTCTTCAGTCTTGAGATACTCCTG
Source organism: Candidatus Egerieisoma sp. (assembly GCA_045592325.1). Classification (GTDB taxonomy): domain Bacteria; phylum Bacteroidota; class Bacteroidia; order Bacteroidales; family UBA932; genus Egerieousia. The sequence continues at coordinate 21,357 of JAZNUM010000042.1, forward strand.
CTGGGTATATCTCATTCGGTTGGGATCGTCATAGTTGGCATTTGTGGTAAGACATATCAGGCGGTCATGGGCCGGACCGTCCTCTTTACGGGCAAAATGGGCATCATTGGTAGCAACTACCTTAATGCCAAGCCTCTCACCCATACGGAAAATCTCTGCATTTGCAATCTCCTGCAGATCCGCCACCTCAGTTGTCATACCTGGAATCTCTGTACGGTGCAACTGCACCTCAAGATAATAATCCTCCCCAAAAAGATTTTTATACCATAGGGCAGTCTCCTCAGCCTTCTCCAATTGTCCGGTATTTATATACTTAGGTATCTCTCCTCCAAGACATGCAGAACAGCAGATAAGGTTCTCATGATATTTCTCCAGAATCTCCCGGTCAATCTTTGGTTTGTAATAGAACCCCTCTGTCCATCCAGTAGAGACAATCTTTACAAGGTTATAATAACCTGCCAGATTCTTTGCCAAAAGTATCAGGTGATATGCACCCTGATCCTCTTTTCCCCTCTTGTTGAAACGCCCTTCCGGATTAACATACACCTCACAACCTATAATAGGCTTCACATCAGGAAAATCCTTGGCAACCTTAAGAAACTCCTTTACACCGAACATATTGCCATGGTCAGTAATGGCAAGGGCAGGCTGGTTATCCTCAGCCGCCTTTTTGAAATGGGCCTTTATACTGGCCTGTCCATCCAGAATGGAATAATACGTATGTACGTGCAAGTGAGCAAATGCCATAATCTTTAACGCTATTTGGTTACTTTCAGTTATTTTACGGGTACATGAACTACAAAGATAGTGAAAGTTTGCGTTTATTTACGCCCTATCTATTTTCGATGAACTACCAATATAGCGTAAATTTGCATAAATTTACGCTATTGCTTCCATAGGTCTTACATATTGCATAGGTTTGCCGAACTCATTATTCATAATAAAAACAGAAAACTATGTATTACACTGAAAATTCTTATGGAAGCGGGTTCCTGCTGTATGAGCCTGTAAAAAATTATCAATTGAACGAACCTGAATTTGTAGATCTGCTGGATGATTTAGGTTTCAAACATGTATTCTGCAGAGATGCCAACAAAGATATCCTGATTGCATTTCTCAATGAAGTTATTCCCGATAGGGTAATAGTGGATCTCATCCATATTCGGAACGAACAGACGCCATTTGACCCGGGAACAAAAGCGAGTGTCTTTGACCTATACTGTGAAACCAGTGACGGCAGCAGAATTGTAGTGGAACTTCAAAACAAGCCACAAATGGATTTCGTGGACAGAGCCATATACTATGGCGCATTCCCTATACAGAACCAGATTGAAAAAGGACGTAAAGAATACACATTCAGTGCCGTGTATATAATAAACATTCTCAATTTCAATTTAGTTGAACTAAAAGGGACACACAAGGCAATTTCTACATTCAGGCTCAAAGAGGTTGAAACACACATATCATTAAGTGAAAAATATACGCTAATATTTATAGAATTACGTAAATTTGCGAAGAAACTGGAGGAGATATCATCTGACAATATCCTTGAAGGATTCCTCTACTTTTTGAGGCATATGCACAACTTTATAGAGCAGCCCAAAGAATTCCAGCAGCAAATCTGGGACCGTCTTTTTGAAGCTGCAAGAATTGCTGCCATGACTAAAAACGAAAGACAAGCATATATAAAAAAGATGAATACAGAGAGAGACAAAATCAACCAATGGGAATACGCCATGCGCGAAGCCAAGGCAATAGGATTTACTGAAGGAAGAGCTGAGGGAAGGATACAAGGAATGGCCGAAGGAAGAGCTGAAGGAAGAGCCGAAGGAAAAGCAGAAGGAAAAGCAGAAGGAAAAGCGGAAGGAAGAGCCGAAGGAAGAGCCGAAGGTGAATCTGCAGCCAAAACTTCAATCGCAAAATCAATGAAGGCCAAGGGTATAGACTTTGCAACAATTTCTGAGTGCACAGGCCTTTCAATAGAGGAGATAACTTCTTTGTAATCTCATTATAATAGATCCTGGAAACACACTGAAAATAGTTGTAAAACAAAAAGACAGGAGAAAAGAAAAAAACAAGAGACCACAAAGAATTGTGGTCTCTATATTTATCGGGAAACTGGTCCTTATTACACCAGCGGTGTACCTGTCATGCACTCTGGCTGGGCAATACCCATAAGTTTAAGGATTGTAGGGGCAATGTCTGCCAGAATACCATCCTTAACCTCTTTAACATCACCATCCACAACTATGAAAGGTACTGGATTGAGTGAGTGTGCAGTGTTTGGTGAGCCGTCTGCGTTTACAGCGTTGTCTGCGTTTCCGTGGTCTGCTGTAATAAGTACAGTGTAACCGTTGGCAACTGCTGAATCAACAACCTCTTTTACCAGACCGTCAATTGTTGTTACAGCCTTGGTAATTGCCTCGTAAACACCTGTATGGCCAACCATATCACCGTTTGCAAAGTTGAGGATTACAAGATCCTCTTTTTTGGTATCAAGAACCTTTATAAGTTCAGATGCTACCTCAGGGGCACTCATCTCAGGTTTAAGGTCATAAGTTGCAACCTTTGGCGAGTTTACAAGTACACGGTCCTCCCTCTCAAATACAGCCTCGCGTCCGCCTGAGAAGAAGAATGTCACATGAGCATATTTCTCTGTCTCTGCAATTCTCAACTGGTTTTTGCCGGCAGCAGCAACAACCTCACCAAGGGTTTCCTGTACATTCTCTTTGTCAAACAGAATGTGGAGACCGGTAAACTTGTCATCGTATGGGGTAAGACAGCAGTAGTACAAAGGCATTGTCTTCATCTCCATCTCCGGCATGTCTGCCTGGGTAAGTACGCTGGTAATCTCACGTGCACGGTCATTACGGAAGTTGAAGAACACAACTGCATCATCTGCCGCAATTGTAGCTGTTCCCTCAACTTTTACCGGTTTGATGAACTCATCTGTTACACCTGCAGCGTATGAAGCCTCAACAGCCTCTGCAGGGTTTGCAACAACCTCACCCTGTCCGTTTACAAGAAGGTCGTATGCAACCTTTACACGGTCCCATCTCTTGTCACGGTCCATAGCATAGAAACGGCCTATTACTGAGGCAATCTTGCCTGTAGATTTGGCCATATGCGCCTGCAACTGCTCAATAAAGCCTTTACCGCTCTTAGGATCGGTATCACGGCCGTCCATAAAACAGTGTACATATACTTTATCCAAACCATACTCTGCAGCCACATCCAGGAATGCATACAACTGGTCAATTGAACTGTGTACACCGCCATTTGAAAGCAATCCCATAAAGTGAAGTGACTTGCCGCTCTCTTTTGCATAGTCATATACAGCCTTAACCTCTTTGTTCTCCAACAAAGTCCTGTTCTGGCAAGCCTTGTTTATCTTTACAAGGTCCTGGTAAACCACACGGCCGGCACCAATATTAAGGTGACCCACCTCAGAGTTACCCATCTGTCCTGCAGGAAGTCCTACATCCTCTCCGCTTGCAGATAGTTGCGAGTGTGGATATTTTGCCATAAGGGCATCAATATTGGGCTGCCCGGCAGTATAGATGGCGTTGGTTGAATCGTTTTTTCCAATTCCCCAACCGTCCAGAATCATTAAAAGTACTTTTTTGTCCATTTTATTTATTAGTTTTGTTATTCATTTATATCTCTTTGGCTGTAATGCAAATTTACCGCCAAACGGCCGCAAAGTTAATCAATTATGAGAGAAAAGAGAAAAGGTAAAAAGGATGCCGGCAAAAAAAATGGCAGAACCCGCAGCAGTGCGGGAAGAAGGAGCACCAACCGCAAAATAATTGAGATGGTGGAGGGTATAGTGCAGATGACCCGTGAGGGGTATGGATTTGTTGTTGTTCCCGACAGGGAAGATGACATATACATTCCTCAAAACAGGATGCTCCACTCACTCAACGGAGACCTGGTAAGGGTTGCCGTTACCCGTAAAAAGGATGCCAAACACCGGAGTGAAGGGGAGATTGTGGCAATTTTGGAGAGAAGTGCAAAACCATTTATCGGGATACTGCAGATACTTGGAGAGCAGGGCTGGGTAATTGTGGAGAGCAGGGTGATGCCTTACGATATAAGGGTTCCTCTGGATGGGATTGATGAGGATGCAGGGTGGAAGAAGGTTGCCGTGCAGGTGGTAGATTGGCCCATGCACTCAGAAGCACCTGTGGGGAAGATAATTGATATCCTTGGAGAACCGGGGGAGAATGATACAGAAATGCATGCCATTTTGGCAGAGTTTGGCCTTCCGTACAGGTTTGACCCTAAAGTGGAGGAGGCTGCCGCAAAGATTCCTGTAGAGATAGATGCAAAAGAGGTAAAAAGGCGCAGGGATATGCGCGGAACACTTACATTCACCATAGACCCGGCAGATGCAAAGGATTTTGATGACGCTGTTTCGCTGCAGGAACTGGAAAACGGGAATTATGAAATTGGAGTGCACATTGCAGATGTTACCCACTATGTAAGGCCGCACGACATCATAGACAAGGAGGCCTACGAAAGGGGTACATCCGTATATCTGGTTGACCGCACTGTACCTATGCTTCCGGAGGTGCTTTCAAACAACCTGTGCTCACTGAGGGCAGGGGAAGACAAACTCACCTACTCTGCAGTTTTTGAAGTTACCCCCACTGCAAAGGTGGTAAAGAGGTGGTTCGGCCGCACAATAATAAACTCAGACCGAAGATACTCCTATGAACAGGCCCAGGAGGTAATTGATACCGCCGGGGACTACACCCTCAAATACCTTGGAGAAATAGGCAGCGGAATTGCAACCAAAAGCATAAAGGTTTCTTCCCGACGCAGGAAGGGGGAATCCTTCTCCGACAAAGATATTGCCGGAGCAATCCTCACCCTTCACTCCATTGCAGGGAAATTGAGGGAACAGAGGTTCCAGAGCGGCTCAATAAGTTTTGAGCGCCCCGAGATGAAGGTTATTGTAGATGCATCCGGGAAACCTGTAGATGTGGTACAAAGGATAAGCAAGGAGGCAAACTGGCTCATTGAGGAGTTCATGCTCCTGGCCAATAAGGAGGTTGCCACCTGTGTAACCAAAGGATTGCGTCTGAAGGAGCCTACATTCGTATATAGGGTCCACGACGAGCCTGACTATGACAAAGTAAGGAACCTGAAGGATTTTGTAAAGCATTTCGGCTACCAGATGGGCTCAGTGAACAATGCCCGCGAAGTGGCTACCGAACTGAACGCCCTGCTGGAGAAGGCAAAAGGGAAACCAGAGTGCGGTGCAATAGAAATAATTGCCCTCCGCTCAATGGCAAGGGCCAAATACTCTACAGACAATGTGGGGCACTACGGACTGGGATTTGAGTACTATACCCACTTCACCTCCCCTATCCGCCGTTACCCCGACATGATGGTACACCGTCTCCTTACCCACTACCTGGACAAAGGGAAAAATGAGGAGAAGAACCGGTGGGAAGAGTTGTGCAAACACTCCTCAAACAGGGAGCACCTGGCTACAGAAGCCGAAAGGAGCAGCATAAAATACAAACTTGCCGAGTACATGCAGGACAAGGTTGGGCAGGAATTTGAGGGCTCGGTATCCGGCATTACCGAATGGGGAATGTATGTGGAAATTGAACCTACAAAAGTAGAGGGCATGGTTATGCTGCGCGAGATTAAGGAGGACTTCTTCATATACGATGAAAAGAACTATTGTCTCATAGGAAAATCCACCCGCAAACGCTTCACTCTGGGTGACAAAGTAAGGATAAAGGTCTCCAAAACCAACCTGGAGCAGAAACTCATAGACTACACACTGGTTTGGGACCCCGAATGGAACAAGATTTCATCAAAGAAAAAGTCTGCCAGAAAGAAATAGAAATTGGAGAGGCTATAACCTCTCCAATTTTACTGTAAAATGGCGCATAATTTCTGTTTCCCAAACAATCTTTACTCCACGTTTTATTTCATTGCGCCGGTCATAAACATTCTTTAAGGCTACCGCTATTACATCCATATGGTTGTTGGTATAAACCCTGCGGGCAATACACAAACGGAGAAGATCCAACCCTCCAAATCTGTTTTCTCTGGTTACGGGGTCCCTGTCAGCAAGAATATACCCTATTTCACAACCTCGGATACCGGCCTCCAGATAGAGTTCTATGGCCAAAGTTTGCGCCGGGAACTCCTCTTTTGGAATATTGGAAAGGACTTTATCTGCATCTACAAAGATTGCATGTCCTCCAACCGGTCTCTGGTAAGGGATACCGAATTCATCCAATCTGGCAGCCAAATACTGTACCTGACGTATTCTGGTTTCAATATTGTCCAGTTCCGTATTTTCATCCAATCCTACAGCAAGTGCTGCCATATCACGGCCGTTCATTCCACCATATGTAAGATAACCTTCAAATGGAATGCAGAAGCGTTTTGCCCCCTCATACCACTCTTCATGGCATGTTGCTATAAATCCACCCATATTCACCAGCCCGTCTTTCTTTGAAGACATTGTCATACCGTCTGCATATGAGAACATTTCACGGACAATTTCCTTGATTGTCTTATCTGCGTATCCAGCCTCACGGGTTCTTATAAAGTAAGCATTCTCCACAAAGCGGGCAGAATCAAAAATCACCCGTTTCCCATATCTGTCTGCAATTTCCCGCACCTTACGAAGATTCTCCATTGATACGGGCTGTCCCCCAGCCGTATTGTTTGTAATGGTAACAATTATAAAAGGGACCTTGGCAGAGTGCTCCTGCAATGCCTTTTCAAGTTTATCGGGAGAAACATTGCCTTTAAAAGGGATTTCCAACTGCGTATCTTTTGCTTCATCTACAGTACAGTCCAGCGCTGTTGCCCTGCGGCTCTCTATATGCCCTTTTGTGGTATCGAAATGTGAGTTGCCCGGAACAACATCTCCAGCCTTTACAAGATGGCTGAAAAGGACATTTTCAGCAGCCCTGCCCTGATGGGTTGGAATAACATATTCAAATCCTGTAAGGCGTGTTATGGTATCTTTAAGATAAAAGAATGAAGAAGAACCGGCATAACTTTCATCACCCATCATCATTGCTGCCCACTGGCGGTCACTCATGGCTCCGGTCCCTGAATCTGTAAGACAATCTATATATACTTGTTCCGATTTTAGTTGGAACAAATTATAATCCGCCTCCTTTATCCACTGTTCCCGCTCCTCTCGGGTACTTTTCCTTATAGGTTCAACCATCTTGATTTTCCAGGATTCTGCAAAAGGTAGTTCCATAACTTCATTTTTTAACGGTATCACAATATTTTTATAAAAATCGTTACAAAATAGTGATTTTTACTAAAAAACACAAACCATCCTGTACAAAAAAAGAGGCATCCCATTGGAACGCCTCTTTTTTGTCTCATATGTGAACCTTATTTATTCTCTTTTTTAGCCTCTGCTTTCTGGCTGAGTCTGTACATCAATGGAGTTGCAACAAACATTGATGAGTAAGTACCTACAAGGATACCTACGATAATTGCCACTGCAAAACCTCTGATAACCTCACCACCGAACAATGCAATTGCCAACATTACCACCAATGTGGTTACTGAAGTGTTGATTGTTCTAACCAAAGTAGAGTTCAAAGATGAGTTGATGTTCTCTGCCAAAGGACGTTTTGGATACAATACCCTGTTCTCACGGATACGGTCAAAGATAACCACTGTATCGTTGATTGAGTAACCGATGATGGTAAGTACTGCTGCAATAAATGTCTGGTCAACATCCAAACTGAAAGGAAGGATTCCTGAGAAGATTGAGAAGAAACCAATAACAATTATTGTATTGTGTGCAAGACCTATCACTGAACCGGCACCCCATGTCCAATAACGGAAACGTGCAGCAATGTATAGGAAGATTGCAATCAATGAAAGGATCACTGCAATAACTGCATCCCTCTTTATATCGTTTGCAATTGTAGGACCAACTTTGTCTGAAGAGATGATACCGTTAGGGTTATCCTGTGTAGATGTAAACTCTGCCAATGACATGTCTGCTGCAAAGAAACCTTTCAATGCGTTGTAAAGTTTCTCCTCAACCTCTGCATCAACTTCAGTAGAGTTGTCTGTAATCTTGTATTTTGTGGTAACCTTCATCTGGCTTGCACCTCCGAACTGTTTAACCTCAACGGTCTCACCAAACTCTGCATTGGCTGCCTGACGTATATCCTCAGCTGTTACCTCTTTGTCAAAACGCAAAACGAAAGTTCTACCACCAGTAAAATCTACACCGTATGTAAATCCTTTGGTAAACATGAAGCCCAAACATACAACACAAACTATCGCTGAAACTGTAAGGGTTGTCTTGCTTGCTTTAAGGAAGTTGATCTTGGTGTTCTGCAAGAAGTTCCTTGAAACACCGCTCTCAAAAGTGATGTTCTTGTTCCTTGCAAGGCGTGCCTCAAACACAAGTCTTGAGATAAATACTGAAGTAAGGAACGATGTAATGATACCAATTACCAATGTAGTTGCAAAACCCTGTACAGGACCTGAACCGAACAGGAACAGCACAACACCTGTAATGATTGTGGTAAGGTTACCGTCAATGATTGCAGAGTAAGCGTTTCCGTAACCGTCCTTGATTGCAGCCCTCAATGCTTTGCCGGCTCTAAGTTCCTCCCTTACACGCTCGTAGATAATAACGTTTGCATCCACAGCCATACCAAGGGTAAGAACAAGACCTGCGATACCAGGCAATGTAAGTACTGCGCCGAATGAAACCAATGCACCGAACAGGAACAATACGTTGCAGATAAGTGCAACACACGCTGCAACACCTGCACCTGCATAGAACACTACCATATATACAAGAACAAGTACGAATGCTATTACAAATGAAATCATACCTGCCTGAATTGAAGCGCTACCCAAAGTAGGACCTACAACCTGCTCCTGAACAATAGTTGCAGGGGCTGGAAGTTTACCTGACTTAAGCACGTTTGCCAAGTCCTCAGCCTCTGTAATGGTAAAGTTACCTGTAATTGATGACTGGCCGCCTGCAATCTCAGTCTGAACTGTAGGATATGAATAAACCATACCGTCCAATACAATTGCAATTGATTTGCCGATATTGTCAGCGGTAAGTCTCTGCCATGTAGTGGCACCCTGTGCGTTCATTGTCATGCTTACGCCAGGAGAACCACCTGTATTGCCATAAGAAACTGTAGCATCAGTTACTGCACCACCATCAAGAGGAGCCTTGCCGTCTCTTGAAGTTGATTTGATTGCAACCAAATCAAAGATAACGCCTGAAGGGTCGTTCTGGTCTGCCTTAACTGTCCAAAGTGGAACAAGTTCTACCGGAAGTACAGCCTGAACCTGAGGCATCCTCAAATATGAGTTGATTTTTGCAGTATCCCTATAATGTGCTCTACCGATTGTAGCACCAGGCATAAGCTGGCCGTTATAAACGCTAGGGCTCAAAAGGAAGAATAAAGGATTCTGTTTTGCAAAAGCCTGTGCATCTGCTGAAAGTGAATCTGCTGCAAGCAATGACTCTACAGCATTACCGGCATTGGTTGTATCTGCAACAGCCTCTTCATCTGCCAAAAGTGCTGCAAGAATATCATTAGCCTCGGCAAGATAAGGATAAACCTCAGAATTCTCAAATGTAGGCCAGAACTCCAATGAAGCAGTTCCCTGAAGAAGTTTCCTTACACGCTCAGGCTCCTTCACACCTGGAAGCTCAACAAGGATTCTTCCGCTGTTTCCAAGTTTCTGAATATTCGGCTGAGTTACGCCAAAACGGTCGATACGGTTTCTGAGAACGTTGAACGAGTTTGCAATCGCACTCTCAGACTCCTCACGGATAACCTTGATCACCTCATCGTTCGAAGTCTCAGGTTTGATTTTCTCACGCATCTCAAAAGTACCGAAGATGGTTGAAAGTCTCTTGCCGGGAGCAACCTCATTCCAACTCTCCTCAAAAAGGGTAATGAAGTCTGCCCTGCTCTCCAACTCTTTTTTCTGAGCCAAAGCCAAAGCCTCAACAAACTCTGGAGACTGGTTGCCGTCAGCAAGTGCAACTATAAGATCTCTAAGTTGTACCTGCAACATTACGTTCATACCACCCTTAAGGTCAAGACCAAGGTTAATCTCCTTTTCCTTTACCTCTTTATAGGTGAAACCCAAAAATACCTTTTCCGAAGAGATTGAATCAATGTAGAATCTGTTTCTCTCTTTAGCGATTGAATCGAGATAGAAAGCCTTGTCTACCTCCTTTACCTCAGCAAAAGCAGGCTTCAACTGCTCCGCTGCAACTGCAGCAGCAGCATACTCAGCTGCCTTCTTCTCCTGATGGCTGGTAACCCAAGTAAATGATAATGAATACAAACAGGCTACCGCAATTAGAATTGCCACAAATTTAATGGCTCCTTTACTTTGCATATTTATATAGTTTTAAATTTATTAAATCTTGTTGAAATAGGGACTACTTCCAAAATTAACGTGCAAATGTAGTATTTTTTCCTAATATATAAAGTATTTCCTACCTTTGTTATTGCTTTTTAAAGATTTTTCAATGAAAATACGTACTTATATATACATATTGCTGCCTGCTCTTTTTACTTTCTCAATAGGATACTCACAAGATTACAGGGAGCAGCTGGAGGCTGCAGGAAAGCACCACAGACAATATGAATTTGACAAGGCAATACAGATTTGCAGCGGGATCCTCTCCAACAGGCCTGACTCCACACTGAAAAGTGAAGCCGACTCATCCTTCAACATGGAAGTCTACACCCAACTGGTTAAGAGTGAAAACGGCAGGAGCATGCTCCAGTTTGCCTCAGAACCTGCACTTGTAACAAAAAAGGTGTTCCCGTTGCCGTCATTCTTCCTCAACTTGCCCGGGTTTGAAGAAAATTCCTGGAAAACGGCCCCTGCTGAGTATACAAAAGAGGGGGCACAAGGGATATTCAGCACCATGAACCTCCCTGCAGATGCAAAAATGATGGTCTTCAGTGCACAGGATGAGAGCGGAGCCTGGAACATAATGCACTCCACAAAACTCAACGACACTTTATGGTCTGCTCCGCAGATAGCAAATGAGAACATTACAACAGAGGGTGATGAAATACTCCCTCACCTCTCCCCTTGCGGCAAAAAACTGTATTTTGCCTCCAACGGCCATACCGGCATGGGTGGGTTTGACCTGTATGTAAGCCAATGGAATGAAGAGACTGGCGATTGGGATACCGCACAAAACCTCGGATTCCCGTTCTCCTCAACAGCTGATGACTATTTCTATTATGATACTCCCGACAACTGTTTCACTGTTTTCACATCAAACAGAGAAAATAAGGAGGGAGAGGTTACATCTTATGTGACCGTATACCAGGTATTCCCACTGAAAAAGGAGATTTCCCAAAAGGACGCCGCAACTCTCTCAATGCTGCCGGCATCTGCCCCACAAAATGTACCTGCCACCCCACAGAAGGACAACAGGACAAAAGATGAACATCCCCAATACACTCAGACAGCACAAGAGATAAAGGGACTGCAGGAAAGGCTTGACCTGACAATTGCTGCGCTTGACAGCCGAAGGACCAGATATTCTGCAACAGCCGATTCACTTAAAAGAGTGGCCATGGAACCCGACATACTCCTGCTGGAAAAGGAGATATTGTCACTTAACGGAAAAATAAGCCAGGGAATGGCAAAACTACAGGAGATGGAACTGGAACTCCTTGCACAAGGCATAACAGTTGAACATGACTCCTTTGGGCCACAGGAAACTGCAGCTGTACAGGATACCCGGACAGTGGAATTCTCCTTTGTACAGGGCACTTTAGGGAAGGCTCCACAACTGACTTTTGAGGTAATTGAGCCCGCAATGGACCTATCATTCAAGATCTCGGATGTCGCGGTTATTGCAGATCTGTCTGAACTTCCGGAAGGGCTGGTTTACCACATACAGCTCATGACAACAACCAGGAAAGCCAGTTTAAAGGCCCTTAAAGGATTCAGCCCCGTATTTGAGAGGAGGGTTGCCAGCGGGAAATACACATACTCTGTGGGAGTTTTCCACACATATGCAGAGGCACTTAAAAACCTCAATACCGTAAAGAAGAAGGGCTTCCCGACAGCAATGATTACAGCATACAACGATGGGAAATCTGTCGGGACAAAAAATGCAAGAATTCTTGAAAAACAGGACAACTCAATTTATAGGGTAACTATTGGAGGATACGATGTACTTCCGCCTGAGGCAATGGCAGCAATAAGGGAAAACACCAACAGGGACATTGCAAAAGCCAACATCAACGGTGTCATGAAGTATGTCATTGGCCCTTTTGCAAACAAGTCTCAAGCCGATGCTCTGGCAAACGCACTGCTGGCACGGCAGGTAAGTGGAGTTGAAATAGAAAAATTGGAAAACAAATAATATGACACTGCTCGTTATTACACTCATAATTGCAGGACTGCTGCTCTTGGGAGCAGAACTGATTATAATACCGGGGTTCGGCATTGCAGGCATCCTCGGAATTGCCTCTCTGGTTGGATCGTGCTGGGTTGCATTCTCCTACATAAGTACAACTGCCGGAGTAATTGCAATTGCCGTAAACATTTTGCTGGTAGTGGTAACCACACTCCTTATGCTCAGGTCAAAGACATGGAAAAAACTTAGCCTGAATACAAATATCAACTCCAGAGTAAATAATTCTCCCCAACAGAAAGGGGTAGTTGCAGGTGAGAAGGGAATTACAGTATCACGCCTGGCTCCCGCAGGGAAAGTGCAGATAGGCAACGAGATCCTTGAGGCTTTTACCAGGGATACAATCATTGAAGCGGGAACAGCCGTGGAAGTATATGAAATTGAAGAGAACAAAATTTACGTAAAAACTATTTAAAACCAATAATATGGAAAATACAATTGCTATGCTTATCTGGATAGGAATATCGCTGGTTGCACTGATGATCTTCCTATGGTTTTTTCCTGTAACCCTATGGTTCCAGGCTTTGATATCGGGAGTAAAGATATCATTGGTACAACTAGTACTCATGAGGTGGAGAAAAGTTCCTCCAGGAACCATTGTAATGGCCATGATTACAGGAACAAAGGCAGGACTCAAACTTGAAGCCAACGAACTTGAAGCGCACTACCTTGCACAAGGAAATGTTCCTAATGTGGTAAACGCACTCATTTCCGCCGACAAGGCAAACATCACACTCAACTTCAATATGGCTGCTGCTATTGACCTTGCAGGAAGAGATGTATTCCAGGCTGTACAGATGAGTGTAAACCCCAAAGTAATAAACACCCCTCCAGTAACCGCAGTAGCCAAAGACGGTATCCAGCTAATTGCAAAAGCAAGAGTAACCGTAAGGGCCAACATCAAACAATTGGTTGGAGGTGCAGGCGAAGAAACTGTACTTGCCCGCGTAGGCGAGGGTATTGTATCATCAATCGGTTCTGCAGAGAGCCACAAATCAGTTCTTGAAAACCCTGATTCAATCTCAAAACTGGTGCTTTCAAAAGGCCTTGATGCAGGGACAGCATTTGAGATTCTCTCCATTGACATTGCAGACATAGATATTGGAAAGAACATTGGAGCAGTTCTTCAGATAGATCAGGCAAATGCCGACAAGAACATTGCACAGGCCCGTGCAGAAGAGCGCCGCGCAATGGCAGTAGCCCTTGAGCAGGAGATGAAGGCCAAGGCTCAGGAGGCCCGCGCCAAAGTTATTGAGGCAGAAACCGAGATTCCTCTTGCAATGGCAGAGGCATTCCGTACCGGCAACCTGGGGGTAATGGACTATTACAAAATGAAAAACATCCAGGCCGACACCCAAATGAGGGAAGAGATTGCAAAATAATTGCCTACCTAAAATATTGCCCGAGTTTGCAAAATATTCCATTCGGACATAACCGCATAACCCGGGCATATTTATCATAGTACCATAAATAAAATTTGCAAATACAAAGATTTAACCTATATTTGCAGTCCCAAAACGTTTGTGCAAACAAATACCCATTGGGCGGAAAGGTGAGATGGGTGAGTGGCTTAAACCACCAGTTTGCTAAACTGACGTACGGGTAACCGTACCGGGGGTTCGAATCCCCCTCTCACCGCAACAACGGAAAAAAGCTCTCAAGCAACGCTTGAGGGCTTTTTTTGTACCCGGACCGAGCGTCAAAAGCATGCTTTTGTAAGCGAAGGGATGGGTACAAAAAAACACAGGGCGCCAGATGGCGCTCTGTGAGCTTTTTTCCAGTTGTTGCAAGGGCCCCTCCGGCGAGGAGGGTGGGGAATGGCGGAGCCTCAATCCCCAGCGGCAGCGGGGTGGGGAATGCCGGAGGCCAAATCCCCCCGCAACAGCGGAGGGTGGGGAATGCCGGAGGCCAAATCCCCCTGCAACAGCGGAGTGGGGAATGCCGGAGGCCAAATCCCACCGCAACAGCGGAGGGTGGGGAATGCCGGAGGCCAAATCCCCCCCGCCCCCAAGACGACGGCACACCAAATCCCCTCCACGCCCCACTCCAGCCAATACTCCCCGCGCCACCCGTAGAGAGACCTTACGAATGGCACATAAAATCCACGCCACAAGTATCCTTAAGATACTTTAAGCGTGCCATCGTCTTGGCGGTACGGCGGAACAACAGAACAGCAACCTAGACAAACCCCTTTAGAATCTCCGGATCCATGTGGAGCATCCTGGAAATTTGTTTAACCGAAGAAGCATACTCATACCTCAACTTGCGGGCAAGCTTCAGCCTTGAATTCGCGGTGAGCATCCTCAAATCAGATTCTCCAAAAAGCTGAAGAGCAAGTTTGCAGACAATTACCCTCAACTCCTTATCAGGCAGAAAAGTACGAGTGCCAAATGAAAAATAATTGTCCATCTCCCCCTCAAGTTTCTTTGAAAGAAAATAAAGATACCTTGCAGGCGTCCTGTAAAGCCTCTCCAAAAATTGAATATCCACAAAACAGCGTGGGTCGAGCATTCCATTGCCGTCAACCAGCCAATCCTGCGGCAACTGATGGTGTGTGCCCAACAACATCCACTGTTCACGTTTGGAAAAAGTATCTAACCTACGGAATTGCCCTGCATCCTCCTGCGTTCTAAAGAGGAATCTGGACACACCCCATGGGTACTCATCAGGCATCCTGTGCCATCCTGCCACAATCGGATTTCTGTCGAGATAAGCCAATGTTGCCAACAACCTGTCGGGAGTATCAATTCTGATGATTTGGGTAGGCAAGGCATGTATATGCCCGGTAACACCATATCGGGAAGAAATATACTTGCCTGTGAGATTCTTGAACTTGGTGATGTATTCCTTACAGGAAGGCATGGTTCCTCTGAGGATAAAATGGACATGATTATCCATAAGCATAAACGACACCTGTATGGCTCCCGACAAAAAAGTGCAAATGCCAGAACGGTTTACACCCGCTATAAAATCACGATCATCCTGGAACATCCAGTCTAAAAAGGCACCATCAGTACATACGTGATAAAACGCCTCATCTCCCCCATTGAAAAAAATCCTTTCCACCGCAAAAAAGAAATGTCTGGCCTATACAAATCCTTCCCTCCAATTCCACCCAGGCCATATTGGCGGACACATGAAGTCTCTACAAAGATTGCAAATAATTTGTTGATATACAAACATTTTCTTAACGCTTGCCACCTGCTCTCCCAGCCTCTTGCCAAAACGACGGCACGCTCAACCCCGTCTGTACGCCCCCTCAAGCCACCTTTCCCGTGCCACCCGCTAAGAAATCACACGAGTGGCACGCTCATCCCCGCCTACATATACCCCCAGACAAGATTTTGCGTGCCATCGTCTTGGCGGAAACCCCTCCAAAAAATTATTTCACGGCCACACAGCCCTCAACTCCTTCTGCAAACTCACGCTATCTGCAAACACAACCTTCAACGTATCAGACACCTCCTCTCACCGCAAACCACAAAAAACAAGCCCCGCAACCTCATCCCGAAGCTGCAGGGCCTGCCCGACTTAACCTAAGTTTAAATTTCATTTATCCTTCCTTCGCACCTCGGCATAACTCGTACAAGCACAGTTATGCACTCGGTTTGTCGTCTGGTAAAAAACTATTTCACTTATGTAACAAGCGTTATGGAGAAAAGTTCAAAATAAACTGAATTATATTCTTGGTTTTTGTACTATCACCATTACCTGTGAGACTGTCTAAATGAACAGCCCATAAATTATAGGGATAATGGCTATACTTATCTACAACAAAAACCGGGCTGGAAAATTTCCAGCCCGGTTCCACCTCTATCAACACCTTTCAACCTAATTATTTAGTCCAGTCCCACCATACAGGGATTGAGAAGATATTAGGGTCATACAATCCAGTTATGCCATACTGGCCATACATTTCAAGGCAAAGCTTCTCAGTCTCCACTGTATTGAAATCAGTCTCATAGTAACACTGCATAAAACGTCTTACATAGAATCTGTCACTCTTGTCATCTGTAGAGAATGTTGCGTTTGTACCTGTCCTGTATACAGGAGCCTTCATCTCAGTATAGATTACTCCATAATCGTTGATATTGCCAGCGTAGTAGTTAAATCTGCGCATATCGTTCCAGTTCTGGTAATCATAACCCATAGCAATAAGTTTCTGCATCATGATATCAGACATTGTCAACTCGCCTGCAGACTGTTTTACAGCCTTGCTCTCCATATATGCCTCAATATCATCCTGCGCCATAGGAGCATAAGCCATAGAGACATCAAATCCCAATTCTGTAGTACCACAACCAAGACCCATCCACTGGTTCAATTTTACATTCATCATCTCAAAGTGAGCTCTGATACCCTTAATGTAGGCATCATATGCACCACCTTTGTCTCCTTTCCTGAACAATACCTCAGCCTTAAGGAAACACATCTCAGGATATGTAAGGAGATAAGTGTCTGAATCAGGTCTTGCATAGAAAGTACCTGTTCCCTGAACATAACCCATATCACGGGTCCAGGCATCAGATTTTGAATAGTAGCAGCTCATATCTGTAGCCGAAAGGCCAAATGCATCTGCTACGTTATCTGCAGCGTGGTTAACGTACTTGATATCCTCTACATAAATAGGGTTTGCCTCCTCGCAATACATCATACCTGTACGGTAAGTCACATCAACTGTATTGTCAGTAACTGTAATTTTTGCATCTCTTTCAGCATCTGCAAAACCGCCATAATATTTTTTTACTGCTGCAACAAAAGCATCTACCGATACATAGTAAATCTCTATATCAGATTTGTTGTAACTTAGTGTTACATCCTTGCTCGCATATGTGAAAAGGTCTCTGATATTAGGAGCTCCTCCTGCCAATCTGTTTTCTTTCCATCCCTCATCAACTCCCTGGATATTCACACCCTCATCTCTTCTCCACTCGCAATCAGCAATCCAGTACTCATCAGGAGTAAGGGTTACTTTTGTCATCATATGAGGCAAAAGTTTGTCTGCACGCGGATCCTCTACTCCTGAACCCTTGAAGTTGGTCAGAAGGTTCACATAATATCTGTTAAGTCTCTCAGTTGCATTATATGCTGCGTTCCTCCAGATAATGCTTGTACCATATGTATGACCTGCCAAAACATTCTTGTCTGAGCCTTTGTCCACATTTGCATGTGTCATCTTCACGTTATCGGAAACAGACTGGAGCGATTTGTCAATTGCAGCCAGGATAGCATCTGGATCATATTGGTCTGTCTTTGAAAGGTTACCCAACCAGCGGGCTTTAAGGCCATAGCAAAGTTTCAACCATTTTGAAGCATCTCCACCACACCATGTATCACCTTGTGAAAGAGGTGTAACACCTGCAGGCTGTGGCTGTGAGAACAACTCAATTGCCCTGTCAAGATCTTTAAGACATCCTTCATACACAACCTCTCCTTTGTCGGGAGATGGAGACACGTCAGATGATAGTGCATAAGTGTAAGGAATTTCACTGAAGAGGTCTGACATCATAATGAAACCCATAGATTTAATCACCAATGCTGCTGCTTCATAATGAGGCGAGCCTATCTCCTGTGCCTTGTTGATAAGGTCAGGAATATTACATGCTGCACCTACAAACCAATGCTGGTATGGGGTAAGGTTCACATCCTGGTGAGGATCCCATTTTGCGAGTTTGGAAATATGATTGTCATAGTCAAACTGTCCCAGGTTATTGGTTGTTTCAGTAATAATCTGTGTAATGCCGTTTGTCCTCACACTTGCGACACCCCATGCATAAGCATAATAGTACTGCAGCCATGGCAATCTGAGTTCAACAGTTGCACTCTCACTGTTAGGACTGTTCGGATTGGTATTTACATCCAACCAGTTCTCACAAGAAGAGAGACCCAAAATTAGTATTAGCGACAACGCTATTGATAATATTTTTTTCATCTCTGTTATCCTTTAAATTTTAGAAAGTAAGATTTACACCAAAAGAGTATGATCTTTGTACAGGTACACCGCAATAATCAATACCTACAGAACCTGAACCACCTGCATTACCCACAGCAGCAACCTCAGGATCCATTCCACCCTCGTAATTTGTCCATGTGAACAGATTGTTTGCGGTAAATGTAGCTGTAAGTCCCTTAATGATATTCTGGCCCTTAATAAGGTTCTTGAAGTTATATGTAAGATTGATTGAACGCAATTTCAACCAGTTTACATCCTGTATGAAGTTGTATGAGTTCTGTGAATAATTGTTCCAGTACTCCTGAATCATATACTCACCTGAACGGTTAAGACCACCTATCATGTAAGTCTCACCTTTTCTATAAGTCTGTGTGAAAGCCTCACCTGTAACGGCATCAATACCCTCAACTGTAACAGCATCCCTCTGTAAAGTCCTCATTGACTGGCCTCTTGATGTCAAATAATACTGGGTACCGTTATAAATGTCACCACCTACGCGGAAATCCAAAAGGAATGAGAATGAAAGATCTTTCCAACGGAATGTATTTGTAAGACCTCCTGTAAATTTAGGTTCACGGTTTGCAACAACATTGTCCTGTCCCGACAATTTGTACAATCCTGTTGCAGGATCTACAAGGTAACGGCCATCTGCAATCTCCTTGCCGTTCTCGTCCTTCTCCCTTACCCATTTCTCACCAATCAGACCCAAGAATGCGCCGCCATTGGCAATTGAAGCAGACATTACACCACCTACCTGTGCATCAGTAACTTTCATAAAGTTGATACCATCAATGAAATCACCCAGTGTACCACGGTTTCCAGCCATGTTCAATGTGATGTCCCATCCGAAGTTCTTGGTCTCTACAGGTGTTCCGGTAATCATCAGTTCCATACCCTTGTTCTTTACAGAACCCGAGTTCATTGCAAACATTATGTAACCGGTAGACTGTGCAAGACGAGGTGCTGCAATCTGGTTGTGTGTCTCTGACTGGTAGTAGGTATAGTCAATTCCCAGTCTTCCGTTGAAGAACTTCAACTCTGCACCAACCTCCCATGCTCTCTGTTTCTCAGGTTTAAGGAATCTGTGACCTGCCTCCCAATAGTTACCAATACCAATGAAGTTACCGTTGACTATCTGGGTAGCCCACATTGAAGTATTTGTTGCATAAGGGTCAGTATCTTTACCCACTTCAGCCCATGAAGCACGTACTTTACCGAATGTAAGAACATCGTTCTTAGGCAATACTTCTGTAAATACAAATGAACCTGAAACAGAAGGATAAAAATAAGAGCGGTTGTTTACAGGCAAAGTTGATGTCCAGTCGTTACGGCCGGTAACAGTCAGGTAAACCATATTCTTCCATGATGCCCTTATCTCACCATATGCACCTACAAGACGTTTCTGTGTAACCCTCTCGCTGAACTCCCTGTTCTCTTTCAGAATATTCTCAAACGAAATAGTTCCTGGCACATTGAAATCATGACCCCACATGGCTTTTGTCTGATACTCGGTATTCTCAGTTGCAGTACCTACAAGTGCTGCCACATCAAAGTCTCCCCAAGTCTTGTGGAAGTTCAACATCAGGTTGGTATTCAAATAATTGTATTTGATTGTAGATTTGCTCAAACGTCCGTTCTGATAAACCTTGCTCACGTTACCTTCTGGAGCAATATAAGTGTACGCATCATTGGTATATGAGTCAACACCCATCCTATACGACAAGTCCAACCACTCTGCAAATTTGTAACTTGCAGTTACAGCACCTGTTGTACGCTCATTCTTGTCGGTCATCCTGTTCTTGTTGATGATCCAGTATGGGTTCTCCATCTGGTTCTCAGGAAGAAGTGAAGGGAACATGTAATATTTTGTACCATCCTCATTCAAATAGTGTGACATATTCTCACTGCGTGGCCAACCGTACATTGCATTCATGGTACCGTTACCGCCACCATCGTACAAACCGGCAGAAGTAAGGGTCTTGTCGGTATTTGCAACGGTGTATGATACATTGGCACCTACAGTAAGTTTGCCGTATTTCTGCTCGCCATTGAAACGGAAAGTGGTCTTGTCATATCCTGTACCAGGGATAAGACCCTCCTGGTCGTATCGTGAAGCAGACAAATAGTAATTGCCGTTCTTGTGGCCACCTGCAACGCTGAAACTGTTGTCAAAAACTGAACTTCCCTGGAAGAAATCTGCAACGTTGTCATATACGTTACCTTTGATTTTCTCACCCCATGAAGACATCTCACCTTCCAACAACAACAATCCGTTCATATTATATACACCTCTTCCATACTCTGACTGGATTTCTGGAGTTGAAGCAACATGTGAATATGAATATTTTGAAGAGAAATTCACTTTAACTGTACCGTCCTCTGTACCTCTTTTGGTTGTGATGAGGACAACACCGTCAGCAGCACGTGAGCCATAAAGGGCAGCAGCGGCAGCACCTTTCAGAACAGACATGCTCTCAATATCCTCAGGGTTGATATCCATAACACGGTTAGAGAATGTTGTAGCACTTGCTGTCACACCATCAGAACCTGAGTTTCCGCCATTAGGTGAAGAGTTGTCGTAAATGATACCGTCAACTACAAACAAAGGCTGGTTGTCACGGCTCTCATCTGCAGAGTTACCACCACGGATGATAATTGCAGAACCTGCACCTGCAGCACCTGAACCTTGTGTTACATTCACACCGGCAATCTTACCTGCCAATGAGTTTACAACGTTGGTCTGTTTGTTCTTAAGAATCTCTTCAGATTTCAACTCTGTTACAGAATATCCCAAAGCTTTTCTCTCTTTTCTGATACCCATTGCTGTTACAACAACATCTTCCAGCATCTCAGAGTCCTCCTCCATCACAACATCAATCACAGCCTTGCCGTTTACAGCAACAACAACATCCTTCATTCCCATCAATGAAAACTCCAATGTTGCATTTGCCGGTACTTTAAGCTCATATTTTCCATCTGCATCTGTAGCAGTACCGGTAGCAGTACCCTGCATAAGTACATACGCACCAATTACAGGCTCCCCACTCTTATCCAGAACAGTACCTGTAACAGTCCTTACAGTATTGTCTGCCTGAGCAGCAACTTTTCTCAAAGTAACAACTCCACCAGCAGAAGTTGTGTACTCAGCCTTCCCATTAAAAAGGGCCTTCACAAACTCGTCAAGGTTTGCATTGTCAAGTTTAAGGGTTTTTGAATCGTTTACATTCAAATTCTTTTCATCGTAGAAAAATCTTACGCCATAATCTTTTTCCACTTTATCCAGAATCTGTTTAACACTCATGTTATTGGCATCAAGTGTTATTTTCATTTTGCCTGCATCCTGTGCATAGGAGTCTGTACACAAGAGAGACAAACAAAGAGTTAGAACTGTAACTCCAATTGTTTTTAATAGGTTAAACTTCATAGATATAATTGTTTTAGTGTGTTTGCTTACTTGGCCTCAATTATTATGGTCTTTCCACTGTCCTTGATTGAGTATGTTATAGGAGAAACATAGGTCATATTGTCAAGAATCTGCTGGAGGGAACCGCCATAAAGGGCACCGCTGTAACTGCAATTGCCCACAAGGTCATTGTCAATTATGATTTTTACATTGAATATCTTCTCCAGTCTCCTTGTAAAGGTTGAGATATCTTCACCATCTGCAACAACATATTTGTCGGTCCACCGGTATGTCTCAGAAAAAGATTCTACAGTAGACACTCCTGTACTCCTCTCATAAATGTGCTGGTAATGAGGTTTGAGATGGAAATTCTCATGTGTGTTCAAATCCTCTATTTCAATTGCACCCTCATACAGGGTAGTTACAACATTCTTTTTGTCGGGATAAGAAGAGATATTGAATGTTGTGCCCAATACACTCAGTTTGAAAATAGGACTCTCTATAGGGTATACTACATTAAAGAGTTTCTCATCTTTCCTGACTTCAAAATATCCTTCTCCCGACAACTGTACATCCCTGCTTTCATCATTGAACATCTTGGAAAATTTAAGAGTGGATCCGCTATTGAGAATTACTTTGGAACCGTCGGGAAGATTAAAGTGGAGAACCTCTCCATATGGGGCAGTAATCTCCGTAAACTGCTCCGATGCCCTCTTCTTGAATTTGTATTCCTGCACATATTCTCCCGACAAGAATATGGAAACAGATACAACCAATACGGCTGCAACCCTTGCTGACCATAGGAGCAGCCGTTTTATAGAACTCCTCTTCTCCTTATGTTCCATTGCAATAATATCCATAGCCACACTCAAATTCTTGAGTCTGGCAAACTCCCTGCGGTTCTCCTCACTGGACTCTATCCATGCAAGAACCTCCTTCTGCTCCCGGGCAGAAGCCTTTCTTTCTATAAATTTTAAAACAGTCTCCTTTATCATCATATTTATAAGACGATAATACAATACAAAATCCCAAAAAAAATGAAAAAAGGGCTAGAAAAGCCCTGGAAAGAAAATGACAAGAAGATAATATTTGCCCATCCTGTCCTTCAAAAGTGACATAGCCTTGAAAATATGGTACTCCACCTGCCTTGCAGAAATTCCGTACAAGTCTGCTATCTCCTGATATTTTTTATCCTTGAATTTGCTTAGAATGAATATCTCCCTGGTTGTATCAGGAAGAGTGGCTATAGCCTCCCGTAAAATTTTATGAATTTCATTGTCGGTAATAATCTTGATGGAATCATCCTCCAATGCATACCTGTTTGCTATAAGGTAATTTGCATCAATCACATCCTGCATGTGATTCTCCTCAACCATCTTATGCTTGATATAATCCAGACATTTGTTTTTCAAGATAGTATAAAGAAGGGAACCTATATTGTTGTACTCAGATATATCAACATTATGTTCCAGCATCTTCAGGAACACATCTTGAACCAAGTCTTCTGCCACTACATGAGAATGGACATAAGAATAGGCAAACATATGCAGCCTGTCGCCCCATTCCTTTCTCAATTTGCCTATATCATCCACCTCTATTTTATGATTAAAATTGTTTACGGGAAACTGTTTTCAACCTTCAAATATATCAATTTTACACAAATATTCCATATTTGGTTCAAAATTATTAACAGCATAAACAAAAACAGACTCCATAACGGTTCTATCCGCCACAGAGTCTGCACTGCTTAACCTAAATTAAATTTATTCATTTATGAAATATTTGTACAAGCACTCCGCAGATTCACAAAGGATATTTGCAAAAACCCTGTCAGTTTTGGCATTACAGCCATTTGTCATGATAACAAACCCGTATTTCTTATCTTTATCCCAGAACATTGCAGTATGTGCTCCCAAAGCAAGGCCATCATGGCCTACAAGCCTGTGCCCCTTGAGAAGGTCATTTGTCCTGAGCAGAGCCATACCATAACGTTCCCCTTCATAATTTGTAGGGGTAATCTCACTTTGCATCAATTCACAACTGCCAGTGGTAAGGATTCTCACTCCATCAACCTCTCCCATATTCATATGCATCCTCATTACCTTTGCGAGTCCTCCCACAGAAATCTTCAAGCCTCCAGTTGGAGAGAAAACAGGGGTAGAATATCCCATCCTGTAATCTGCAAGGGCAGCCTCTATTGAAGAATAGGCATCAGACTTTTTATATGAACTGTTTGAAGTGTCAAAAGTGTAGATTCCCACAAATTTTGAAGCATCCAATTCATGGACATTATGGTGCGCATAAACTCCCAGCGGTTTGAGAATATGGTCTGAAACATATTTGTCAAACCTCTCGCCACTCACTTTCTCAACAACTGCACCAAGTGTATTATAGCCAAGATTGCAATACTGGTACTTTGAGCCGGGAGCATAACTGTTCCATGCCTTTTCCCAAGTCCTTGAAGTCTCCCTATTGAGATTATCCAAAGTAAAATACCCGTTGGCATCACTCATGCTTGATGTATGCGACAAAAGCATCCTTACTGTAATTGGAGTATCGGGGAATTTCGGATTCCTTACCACAAAACCCATAAGATCCGAAACATCATCATCAAGTCCCAACTTCCCCTGCTCCACAAGCTGCAATATTGATGTTGCCACAAATGATTTGGAAATGGATGCTATACGCAACACATCATCCCTTAACCATTTTGTCCTGTTTTCAAGATTCTTGTAGCCGAAAGTCTCCTCATAAATGACTTTATCTTCATTTACAACAGCAACAGCCAGCCCCACTGCGCTATAACGTTTTACTATTGTTTCCAGTTCATCAGTTACAGTCACAACGGGTGCCTCCGGCTGTGGCATTTCAGGGATTTCCTTATCAGAAGAGCTGCATGATGCAGCCAGAACTGCAGAACAAACAAACAATGTCTTTATAAAATTCTTCATTACTTTCCATTAATGATTTCTGCTATAAAGACGACTCATCACAGACAAATCCCAAACTATTTACACCCTTTCTCCTATAAATTACAATTTCTTGGTACACAAATACCAGTCGCTACAGGTGATACCCTCCTCGGCACACCTCTTCTCAACATCCTCTGTGGTGGTAGGATAATGGAGAACCACCTCCTTACCGGGAGTCCAGTTTGCAGGAAGGGCAACATCGTGGGCATCTGCAGTCTGCAACCCTACAATCACCCTCTTTATCTCCTCAAAATTGCGGCCAAGTACCAACGGATAATAGATAATTGCACGTATCTTGTCTGCAGGGTCAATGAAGAATACCGCTCTCACACAGGCATTGTTGGCCTCACCCGGCATAATCATACCGTAAAGTTTTGAAACCGCCTTGCTCAAATCTACAATTATCGGGAAGCCGATTTTTACATTTTTGTTGCCGTCCCACTCAATTTTCTCCTCTATGTTCCTCACCCATGCAATATGGCTGCTGAGGCTATCCACTGAGAGACCCACCAGTTGGGTATTCAGGGCCTCAAACTCCTTCTGCATCTTTGCAAAAGAGATGAACTCCGTGGTACATACCGGTGTAAAATCTGCAGGGTGGCTGAAAAGTATCTTCCATTTTCCTGCATAATCCTGTGGAAAATTGAGTTTTCCGTGTGTAGTCATTGCCCTGAACTCAGGAGCCTGGTCTCCAATGCGAGGCATTGTCCAGCAATTGTTATTGTTTTCCATATTTGAAATCGTTTTTAAAGTTTGTGCGAATATACAAAAAAACGATGCCCATATCAAGCCTTACCGGCCCCATATGGGCATCGTTTCACCTACATTAACCCGCTACTGCTTCCCGTACAGCAGCCCCATAATATCCTTCATGCTTATATTCCCCACAATATCACACACCAGCGCAGCAGTATCCTTTGAAATGAGTATCAGATACTCACTCTTAAGCGCCCCATACGGAGCCTTGTAAACGGAGACCCTCTGCCCGTCAACATTTATAATTGACATCTGTTCATAAATTCCCCCATTTACCGCCAAAGAATCAATTCTGTTGTACAACTCTTTTCCCGACGATGGGGCAAATTTTATCTGCCTGATATTGTCTATCCTGTTCACCACATGAAAACTCTCCTTGGCCTTTGAAGGGAGCAACTCCTGCAGCATCTTTCCCGAAACCTCTGTTGTGGTAATTCCGGTATCACCCTCCTTGAGCACCTGACCTGCCTGCCGGTACACCTCCAGGAAACCTTGGCTTTGTCCAATGGCATAACCGCACCACAGAAAAGCCATAACAAGCAATATATACCTTTTCATATTCCAAGACATTATAATCCTATACCAATACTCCAAACATCCATTTTAGGGCCACGTCCATTTTTAAAGAGTCCTCCGGGATACCAGTTGCAATAGATGGAGACATACTTGCATGAAACCCTTGCGCTGAATCCGCACTGCAGGAAGTTGACAGGGAAATCCCTTGCCTTATCCTTGCTCCCTCCCCTGTATTTTATTTTGGTATGGGAGTTGAAAACCACATCTGCAAAACCTCCCATTGACACGGCAAATCTGGATGGCTTTCCAATTGTAAACTCTGCCGGAATATGAATTGCTGCAGTTGTAAACTTTGTCTTCTTAATTCTCCCCTCAATAGGCACAGGATTTACCATTCCACCAACCTCCTCCATTGTATAAGCACTCTCAAACCTGTAGTTGTTAGCCCTCAGACCCAGGGCCATTGAAAGCCCTACATTCCCCTTGGCATTTGTAATGCTCACATTAAAGGGATTTATTGTAACCTGCTGCGATTTCCAGTTGTTTATCTCAAACCAGTCCCCCGGAACCTCCTTGTCCAACATGTTCCAGCCATACTCAAACAACCTTATTGAAGACCTTTTTGAACCGCCTATATAAAGGGCTGTACTCTTCTCCTTCTTTTTTACAGAAATTGCCGAATGGAAATTTACACTCTCCTTAACCACAGTATCGGGCTCAAAAGTAATCCCCTGGATACCCAATTTCAACCCTTGCGCATCCGCCTTATATGCAGTACCAAAAATTCCTGCAGCCAACAACAATAAACCTACAAACTTTTTCATATCATCAAAAAATTACAATTTCAACAAATTATCCAATGCATCCTCTGCCGGAGCCATCCCCAGGGCCAGATCCTCAAACATCTGCTGCGAGAGTTCCACCGCCCGGGCCTTGTCTGTAACGGGAACCTCATTAATATAACCATACACCTTTTGGGGCTCATTGAGCAGAAGAAACAACCCCAACACCAGCGATGCCGCCACCGCAACCGAATACCTTGCCACAACCGCCGGTCTGAATCCCCACAACAGGTTCTTCCCAGTTCCGGGCTCTCTCAGTTTTACCTCCACTGTCTGCCGCCTCTGCGCGGCAACATACTGCTGCAAAACCTCATCTGTCCTTTTCTCTTTCCACTCCATAATCCATAATTTTAACCAGTTCTTCCTTTATTTTACTGCGGGCCCTTGAACAGGCCATCCTTGCCGCACTTTCATTAACTCCAACAATCTGGGCCACCACATCATAATCCAGCCCCTCAACCACCCTCAAATGGAACGCCTCCCTCTCCCTCTGCGGCAACCTCTCCACCAGTTTCCCCACAATTGCCGCCATATCCTCCCTCTCCTTCTCCTCCTCCCAACTGCAATCCGCCTCCTGCTCCCCACTGCAAACCGTCTCCCGGCCCATCACTGGGGCAAAGCCCCATTCTCTTCCATCTCCAACTTGCCCCCCTTGCCACTCCCAACCCTTCCTCCTTGCCCTGAGAATATCCATACACATATTCCTCGCACTCACCATAACCAGCGGCACAAAACCCTTCTTCCTCACCAGCAGCCTCCTCCCCCAGAGTTTCTCGTACAGGTCCTGCACCAGATCCTCCGCCTCCTCCCGATTATGGAGCAGGCTCGCCGCATACCTGTATGCGGCATCCTTCACCTCAACAAACTCTGTATTCAGTTCCTGTGCTGTCATCTATAATAACTGTCGGGAGAAAAACACCTCTTTCCGCCTCCCTTCACAAGTAATACGGAAAAGGTGTGGATTTGTAACATCAAATTTATGATTTTCACACAAAAAAAGTGAAAAGCGCATACATTTTCTTTTTCAGACATAAGTTTTTCTTTTTTCAAAATAAGAATAAGAATATTTTTTGCACTTTGCGCACACAATTGCTAAATCATTTTAGTATGGAATTGCAGGAGATAAGAAATTGCATTTATGAGATTAGAGGTGTACAGGTAATGCTTGATAGAGATCTGGCTAAAATGTACGGAGTAGAAACAAAAAGACTTAATGAATCTGTACGGAGAAATATTGGCAGATTCCCGGAAGATTTTATGTTTGAACTGACAAATGAGGAGTGTAACTTATTGGAAAACAGTTTGAGGTCGCAAATTGCGACCTCAAAAAGAGGGGGTAATAGATATAGAACACTCGCCTTTACTGAAGAGGGAGTAGCAATGCTTTCTTCCGTCCTCAGATCCAAGGTTGCCATTGAGATTAACCCATTCATGCATAAAAATATCTTCGCCATAAGCATAGTTATTACATAACTGTTTCATACATGTATTTTATAATTATGGAAAACGAATTACCCTTCTTCCTAGTCGGGAAACTTAATCTCTCCGGAATACTGAACCTCCCCGGAACGCCGGATCTCACCTGCAAAATGCCTCCACAAAGGGGCAACCATAAGCGCCTGGGTAAACTGATTACCCACCAGCAGTCCTTTCACCTGCTCCCTGGAAAGGAGTTCCACCTTAATATCCTCGGTGCGGTCGAGACTCTGGCCTGCAACCTTCTCCACCCCACGGGCCACAAAACAATGGGTATAATTGTTGGTGGTAGAGGAGTTGCCGCAAACAGTCATAATCTCTTTCTATTCTCCTCCGGCATAACCGGTCTCCTCAAGAAGTTCCCTTTTGGCTGCCTCAAGAGGGGGTTCCCCCTCCTCCACAACACCAGCACAAATCTCATAACAGGTAACTCCCAAGCCATGCCTGTACTGCCTCTCCATAACATACTCACCATCCTTGGTAATGGCTATCACATTCACCCAATCGGGATACTCCAGAACATAAAACTCATCATTGATCTGCCCTGTAGGCAACTTTACACAATCCTTCCTTACTGTAAGCCATGGCCTGCGGAACAGATACTCACTGCTGAGCACCTCCCATTTGCCTTCTGTATTTATTGCATCTTTCATAATTGGTTGGTTAATTATTACTCTATCCCCCTTAAACATCACACTATCTCACCCTCAGAATTGCTTCTTGGCCCCTCTTACCCTAAGGGAATCCCTCACCTTCTGTTCATATTTCTTAATCACACTTGGAGTGAGACAGGCATTGCGCACAAACTCCTGTATCCTCTCATCAAATTTGGCCGTCGCAGTTGCCAGACACCACGCCACCGCCATATCCACATAATAATCCCCTTTGCGCACATTCTCCATCTGGAGCAGCACCTCCCCTATGTACTCCTCCGTAAGAAAATACGACATTAACATAACCACTCCGAACCTGATTTCAAACTCGCTGGAACTCTGCAGATACCTCAACAGAAACTCCCACATCCGCTCCTGCGGAACCTTATTGCATGACTTGGGTCCCCTGCCGGGCTCACCTACCCATTTTGCCCCTCCACAGAAGACATCACACACCGCCCAGTTATCTATAAGGGGAACAAACTGCTCCACAAGGGCCAACCTCCTTACCGGCTCCACATTTATAAGGTCAATCACCATACCAATAATCATCACCTCCTCAAAAAAGATAGTGCGGCAGAGTTCCTCCCTCTGCTGCTGCCTCTCCCGCTGTTTCTCAAATTTTGCGGTCTGCACTACGGATGCGGATGCAGATGTGGCTTCGGATGCGGCTCCGGATGTGGCTTCGGATGCGGCTCCATTTTCAGCATCAGTTCCTGGACCTCCCACGCAAAAACCATATCCCATCAGGAAATCCTCCCAATCTCCGCCGGCAATCTCCCTGGCAATGCTCCGCATCCTGGGAACCTTCACCCCCAACATCACATTCCTGTTTGTCAGGACAAACTTCTGGTTGAAAATCCTGTACTGCTCCTCCGCTTCACCCCTGAGGCGGTCAATCAAATTATCCCTTCCCATTCCAATATCCTTTTTTTAAGTTCACTCCCCCATCTGTAGTTTCCCAATTCCCATGCTTCAGCACTTATTGCACTCTTGCGACTACATGACTTCCTCTTCTCTGCTTGGTTGCCTGGCTTATGTCCTCCTGCTTGGTTGCCGGACTTCCTCACCACCCTGTGGCATGGTATTATAAGCGAAACAGGATTCTTCCCTACCGCTGTTGCCACTGCCCTCACCGCTCGAGGATACCCACAACGGTTGGCCAACTCCGAATAAGTGACAAGTTCGTCGGGAAGAAGATTGAAAAGTTCCCTCCACACCCTCATCTGCAAAGGGGTACCCTGCAGTTGCAGATCCTCCCACCTAAAAATGCTTCCCCTACCCCGCAGAAGGTCATCCAAAGAATACTCCGGCATCCTCTCCTCCGGCTCCGGGCACACCAGGCAGCATTTTTGTTCCCGGGATGCACTTTTTTCCTCCTCCGGGCACATTTGGGTATCTTTTTGTGCCCACTCTGCTCCCGACGGGCACACCAGGCGGCAATTTTGTTCCCGGGAGGCACTTTCCCCCTCCTCCGGGCACATTTGGGTATCTTTTTGTGCCCACTCTGCTCCCAACGGGCACACCAGGCGGCATTTTTGTTCCCGGGAGGCACTTTTTTCCTCCTCCGGGCACATTTGGATACCTTTTTGTGCCCACTCTGCTCCCGACGGGCACACCAGGCGGCATTTTTGTTCCCGAGCGGCACTGTCCCCCTCCTCCGGGCACATTTGGATACCTTTTTGTGCCCACTCTGCTCCCGACGGGCACACCAGGCAGCATTTTTGTTCCCGAGCGGCACTTTGCCCCTCCTCCGGGCACATTTGGATACCTTTTTGTGCCCACAACGTCCTCGGAG
>JAZNUM010000043.1:0-15523 GCA_045592325.1 Candidatus Egerieisoma sp.
TCCATGGCATCATTGCCTTCCATCAATGTGTCGTAATATGCCTCATAGTCTCTGAAGGTATAGTCGTCGTTTATTCCTCTTGCCACCGCAAGATCTGCATAGGCGCCAGTCTCTCCGCCCGCAACGGCCTTTTCGTACCACTGACGTGATTCGACTACCTTTCCCTCTGCCATGAGTAGGTCTCCCATCAGGGCGCACCAATATGGATCGTCGCCTTGTGAGAGAATCTGGTCGAGCGTCTGCCTGACAAGGTCGATATTCGGCTCGTATCCGTACCTGCCATATAGAAGGTTCCTGAGCTGGAATGCTGTTCCGCGATCACTTCTGTCATTGATGGCCTTTTCCAGACGCTTGGCAGCCGCTACAGGATCGAATGGCTCGATTTCCCCACGGAACATCATTATAGCCATAGTGGCATCTGCATCTGCCACTCCACCTTCACTCGCTTTCTGCAGCAGTTCTTGCACCGATGCCACATAATCCTCGCACTTATGGAGATGCAGATGGATTTCCGCCAACTTGTAACAGGCAACAGGATCACCTTCCAGGGCCTGCTGCTGGATCAATTCCTTTTCTTCCTCCGAGAGGGAGAGAATTCCGGCCAGCGTATAAAACCTTCTCATAGTTTAATTATTTATTCATATCAGTCGAACATAACTCTTGGATTCATTGCCGACGGGCTCCGCCACTCAATGCCCCTGTGTGCAAGTGCCGCTCTCTTTGCGCTCCAGTAACTGAAACAGAATCCCATTCCACGTGGCTCGTCCTTCAACTGTTCGTCCAGTTCCTTTTCCACCTCATAAATAACCTCCTCCCACTTCTCAGTTGCCTGTACAGGATCCACCTTGAGCATTCCACCCAATCCATCCCAACATTGAAGGGCATGCTCCCACTGCGGATCTCGGACAATCATGGCCAATTTGTATATCCACTTGTCCACCTGTCTGAAGTAATTCTTGTCGAAATGTTCCTGAAGGTAGTCATCGAAGTCTGATGGATCTTCAAAGTCACGGTAGAGCCTGTATAACTCGCACAATGACTGGAATAGACGAGGAGTTTCCCGTTTGTCTATAAAGTCATTTTCGAGCATGGAAGCAATGAAATGGGCCTTATATACCGGATTGATGATCTCTGATCTGAAAGGAGCGACATCCTTCAATTCGTGAATGAACTCACGAACCAGCGGAATATTCCTCCAAATGTTTCCATCATCATTATTCTTGTTCATTTGACCAATCAGTTCAGCCGCATATTTATCTGACCATTCCAATTCCGTATCACGGTCTATGCTGAAGAAGAATACGTTTCTGGCCTGTTTTGAAAGCCTTTCATTTGAAGTGTCAAATTCCGGTGTGCCGAGTACCTGCCAATGGCGGTTAAGTTTAAATGTGCGGTCTCTATAGTCAAAGACCATCACATCTTCATCAATTGATACAATAGTCAATTCCCGGCCATATACAATAAAAGTATGTCCCGACACAAGAAGATCAGTATCAAAATGTTCCCAAGACTTGACCCTGTTGCCCACTCCAGAATCCATGGATGTCTCTATCTTGATTATATTGAAGTATTGTTTCATTATATTTCCTGTATCCAAGATAAATTATCATTCAGAAAAGTTACGCACCTTTGCAGTCTCTCCTGCAGGAGGTATCTCACCAGGCAGAAGTGGTGCAAAAATGGTCCTTTCTGTCGTTACGCGACCATCTATATCGATTGCAGAATTCAACAGAGTTACAAGGTAGGCTTCATTTTCACGTGCGCATCTGTACATATCATTAATAACCTTTCTAAGTTCAAGAAGCATCTTATTGGCCACCTTCATTACTTTACGGAAAGAGATGGCACCTAAGCCCAATTCAACAATGCTTAAGTTAGCTGTCGGGAGTTGTATCAAGAGGTCTGTTACATTTTCCCTCAAAGATTCAAGTTCTTCTAAATCATATTTATATTCATTGAGAGTATATGGAATTCTCCAGCCATCAGAACCGCTTGCCACTTCCTCACCTTTGGTGAACAGCTTCACAGCCTTGCATATCTGACCAGTCTCTGTTTCGAGATAGTAAGTATATACATTATAACCCGGAGCCCTTTTTGTAAGGGCCTTCTGTACCTCACTATATAGATCTGTGAAATCCCAGATGAAATCATCAATTACCTTAACTCCAGTTTTTCCAGGATGTTCCCACCCTTCAGGAACGGTTAGGGTTGTCCAGACCGGTTCAGTAACCACTGTAAGGGCTGGACGCATATCTTCAGGAACAACCAGTCCGCTTTTTTTCTTTGACAGTTTAATATCATGGAAAACATAGGCAGCAGATGTTCCGTTGGTATTTGAAAGCCAGAACATCAACTGCTCACATCCCTCAATAGGAACTGTGACAGTCTGCGGCTGCATACCTTCAAATACATCAAGTTCAGCCACCACATTCAGGTTTGAACCTATCAGAAGTCTCTCCTTGCGTTCACTGATGTCGGGCTGCATAGTATCCGGTCCAAGAAGTTGGGTATCACCTTCCTTCCTCAGACACTCTACGGTAAAAGTAACACTATTGTATTGGCCATAAGTATTGAAGGCCGCACATGAATTTTCCACTGCTTCTCCACCTGCAGCAAGCATGAGAAGCGGAGCAATAGGGGCAAGAGTAGCACCTACTGTAACACCTCCCACCGCTGCTCCTGTTGCAACAAATGAGGCACCTACTGCCGCAGCACCGATTGCACCTGCACCCACAGCATCAGAACCGGAGAGCGCACCGAAATCTAAAGAGAAATGCGAACTGGTCTGAAGTACGAATCCTTTATAAATTCTGCTATTGTCATATCTGGTAAAATAATTCTTCATAGACTTACCATCTACAAAAGCACCCTCCCTCGATGAACTTACATAATGGATATAAGGGGCTCCAAGATCTATAAGATCAATCTCATCAGGACATTCCGGTATAGGATGCACAAACAGGTCGTTCTCCACAGGCTCTCCACGATATACGACAAGGTCTGCAACACCGAATGCTGCTGCATCCATCGTACTCTGTCCGCTGCTTTCGAATTTCAGTTTCCTGCACTTGTTTATCGGGAGAATAATTTTCTGGTTAGGATAAGTGGAGTGGAGAGGGACCTGAAGAATCAGTTCTTCATCAGCATAAACGCTAAGTACATCATTGCCCATCACCCAGCTCTTGCTTACATATCCGGCAGTGAAGCTCACATAATCGAACTCATTTCCAAGATCGAATATGGCATGGGAACGTACGTCACCGTCTAAAAAACTGGCTAAATTATAAAGCAGAAAGCCCTCATTGAACTTGGTGCCACCCATAGAGAAGGTCACATAATCTGAAACACCTTCATATAGCTGATTTTCAACCTGGCCACGAAGAGAATAGGGAGGAATA
The DNA here is from genome assembly GCA_045592325.1 of Candidatus Egerieisoma sp. Classification (GTDB taxonomy): domain Bacteria; phylum Bacteroidota; class Bacteroidia; order Bacteroidales; family UBA932; genus Egerieousia. The sequence continues at coordinate 3,399 of JAZNUM010000043.1, forward strand.
TTGCTTATAAGCTTACACACATCCGGAAGTTCCTTCAGGCGAGGGTCAGGTGCATCGACCGTAACAGCAACACCTGTCCCTGTTTCCACTTCAGGAGCCTCCCCTTTCGGATAAACCCAAGCATCAACAATGGCTGCATCCAGACTGCCGCTCGCCTGTTCGCTTGTGAAGGCGAGTTTATGGACCCTTTTGACATCAAGGGTCACCTGCTGGGCTATACTTTCCTCATTGATTTCATATTCATACAGGATTTTACCATCACCCAATACGCTGACCCATCCTCTGGAAGTATCATTTCCATCATCAGTCGCCAATGGTCCTACAACAAAGCGCAAAGTCTCATATTGCCCTCTTAAGTTAAAGTCCGTCTCACTTTCCCAGCCGCCGATCAGTTGCATCGACATTCCAAGCCACAGTCCGTAGTCATACTCCTTGTTTCCGATCTTTATGGACTTGGTTTTTTTGTCAGGACCTACCAATGTGTGACGGCCACTATCTCCTTTAGTATTACCTGAGGAATAGTTTATACGATAAGGGGCAATATCCCTGAAAAGCATTCTTGACTTTACCTCAGGATCGTGTTTTCCGCGAAGGTCGTGCGGTGTCTGCCCTTTTGTCCAAAGCGCAACCTCACAGAATGCTGGCTCAACCTCCGGCTTCACCAGACTGAACTCAAGTTTATCAACTCCGCTTATATTCAATGTAAAGTGCTGCTCCAGATCTCCATCTCTCAGCACATGGTCGAAAATCCTTTTGCCATCTGCATGAATCTGCACTATATTAGGATCATATCCACCGTGATTCTTAACCGCGCCCAATATAAATGATATGGTTTCATACTTGCCTCCAATATTGAATGTTGCATGGCCGTGATATTTATTGATCACTCCTAAAGTGAAACAATTGTTCCAAACATCGCCTCCCTGAATCTCAAGCGAAGAGTATGCTGTATAACGGTCGCTATCCACAGGCTTATAGGCCTTGGTAAGATATACGGGTGTCTGCGCATACGATACAGAACACAACAGAAATGCAATAATAAAAAGAAGACGTTTCATAGTAATACAAATTGATGTAGGCTGTTCCTACAAAGTTATTAAAAATAATTTAAATAACAGGCACATGTGAAACTTATATATACCTGTAAAATATTTGAAACAGAAGATGAATTCAAGATATATTGTAGAGTCAAATACTTTGGATTATTTTTAAGTTGTCGGGAATAGAATTATCTTTGCACCATTATGCATTTGAAAAGGATTTCTGTTAACAATTTCAAAAATATTGGAGATGCCCAACTTGAATTTTCCCGAAAGATAAATTGTATTTCGGGAAATAACGGTGAGGGAAAGACCAACCTGCTGGATGCAATCTATTATTTGTCCATGACAAAGAGTTTTTTCTCCAGTACGGATGCCTATACTTTCAAGTTTGGTGAGGAATGTGCAGCCCTTAACGGTTCCTATGTATTGGATGACAATACGGAAGACATCATATCCGTGGGGATGAAGCGGGATGCAGAAAAGGTTGTAAAAAAGAACTCCAAAGTATATAAAAGGATATCCGAGCATATAGGGAGATATCCTATTGTAATGGTCTCACCTGCCGATACCGTTCTGGTAAACGGAGCCGGTGAAGAGAGACGCAAGTTCCTTACCCTCATACTCTCACAGATAGACAAGGAATACCTGAAGAGGATGCAGCAGTACAACCAGTTACTAATGCAGAGGAACAGGCTGCTGAAAATGGATAGCATCTGCTGGGAACTTCTTGATACAATTGACTGGCAACTCTCCACAAATGCAGATTACATATACAGGAAAAGGGATGAACTTTGCAGGAACCTTGAAGAGAAGGTATATGGGTACTATGCGGCACTCAGCGGAAGCAGGGAGAAGGTACAGCTCAGATATGTATCGCATCTGCAGGAAGATACCCTTGAGAATCTGCTCAAAGGTGACCGTCAGAAGGATGCAATGCTGAAATACACCTCGTCGGGAGTACACAAAGATGAGATAGATTTTACGATTAATGATATGCCCCTCAAAAGATGCGGCTCCCAGGGGCAGCAGAAGAGTTTCCTCGTTGCACTGAAACTTGCACAGTTTGATATAATGAAACAACTTCACGGTGTAGCCCCTATCCTGCTGCTTGATGATGTGTTTGACAAACTTGACATGCAGAGGGTAGAATACCTTCTGAGCCTTGTTGCAGGAGACCATTTTGGGCAGATTTTCATTTCGGACAGCAATAAGGTGAGGATGGAGAACATTGTGGAGAGATTTACTGATGAATGCCGCTCGTTTGAAGTTTCGGCAGGCAATTTCAGCACACAGGGATGAAAAGGGAAAATACACAACTGATATCTGCCGTAATAGCGGAATTCATAAAGGAAGAGCGTCTTGAAGAGGGGCTGCAGCGGGCCAGAATATTCAAGGCGTGGGATATTGTTGTGGGGGAAAACGGTGCAAGGGCCACAACCAACAAGTTTTTCAGGGATGGAATACTTTACTGCACAGTAAACTCCTCAATCCTCCGCACCCAGATGTACTACAGGAAAGAGGAGATTATCCACAATCTAAACAAGATGCTTAATGGAGTATTGGTACATAAACTTATACTTAAATGACAATATGTTCAAATTAAACTTTGTCATTTCCTAAATTATTGTAAATTTGCACACTGTTTTGAAAATAAGAAAAAACTATACATATGTCAACTAACAAGAACGTTCAGGAGCCTGAAATTAACGTTACAGAGGCTCTGTCAAAGACTGAAAAATTCTTTGAAACCTACAAAAACCACATCATTTACGGTTCAGCAGCAGTTATTGCTATTGTAGCCGCAGTACTTTTGTACCACAACTTTGTAACACTTCCTGCACAACAGGAGGCTATGGCACAGACATTCACTGCTGAGCAGTATTTCAGAAACGGAGACTTTGAGAAAGCGCTCAATGGAGACGGAAATGCTCTTGGATTCAACCAGATTATCAGCGATTACGGTACAAAATCGGGTGAGGCAGTATATTTCTATGCAGGTATCTGCAACTTGCAGTTGGGCAACTACGAGGAAGCTATTTCAAATCTTAAGAAATACAACGGCAAAGATGAAATTCTTGCTGCAAGAGCCCTTGCATGTATCGGTGACGCATACGCTGCAATGAATAATCTTGAGAATGCGCTAAGCAGCTATAAGTCTGCTGCAGCCGCTTCCGACAATGTTCTTGCTGCAAATTATCTGCTAAAAGCGGGCATTATCTGTGAGGAACTTGGCAAACCTGCTGAGGCTTTGAAGCTTTATGAGGAGATAAAGTCCAACTATGCACAGTCTCCTGAGGGATTTGATATAAACAAGTATATTTCACGTATCCAGAACGCAAAATAATTGAGCCAACTCATTTAAGAGAGACAGAAAAAAACTACAGATATGGGAAGAGCATTTGAGTTCAGAAAAGAGAGAAAACTGAAACGCTGGGGAAACATGGCCCGCGTATTTACAAGACTTGGCAAGGAGATAACCATTTGTGCAAAATCAGGTGGCCCGGATCCCGACACTAACCCAAGACTCCGTACTCTCATCCAGACTGCAAAGAGTGAGAACATGCCTAAAGACAACATTGACAGGGCTATCAAACGTGCAGTTGAGAAAGACACAGCAGATTATAAGGAGATTGTTTACGAAGGTTACGCACCTCACGGAATTGCAGTGCTTGTAGAGACAGCAACAGACAACAATAACAGGACTGTAGCAAACGTAAGAAGTTACTTCAACAAATTTGGCGGTTCATTGGGTACATCCGGTTCTGTTGATTTCATGTTCGAGCGCAAATGTGTGTTCAATGTTGTGAACAAAGAGGGTCTGGATATGGAAGAACTGGAACTTGAGATGATTGACTACGGTGTAGATGAGATTTTCAGAGACGAGGAAGAAAATACTATTACCATATACGGTGCATTTGAATCTTTCGGAGAAATCCAGAAATACCTTGAGGCAAACACATTTGAAATAAAATCGGGTCAGTTTGAAAGAATCCCTACATCAGAGCCAAAGAAACTCTCTGCAGAGGAGAAGGCAGATGTTGAGAAACTTCTTGCCAAACTCGAGGAAGATGACGATGTTCAGAACGTGTACCACACTATGGACATGTCTGAGTAAGACTCAGCATACAATTGAATCAGCATACAACTTAAAAAGAGTCTGGGATAGAATCCCTGACTCTTTTTTTATAACTCCCCCCGGTTAACGCCCCAGGACACCGCTCCCGGGAACAAAAATGCTCCGAATTGTTCCCCAACCAGGGAAGTTGTTGCCTCGGGGAACAAAAGAGCCTCGAAATATTCCCCTACCGCAGAAAAAATCCACGTCGGGGAACAAAAGTGCACCGAAATGTTCCTCTACCGCAGAAAAATCCACCTCGGGGAACAAAATTGCTCCGAAATGTTCCCCAACGGAGGGAAACATTTTTTGAAAAAAGGTATGCTTTCTTAAAAAAAGCAATTATTTTCATATTGATTCAATATTTTCTGTTTTAGAAATGCAAGTCCGGCAATTAATCTTATTCTTGCAGAAAAATTCGGAATGGAAGAAAAATCAGTAATGACTATAAATTTAATCGGTGAGTACTGGCATTTATGCTCACCGGGAGAACTGTCGGGAATACTGTTCAAAAACACAGATGATTACATTTTTGGAATGAATCTGGTTGCTTTATGTGCGGGAGTATTCAGGAATGATGTGAACATTCTTACATTTCAACTTATGAGCAACCATGTTCATTTTATTATGCGCGGGAGGGAGGAAAATATAGAAAGATTTTTTGAAGAATTCAGGAAAAGGCTTTCCAAATATATGGCACAAAAAGGATATTCTACTGATTGCAAAGGATTTACCCACAATATCTTTAGGATAGAAGATGAAAATTATTTGAGAAATTCTATTGCATATGTTAACAGGAACGGTTATCTGGTCAATAAAAATTATACCCCTTTTTCGTATCCGTGGGGCTCAAACAGATACTTCTTCAATCTGACTGATGACAATACTTTGAAAGTGAAAATTGGGAAAAAATCCATAAGAGAAAGAAAAAGTATATTTCATACCCATTTTAACGAATTTCCAGAAAACTATTATTTTGTAGGAAAATATATATCACCAATGTGTTATATTGCTATAGATGAAGCAAATAGAATCTTCAAGGATGCCCATCATTATTTGAATTCCATTACCAGGCGAGTAGAAACCTATGGGGAGATTGCAAAACAATTAGGAGACCGTATAACATATACGGATGAGGAAATATTAAATGCAATTTATAGTCTCAGTTATAAAAAATTCAACACTTCCCCAAAAGGATTGGATAAAATGCAAAAAATTGATATTGCAAAAGAATTGCATTTCAACTATAATGCCGGTAATAAACAAATAAAGAGAGTATTGAGGATAGACGAAGAAATAATTAATGAGTTGTTTCCCGACAAAATCAAATAACTCAGAAATCGAGACCGGTAACAAAAATGCCCCGAAATGTTCCCCTACCGCAGAAAAATCCACCTCGGGGAACAAATACGCCCCGAAATGTTCCCCTACCGCAGAAAAATCCACCTCGGGGAACAAAAATGCCCCGAAGTGTTCCCCTACGAAGAATAATGCTGCCTCGGGGAACAAAAGTGTCTGAAAATGTTCCCCTGTCGGGAGAAATTTAATTGTGTTTTTTGGGAAAAGGTTTGAATATTTATTACATTTGCAAGATAATATGCACATATTCTAACATTTAAAAACATATTGATATGGAACTAACACATATTGAGCACATTGGCATTGCAGTTAAATCTTTGGAGACTGCTATTCCTTATTATGAGGAGAAACTTGGTCTAAAATGCTATGCTATAGAGGAAGTAGCTGACCAGAAAGTTAAAACCGCATTCTTCAAGATTGGACAGACCAAACTTGAACTTCTTGAGAGCACTTCTCCAGAGGGTACAATTGCAAAATTCATTGAGAAGAAAGGCGAGGGTGTACACCACATTGCTTTTGCTACAAATGGCGTACAGGCATCTCTTGATGAGTTGGCAGCAAAAGAGGTTCAACTTATTGACAAGGCTCCTAGAAAAGGTGCTGAGGGTTTGAACATTGCATTCCTTCATCCAAAATCAACTTGTGGCGTTCTCACAGAGCTTTGCGAAGATCCTTCAAAAATGTAATTTAATTTAAACCTAACATAATTTATAAAAATGAGCAATCAACTCGAACAAGTAAAAGCGCTGATTTCTCTACGTGAGAAAGCTCGCATTGGCGGTGGTCAAAAAAGAATTGACTCACAGCACGAAAAAGGCAAATATACTGCTCGTGAAAGAATCAATATGCTTCTTGATGAGGGAAGTTTTGAGGAGTTCGATATGTTTGTTACACACCGTTGTACAAACTTTGGTATGGAGAAGAACGTATTCCTTGGTGACGGTGTTGTAACCGGTAGAGGTACAATTGACGGCCGTATGGTTTACGTATTTGCACAGGACTTCACAGTATTCGGAGGTTCCCTTTCAGAGAGCTTTGCAATGAAGATCTGTAAAGTAATGGATAAAGGTATGAGAATGGGTGCACCAGTTATCGGTCTTAACGACTCAGGTGGAGCACGTATTCAGGAGGGTGTTAATGCTCTTGCCGGTTATACTGAGATTTTCCAGAGAAATATCCTTGCATCAGGTGTTATCCCTCAGATATCTGCAATCTTCGGTCCATGTGCCGGTGGTGCTGTGTATTCTCCTGCACTTACTGACTTCAACATTATGACCAGAGGTACAAGTTACATGTTCCTTACAGGTCCTAAAGTTGTGAAATCTGTAACAGGTGAGGATGTTACCCAGGAGCAGCTTGGTGGTGCAAGCGTTCACGCTTCAAAGAGTGGTGTTGCTCACTTTGCAGTTGACAATGAGGAGGAAGGTCTTGAGGTTATCAAGGCTCTATTGAGTTATATTCCTCAGAACAACCTTGAGGAGGCCCCTTATGTTGAGACAAACGACCCTATCGACAGACTTGAGGATTCATTGAATGAGATTATCCCTGATGATCCTAACAAACCATACGATGTTTATGAGGTAATTGGTGCTATCGTTGACGAGGGTAAATTCCTTGAGGTTCACAAAGACTATGCAAAGAATATTGTAGTAGGTTTCGCCCGTTTCAACGGCCAGTCAGTTGGTATCGTGGCTAACCAGCCTAAAGCATTGGCAGGTGTTCTTGACAACAACTCTTCAAGAAAGGCTGCACGTTTCGTACGTTTCTGCGATGCTTTCAATATTCCATTGGTAACATTGGTTGACGTTCCTGGTTTCTTGCCTGGTACACAGCAGGAGTACGGCGGAATCATTCTTCACGGTGCAAAACTTCTATATGCTTACGGTGAGGCTACTGTTCCAAAAGTTACAGTTGTTCTTAGAAAAGCATACGGTGGTGCATACTGTGTGATGAGTTCTAAACATCTCCGTGGTGACATCAACTACGCATGGCCAACAGGTGAGATTGCAGTAATGGGACCTTCAGGAGCAATTGAGGTTCTTTACGGTAAGGAGATGAAAGAGGCTGCTGATCCTAAAGCTTTTGCAAAAGAGAAAGAGCAGGAGTACAGAGATGCATTTGCAAATCCTTACAACGCTGCAAAATATGGCTACATTGACGATGTAATTGAGCCAAGAAATACTCGTTTCCGTATCATCAGAGCCCTTCAGGAGCTTCAGACCAAGAAACTTGTAAACCCTGCGAAGAAGCACGACAACCTTCCTCTATAATTAAAACAACAAAAAAAATGAAGAAATTTTACAGTTTTATATTGTTGTTGGGAGTTCTTGTCTGCGCTTCTAATCTGAATGCCCAGAATATGTCCGACATGCGTCTCAATGAGGTACTGGTTACCAATACTGAGGGGTTTGAGGATGATTATGGCTACAGAAGCGGTTGGATTGAACTGTTCAACACATCATATGGTACAGTGGATATTGCGGGCTGTTATCTTTCTACAGATCCCAATAACCTTACAATGTACAGAATCCCTAAAGGGGATGTCCTTACCAAAGTACAGCCTCGCCAGCACATTCTGTTCTGGGCAGACGGCATTGCCAACAGAGGTACTTTCCACCTTGGATTTACATTGGATGGAGCAAATGAAATTATTTTCACTGCAGCAGATGGACGAACCATCATAGACAGAGTTGAATTCCCTGCATTGGAGCCAAACAAGTCCTATGGAAGAAAAATGGATGGTCAAGGTTCTGCCAGCGAACTTGGAACATTCTATACATCCTACAGGAACTCTAAAATTGATGCTGCAGCAAAGGCTGACAAAACAACCAAATTCGGTTGGATAAACATGGACAATCCTACTCCAAGTACAAATAACGCTACATTGGATGGAGAGTCAAAATCTGCAGTAATGTCAAAAGTTGACCCTAACGGTATCTTCCTTACTTTGACTGCAATGAGTGTTACATTCCTTGCTTTGGCAATATTGTTCTTTGTATTCAAACAAGTTGGCAAATTCCATATCAGGAAAAAATCAGAGAACGCTGTCAAAGCTATGGAGGGAACTTCGCGCAAGGAAAAAGCGGATACATCTGGTCAGGTATCGGCAGAGACTTATGCGGCTATCTCTATGGCCATTCACTTGTTCATGCAGGACAATGAGGCACATGACGTTGAGTATACAGTACTTACCATTAATAAAGTATCTAAATCTTACTCACCTTGGAGTTCTAAGATTTACACACTAAGAGAGACTCCACAATTAAAAAAATAAATCATTAAAAGAGATTAAAGATAATGAAAGAATATAAATTGAAAATTAATGGTAACGATTATGCTGTTACCGTTAACGAGGTAGATGGCTCAGTTGCAGAGGTGGAGGTAAATGGAACTCCATTTAAAGTTGAGTTTGAGAAACCAATCAAGAAAGCTGCTGTAGCCCCTGTTGCAAAACCAGTTGCAAAATCATCTGCTGCACCTGAGGTGAAAGTAAACAAACCTGCTGCTGCAGGTGGTGCAGGCCAGGCTGTAACATCTCCTCTTCCAGGCGTAATCCTTGAAGTTTGCGTTAAAGAGGGTGATGCAGTGAAGAGAGGCCAGAAAGTAATGGTTCTTGAGGCCATGAAAATGGAGAACGTTATTGAGGCTACTGCAGACGGTACAGTAACTGCAATTAAAGTTGGTAAAGGTGATTCAGTACTTGAGGGTGCTCCACTTGTAATAATCGGTTAATTATGGTTTACGAAGCTAGTATATTAGACAACTTGGGCCAGTTCTTTATGTACACAGGATTTGCCAATGTAACACTTGGCCATATCCTTATGATATTAATAGGATTGGTTTTCATATACCTTGCCATCACAAGGGATTGGGAGCCTATGCTTCTTGTTCCTATCGGGTTTGGTATCCTTATTGGAAACATTCCATTGTTTCCTGGACTACAGGTAGGTGTTTACGAACAGAACTCTGTACTAAACATCCTTTATGGAGGTGTTAGCCAGGGTTGGTATCCACCGTTGATTTTCTTGGGAATTGGAGCAATGACAGACTTTTCTGCATTGATCTCTAACCCTAAATTAATGTTGATTGGTGCTGCTGCACAGTTCGGTATCTTTGGTGCATACATTGTTGCTCTTGCTTTGGGCTTCAGTCCTACAGAGGCAGGTGCAATAGGTATCATTGGTGGTGCTGACGGTCCTACAGCAATCTTCCTTTCAGGTAGACTTGCTCCAGATTTGATGGGTGCAATTGCGGTATCTGCATACTCTTATATGGCTCTTGTACCAGTTATCCAGCCTCCTATCATGAAGTTGCTTACAACTGAGAAAGAGAGACTTATTAAGATGAAACCTCCAAGGGCTGTTACTCCAACCGAGAAACGTCTCTTCCCTATAGTAGGATTCCTTCTTACTGCGTTCATTGTACCTTCAGGTATTCCACTCTTGGGTATGCTGTTCTTCGGTAACCTCATCAAAGAGTCAGGTGTTACCAAACGTCTTGCTACAACTGCAAGCGGTCCGCTAATTGATGTTGTAACAATCCTTATCGGTATTACTGTAGGTGCTTCAACTCAAGCAGACAAGTTCCTTCAGTGGAGTTCAGTTAAGATCTTCATACTTGGTGCATTCTCATTTGTGGTTGCTACATTTGCAGGTGTATTGTTCGTGAAGTTCTTCAACCTGTTCCTCAAAGAGGGCAATAAGATCAACCCGCTTATCGGTAACGCAGGTGTTTCTGCAGTTCCTGATGCAGCACGTGTATCAAACAATGTAGGTCAGGAGTTTGACAAATCAAACTTCCTGTTGATGCATGCTATGGGTCCTAACGTTGCAGGTGTTATCGGCAGTGCAGTTGCTGCAGGTATCCTTCTTGCATTCCTTGCATAATTGGAAACCAACATATTTCAATGGAAACCGGGTCATTTGGCCCGGTTTTTTTTATTCCCGACAGCAACTATAGTTTGTCGGGATAAAAATAATTGAAAATAAACATAAATAATTTAACTGAAAGGGCGGATTTTGGATAAAATTGCATAACTTTGGTAGTCATTTTTCTTAAAAATTAATAGGAGAATATATATATGCAAAACAAGTTGCAAGAATTGACAGACAAACTCTACAATGAGGGGCTGTCAAAAGGAAAGCAGGAAGCTGAGCAGTTGAAGGCAAATGCAAAAAATGAGGCTGCACAGATTATTGCACAAGCAAAGGAGCAGGCTCAGGAAATTCTGGCAAAAGCACAGGCCGAGGCTGCTGAACTTAAATCCAAAACCGAGAATGATGTAAAGATGGCTTCTGCACAGACATTTACAGCAGTAAAACAGCAGATTGAGAATGCCATTGTAACCAGGACACTTGCTCCAGTAAAGGGTGCAGTATCTGAAACTGAGTTCCTTAAAGAGATTGTTAAGGCAATTGTTGCTGCCTTCAACCCTACAAATACAGATTCAGTTGCACTTGAGGTAATCCTCCCAGCCGCCAAAAAGGATGAACTGGAGAAATTTGCCCAGGAGAGCCTTGCTAAAATATGCTCTGCAGGTGTTGACGTACAGTTCAGCAAAAATATCCAGGGAGGATTCAAGATTGCCCCTAAGGGTGAAGGTTATATGTTGAGTTTTACAGACAAGGATTTCGAGAACATCATTTCCGAGTATCTGAGACCTAAAACCAGAACTCTCCTTTTTGACTAAACCTGAAACAGATAATGGGAAATTATCATTACATTATTGCAGGACTTCCTGAACTTGTCCTTAATGCCGACAACAAGGGATTCTCATACGATTCAGTGAGGGAATCCATCTATTGGAGCAGCGATGAAAAAGACCGCCGCCTGATAGAGTGGTTTGACTTTGGGACAAATGAGGAGAATCTGAATCCCCACTTCTACAGGGTAGCCATGAACAGCAGAAATGCATTCATAAGGCAATACTTTGCCCTTGACCTGGAAATCAGAAACCGCAAAGTTGATTTTGTGGCAGGTAAAATGGAGAGGGACGGTGCAAAATACAAGATTCAGGTGAACAATAATGCAGTACTCGATTTGAATGAGGAGCAGTTGCAGAGATTGCAGACAATATTTGAGAACAGGAATATTCTTGAAAAGGAACAGTTGCTCGACAAATTCAAATGGGACTACATTACGGATATGAACCCATACGGCACTTTCAATATGGATGTCATCCTTGCATTCCTTGCAAAAGGCAAACTGATTGACAGATGGAACAAACTCGACCGACAAATGGGTGAAGAGATGTTCCGCAGGCTGGTAGATGAAGTGAGGGGAACCTTCAAAGGAGTTGAAAAATTTTAAACAGTATAAATATTTATGAGTACCACAGGAAAAGTTACAGGTATCATTGCCAACCTGGTGACAGTAGAGGTAAATGGTCCTGTTGCACAAAATGAAATATGCTACATCAAACTTGGTGACACCAGGCTGATGGCAGAGGTCATAAAGGTGAACGGAAAAATGGCATCCGTTCAGGTTTATGAGAGCACTCGTGGTGTTAGGAAAGGAAATGATGTGGAGTTTATGGGCTTTATGCTCGAGGCTACACTGGGTCCCGGTCTTCTTTCCAGCAACTATGACGGCTTGCAGAACAACCTGGC
>JAZNUM010000044.1:0-82665 GCA_045592325.1 Candidatus Egerieisoma sp.
GCGATAGCGGGACGAAGTAGATTGTGGGAGGGGCCGAAGTGAGCGAAACGAACGGAGTCCTCCGCAATCCCTACCATCCTCCCGGTTAAATATATAAATGCAAAAAAGAGTGACTAATCAGTCATAAGACTTTTTAGTCACCCTCCTTTTTCTATATTGCAGAATCCTTTATATCCAATCCGGTAGGGCTCTGGAAGGCCTTCAGGCCGAAAGTGTGGAGCATTGCCAGAACATGGTCAAAGACCTCGCCCTGAAGGTGCTCATATTTTAGCCAGGCGGTATCTGCTGAGAAGAAATAAAGTTCAATTGGCATACCCTGTGCTGTAGGCTGCAGTTGGCGTACCGTCATTATCATATCCTGGTTCACCTTAGGGTGGTGGCTCAGATAATACTCCATATAATGGCGGAAAACATAGAGATTTACCGGATCTGTGCCGGTCTCCTCAAATCCCTCCATCCAAGGCTGTTTGCGATATTTTGCCATCTCTTCCTCTGTGCAGAAACGGACTGTATTCATATCTATGTTAATGGAGCGTTTTACTCTGCGGCCTCCAATGTCAAACATACCTCTCCAGTTCTGGAATGAGTCATTTACCAGTGCATACGGGGGAACGGTAGTTATGGTCTTGTCCCAGTTCTGCACCTTTACGGTGGTTAAGGTAACCTCTATTACATCACCGTCTGCGCCATATTTTGGCATTGTAATCCAGTCTCCCGGACGGAGCATATCGTTTACCATAAGTTGTATGCCTGCAACAAATCCCTTGATTGTATCCTGGAATACCAGCATGAGTATTGCGGTACCGGCACCCAGTCCGGTAAGGATTGCAAGAGGATTCTTGTCCAGCAGGGTGCTTATCATAATGATTGCACCTATACACCAGGCCACCAGTTTGAGCATCTGATAGAAACTCTTGAGAGACTGTCCTTTGGTTTTCTCGTGTTCGCTGAGCATCTCCTGGAGTGATGAAATGAACGCACAAATGAGTTTTATGAAGGCAAATACAATATATACCTGGCACAACTTCATTACCAGGCTCAAAAGGCTTCCTTGCGGCAAGGCAAACGGGATAAGTTCGTAAACAGATATCGGGATAATGAGTTTGCACAAATTGTCCAGCACCTGGTTGCTCAGAATATAGTCATCCCACTGTGAGCCGGTTTTGGCTGTAACTTTCCTTATGGCAGGAATTATGGCCCTCCTGAAAATGCGGTCCACCACAAATGCCACAATAAGTATAAGCAACACTGCTCCTGCATTTTGCAAAGGCATTGCAATACTCTCCTGCAGCCCCATATGCTGCAGCCAAACCGCCAATTTGTCATTAATTGCTTCCATATATACTTTTCAATATTTCCGGTGTTCTGGGGCACAAAGGTACAATATTTGGGCCAGAGATACCAACAAGAAAAATCCTCCACAAAACGCTGTGATTTTGTGGAGGATTTGTATTATTTATTTGTTTTGTCCACAAAAGATACCTCATTTGTGGATGTCAGTTGTTTTGGCTCTGGGCAGAAGGATTAATCCAACCAGCCTGCCTCTTTTGCTATAGCATCCAGTTTCTCAACCATTTTCCAGCGGCTGTGGTCGTTGCGGTTCTCAAAGACAAGCATTAGCACCTCTTTCTCAGGGAAGCGGCCTGCATAGATCTGGAATCCGCCATTGTCGCCGGTGTGGTAAACTTTTCTTGGCATGCCAGGGTTCTCCTCAATGAACCAGCCGTAACCGTATGATGTGTTTGGCCTGTTCTGGTATGAACTGTATTTGCTGCCTGAAATAGGGGTTACAGGGCCATGAGCCTCTGCTGTCATCTCAGGAGTAAGGAACAAGTTGTTTCTCAATGCTTTCTCCCACTGGACAAACTCGTGTGTAGAGGTGTAGATACCGCCGTCTGCCTTGGTTGCAAAGAATGTCTCCTCGCCGTAGTCGTACTGGCGGAACTGTTTTGTCTCTGCTGGAGCATTGTCATCCTCAGTCACATAACCGTGTGCCATTCTTGGAATCTCCCTGTCTGCCTGGAAGTAAAGTGTCTCCTCCATACCTGCAGGGGTGAAGATTACATCCCTCATATACTGCTCAAACGGCATTCCGCTGGCAGCCTCAATCATAATGTAAAGCAACTGGAATGTAGGGTTCATGTACTCGTATGCAGTACCTGGCTCAAAGTTGAGTTCCTTAAGATCCTTCATATACTGGAGGCTCTCCATATCAGTAGCGGTAAGCATGAAGTTGCGGTCGTCGCGAGGTCTGCTGTCGGGAATACCTGAAGAGTGGGCCATAAGGTCCTTAACCTTGATGTCCGAGAAAGGCTTCTGTTTCTTTGGAAGGAATTTATTCACGCTTGGGTGTACATCGTAGATACTCTTGTAGATATCAAGTTTCCCCTCCTGGTGAAGTTTCATTATTGCTACAGCGGTAAACTGTTTTGATACTGATGCAATGTTGAAGAATGTGTTTCCGTCAATCTTGGTACCCAGTTCAGTATCGGCAATACCCCAACTGTTTTCGTAGAGAATTGAGTCACCTTTCATAATAAGTACTGTACCGCCAGGGTTAGGTTGTGGCGAGTATCTTTCAGTAAACAGAGAATCCAGTTTCGCTACTGCAATCTCATCCTTGGTAGGAGCGGGGCTTGAACAAGATATCATAGTTCCCATAGTTGTTGCGGCTGCGCAAATGCAGGCCAATTGTTTGAAATTCATAGTGTTTATATTAATTAAGTTGTAATCTGAGCATATTGAGTGCATTTGATGCAAACCTCTCAATATTTATATTCCTGCGGGTACTGTTGAAGGAGAATTTTTTGCTAACAATCCCCTCAGGGGTTGCAACAGCCACCCATACTGTTCCTGCAGGCTTCTCTGGTGTGCCTCCATCTGGTCCTGCTATTCCGGTTGTGGCAATGGCGTAATCTGTGCCAAGCACTTTGCGGGCTCCGGCAGCCATCTGCTCTGCACACTCCTGGCTTACGGCACCATATTTCTCCAGAACATCCTTCTCTACACCCAGTACATTCATTTTCACGCTGTTGTCATACGAAACAATTCCTCCATAGAAATAAGCGGAACTGCCAGGCTGGGAGGTAAACAGGGAGGCAAGGAAGCCGCCTGTGCAGGATTCTGCCACTCCAACAGTCATCCCTCTCTCCTTAAGGGTATTCCCGATAACTTTTTGCAGTGAATCTGTCCCCTCGCCATAAATGGCATTCCCAAGCATCTGGCGGAGTTTTGATTCATTCTCAGCAAGTTCCTCCTTGCCGGTAACCTCATCCACTCCGTAAATGGAGAGTCTCAGACGCACTCCAAGTACCGGATTTGGAAGATATGCCAGATGAAGATTGTCTGGAAGATTATCCTCCCATTCCTCTATCTGCTGTGCAAGGGTTGACTCAGGAATTCCAAAGGTACATATTGTCTTGTGGAATATTTTGTCAAGTGAGAAGTGCCTGCTTATGGAGTCAAGCACCTTTGGTATAGCCGCCTCAGCCTCAAAAGGGACACCAGGAAGGGAGAACATGATGGCCCTGTGGCCATATTTTTCCTCAGGAATCTCAAATTCCATGCATGGGGCGGTACCAAATTCATTTGGAATTACTCTGCAACTGTTTGGAACAGAAGCCTGAGCCCTGTTCAATGCACTTAACGGAACCATTCCCCTTGCAGAGAGGATTCTGGTTATTATCTCAAGTTGCTCCTGATTCTCCACATCTGCGGTTGCGCCAGTAAGTTTCCCAAGAGTCTTTTTTGTAATGTCATCTTTGGTAGGACCCAGGCCACCAGTAATTACAACCACATTGCTCTGCCTGAGGGCAGTTTCAACGGTATTTATAATGTCCTCCTCGGTATCTGAAGTGGATACCATGGAGATAACCTTTACACCAATGGAATTGAGTGCTGTAGATATCTTGGATGAATTGGTATCTACAATCTGCCCAATGAGAATCTCGTCTCCAATTGTACAAATTGTTGCTGTAACCATTTCTCTTATAGTTTTTTAGCCAAATATTTGTTTATCTCTTTAACAAAGCCAGGGCCGTTATATACAAATCCTGAGTAGATTTCCACAAGGGATGCACCTGCCTGAAGCATCTGGTGCGCCTGCTGTGGAGTCATAATACCGCCAACAGCAATGATAGGCAACTGTCCCTCTGTCTTCTTATGTATATATCTTACTCTCTCAAGACTCCTCTCAAACAATGGGGCACCGCTCAAACCACCGTTTCCAATGGCCTCAATCTCCTCTTTGCTTGTCTTCAGCCCCTCGCGGCTCTGGGTTGTATTTGTAGCAATAACACCGTCAAGACCGGATACCAGTACAAGGTCAATTATCTCATCCAACTGGCTCTCAGGGATATCGGGAGAAACCTTAAGGAGGATAGGACGGTAGTCGTCATAGTATCTCCTTAGGGTAAGAAGCCTGTCAATGATTTCCGAAAGGAACCCTATATCCTGCAACTGGCAAAGGTTCTTTACATTAGGGCACGATACGTTAAGGGCAAAATAATCCACAAAATCATACAGGATTGCAAATGACTTCTCAAGATCCTTTGGAGCATCCTCATTTGAAGATTTGGTACATTTGCTCAAACTTGCTCCAATCACACATTTTGGATGGTGCTTCTTAATATATTCAACGGCAAATTTCACTCCGTTGTTGTTTATTCCAAACCTGTTTATAAGGGCTCCGTCTTTTGGCAGCCTGAAACATCTTGGCTTTGCATTGCCATCTTGTGGAGTAGGGGTGATTGAACCTATTTCAATAAAACTGAAACCCAGGTTTGAAAGGTCATTGTAGCAGTTTCCGTTCTTGTCAAAACCGGCAGCAAGTCCTACAGGGTTCTTGAACTTTATGCCAAACACTTCCCTCTCAAGTTTGGGATTGTTGTAGCAGAACATTTTCCTGAGAACCCATCCCATTCCGGGAATGGCGCAGACAAACTTGAAGAACTTTAGTGTAATGTGATGTGCCTGCTCAGGATTAAGCAGGAAGAAGATAATAGGTCTTAAAAGTTTATACATATTATATATAATAAGGTGTAAATTCTGTGAAAGACAAAATTAACACAAATTATCTAATATGGGGAAACAACTCCTCAAAACTTCCGTCGTTGTAGAACACAATAACCCTTTTTATCCTCTTTTTTTTGCCATCAGACGGCTTGTTTTGCGATTTTATGCAATTCTCAGAGGGTTGGGAAGTAGTAAAATCTTCTGTAACTCCCTCTCTGTCAATAATATCTGTGTCGTTTTGACTATATGATCCGTTTGTAGATTCTGGAAAAAACTCCTCAAGAGGGGCTAAAATAGGTGAATCCTCAAACTGTAAACTATCCGATTGTATGCCAGTATTTGATATACCATTATATTGTACACCATTATATGGTAAACTATTATACGGTATATTGGTATACTGATTGTTTTTTCCGTTCACAGAATTTCCATTTTTTGAAGACGGGAGGGGAGAACCGGAAAAAAATTCCCCTTGAGGATCTTTATAAGGTTTCCCTTTTCCCATCAGAAGCCAATCAGAATTTATATGGGGAAATTTGGCAAGTAGCCGGGTTATGAATTCATAACTTGGTTTGTTTCTTCCCGACAAAATATGGGAGAGTCCTGAACGCTGCACTCCAATAGTGTCTGCAAGTTTTGCCGGAGTGAGGTTTTCAAGCTCTAAAAATTGCTGTAAACGGTTATTCATAAATGTAAAACTTGATTGGTACAAATGTAAGCATTTATTTTTACAAATAGCAATCGGGAGTAGAAAGTTACTTTTGTTGCAATAATTTACAAAAGTAATCCACAAGTATCTGAAGCAAGGATTTCGCGGAGTAGCACTATATTTGAATTAAAACAATATATAACATCTTGTAAAATGCAGGAAAACAAGGTGATAAACGATTTTAAAATATAAAAATATCATTATTTTGAGGCAAATTGCCCTAAAATGGCGCACCGTAACTTGAATATAACTTTAGATAAATCATATAAATTACAGATAATGAGATTGATATGCGCACGAAAATGATTGGATAAATATTTGTTATAACTCTGTTTTTACAAATGTATTGCAGTTGAAGTGAGGAGGTTATAGTGTTTACAAATATAACAGGCTATTGTTTATATATGTAATTTACAAAAGTGAACAAAATCCGGAATTTCAATTATTTTTAGTTTGAGGTACATTTATATACCTTTGTACAAAATAATTGATTGTGGAGCCTAAAATTAAGATTCAGGATTATTCCTATAATTTGCCTCAAGAGAGGATTGCCAGATACCCTTTGGAGAAAAGGGATTCATCAAAGTTGCTTATATATAATAAAGGTGAAATAAAAGAGAGTGTTTTCAATACTCTCCCCTCCTATATTCCCAATGGATCACTTATGGTGTTCAATAATACCAAGGTCGTTCCTGCAAGACTGTTTTTTAGAAAAGAAACAGGTGCTCTCATTGAAATTTTCTGTCTTGAGCCGGTAAATCCAAGTGATTATGCCGTTTCTTTTGCATCCTGTGAGTCATGTAGCTGGAATGTTGTGATAGGAAATGCAAGAAAATGGAAGTCTGGAGAGGTATATTTGGTGTGTGAAGATTCAGATTCAGAGGCCTCAAAACTCAATTTGAGGGCAGAACTGGTCTCTAAAGGGCAAAATAACAGCTCAGTTGTAAGGTTTATATGGGATGGCGGCATTTCCTTTTCGGAAGTCCTTGATATATGCGGCAGAATCCCTATTCCTCCATATCTTAACAGGGATACGGAGGCTCTCGATTACGAAAGGTACCAGACCTTGTATGCTAAGATAAAAGGGTCTGTGGCAGCACCTACAGCCGGGTTGCATTTTACGGAAACTGTGTTTGAATCTCTTGAAAATAAGGGTATTGAACGAGAAAGTGTGTGCCTTCATGTGGGAGCCGGAACTTTTGTTCCTGTAAAAAGTGAGTATATAGCGGATCATAAGATGCATACGGAACCGTTTGAGGTATCCCTTGCATTCCTGGAGAAACTCTGTTGTTTGAAGGACGGGCAGAAGGTAGTAGCTGTGGGGACCACTTCAACCAGGACTTTGGAATCTCTTTATTTTATTGGTGCACAGTGTATTGAAAATGGCAGACCGGGGCCTGTAGAGCAATGGGAACCTTATAGGAAGGAGTATGGATATACTATGAAGGAGTCCATAGGTGCTATTGTAGAGTATATGCGCAGCAACAACATGGAAAAACTGGTGGCCAGAACGGGAATAATAATAGTTCCTTCGTACAAATTCAGAGTTGTAGACATGCTTGTAACCAATTTTCACCAGCCTCAGAGCACACTTCTGCTGTTGATATCAGCCTTTATTGGAGGTGATTCCTGGAAAGATGTTTACAATTATGCATTGGATAATGGATTCCGTTTCCTCAGTTATGGAGACAGTTCATTGCTATTCCGCCTCTAATGTGGTGTGTCCTGTAAGGTAATACAGTATCTGCATACCCCAGCTTGACATGAATGGGCCGCTTCCAATCAGTTGTGGCTCAATGTTGTATATCTGTTGCTTGAATGCTTTCAGATATACTTCATTCCCTCCTGTAATATTATACAGCAACAGAAGGTTGTCAGCCATTATTGCGTTTGATGAAAGAGTGTTGTAGTCTATTACTGGTGCTCTTTTAACGGGTATTTTGGATTCATATCTGGCAGTTTTGCTGAACATTCCCCTTGTGGGCTGGTAGTGGTTGAAAATAATGTATGCGGTGTAGGTTTTTGCCAGTGATATGTATTTTTCGTCTTTGGTTATAGTGTAATAATTCAGGATACTGTTGAGAAATGATGCGTAATCATACAAGTCTGAGTTTGAATACTCTACATGTGATGATGTGATGTATTTATATAACTTGATTTTTCCCCGTTTCTGGTTGTTGAGGATATTCTCCATAATCTCCCTTGCCATTCCCAGATACTCTTCTTTTTCCCCTTTATGAGATATTTTTGCCATGTAGCAGAAGGCTGTTGCGGTTTTACAGTTGTAACCGGTCATCACTCTCTTGTCGTATATTACCTCATTGCTTCTGGAATCCCGTATTTTCTTGAGGACATCAAGTTCTTCATAGGTTATTTCCCAATATTTCCTGGTATTTGATATTGTCTGGTACTCATTTTCATCCTTTTTATTATCCATCCCCAATGCTGCGGCAATGCTTTTCCATCTGTCGGGAAATACTTTCTTCAATTCTTTAAGTGAATATTTGTAATATTTGGATTCTGAGGTTGTTTTGCTTAGGGTAAGATATGTAGCATACCCTTTTCCGTTAAGATTCATCCTGCTCTGAAGGAAGTGTATTATCCTTTGTGCAGCCTCTTTGTATATCCTTTTCTTAAAGTATTTGTATGCGGTGGCAAACAGTATGATGGCATTGGCGTTTTCGTAGATGCTTTTTTCGTAGTAAGGTTTTTTGAAGGTATAATTCTCTGCCTGGCTGAATACTCCGCCGTCTATAGGGTCAAATTGTGGTGAATAATACACGTGTTGCAGGGTCTCCTCAATGTATTCCAAATATTCCCCAATGCTGTATTCATGTGCATATTCAAGGATAAATGTGAGGTTTCTGGCAGTTATGGAGTAAGGACTGCGGTTCATTTTGGTGGATTTGTCCAGGAATCTTGTAGACCAGCTTCTTATATATGCATGCAGAAGTTTGGGCGAAATCTTTTTTTCAGGCTCCTTGTGGGTAACTATACTGGATGATTTAAGCCTCTCTGTAAGGTATTCGGCGGCAAGTTCCAGTTTGTCTCTCTGGCTTTTGAATGATTCTGTAAGGTTTCTGGCAATATGCATGAAATCACCTGCATCAAGGCTTGAGAATGAGATTACAGGCTTTATTCCAGGTAGTGAGAATATGTTTATATGGTTGGATATCTTCTGCTCGTTTATGAGAAGAAGGTCCATTCCAATAAGATGTGCTTCAGGAACATCCTCTGTATCAAGGGCTACTGCAATGAAGTTGCGGTTTATGGTCTCTATTACTTCCGGATTTGAAAAGAGTGCGTATGAGGCATTCCTTTTTTCAATGTCTGAAATGTTGCCTATGTGCACAAATATCATCTTGTCCTCCCTTATGGCCCTCTTGAGTGTGGCTTCGCTGAAAGGATTCCATTTTATCTCCCCTCTAAGGAGTTCCTTTATGTATGGAGATGCAGTTTTATACATTGTCAGATTACAGTCATTTAATTTTATTATCTTTGTGATGTAAAATTACTGAATGTAATGTAATTATGTCCTTATGAAAGTAAGAAATCTATACAAGACATTGGCATTTTACATCTGTATGTCTTTGGCGGCTGTGGTTGCACTTGGCCTGTATCCCCGATACAGGATTAATGACAGGAACTCTAAGGAATTCTCTGCGCATAGGGTTTCTGACGATATCAGGGTCATCAGTAAGGAACCACACTCTATACAACACTCAAAAGAGAGAAAAGTTCTCGCAGAATTTCTTTTTCATAGGCTGCAGCAGATGGGTGGTGATACCCAAATGATTGAATTCGATACAATTCCAAGCAAAATAGGGGGCGAATTTTCTTATGCGGACATTTATTCAGTATTTGAGCCTGAGCCGTCTCTCCTTCCCGATAAAGGTGATACGTCTACAAGTTATATCCTTTTGGTTGCCCATTATGATTCCCGATATAGGCAAATTGTTGGTAAAGATACAGTCTTTTCATATGGAGCGGCGGATGACGGTTATGGTGTGGGGACAATTCTGGAACTTGTGAACCTTGCCCTTGAATACAGAAATGAATGGCACCAGGGAATAAAGGTGCTATTTACAGATGCGGAGGAGCACAACCTGGATGGTATGCGCAGTGTGTTTGCGGAGAATCCCGAGGTGTTCTGCGGGGTTAATTTTGTGATAAATGTAGAGGCGAGGGGAGTTAAAGGGCCGGCTCTTTTGTTTGAAACTTCTCCTGGAAATGAGAAACTTATGAAATTATATTCTCATGCCGACAATCCGTCGGGATTCTCATTGACTTCAATGGTGTACAGATTTCTTCCGAATGATACAGATTTTTCTGTTGTGAAGGATTCGATTCCGGGAATGAATTTTGCCGTGATAGACAACCTTCATTATTACCATACAGATCTTGATAATTATTCAAACATTTCTCTGGAATCTGTACAGCACTATGGTGACCAGTTGGAACCTGTTGTAAGGGAGTATCTTACCAATGCCAAGTATTCCGGTGCTGATGCCCTTATGGGGAAGCAGGATATAGTATTCTTTGCATTGCCTGTACTTGGACTGTTTGCATTTTCAAAAACAGGATATGCCATTCTGAATCTCCTGTTCTACCTTTTTTTCATTTTTGTATGTTTCATTTATGTGAAATACAAGATGATACCTCTTAAGGGTATTCTCAGGGCCCTTATGCACGTGGTGATTTTTGCCCTGGTTGCGTTGGTTGGCGGTACCGCTGCAGCATATATAAGCGCAGTACATACAGGATTGCAGTTTGAACTGATAGATTTGCGTTATGTTCCGTATGACAATAATATAGCATTGGCTTTTATTCTTGTATTTGCAGTATGGATTCTTGTTTTTGCCAGATTGCAGGAGAGGAGATATAAACTGTACGCATGGAATCTCCTTTTGGCAGCACAGATTTTCGTAGGTACTGTATCGGCTCTGTTGTTGCTGTTCTTTGGAGAGAATTTCTTTTTCTTTGTTCCGTTTGTCTTTGCTTCCATTGCATTGTTCTTCAGTATTGCCAGGCATTTCAAGTGGCTTTATCTGGTCTCGTGTACTGTCACTGCATTCATTGCGCTTTATTTCCTCTATTTGCTTTATGTTGCCCTTACAATAGGTTTTATAGGAGGACTTATGTTTATGGCTGTCATCTATCTTTCCCTCATAATTTCACAGTACTACTGTATGAAGAGGAGTGTCCTTTGAATTGATTATTTCATTTATTTTGTCTAAATTTGCACAAAACTATACCTACACTATACATTATGGATTTTACAAAATTTGACGATATAAGGCCTTATAACGATTCTGAAGTGCATCCTGCGTTGGAAAGGATTGTTGCCAACCCTCTGTTCTCAAATGTGGCACAATACATTTTCCCGGGACAGAATGAGGATATATTCAGGCAACTTCTCCTTTCGTGCCATACAAAGGAGGATTTTCAGGTGAAAGTGATGTCTCAGATTGTGAGCAGAATTCTTGCCGGAACAGCCAAAGAGGTAACATTTACAGGACTTGAGCATTTTGCAGGGGGCAAGAGACATCTTATTGTCTCCAACCATAGGGACATTGTCCTTGACTCTGCTATAATACAGCTTATACTCTATAGACATAATGTTGATACTACCGAGATTGCAGTTGGAGACAACCTTATAACCTCTTCATTCATAGAAGATATTACAAGATCCAACAAGATGATAAAGGTGATTAGGAGTTCCAATCCGAGAGAAGTATACACAACATCCAAGGTGCTCTCCGGATATATCAGGCATAATGTGGCAAACCAGATAAGTTCTGTTTGGATTGCCCAGAGAAACGGAAGGACAAAAGATGGCATAGATATTACGGAGCAAGGGCTTTTGAAGATGTTTGACATGAGTGGAAGCGGCGATTTTGTAAAGGATTTTTCAGAATTGAGCATAATGCCTACTTCAATATCATACGAATACGAGCCATGCGACATTTTCAAGGCTGTTGAGATGTATATTGGCCGCAGGCAGAAATATGTGAAGGCAGAAGGAGAGGATTTGAAGAGTATCCTTACCGGTATAATGCAATTCAAAGGTAATATCCATATCTCTTTCAATGAACCTCTTACTGCAGAGGAAATCAATTCTGCAGCAGGTCTGGACAAGAACGAGCGTTTCAAGGCTCTGGGCCTTGCAATGGACCGTAAAATCATTTCCGAGTACAAGCTTTGGAAGAACAACTACATTGCATATGACATTCTCAATTCTTCCAATGAATATGCGTCAATGTATTCACTGGATGAGAAGGAGGGTTTCAAGACCTATATGGAGAACAAGCTGGTAGATATAGATGCGGACAAGGCCGAATTGGAGCATATATTCCTTTCAATTTATGCAAACCCTGTTGTGAGTTACTGCGGACTCAGGTAAATTGAATCTCTTTCATTTTTATGCTATTTCTGCTTTTGGGGAACATTCAGGGGAAGATTTGTTCCTCGGGTAGCGCTTTTCTGTGTTTGGGGAACATTTAGGAACGGATTTGTTCCCCGGATGAGGCGAACTGGGAGTAGCCTGTCGGGAAACAAATGGGGCCGGATAAACCGGCCCCATGTTTGTATAACTTGTTCAGTGTTGTCTTATTTTCTGTAATCGTAGAAACCAACGCCTGTTTTTCTTCCGAGCAATTTGGCTCTAACCATTTTCCTAAGAAGTGGATGAGGTCTGTATTTGCTGTCACCGAACTCATTGTAAAGAACCTCCATAATAGCAAGACAAACGTCCAAACCAATAAGGTCTGCCAATGCCAATGGACCCATAGGGTGGTTTGCACCAAGTTTCATAGCCTCGTCAATCTCCTCTTTGGTCGCAACGCCGTCAGCCAAAATGCCGATACCCTCGTTTACCATAG
The DNA here is from genome assembly GCA_045592325.1 of Candidatus Egerieisoma sp. Classification (GTDB taxonomy): domain Bacteria; phylum Bacteroidota; class Bacteroidia; order Bacteroidales; family UBA932; genus Egerieousia. Next base: position 12,604 of record JAZNUM010000044.1, read on the forward strand.
GGATAAGGATTCTGTTTACAACGAAACCTGGAGCCTCGTTTACAGTTACAGGAGTTTTGCCAATCTGTTTTGAAAGTTCAACTATTGAAGCATGTACCTCGTCTGATGTCAACTGTCCTTTGATAACCTCTACAAGTTTCATCATTGGAACAGGGTTGAAGAAGTGCATTCCAATAACTCTTTCAGGACGGTTTGTATATGAAGCAACCTGTGTGATTGACAATGATGATGTATTGGTAGCAAGGATTGCCTCTGGTTTGCAGATCTGGTCCAAAGTCTTGAAAATCTCCTCTTTGATTGCCATATCCTCAGCAACTACCTCTACTACAAGATCTACATCTGCAAGATCCTCGTAAACCTTTGTATCTTTGATTCTTGCCAATGTTGCATCTCTGTCAGCTGCCTCCATTTTGCCTTTCTCAACCATTTTTGCAAGGCTTTTCTCAATTGAAGCGTGAGCTTTTGCCAAAGAAGCGTCTGAACGTCCTTTGATGATTACATCGTGGCCTGCTACTGCAAATGTCTGGGCAATACCGTTACCCATTGTTCCGTTACCTACTACTGCTACTTTCATAGTGTCTTAAATTTAAATTATATGATTTTTTAAGTTTATGTCCCTAATTTGCCAGGGGCGGTTTATTTGTTCTTGAATTGTGGAGCCTCTTTTTTCAGGAATGCTGCCATTCCCTCTTTCTGGTCTTCGCTTGCGAAGCACAGACCGAAAAGGTTAGCCTCAATTGCAATTGCAGAATCTATGTCTGTCTGCATGCCTGTATTGATTGCCTCTTTGCTGTATCTTACAGCGATAGGGGCTTTTGATGCAATTTTGCTTGCCATCTTCAAGGCCTCTTCCATAAGAGTTTCAGGCTCTGCAAGTTTGTTTACAAGACCAATTCTGTATGCTTCGGCTGCATCAATGATGTCGGCAGTATATATAAGTTCTTTTGCTATTCCCATCCCGACAATTCTTGGAAGTCTTTGGGTGCCCGAGAATCCTGGTGTGATGCCCAAACCAACCTCTGGCTGGCCGAATTTTGCCTTTACAGAGGCAATTCTTATGTCACATGCCATTGCAAGTTCACATCCTCCGCCCAACGCAAAACCGTTTACGGCAGCAATTACAGGGATTGGAAGTTTTTCAATCTTTCTGAACACGGCAGCACCCTGCTCTCCGAAAGCCTTTCCTTCTGCGGCACTCATGGTGCTCATTTGCGAGATGTCTGCGCCTGCAACAAATGCTCGCCCTTCTCCTGTGATTATTACAGCCTTTACCTCCTTGTCTTTTTCAATTTCAGTGAATGCTGCATTCAACTCGCTCAGTACGGTTGAGTTCAATGCATTCATAGCCTGTGGATTGTTGATTTTTACAATGCACACTGCATCTTGTCTTTCTACGATCAGTTTAGTGTATTCCATAGTGAATATGATAGTTTACGAATTTTTTACAGTAATATCCATTTTTGGGACTGGAGCATACAGCCCGTTTTTAGGGAACTCATTGTATATCTGTTCGTTGATATCAAAGAAAAGGTCCCAGTAGTCATCAACTTTAACCCAGCATCTGAAAGATAGGGTTACATATCCTGTCCCGAATTCTGTGAGATATACATGAGGTTCGGCAGGATCGTTCACGACAGCCTTGTGGGCCCGTATTATTGCAAGTCCAGTGCTTTTTGCCTTTTCCAGGTCTGTGCCGTAAGGAATTGACATGTCCCAGTTGCACCTTCTGATACCGGTGGTTGAGTAGTTGTTTATTGTACCGTTTGACAAAGCTCCGTTAGGAAGTATGATTTTTTTGTTGTCGGGAGTATTGATGTGTGTTGCGGTAATCTCAATTGCAGTTACAGTTCCGCTGTAGCCCTGTGCTTCAATGAAATCTCCCACTTTGAAAGGTTTGAATACAAGTATCATTATTCCTCCCGAAAAATTCTGCAATGTTCCGCTCAATGCCATACCTATTGCAACGCCTGAACCGGCAAGGAGGGCTACAAAAGATGTTGTGTCCACTCCAAGTACGCTTATTGTGGTTACTATAAGAAGAATTGACAGCGAGATGCTTGTAAAGCTTAGAAGGAATGATGTAAGGGATGCATCCAGACTTCTCTTTTCGCAAATCTTGCGGATTACTTTCTTGACTTTCTTAATCAGCCATGCTCCAACAATGTAGATGACAATTGCTGCGAGAATCTTGAGGCCGAACTTCACACCATGCTCAAGGCCGGTTGATATCAATTGGTCTACGGGTGTCTGAATAATTGTCCTTATTGTCTGGTCAAGGACTGCTGCAGGTTCCTTCAATGAGTCTGCGGGCATTGTTTGTGCTTGAAGAAGGTTGGTAATCAGCATTGTTATAGTGTTTTAAGTGTCATAAGGCCTATTGCCCAACACAAAAGTACTAACAATCCTCCAATTATTTAAATTTAAATTTCAAATTTTGTTAAATTTATAACATAAGTGTTATTTTGAAATCACATTTTATTTACCTAATTTTGCCTTGCTGATTAATATAGCATGGCTGAACCTTTTATTTGACAAATTTTTTAATAAAAAAAATAATGAACAAAAGAATTTCTTTGCAGGATGCCGTTTCTAAAGTAAAGGATGGCATGACAGTTATGGTTGGCGGTTTTTTGGCTGCCGGTAGTCCAATTGCAATTCTTGATGAATTGGCTAAAAGTGGTGTGAAGGATCTTACCCTTATTTGTAATGATACTGCTTTTGCTGATGTTGCTCATGGAAAACTTATTACCAACAAACAGGTTAAAAAAGTCATTGTTTCGCACATCGGTACAAATCCAAATACCAGCGAGCAGATGAATTCAGGTGAGCTAGAGATTGAATTCAGCCCACAGGGAACTCTTGCCGAGAGAGTAAGGGCTGCAGGTGCAGGCCTTGGTGGCGTACTTACCACTACCGGTATGGGTACTGTTGTTGCAGAGGGAAAACAGACTGTTGTTGTAGACGGCAAAGAGTATCTTTTGGAGAAACCTCTCAAGGCTGATATCGCACTGTTGGGCGCTACTTTGTCTGATGAGGACGGCAATCTTGTGTACGTAGGTACAACACAGAACTTCAATCCGCTTATGGCTGCAGCAGCCGATCTTGTTATTGTAGAGGCAGAGAAGGTTGTAAAGACAGGCGAGATCGCTCCTGAGCAGGTTCATACTCCTGCAATTTTCGTTGACTATATTTACTCAAAATAAACATTTAAATATTATCACTATGACTAAAAAAGCTTTGATCAGAGTTAGAATGAGCTGTCATGACGCTCATTATGGTGGAAATCTTGTTGACGGTGCAAGAATGTTGAACCTTTTTGGTGATGTTGCTACTGAACTTCTTATCATCAACGACGGTGATGAGGGTTTGTTTAAAGCTTATGACAATGTAGAGTTTATGGCTCCTGTATATGCAGGTGACTATATTGAGGCTACCGGTGAGATTGTTTCTGCAGGTAATTCTTCAAGAAAAATGGTATTTGAGGCCAAGAAAGTTATTGTACCTCGTCCTGATATTTCTGATTCTGCTGCTGATGTTCTTGAGGAGCCAATCCTTGTATGTAAAGCTAGCGGTACTTGCGTAGTTCCAGTAAAATGTCAGAGAAATAAAAAATAATAACTGAAATTATGGCTAAACTTATTATTACTGCCGCCATTTGCGGTGCTGAGGTTACCAAAGAGCAGAACCCTGCAGTTCCTTATACTGTAGAGGAGATTGTAAGAGAGGCAAAATCAGCAGTAGAGGCAGGAGCTGCTATCGTTCACCTGCACGTTAGGGAGGATGACGGTACTCCTACACAGAGCAAGGCCCGTTTCAAAGAGTGTATTGATGCAATTTATAAAGAGTGTCCTGATGTAATCCTTATTCCTTCAACAGGTGGTGCAGTGGGTATGTCTGCCGAGGAGCGTCTCCAGCCTACTGAACTTTTCCCTGAAATGGCTACTCTTGATTGCGGCACATGCAACTTTGGCGATGATGTATTTGAGAATACTATGCCTATCATGAGAGCATTCGGAAAGAGAATGCTTGAGAACGATATCAAACCTGAATATGAGTGCTTTGAGATGGGTCACCTTGATACCATTCTCAATATGGCCAAGAAAGGCCAGGTGCCAGGTGCTCCTATGCAGTTCAACTTTGTACTTGGTGTGCCAGGTTGTACACCTGCTACAGTACAGAACCTTTGCTGGTTGGTAAATGCAATTCCTGCCGGTTCAACCTGGACAGCTACCGGTATTGGAAGACACCAGTTCAACCTTGCAGCAGCAGCAATAGCAATGGGCGGTAACGTACGCGTAGGTTTTGAGGACAGTATCTATATTGAGAAAGGTGTTCTTGCAAAATCAAACGGCGAGATGGTTGCCAAAGTAGTGCGCATGGCAAAAGAGTTGGGCAGAGAGGTTGCAACTTCTGCTGAGGCCCGCGAAATTTTGGGTTTGAAACCAAGGAAATAAACAATTTAAAATATATACAAAATGAAAAAAGGTAATAAATACGGTGTTCACCGCGTGATTGAGCCAGTTGGAGTTCTTCCACAGCCAGCCAACAAAATTGACAACAACATGGACGAGATCTATGATAACGAGATCTTGATTGATGTTCAGACACTTAATATTGACTCAGCTTCTTTCACAGATATTCACAACTATGCTAAACAGCAGGCAGGTGAGGGTGCTACTGAGGCACAGATCCTTGAGGAAGTTAAGAAAGAGATTTTCCTTAACGTAGAGTTGCAGGGTAAACACCGTAACCGCCGTACCGGTTCAGGTGGTATGCTTCTTGGTAAAGTTGAGAAAATCGGTGATGCACTTAAAGGTAAAATTGACCTTAAAGAGGGTGACCGTATTGCAACATTGGTTTCTTTGTCACTTACTCCTCTTAGAATTGATGAGATTCTTGAGATCCGTGCAGATGTTGACCAGGTTGATATTAAAGGTAAGGCTATTCTATTTGAGAGCGGTATCTATGCCAAGATTCCTGCTGACCTTCCTGAGAAACTTGCATTGACAGCACTTGACGTGGCTGCTGCTCCTGCACAGACTGCAAAACTTTGCCACTATGGCCAGAATGTAGTTATTCTTGGTGCTGGTGGAAAATCAGGTATGCTTTGCTGCTACGAGGCTAAAAAACGCGTAGGTGTAACAGGTAAAGTTATCGGTTTGACAAACTCACAGAGAAGTACCCAGCGTATCAAGGATCTTGGATTCTGCGATGTTGTTGAGAGCATTGGCGGTATGACTCCAGTTCAGGTTAATGAACTTGTTTCAAAACTTACTGACGGTAAGATGGCTGTTGTTACCATCAACTGTGTAAACGTTCCAGATCAGGAGATGACAGCAGTTCTTTGTACAAAGGATGACGGTGTTGTGTACTTCTTCTCTATGGCTACAAGCTTTACTAAGGCTGCTCTAGGTGCAGAGGGTATTGGCTCAGACGTTAATATGATTATTGGTAACGGTTATACCAAAGGTCACGCAGAGTTTACTCTTCAGGAGTTGAGAGAGTGTGAGGCTTTGAGAAAAATCTTTACTGAACTTTACGCTTAATTTTAAAACCATTTAACATACTGATATGGCATCAAGAAGATTTGAGTTGTTTCCAAATGTTACCGATGAGCAGTGGAACGATTGGAAATGGCAAGTAAAAAATAGAATTGAGACTCTTGAGGATTTGAAGAAATATGTTTCTCTTACTCCAGAGGAGGAAGAGGGTGTAAAGAAGACTCTTCAGACTTTGAGAATGGCAATCACCCCTTACTATGTAAGTTTGATTGACCCTAACAACCCTGAGTGTCCTGTTAGAAAACAGGCTGTTCCTACTGGTAAAGAGACTTACCAGTCTCCTGCAGACCTTTTGGACCCTCTACACGAGGATGAGGATTCTCCAGTTCCTGGTTTGACTCACAGATATCCGGACCGCGTTCTTCTTCTTATCACTGACATGTGCTCTATGTACTGCCGTCACTGTACAAGAAGACGTTTTGCTGGCCAGAAAGATGGTGAGAGCGCAATTGAGAGAATTGACAGGGCAATTGAGTATATTGCAAAGACTCCACAGGTTAGAGACGTGCTTCTTTCAGGTGGTGACGCTCTTATGGTAAGCGACGAGAGACTTGAGTACATCATTTCACGTTTGAGGCAGATTCCTCACGTTGAGATTGTACGTATTGGTTCAAGAACTCCAGTAGTTTGTCCTCAGCGTATCACTGATGACCTTGTAAATATGCTTAAGAAGTATCATCCAGTATGGTTGAACACTCACTTCAACCATCCGCAGGAGGTAACCAAAGAGGCTGCTGAGGCTTGTGCAAAACTTGCTAACGCAGGTATTCCTCTTGGTAACCAGACAGTTCTTCTAAGAGGTGTGAACGATTGCGTAAACACTATGAAGAAACTTATGCATGAGTTGGTTAAGATGAGGGTTAGACCTTACTACATCTACCAGTGTGACCTTTCAATGGGTATTGAGCACTTCCGTACTCCAGTATCTAAAGGTATTGAGATTATTGAGGGCTTGAGAGGACATACCTCAGGTTACGCAGTTCCTACATTCGTAGTTGACGCTCCAGGTGGTGGCGGTAAGACTCCAGTTATGCCTCAGTACGTTATTTCTCAGGCTCCAGGTAAAGTTGTCCTCAGGAACTTTGAGGGTGTTATTACCACTTACACTGAGCCTACAGATTACAAGAATGAGTGCAACTGCCAGTATTGTCAGGCTAACAAGAGCAAGTCTATTGAGGGTGTTTCTTCATTGCTTGAGGGCAGGGGCATGGCAATTGAGCCATCTGTATTGAGCAGAAAGGAGAGATCTAAGAAATAGCATGTAAAAATATTCTGTCTATGCCTTTCATAAACGAGATCCTCAAGTATGACAGTTTGTCCATTGTGGGCTTGGAGAAGAATGTGGGCAAGACAGAGTGTTTGAACTATATCCTGTACAGGTTACCGCTGCACATGAAGAAAGTGGCGGTAACCTCTATAGGTATAGATGGAGAAAACAAGGATCAGGTTACTTCAACCAAGAAGCCTGAAATATTCTTGAGGGAAGGGATGTATTTTTCAACCGCAGAGGCTCATTATAAGGAGAGAAGACTTGTTAGTGAACTGGTTGAGATTACAAATGAAAGAAGTTCTTTGGGAAGGATAGTTACAGCAAAGGTGTCCGTAGGGGGGAAGGCTTTGATTTCCGGACCTTCGTCGGGAGTCTCTTTGAGAAGATGGGTTGCAGGGGTGCAGAAATTTGGAATTGATCTTACCATAATTGACGGTGCAATCTCCAGATTGAGTTCTGCTTCTCCAGCCATAAGCAAGGCTATGGTGCTTTCTACCGGTGCAGCCTTCTCTTCAAATATCAATACTCTCGTACAGAAGACTAAGTTTGTAGTGGAAATGATTGGCCTTGAGAAGCTTATAGATGAGACGAGGGATGCTTTGTGTGATATTGAAAGCGGTGTGTGGGGCGTTGACTTTGAGGGGAATATAATTGATTTCAAATTGACATCAGCATTGGCTTTGAGTTCTTTAAAGATTGACATTACCAATGGTATGAAGTTAATTTATACAGTTGGGGCATTGACTGACAAACTTTTGAATCTGGTTGCAGATTCAAAGAATGTGAAGAATGTCACACTGGTTGTGAAGGATTTTACGAAGATTTTCGTAAGTGAGCAGGCGTACAGAATTTTCTGTACAAGAGGAGGAAAAATTAAGGTTCTTCAGAAAAGTAAGCTTATTGCTGTCTGTGTGAATCCTACTGCTCCGAACGGCTATGTTCTGGACAGTGATATTTTGTGTGAAAAATTACAGGATGCTTTAGGGCTTCCGGTTTATGATATAGTTAAGAACAATTATGACATTTAAGTCTGCACTTGAAATAGATTGTGGGTTAAGGTATATGTATGAGACATTGGAACTGATGTCTCCCTGTGGCAGGAAAATGCTTTTGGAGTCTGTTATGATGCAGACAAAGAGGGAACTGGATTTCCATTACCGCAGACTTAATGAGATTTATGACAAGGATTGTTCAAAAATAGCGCTCAAACTGATGTGCCTGAAAGATATACACAATACTTTGGGCAGATTGGAACAGGGTGCCGTTTTGGATGATATAGAGTTCTTTGAGGTTAAGTATCTGGCAATTGTTTCAGGGGAGGTCCTTGATTTATTGGAAGAACAGAAGATAATTGCAGTGGGATTGCCTCATCTGGAAAAAGTTGTTGAGATTCTCGATCCCGACAATCTTAAGATTCCTTCTTTTTATGTATATGATTCTTATTCAGAAAAATTGAGGGATGTAAGAAAGAGGATGAGGGCACTTCAGGGGGATGGGGAGGAGCTTCCGGATGATAAAAGGGCTGAACTTGCTGTATTGTTGCAGGAAAATGCAGATCTTGAACTGGAAATAAGAGGGGAGTTGTCGGGAAAACTGAAAGGTTATGCAGGCGATTTGCAGTTGGCATTGAGAAATCTCTCTTTTTTGGATATTCTAATTGCAAAGGCCGGACAGATGAAGAAGTTGGGGTTGTGTTTCCCGGTAGTTGTTGAGGAGGGTGAAACTTTCTATAACGGAATGTTCAATCCGGCAGTAAAGGCTCTTCTTAGTGAGCAGGGAAAGGAATATATGCCGGTTGACATTTGTTTTGAAGCGGAGCCTGTGACTATTATTGGTGCCAATATGGGAGGAAAGAGCGTGGTGCTCAAATGTTTGGCCCTCAATCAGTTGCTGGCTCAGTTCGGTTTTGGAGTTGCTGCGCACGACTGCTGCGTAAGCCTTGTAGAAGAGGTTTCATTGTGTATTGGCGATGAGCAGAGCATTGTAAAAGGGGTCTCTTCTTTTGCCGGTGAGATTCTGGCTATTGATGCTGTGATAAGGAAAATCAGAGAGGGAAGAAATATCCTTGCCCTTGTGGATGAACCTGCCAGGACCACTAATCCTGTTGAAGGGACTGCCCTGGTTGAAGGACTCCTTGAAGTTGTCGGGAATATTAAGGGTGGATTTGTACTTACAACCCACTACAATATATTGAATGACAAGGTCAAAAGATATAGGGTGAAGGGTTTGAGGAATGGTGTGATGGATTATTCACTTGAAGTTACCCATTGTGGTGATGTGCCTCATGAGGCGGTTGCAATTGCCGAGAGCCTTGGTATTGACCCTCAATGGATTGAATGTACTAAAAGAAACTTAAATAACTAACATACAATTATATGCAGAGTAAATTAGGATTGGATTTTAAAAAGGTTGAACATGCCAAGTCGTTGGCCAAGGAGATTGCCAATGAGGTTCAGGCCTTTGTTGAGTCTAAGACAACTGTAGCTGTAGAGCGTACATTGTGCAGACTTATGGGAATTGACGGAGTTGATGAGAATCAGGTTCCGCTTCCAAACGTGGTTGTAGATGACCTTAAATCTAAAGGTGTCCTTGGTGAGGGCGTATTGTTCTATATTGCCAAAGCAATGGTGAATACTGGCCTGAATCCTCAGGAAGTTGCAGAGAAGGTTGCTGCAGGCAATTTGGATTTGACCAAAATTGAGGTTGCTGACAAGGCTGCCATTGATGCTGTACTTCAGCCAGTTATTGATGCCAGCATTGCCAAAATCAGAGCAAGGAGAGAGAGAAGGGAGAATTACCTCAATACAATAGGTGAGGGCCCAAAACCTTACTTGTATGTAATTGTTGCTACCGGTAACATCTATGAGCATGTTGTTCAGGCTGCGCCTGCAGCAAGACAGGGTGCTGATATCATTGCCGTTATCCGTACAACCGGACAGAGTTTGTTGGACTATGTCCCTTACGGTGTTACAACTGAGGGATTCGGCGGTACTTATGCTACCCAGGCCAACTTTAAGATCATGCGTGAGGCTATGGATAAAGTTGGTGAGGAACTTGGCAGATATATCAGAGTATGTAACTATTGCTCAGGTTTGTGTATGCCGGAGATTGCAATTATGGGTGCATTCGAGGGATTGGATGTCATGTTGAATGATGCCCTTTACGGTATCCTCTTCCGCGACATCAACATGCAGAGAACCCTTATTGACCAGTTCATGTCGAGAGTAATCAACGGTTTTGCAGGTGTTATCATCAACACAGGTGAGGACAACTACCTTACAACTGCTGATGCTGTGGAGGCTGCACATACAGTTCTTGCTTCTGACCTTATCAACGAGCAGTTGGCTCTATTGGCAGGTCTTCCTGAGGAGCAGATGGGTCTTGGCCACGCATTTGAGATGGATCCTATGTTGGAGAACGGTTTCCTTTATGAGTTGGCACAGGCTCAGATGGCAAGGGAAATCTTCCCTAAAGCACCGCTTAAATATATGCCTCCTACAAAATTCATGACCGGTAACATTTTCAGGGGGCATCTTCAGGATGCATTGTTCAATATGATTGGTATATGGACAAATCAGGGTCTTCAGTTGCTTGGTATGCCTACTGAGGCTATCCATACTCCATTCATGAGCGACCGTTTCTTGTCTATTGAGAATGCTAAATATATCTTCAACAATATGAAGAGCATTGGAGAAGAGATGGAGTTCAAAGAGGGCGGTATCATCAGAAACAGGGCTAAAGAGGTTCTTGACAGCGCAATTGCACTTCTTGAGCAGATGACTTCTGAGGGATTGTTCAATGCTTTGGAGAAAGGTATTTTCGGTGATGTGAAGAGAAGTAGAGTTGGTGGTAAAGGTTTGGACGGCGTTGTTGAGAAGGGTGCCAACTATATGAATCCATTTATTAACTTAATGAAAGGGAGAAAATAATTATGGCTGGTGGACTATATTCAATGTCGGCAAAAGATTTTGACCAGACTCTAGATTTGGCAAAAGTAAAACCATACGGTGATACAATGAATGACGGTAAGGTACAGGTAAGTTTCACTCTTCCTGTTCCTAACGGTGCTGAGGCTGAGGAGGCTGCAAAACTTCTTATGAAGAAGATGGGCTTTGAGAATCCTCTTGTGGCATTTGCTAAAGAGCTTACTCCTGGCTTTACATTCTTCAACTGCTACGGTAATCTTACACATACAGTAGATTATTCAAACATCTATGTTCCTAAGGTAGAGAGCAACACTATGGATATGCATGAGTGTGATGACTACATTAAGGAGAACATTGGAAGGAAACTTGTTCTTGTAGGAGCAAGTACAGGTACTGATGCCCATACTGTAGGTATTGATGCCATTATGAACATGAAGGGTTATGCTGGTCACTATGGCCTTGAGAGATATGACATGGTAGAGGCTTATAACCTTGGAAGTCAGGTACCTAACGAGGAGTTCCTTGCAAAGGCAATTGAACTTAAAGCTGATGCAATCCTTGTTTCACAGACTGTTACACAGAAGGATGTACACATCCAGAACCTTACTGAGCTTATTGAGCTTATGGAGGCAGAGGGCTTGAGAGACAAGATGATTGTTGTCTGTGGTGGCCCAAGAATCAGCCATGAGCTTGCAAAAGAACTTGGTTATGATGCTGGTTTCGGTGCAAACACCTACGCAGATGATGTGGCATCATTCGTAGCTCAGGAGTTTGTAAAGAGAAACAAATAATACTAACTTATATACATTATGGACAAAAATCAAATTAGAGAATTTATTGCCAAAAGGGCAGCTCTAGAGATTAAAGACGGTGATGTAGTAAACTTGGGCATTGGTTTGCCTACACTTATCCCTAACTTTTTGCCAGAGGGTGTAAGCGTTACATTGCAGTCTGAGAACGGTTTGCTTGGTATGGGTCCAGAGCCTGAGAAAGGTACTGAGGATCCGCATTGGGTAAATGCAGGTGGTGGTTTCATCACTTACCAGCCAGGTGCTGCTTCATTTGACTCTGCAACAAGTTTCGGTATCATCAGAGGTGGTCACGTTAACGTAACTTTCCTTGGTGCACTGGAGGTTGATGAGAAAGGTGACTTGGCAAACTGGATGATTCCTGGAAAGAAAACTCCTGGAATGGGTGGTGCAATGGATTTGCTTGTAGGTGCCAAGAAAGTTATCCTTACTATGGAGCATACAGCAAAAGGAAACCACAAGATTCTAAAAAAATGCCGCCTTCCTCTTACAGCAGCAGGTCAGGTGAATATGATTATTACTGAGATGGGTGTTATGGAGATTACTCCAGAGGGCATCGTTCTTACTGAAATCAATCCTGAGTTTACTGTAGAGCAAGTACAGGAGGCTACAGAGGCTAAACTTATCATTTCTGAAAACTTAAAACAGGTTAACTTAAATTAAATAACTAAAGTATGAATTTCGGACTTACTAAAACACAGCAATTGTTCCAGCAAATGATCAGAGAGTTTGCTGAGAAAGAGGTTAAACCTCTTGCTGCAGAGGTGGATGATACTGAGAGATTCCCTATGGAGACCGTTGAGAAAATGGCTAAACTAGGTCTGTTTGGTATCTACATTCCTAAAAATTATGGTGGTGCTGGTGGTGACCACATTATGTATTCAATAGCAGTAGAAGAGCTTTCACGCGTTTGCGCTACTACTGGTGTTATCCTTTCAGCACACACTTCATTGTGTATGTCTCCTATCTGGGAGTTCGGTACTGAGGAGCAGAAACAGAAATACCTTCCAAAACTTGCAAGTGGCGAGTGGATTGGTGCTTTCGGTCTTACTGAGCCTAACGCTGGTACTGATGCTTCTGCTCAGCAGACAACAGCTGTAGAGGATGGTGACGACTATATCCTTAACGGCAGCAAGATTTTCATTACCAATGCTGGTCCTGCTCACGTTTATGTAGTTGCTACTATGACTGACAAGTCTCTTGGAAACAAGGGTATTACCACTTTCATTGTAGAGGCTGGTACTCCTGGTTTCTCAATCGGTAAAAAACAGCACAAACTTGGTATCAGAGGTTCCGCTACTTGCGAGTTGATTTTCGAGAACTGCCGTGTTCCTAAAGCAAACATGCTTGGTAAAATGGGTGAGGGCTTCAAAGTTGCAATGAAGACTCTTGACGGTGGCCGTATCGGTATCGCTTCTCAGGCTCTAGGTATTGCTCAGGGTGCTATGGATGAGACTGTTAAATATACTAAAGAGAGAAAACAGTTCGGCAGATCAATCTCTGCATTCCAGAATACTCAGTTCCAGATGGCTGACCTTGAGACTAAAGTACAGGCAGCTCGTCTATTGGTTAGATCTGCAGCTTGGAAACAGGATATGGGTATGCCTTTCTCTGCTGATGCAGCTATGGGTAAACTGTTCGCTGCTGAGACTGCAATGGAGGTTACTACCAAGGCAGTTCAGTTCCACGGCGGTTATGGTTACACCAGAGAGTATCCAGTTGAGAGAATGATGCGTGACGCTAAGATCACTGAGATCTACGAGGGAACTTCAGAGGTTCAGAGAATGGTTATTGCAGCAAAATTATTTAAATAGAATCACACAGTATGAAAATAGTAGTTTGTATTAAACAAGTACCGGATACTACAGTTATTAAAATTAACCCTGTAACAGGTACACTTATCCGTGATGGCGTTCCAAGCATTATGAACCCAGATGATAAAGGTGGCTTGGAGATGGCTCTTCAATTGAAAGATCAGTACGGTGCACATGTAACCGTTATTACAATGGGTCCTCCTCAGGCAGATGCTATTCTTAGAGAGGCTTATGCTATGGGCGCAGACGAGGCTATCCTACTTACTGGTAGAGAGTTTGGTGGCGCTGATACTTTGGCAACTTCACACACTATTGCTGCAGCTCTTAAGAACTTGGAGTATGACCTTATCATTGCAGGTAGACAGGCAATTGACGGTGATACCGCTCAGGTAGGTCCTCAGATTGCTGAGCACCTTGGTCTTCCACAGGTTTCATATGTTGCAGGTCTTGAGTACAAAGATGGTAAATTCATCGTTAAGAAAGAGACTGAGGAAGGTTACCAGATGTTGGAGGTAGCTGGTCCAGTTCTTCTTACTGCACTTGCTAGCGGTTTCAAAGCACGTTATATGAACGTTGCCGGTATCGTTGATGCATTTGACAAACCAGTAGCAGTTTGGGGTGTAGACAAAGTAAATCTCCCTCTAGAGATGCTAGGTTTGAAAGGCTCAGGTACAAGAGTTTACAAATCATTCACCAAAGGTGTTAAAGCTGCAGGTGAGGTTCACGAGGTTGATGCAGAGCAGGCAGTTGGCTTGATCGTAAGCAAACTTAAAGAGAAATTTATTATCTAATCGCCAAAACTTAAGAAGAAATGAATAATAAAAACGTATATGTATTCGCAGAGCAGAGAGAGGGTGTAATCCAACCTGTTGCTCTAGAGCTTATTGGCAAAGCAAGAGATTTGGCTGATGTTTTGGGCGATAAAGTAGTTGCTATTTTCGCTGGCCACAACATCGCATCTCAGGCTAACGAGTTGATCGCTTACGGTGCTGATGATGTTATCGTAGTTGACGCTCCAGAGCTTAAAGATTATGTAACAGAGCAGTATACTCAGGCTGTTTACCAGGTAATTACTGCTATGAACCCAGATATCGTTCTATTTGGTGCTACTACAATTGGTAGAGACTTGGCTCCAAGACTTTCTGCAAGATTGGAGAAAGGTCTTACAGCTGACTGTACCAAATTGGAGATTTCAGACGGCTCAGATCCTAAATTGGAGGCAAGAAAACTTATGATGACCCGTCCTGCATTCGGCGGTAACCTTATGGCTACTATCGTTGCAGCTAAAGATGGTGTTCAGATGGCTACAGTACGTCCAGGCGTTATGCAGAAGAAAGAGAAAGATACCAACAGAAAAGGTAACGTTATTCCTTTCGCTGTAACATTTGATTCATCTAAATTTGCCGTTAAACTGCTTGAGACTGTTAAAGCTGAGAAAGGTCTTGTTGACATTACTGAGGCTAAAGTACTTGTATCAGGTGGTAGAGGTGTAGGTAACAAAGAGAACTTTGAGAAACTTGCAGCTCTTGCTCAGGTTATTGGTGGTGAGGTTTCTTCTTCACGTGCAATGGTTGATGCAGGTATCATGGATCATGACAGACAGGTTGGTCAGACAGGTAAGACTGTACGTCCAGACCTATACTTGGCTTGCGGTATCTCTGGTGCTATCCAGCACTTGGCAGGTATGGAGGAGTCTGAACTTATCATCGCTATCAACAAAGACAAATTTGCTCCTATCTTCCAGGTAGCAGATCTTGGTATTGTTGGTGATGCTAACAAGATTGTTCCTATGCTAACCGAGAGATTGGCAAAAGAGATTAAAAAATAATTTATAGTTTAATACTGTAAATTAATATTTCCGGATAGTGTGTATGAGACAATTACACATTATCCGGTTTTTTTATCCCTTTTTTGAGGTATTTTTACCTTTCAATTTGTAATTGTATCTCATATTTCATAGATTTGCAGTAACGTAATTCTAAGAAAACAAACTATCAATACATTTTAAATTATGAAAAAACTATTGTTATTGGCTGCTGTGGCATTCTGTTTTGCCGCTTGTGGAAATTCCAATTCAAATAATGAGGCTCCAGCTGAGACTAAAGCTGCTCATGAGTGTACACATAACCATGATGGTGAGCATAAATGCAATCATGCTGATTCAACTGCAACTCATGAGTGCAACCACAACCACGCTGCAGATTCAACTGCAACTCAAGAGTGCAATCATACCGAGGGCCAGGAGTGTGACAAACCTGCTGACCAGCAGTGCGATAAATGTAAAGAGGCTGCTGCAAAAAAAGCCGCTGAACAGAAATAATAATTGTATTGTAATTGAAAATGAGAGGTTTAAACCTCTCATTTTTATTTGTTAAAAATCAGTATAAACCATGTTAGGTAAACTTATAGATTTGTCGGTGAAGTTTATAAGGAAATTTCTTCCCGACCCATTTGTTTTTGCAATTATACTTACTGTCCTTGCTGCAGTTGCTGCAATTGCCTTTACAGGCCAGTCGCCATTGGAAGTTGTGGAGAATTGGGGTGGGGGAGTTTGGAGTCTCCTTGCCTTTTCAATGCAGATGGCACTGGTGCTTGTGTGCGGTTCTGCCCTTGCCGATGCCCCTCTTGTAAAGAAGGGATTGCGCAAAATGGCTGCGTTTCCAAAAACGCCTGCTGCAGCCATTACAACGGTTACTTTGGTTTCATCAATTGCATGCTGGATCAACTGGGGCTTCGGTCTTATTGTGGGTGCAATTTTTGCAAAAGAGATTGCCAGGGCTGTAAAAGGTGTTGATTACAGGCTCCTTATTGCCTCAGCATACAGCGGTTTTGTAGTATGGCATTCCGGGCTTTCTGCATCTATTCCTTTGGCTATGGCAACAGAGGGGGCATCATTGGTTGAAGTTTCCAGAGGAACCATTACCTCTGCAATTCCAATTTCGCAGACAATTTTTGCAACATATAACCTTATCATTGCCTTTGCAATCATTATTGCCCTTACTGTTGTAAATACCCTTATGCATCCGTCTCCCGACAAGACTTTCTCAGTTGACCCTGCACTTCTTGGAGAAGAGGAGGATCTTCAGGAGAGGGAACTTTGCGGAGCAATAGGTGAGAAGGAGTGCAAATTGGAGTGGAAACTTACCCCTTCCGAGAAGTTGAACAACAGTATGGTGTTGTCGGGAATAACAGCATTGCTGGGATTGGGTTACCTCTTCATAAAGATTGTGATAAATGGGGGGAGTCTGGATTTGAACAATGTGATAATGCTTTTCATGTTCCTTGGTATTGTTCTCCATAAAACTCCTATCAAATATGTGAAGGCGGTAAACAAGGCTGCCTCTTCTGCTGCCGGCATTTTGCTGCAGTTCCCTTTCTATGCGGGAATTATGGGCATCATGACCTCATCTTCTGCAGAAGGTATATCCCTTGCAGGTCAGATAAGCGAGGCGTGTGTAGCAATTTCAAACGAAAAGACATTCCCTATGCTTTCGTTCCTCAGTGCAGGTATTGTAAATGTATTTGTTCCAAGCGGTGGCGGGCAGTGGGCAGTACAGGCTCCAATTATGCTACCTGCCGGTGTACAGTTGGGAGTTGATCCTTCAGTTACAGGAATGGCAATAGCATATGGAGATGCCTGGACCAATCTTATCCAGCCGTTTTGGGCACTTCCAGCCCTTGCAATCGCAAAACTCAACGCAAAGGATATAATGGGCTACTGCCTTATAGATCTCTTTGTAGTGGCTTTAATTGTGGTTCTGGGCTTTTTGTTCCTTATATAAGTGCCTTTTCTTTAAGGGATGGCCATATATTTAATGCGGTTGGGGTACATTTCAGCGCTGATTTGTTCCCCAACCGCATTTGTTTTCCATTTGCGGAACATTCTGAGATAATTTTGTTCCCTTGCAATTATTTTGTTCCAAAAATCCTGTCGCCTGCATCTCCCAGCCCCGGAAGGATATAGTTCTTCTCATTCAGCCCTTCATCAAGGGATGCAAGGTAGATTTCCACGTCGGGATAAGTCTCTTCAACCCTCTTTACACCTTGTGGGGAGGCTACAAGGCACATAAGTTTTATGTTCTTGAATCCATCTTTCTTAAGGCGCATTATTGCATCGCAAGCGCTTCCTCCGGTTGCAAGCATAGGATCTGTAAGGATTACCAGCCTGTCTTTGTTTGCAGGCATCTTGTAGTAGTAGAATACCGGTTCGCAAGTGACTTCATCCCTGTAGAGTCCAATATGCCCCACACGTGCGGAAGGGATAAGGTTCAACAGACCCTCCACCATACCCAGGCCAGCCCTTAGGATAGGGGCTATTACAACCTTCTTGCCGGCAAGTTTGGGAGCTTCCATAGTTTGCAGAGGTGTCTCAATTGTCTTGTATTCCAGTGGGAAATCGCGGGTAATTTCATAACCCATAAGCATGGAAATCTCCTTGAGCATCTTGCGGAATTCCATTGTAGAGGTCTTCTTGTTGCGCATAATGCTGAGTTTATGCAGAATCAGCGGGTGGTTTATTATATGTAAGCTCATATTTCAATATTTTAAATTATTTCTCTTCTTTTGTTTCTTTACCTGCAGGGAGTATAAGGTTTAAAATTACACCAACAAGTGCAGACAAACCTATACCGCCAATTGTGATGCTTCCTATGTTCATCTCTGCACCGCCAATGCCCAAAGTGAGGATAAGGGATGCAATTACAAGATTGCGGGTATTCCCCATATCAACCTTGTTCTTTATTAGGGTATTTATACCTACTGAAGCAATTGTTCCGAACAAAAGGAGCATAATTCCGCCAAGAACAGCACTTGGAATGGTCTTGAGGATTGCACTTATCTTCCCGAAAACCGAGAATATGATTCCCACAACGGCTGCTATACGTATAACTGCAGGATCTGTAATCTTTGTAAGGGAAATGGCACCTGTAACCTCAGAATAAGTTGTAACAGGGGGGCCGCCAATGCACGATGCAGCAATACAGGCCAGACCGTCACCCAACATGGTGCGGTGCAACCCCGGATCCTTTACAAAATCCTTACCTGCAACCTCGTTGATGGCATAAACATCACCAATATGCTCAATAACTGGGGCAATGGCAACAGGAACCATAAAGATAATGGCCTCCCATGAGAACTCAGGGCGTACAAACGCAGGGAGGGCAAACCAAGAGGCATCAGCCACAGGCTGGAAATCTATCATCCCCAAAACAATTGCCAGACCATAACCCACCACTATACCTGAAAAAATTGGAATAAGACGAAGCATTCCCTTCCCGAAAAGTGAAACCGCTACAGTTGTTGCCAGGGCCACCAGTGCAAGGAGCCAGTTGCCCTTTGCCATATCTACGCCGGTACCGGCAAGTGAAAGGCCAATAAGCATAATCACAGGACCCACTACAACAGGAGGGAACAACTTGGAAATGAAACCTACCCCGCGGAACTTCACCAGCGCACTCATTACACCATAAACAACACCCACTGCTGCCAATCCCGACAAAGTGCCGGCCAGACCGTATAACTCGGAAGCCTTTATTATTGGGGCAATGAAGGCAAAACTGCTCCCCAGGAAGATGGGAACCTTTCCCTTTGTAACCAGATGAAAAATAAGAGTTCCAATTCCGGCGGTAAACAGCGCCACAGACGGATCCATGCCAACCAGCAGCGGTACAAGCACTGTTGCTCCAAACGCAACAAACAGGAACTGCACACCCACCACCGCCTTCTGCACAGGATTAAGTTTTCTAGTGTCAGCCATAACTGAATAAAGTTGAAGGGTTAGTGTTTTTACAAAGATACTAATTATAAATGACAAGTTGTCCCCGAATAAGGTGTCTTTTCGGGAGAAACTGCCCCCCGGTGGGTACTTTGTCCCCGAATGGCGGCGGTTTCCGGGAGGAATTGCCACGCATGCGCCGAAGAGGATACTTTTGTCCCCGAAAGAGGTATCTTCCCGGGAGAAACTGCATCCCGGAGAGTACTTTGTCCCCATCTGGCGGCAGTTTCGGGGAAGAAATGCCATTTGGGCGCGGAGGGAATGCCTTCCGGACGCAAAAGAGGCACTTTTATCCACAAAAATGCCCCTTTCCGGGGAGGGAGAGGGGCGTCTGCAGTTTTTGTCGGGAGAACCGGATGATATTCCCGATTGGTATTCCCGATAGGGGTTGGATTATCTCTTTTCGCTCAGTTCATTTGCCTTGGCTACGGCAGGGATGATGTGAGGGAAGATGTATTCTTTGCCAAGTTCCTGTGCAAATCCCACTTTATTGAGGTATGCAAGGACATTGTCGTTTACACCGCTGAGGATTATCTGTACGTTCTCTTTCTGTGAGCGTTTCCAAAGGCTCCTCAAGTTGTTCAATCCTGTTGAGTCCATGAAAGGTACTTTTCTCATTCTGATGATACGCACCTTTATGCCCTGTTTGCGCAGGTCGCGGTCTATCTCATCCAGTTTGCTGGCAAGTCCGAAGAAGAAAGGTCCGTCTATCTCATATATCTCTACTGCAGGGGCAACGTCAAGGTGCTCGGTGTCTGCAAGCATTGCCTTTTCATCGTTTTCTGTTCCAGGCACTGTGTCTCCCTCAAGTACTTTAATTGATGAGGTCTCTGAGATACGTTTTACAAACAGGATGATTGCAAGTACAAGTCCTACCTCAATTGCTACTGTAAGGTCAATGATTACAGTGAGGAAGAAGGTGATAAGAAGTACCGATACATCTGTCTTGTTTCCTTTGAGCAGGTATTTGAAGGTTCTCCACTCACTCATGTTGTATGCTACCATTACAAGGATTGCTGCAAGGCAACCAAGAGGGATGTATACTGCGTACGGCATGAGGAATAGGAAGATGAGGAGCAGTACAACTGCATGTACAAGGCCGGCAACAGGGGATTTTCCGCCGTTGTTGATGTTTGCCATTGTTCTTGCCAATGCTCCGGTTGCAGGGATACCGCCAAAGAATGGGGTGATGATGTTTGCTATACCCTGGCCAATAAGTTCAGTGTTTGAGTTGTGCCTTTTGCCTGTTACACCGTCTGCCACCATTGCTGCAAGCAATGACTCAATTGCACAAAGGAGGGCAATTGTGAATGCTGGCTGGAACATGTTCTGTACTGTATCCCAGGTGATGTGCGGTACTACAGGTTTTGGCACCTCTATGCCGTTTGCCAATTCAGGGAATTTGCTCCCGATAGTTGCGTACTCTGCCACTCCAAATTTGGTGAGTAGGATAGAGGCTGCTGTTCCCAGGATGATTGCAATCAGTGAGCCTGGTACCTTATTGGTTACTTTAGGCCAGAAGATGATTACAAGGAGGCATCCGAGACTCAACAGGAACTCATGCAACTTGAATGTGGTAAGGTGTGTAAAGTAAGCACTCCATTGAGGTATGAATTCGCTAGGGAGGTTATCAATTGTAAGTCCCAGGAAGTCCTTTACCTGTGTTGAGAAGATTACCACCGCAATACCGCTGGTGAAGCCCACAACAATAGGGTAAGGGATGAATTTGATTATGCTTCCCAGTTTGAATACACCCATCAGCACAAGGATGATACCTGCCAATACGGTGGCTACAATCAGACCTGATATGCCGTATTGTGCAACGATTCCGTACACAATAACGATGAATGCTCCGGTAGGTCCTCCAATGAGGAAGTGTGATCCACCAAAGAATGATACAAGGAAACCTGCAACAACGGCAGTTATGAGTCCCTGTTGTGGAGAAACGCCGCTGGCAATACCGAATGCAATTGCAAGCGGCAAGGCAATGATACCTACAATTATACCAGCAATGAGGTCGGCAGTGAATGTCTGCTTATTGTAGTTTCCCTTTTTGAACAGCTCAAATAGTTTTGGCTGGAATACCTCAGAAAATTTAAAGCTCATTTCAGTTCAAGTTAGTTGTTGTTTTTGTTATTTGTTAGATCTGGTTAGAATAGTTTGTCTACTGCAGCAATTACCTCTTCTGCCGGGGTAGATGCGTCCATTACAAGGTGAGGCTCAATGGAAATCCATTTGTGCTCGGCCTTGAAGCGTTTTTCGCCTCCACCTGTGATGTTGAGCATTATTACCTCCTCTTTCTTCACTTTGCCGCTTGCAATGGCTTTGTGCAGACTCTCAACGGTCACCCCTGCTGCTGGGTTGATATCACACCCTTCAAGTTTCTCAAACAGGTCGCATGCTGCTGCGAGTTCTTCATTGGTTACAATCTCCATATCACCTTTCGTAGCCTTGAGCACATCATACAATCCTCCAACTATGCCATATGGCGGTTTGCGGTTGGAGAGTACTTTTGCGTTTATTTCAAGTGCCTTTACGCGGGCCTCATCTTCATCAAATGGGAGCAGTGCGCGGCTGTCGGCCTTGAATGCGTCGTACATCGGTACAAATGGTATGTTCTGTGAAGGGATGAGTTTCATGAGGTGGTTGCCAAAACGGCCGTCCCCAAGGAGCCTCAGGTTGCTCTCGTATGCTGCTATGGTGCCTGTTCCGCTTCCTACTGCCTGGAAGTAACTGTCGGGAATACGCCCTATTACCTGTGCTGCAGAGAGTACTGTTGTTGCCATTCCGTCTCTGCGGGCAACATTCTTTGCACCGCCTTCTTCCATATAGCGTTTGCTGCCGTTGAGTTTTGCAGCAAGGGCTATGGCATCAAAGTAGTCTGTTCCGGTAGGGGTGCAGATGATTTTTACACAGTCATTCAGTGGCTCACGGAACCATAGGGCATTGAGGTTGTCGTAAGGGATTGCAATTACAATAGGAATGTTGTTGTTTGAACATACCTGTGCAAATGCCCTTGCTGTGTTTCCTGCAGATGCAACTACAAGTATTCTGTCATTGTCTTTTGGAAGTCTTGCACATACAGAGTATGCCTCAGTCTCCTTGAATGAGCAGGTTGGCATCTGGGCTCCCTTCTCTGGCCACCATCCGCTGAAGGTGATGTAGAGGTTCTCCAGGCCAAGTTCTTTTGCCAATGCCTCACTTTTATATGTTACAGGGGCACATGACCCCTCAAGCATACGTGAAACAGGCATCCAGTCTGCAAACTTGTATAGTCCGTATGAGTTATCCTTGAACTCTATCTGTTTTTTCTCATATATTGCTCTAACTAGTGCAGGATCTTTGTGCTCAGGATCTGCGAGCATCCATCCTTCATCATTGAACTGGCGTCCGGTAGCGCAGTTTTCCAGTTTGTAAGAAGTGGGTTTTATCTCCATTGTTGAAATTTTTGGTGTGCAAAAGTACTCTATTTTGCTTTGGTTAACAAATGTTTTCGTTTACTATTTGGGCTATGTCAACAACCGGCCTGTCGCTTTTGTCGGCAAATGTTTTCAGGCACAGAGGACATGCTGTAACTATCTTGTCGGGATTATTTACGGTAAGGGCATCCAGTGACCCCTGGGTAATTTTGCCCCTGTCTTCGTAACTGAGGGTGAGGCTACCAAGGCTACCACCGCAGCAGATACTCTCTTTACCCTCTTTTTCAGCCTTTTTCAGTTCTCCCAACTGTTGCAGCACATTCAGCGGCTCCTTATAAATGCCGCATCCGCGTCCAAGTTCGCAAGGGTTGTGGTAAACAAGGCTTTCATTTCCTTTTTGTACCTTTATTTTTCCCTCCTCAATAAGTGAATTTATGAATTGGGTATGATGGAGCAGTTCAATCCCCTTCAGATTGTACTCCTCCTTAAGCACTTTAAGGCAGATAGGGCAGGAGAGGACCACCTTCCTGCAACCGCTCTCCTGTATCATCTGCGAGTTGCGGGCAATAACCTCTTTTGCAGCATCTTCCCTTCCGGCGAGAATCAATGGTCTTCCGCAGCATACCCCGCCATCCTTGTCGGCGAATACATACTCTGTTCCCGACAATTCAAAGATTCCTGTGAGGTTCTTTATAATGGAAGGGGTAAGGTGTGTCATGCACCCTGCAAAATAGAGTACCTTGCCGTTGTCTCCCGACGAGGTATTGTCGGGAGTATGATGTGCCTGGTGCAGATATGTGTAGTCATGTTTTACATCGTTGTATACAGTTGCCCTCTGTGCCCTCTTTATGCCGCACGATTCAACTCCTACGGGGCACAGTGCCACGCATTTGCCGCACATGAGGCATTTGTCTGCAATCTGGTTCATCTTTTTGATGTTGTTCCTGCGGAGGAACCTCATGAAATATACGGAAGAGAACGGAAGGTTCTTTTTCTGTATGTTCATTGGGCAGGCATCTATACATATTCCGCAACTTGAGCAGGAGTAGATTTCCGCCTCTGCAAATCCTTTTCGGGGCTTGGTAACCTTGAGCCCGGCATTGCGCAGCAGGATGAGGAATGCCTCTGTAGGGATGTGCATATATCTGCTGAACGGCAGTGCCAGCATGAACAGTCCTATGGCAGTTGAGTATGCCCACCAGGTAGGGAGGATATGCATGTCATTGCTCAGGAAGTTGTTGAAGAGCCAGTACATAGGTTTGGTAAGGAAACTTCCTCCGGCAATTCCTGCAGTAAAACTCTCTGCAAGTAGCCTTAGAGGGAATATGCTCCAAAGGCATGCCAATGCAACCCTGTCTGCAAAACATGGTTTGGTGGTCCTTCTCATTCCAAGAGCCCTTGAGCGGAACCTCTTGTACATGGCAAGCCCCACTCCGGTAAGTACCATAAGGAGGAAGAAATCCATGAGGAAGAAGAAGAATGACCCCTTGAGGGTGGTTTCTCCTTCAAATTTTACAAAATACCTGAAAAACACAGGGTAGTAGAGTACTCCGTTCCTTTGGGGAACATAAAGGGCTACCTCTATATGGCCTATAAGGATAAGCATGAACCATCCAAAGGCAATGCTGGCATGCATATAGCCCAACAGGAGGTTCCTTTTGAATATCTTAATGTGCAGAAGACAGTCGCAGAGGATATCCCTGGCATTTTTTAACATTATGGCCGGGTTTACCAGCGATTTGAAGAATTTTATCCTGTCTTTTGGAGGTATATGTGTAAACAGTCTTATAAGGGCAATTACAAGATAGATAAGGACAAAGCACATTCCTATCATGAAAGGAATCACAAAATCATCATATCCGCCTGCTATTCTCTCTCTCATCTCAATAAATCTTTAGGATTGACAAAATAAGGTGTCTGGTATTTATTGCCCTTGGACATACCATTGTGCATTTTCCGCACAATAGACACCCTTTGAGGAACTCTTTTGCATCTTCCTCCTTACCGTTCTGCAGGGCAAGTATGGCGCTCCGCATGCTGGTCTTTACAAACTTGCCGGCAGTACAACTTGCTGTACAACTTCCACAAGCCATACATTTGAGTACATCAGGTTCTATTTCCACCAGTTTGTTGAATTTTTCCCTGTCAACCTTGTCCAGATCTATTCTGGAACTTGGATTGAGGGTGAATCCGAATTTTCCCATCTCTGTTCCCTTTATTTTTTCTCTATGAGATAATTGTGTATTGCAAGTGCTGCAGCCCTGGCCTCATGGAGAGAGTCGGGGAGGGTCTTGGGCCCTGTACATGCACCGGCAAAGAATACCCCCGGTTTTGTACTGTTCTGGAGAGAATAGATTGAATCTTTAGTCTCAAAGAAGCCGTCATTCTCCCTTCCTGCTACACCAATCTGTGCTGCAACTTTTACTGCATCAGCACAGTTCTGCATTCCCGACATAAGTACCAGCAGATCCAGGGTAACTTTGACAGGTTTGCCGCTGAGGGTGTCTTCAGCCTTTACAACAAGTTCTTTGTCAATGTTTTCTGCCACCTCGGAAACTCTTCCGCGTATGAATCTCACACCGTAATCTTTTTGCGCAGAGAGATACATGTCTTCAAATCCGCGGCCGAACATCCTCAAGTCCATATAGAAGCAATACACTTGGGCATCCGGGAACTCCTGCTTAATCTCGCAGGCCTGTTTTACCGCTGTTGCACAGCATACCTTTGAGCAGTATCTGTTGCCGGCCTTTTCATCCCTTGAGCCTACGCAGTGTACAAACCCTATCCTTTTTGGGCTTTCTATAATTCTCCTGTCATCTTTGGTCCTGAACCAGTTTTCAAGGTCTGCATTAGTAATTACCCTCTCATAGATTCCGTAGCCGTATTCCTCCTTCTTTTGGGCCTTGAACAGTTCAAAGCCGGTAGTGAACAGCACTGCATCTGCAAGAACTGTAATTCCGTTGTCCAGTATTACATTGTATGATTTGTCGAGCAGGTTTATGCTCTGCACATTTGCCTCAACAAAATATTTTACTCCATTAATCTGGGAAACCATCTTCTCAAGCACTTCTTTGGCCGGTATTCCTAGAGGGAACAGACGGTCCCATTTGGCAAGATGCCCACCTAAGACGGGTGATTTCTCCACCAGAATAACATTGTAGCCCATTTTATGAAGCTGGGCACTTGCTTCCAGTCCGCTGGGACCTCCTCCAATTATCACTATATTTTTCATAATTGCATTTTTTCTTCCCGACAATTATTTCTACAGGCATCCGCAACTTGGCAACTGGGGCCTTCCGAGATCCTTGTTGTTTATCCCCTTGTATTTTGCATCAGGGTCATATGGTATCCCTATTTTGTCCAATACAGGTTCCGGACCCACCTGATGCATCTGAAGTCCAAGGTCCCATGGGTTGTATCCCATTACCAGTCCGGCAACCTCTTCGTATGTAAATACAGGTATTCCGTGTCCGTTCTCGCCATATGTCTTTCCTTCCATCTCAGATATTACATATTGCCAGCGGTCAAGGAAATAAGGACAGCCGGGGCAGTTTGTAATTATCATATCAGGTTTGTAAGGCTCCATACTCTCAAATTTCTTGTGGGTATTGGCCAGAGAATAGCCTCTGTTGCTCCTTACGTGGTACTGGCGGAAACCGTATCCGCAGCAATGCCTCCTTTCGGGATAATCAATGACTTCCCCTCCCCAGGCTTCAATCATTCCTGCAAGTACATATGGGTATTCTGCTCCTCCTACACTTTTGCTCGGGAACATCTTGCCGTAGTGACACCCTATATGCTCCACAACCCTCAGAGGTTGTCCTGTGTGTCTGTTTATGAGTTTGTATTTTGCCTGAGCGGCAATAAGGTTCCGGTATTTGTATATGATGTCACTGGCGTGGGCAAGGTATTTTGGCTTTGCGAACTCCAGTTTGCAGGTTTTCCATAGGTTTTCCCTTATTTTTGCCTCCAGTTCGGGAAACTCCCTCCAGGTCTCAAGAGTTTCTGTATACAATCCGAAAGATGTGATGCAAGAACATACATAATTCTCATAACCATATTTGTGCATAAGGGCAAATTGCCTTGCAATTATGGTCATTGAGGTCTCCTGCGGAATGGCATCACAGTGGTATGCTATACCTCCGCAAGTTGTGTGGTGCTCTGTCTCAAAGAAATCCTTTCCCAACTTGTTGCGGGTTATGTCCAGGAAGGTCTTCTCGCTGGCAGGAAAGAGATTCTGGCGTATGCAACTGCGTACATAAAAGTAATGGTCGTCGGGAATCTCCTTCTGATAATCACTCCAAATTTTCTGTTTACCCTGATATATCATAATCTTCTAATCGTTCAAATGGTTCTTTTCTGTATCGTTGAATACATACTTGAAATACTCCTGGGGTGTCATTCCCAACTCCTTTGCCTTCTCCATGGAGTATTTGTTTATTGTTTCAATCCTTTGGGTGGCTCCGGTTATGTCAAATATCTTCTGCAGTTCATCCAGGTCCTCTTTTGGAATCTTTCTGAGGGCCCCGGGACCGTCTCCATCCAGATTTGCACCGTTGCGCTCATATACATCTTCCATGTTCTGCTCAATCCATTCCCATACAGGTCCGGCCTCCGGATGGTCCTCAGACTTGAAGGTACGGGCATAGACGCAGTAGCCGTAATTGAGGATATTTTCGCTCATTATCTTTGTTAGGGCATATTGCTGGCGTCCTTTCTCGCTCTCTATAAAGTATCCGAGTTCCATTGAGAGATTCCTCAGTGCCATTACAACCATTCCTGGAGCATTCTTGCGCGGACAACGGGTAAGGCATGACATGCATTCCCCACAATACCAGATGGTTTCGCTCTTGAGGAGTTTCTCTATTTCAGCATCGTCCTGGCTTTGCACTATATCTACAATCTGTCTTGGGTCATATTTATAGAACTCTGCAGCCGGGCAGATTGCAGTGCATGTGCCGCAGTTTATACAGGCCTTAAGACCCTCCTTAACCCTGTAGTCTTCTGTGAGTTTATCGTATAGTTTTCCCATTATTCTTCCTCTTCTGCTTTGTTCGCCGTTGTTTCTGTCTGTATTCCTGTTGTTTCTGCATGGATATCAGTTGTCTCGGTTGGCTGGCTATATGATTGTTTTACCCCTGAATTTGCAGCCAGGGCAAGGAGGTCTGTATCCTCATTCATGTTCTCGGCCATCTTGCTCAACACCTTAATGAATATATACATCTCATTCTGCGGGATGTCCTTTATTACAAGGTCCACTGCATTTATTGCCACCTCTGTAATGCTGTCTTTAATGTCCCATGCATATTGGGTAAGTTCTATGAGGTTCTGTCTCCGGTCGTTCTTGTCGGCAACCCTTACAACAAGATTCTTTTTCTCAAGGCCATCCAGCAGTTTTACTACAGAATTCTTGTCCTTCATAATTGTATGGGCTATCTGCTGTTGCGACATTGTCCCTTCATTCCATAGGGCATCCATTACAAGGAACTGCTCCGGGGTAATGTTGAACCCGTGCTCCTGGAAAATACTTGATATATACTGCTTTGTGCGGTTATGTACAAGATTCAGGAATACACCTACCTGTTTGTTAAGTATCATATTTGATAGTATAATGTTTTACTAAGTTGCAAATATATGCATTTGTTGTTGAGCGGCAAAATAATGTTGCATAGTTGGGGGTACATACTATAATAAATATTATATATAGAATACTATAATTATTATATATAATATAGACATACTGTAGTGTACTATATAGTATAATGAAAAAGTTGCTGAAAATCAATAGGTTGAATCCTGTTTTTGTTTGTTAGTTTTGTGATGGGGAAATGCTGTTATTTAAGAACAAGATATGAGAGAAAAGTATGTATTGGCAGTCAAAACAATCAAGACTGCAATTCTTCAAGGACAATATGCTGCTGCAAAAGGAATAAACAGAATTCTGTTGGCAACATATTTTGCTATTGGCAAATATATATCACAGAACTCACGTCAGGGATTTTGGGGTAAAGGTGCAATTGAGGCAATCAGTGAACAGTTGAGAAAGGAGCTGCCTGGATTGAGAGGCTATGCTCCAACTCAAATGAAGAATATGCGTAAGTTTTATGAAAAATGGATTATACTAGATCCGAATTCGACACTCGTAAGTGCCGATTTGAAAAGCGGCGATTATCTGATAGATATTAATCAACCCATGGTAATCCCCAATACTCAGGGCTTTCCTATTGAAGCCTTCTTTTCTGTGCCGTTTACACATCATATCAGAATATTGCAAGGTACGGCAACTATGGAGGAGAGATTCTATTATATGTATCGTTGTGTCGAAGAAAATCTTTCTGCAGACGCTGTAACTAAGTTAATTAAACAAGACGCCTTCCATCACGACACCTGTTTTCCAAACAACTTCATAAAAACAATCTCTGATCCGGCAAAGGCTCGTAAAGCCGTCATGATGTTCAAAGATGAATATCTTCTTGATTTTATCAATGTACATCACCTTTACAACGCCCTCAATGTCAAAACTACAAATGCAATGTAAAGGCAAACCAACAGGGCGCCTTCTATGCGGTCTATCTGTTTTTTCTTGAAGGTGAATGCAAAGAGGAATATCAGTAAAGATGATACCATAAGTGTAATCAGATCCAATGGCTTTGTGCCGGCCATTACCAATGGGTGGATGGTGGCGCTGCCTCCAAGGATGAGGAAGATGTTGCTTACATTTGAGCCAATAACATTACCAAGTGCCTGGTCTGTGTTCTTTTTGTAGGCTGCCACAAGGCATGATGCAAGTTCAGGTAGCGATGTGCCTCCTGCAACAATGGTTACGGCAATTACAGCATCGGATACTCCCAGACTTTTGGCAATGGCGGATGCCGCATTTACAAACATGTCCCCTCCGAATACGAGTCCGCAAAGACCTCCCAGAATCATGAGCGATGCAAGCCAGATTGGTGCAGTTTTCTTGCTTCCCGACAGGTTGTCGGGAGTATCAGTTGTTGCCCCTTGTGAACTGCTTGAATAGATTGTATATGCCATAAATACTCCGAACAGGGAGAGAAGCAATATGCCTCCGACTCTGGTTATTGTATTTACTGCCGTTCCGTCGAGCCAAGTACTGCATCCGAAGGTGCACAATACAAATGCTGCAAGCAGTGCAAACGGTATATCTTTTTTGACATTGTTTGATGTGAGCCTGATAGGGGAGAAGAGTGCTGTTGCTCCAAGAATCATAAGGGTATTGAAGATGTTTGAGCCCAATACGTTTCCAACAGCAATGTCTGCGTTCCCTTTTATTGCAGATGCAAAGCTGACTACCATCTCGGGAGTTGATGTTCCAATTCCAACAATGGTCATTCCAATTATGAAATCGGAGAGGCCGGCTCTCTTTGCTATGGCACTTGCTCCATCTACCAGATAGTTTGCACCTGTAAGAATCAGTACAAGTCCTACAATCAATAATAAAATGTCAATCATAGATGATATTATGGTTAAATATTCCCGATAATTTCAGGACCGGATAAATTCCAAAACCGTGCTACCCCCCTGGCCGCAGGGGGAGGGGCCCGCACGAAGTGTGGGAGGGGTTGTTTTGGAATTTAATTCAGGTTCTGAAATTATATATTATTAAAACACAAATACCGGATATAGTTTACCCGGTATTTGCAAGTATTATAAATGTCTATTATTTATACTCGTCCCAGCTCTTGATCTGGATCTTGTCAAGAGGAACATTGCAGAATGCGCTGATGAAGGCACTTGCAAGGCGGGCGTTGGTAATGAGCGGAATATTGAAGTCCACTGCTGCACGCCTTACCTTGTAACCGTTCTCCAACTCCTCCTGAGTAAGGTTCTTAGGTATGTTCACCACCATATCAATCTGCTTGTTGGTAAGCATATCCATTGCCTGAGGCTCCATAGAAGGCTCAGTTGGCCAGTAAACTCTGGTTGCAGGGATATTGTTCTCAACAAGATATTTGTGTGAACCGCCGGTTGCAAAGAGGTTGTAACCTTTGCTTGCAAGAAGTTTTGCTGCAGCAAGAAGATCTGCCTTGTTCTTTGCATCTCCTGTAGAGAGGAGGATATTCTTCTCAGGAATCCTGTATCCTACAGAAAGCATTGATTTGAGAATAGCCTCGTTTGTATCATCACCCAAGCATCCTACCTCACCTGTAGAAGCCATGTCAACGCCAAGTACAGGGTCTGCTTTCAAAAGACGGGCAAATGAGAACTGTGAAGCCTTGATACCTACATAGTCGAGGTCAAATGCGCTCTTGTGAGGAATCTCATAAGGCTCACCAATCATTGCTTTGGTAGCAAGTTCAATGAAGTTTATCTTAAGTACTTTTGATACAAATGGGAAACTTCTTGATGCCCTTAGGTTACACTCAATTACCTTAATGTCATTCTCCTTTGCAAGGAACTGGATGTTGAAAGGTCCGGTAATCTGAAGAGCCTCAGCAATCTTGCGTGCTATTTTCTTGATTCTGCGGGCTGTCTCAACGTAAAGTTTTTGCGGAGGGAACTGGATTGTAGCATCACCTGAGTGAACGCCTGCAAACTCAATATGCTCCGAAATTGCATATGAAATAACCTCACCCTTGTCTGCAACTGCATCAAACTCAATCTCCTTTGCATTAAGGATAAACTCTGTTACAACAACAGGGTGTTTCTTTGAAACGTTTGCTGCAAGGTTAAGGAACTGCTCCAACTCAACTTTATTTGAACATACGTTCATTGCTGCTCCCGACAATACATATGAAGGTCTTACAAGAACAGGGAAACCAACTTTGTCAACAAAATCGTAAACATCTGACATTGTTGAAAGTTCTTTCCATTTTGGCTGGTCAATCTCAAGGCTGTCCAACATTGCAGAAAATTTGTGTCTGTCCTCTGCATTGTCAATATATTTTGCCTGTGTTCCAAGGATATTTATTCCGTTTGCGTCAAGTTTGAGGGCCAAGTTATTAGGAATCTGGCCACCTACAGATACCACCATTCCATGAGGGTTCTCAAGGTCGTGGATATCAAGTACTCTCTCGAATGTCAACTCGTCAAAGTACAACCTGTCGCACATGTCGTAGTCTGTAGATACGGTTTCAGGGTTGTAGTTGATCATTACACCTCTCCAACCGCATTTCTGTATGGTTGTAAGGGCGTTTACGCTACACCAGTCAAACTCCACTGAACTGCCTATCCTGTATGCACCTGATCCAAGCACAATAATTGATTTCTTGTCATCTGCGAACTCAATGTCGTGTTTGTCTCCGCTATATGAGAGGTACAGGTAGTTGATTTTTGCAGGATACTCGCCGGCAAGGGTGTCAATCTGTTTTACAACAGGAACGATGCCAAGTGATTTCCTGTATTTCCTTATCTCAAGAAGACCTTTGTCCGAATCCTGTGCGGTAAGTTCCTTAAGTACAAGCCTTGCAATCTGGAAGTCTGAGAAACCCTGGCGTTTTGCCTTCTTTAAAAGGTCATAGCCCAACTCCTCAGTGCTGTTCAGAGCCATCAGTTCTTTTCCTGTTATGATGATATTGTAGAGTTTGTCAAGGAACCATTTGTCAATCTTTGTAAGATCGTGGATCTGGTCAACTGTATATCCTGCATTGAATGCCTTTGAAATTACAAATATGCGGTTGTCGGTAGGCTGGTTGAGTGCTTTTGCAATGTCGTTTACAACAATCTCCTTGTTGGCAACGAAACCGTGTGCACCCTGTCCGATCATACGGATACCTTTCTGGATTACCTCCTCAAAAGTACGTCCTATAGACATTATCTCACCCACACTCTTCATTGAAGAACCAATCTCACGGCTTACACCCTGGAATTTTGAAAGGTCCCAACGTGGCATTTTACATACAATGTAGTCACAAGATGGCTCCATGAATGCAGGGGTAGTGCCTGTTGCTGAGTTCTTCAGTTCAAACAGACCGTAACCCAAACCGATCTTTGCAGCAACGAATGCAAGAGGATAACCGGTTGCCTTTGATGCCAAAGCAGAAGAACGGCTCAAACGGGCATTGATCTCAATAACCCTGTAGTCCTCACTCTCTGTATCAAATGCATACTGTACGTTACACTCACCTACAATTCCAATGTGTCTGACAATTCTGATTGCAATGTCCCTCAATTTGTGAAGTTCCGAGTTGGTAAGTGTCTGGCAAGGGGCAACTACGATACTCTCTCCGGTGTGGATTCCAAGAGGGTCGAAGTTCTCCATGTTACATACTGTGATGCAGTTGTCATATTTATCCCTTACTACCTCAAACTCAATCTCTTTCCAGCCTTTCAAAGATTTCTCAACAAGAACCTGAGGCGAGAAAGTGAATGATTTCTCTGCAAGTTTTACAAGTTCCTCCTCATTGTTGCAGAATCCTGAACCAAGACCTCCCAATGCATATGCTGCACGGATAATTACAGGATAACCCAATTCCTGTGCTGCAGCCTTTGCATCATCTATATTTTCAACTGCGTGGCTCTTGATTGTCTTTACGTCAATCTCATCCAGTTTCTTTACAAACAGTTCACGGTCCTCTGTGTCCATGATAGCCTGAACAGGTGTGCCAAGAACTTTAAGGTTGTATTTCTCAAGGATACCTGTCCTGTAGAGTTCAACACCGCAGTTCAATGCTGTCTGGCCTCCGAAAGCAAGAAGGATACCCTGTGGCTTCTCTTTCTTTATTACCTGCTCAACAAAATAAGGGGTAACCGGCAGGTAGTATATTTTGTCTGCAACACCTTCTGATGTCTGTACTGTTGCAATATTAGGATTGATGAGGATTGTTTCTATCCCTTCATCCTTCATGGCCTTTATGGCCTGGGATCCGGAATAATCAAACTCGCCGGCCTCGCCAATTTTAAGCGCTCCGGAACCTAAAAGTAGTACTTTGCTAATTTTCTCCATTGTATATTACAACATTTTAATGAATTCGTCAAAAAGGAACTCCACTCCGTCTGGCTGGAACTGGATTGAGAAGAATGGTTTGCTCTTGTGTCTGATACCCTCGTTGCTGCCGTCATTGAGGTTTACAAACGAAGGCTCCCAGTCTGCACCAAGTGTTGTTGCATCAAGGGCATAGCCGTGGTTCTGGGTAGTTATGTAGCAAGTTGTGGTGCCAACTTTCCTTACAGGCTGGTTCTGTGTCCTGTGTCCGAATTTGAGTTTTACTGTTTTGGCACCGGCAGCCTTACCTAGCAGTTGGTTACCCATACAGATTCCAAATACAGGCTTCTCCTGTGCCATTGCAGTCTTTATGTTCTCCACTGCCTCTGTGCAGAAGTCAGGATTGCCCGGGCCGTTTGAAATTATAAGTCCGTCATACTCCAACTCATTGAAGTTATAGTTCCATGGAACTCTTATAACTTCCACATCCTTTTGGGTAAGAGTTCTGAGAATGCTGTTCTTTACACCGCAATCAAGCAATACCACTTTCTTCCCTTTGCCTGCATTGTATGTGATAACCTCCTTGCAACTAACTTCATCTACCTGGTTCACAACATTGGGGTTTACGCATGCAAGGTCTGCATTGCACTCCTCCTGTACAATCTTGCCCATCATTGAGCCGTTGTCCCTCAAAGTTTTGGTAAGTTCTCTTGTGTCAATTCCAAAGATTCCTGGAATCTGGTTCTCTTTCAACCATTGGTCAAGACTTTTGGCTGCATTCCAGTGGCTGTAATTAAAAGAATAGTCAGATATTACCAATGCTTTAACCTGGATTTTATCTGACTCAAAATATTTTGAAATACCGTTTTCAAGTTCGTCGGCCGGAACACCATAGTTACCGATAATAGGGTAGGTGACACATAGAATTTGGCCTGAATAAGAAGGGTCTGTAAGACTCTCGGGATAGCCAACCATAGCGGTGCTGAACACAACCTCTCCACATGCAGGTTGCTCATAACCAAAGGAAAATCCTTGAAATTCAAGGCCATTTTCCAATACCAGTTTTGCTTTTTTAATTGACTGCATCTATTTAAATATGTATGGGTTTAACAAAATCGGACAAAATTAGTTAAAAAAACTATTTTCTGCAATACAAACGTCCCCCCTCGTGATGGGAAATTTCAACAATTTCCCCCTTTTGGGCGTAGCCGTATATCATTTGTGCCGGATATCTCTTCCCTTCAACTTCAACGGTTCCCTGCGGTTTGAGATCTGTTGCCACACAACCTTTTTTTCCTGCAAGGAGATTGAGTCCCTCTTTTTCTACACCCACAAACCCCTCTTTTCCCGACGAAAGGTCTGTCTTGAGGGCAATGTGAGAAAATGCTTTTGTCGGGAATAGCTTGTTTGCCAGATATATTGAAAGGAACAATACTGTCGTTGAAGAGACAAGTACTATTGCAAAAGGTTTTATCATTGGCTTGAAATTGATGGATCCCCCTTCAAACATAATATCGTTGTCTATCATGGCAAAAGCAAGGGTTATTACAATAAGGATAATTCCGCATATTCCTGCTATGCCAAATCCAGGTATTACAAATATTTCCATCAGAAGCAGCACTATTCCAAGGAAGAAGAAAATTATCTCCCAATTCTGGACAAACCCTTCAAGATACAGGGGAACAAAGTACAATACCATTCCAAGCACAGCCGCTGCAAGTGGGAAGCCTATCCCCGGTGTCTGGAACTCAAAATAGATGCCACCCATGATGAGCATGAGCAGAAGTCCTTGTATTACAGGATTGAGAAAGAAGTATATTATCCTGTTTGTTGTGGAAATCTGATGCTCTGTAATGGTGTATTCTTTTGTAGTACCAATAGTATTCTCTATAACTTCCTTTATGTTTTCTGCCATCCCCTCGCAGTATGAGTTGTCAATTGCCTCGCTTGGCGTAAAGCTGAGGACGCTGTCGGCACTTACCATTGCCTGGGCAATGGCAGGATCCCTGTGCCACACCTCAATGGTGTCATTGCCTTCTACAATGATCTTTTTTCCGTGACTCTCGGCGGTGGCACGCATCATAGCCCGCATGAAGGACTGGTATTTGTCGGGAAGGACATTGCCGCTCCCGTCAACTACAGTTGCGGCTCCTATGGAACTTCCGTTGCTCATGTAGATTGAGTCGCATGCAATTGATATGAGTGCCCCTGCGGAGGCAGCCTGTATGTTTATGAAAGAGATGACAGGTATTGGGGTGCGGATTATTGCAGAGCGGATGCTGTCTGCGGCATCCAGAGCCCCTCCGTAGGTATTGAGGTTGAGGATGCAGTAGTCTGCATCCTGCTTTTCAGCTTCTTCAAGTGCATCGGTGAACATTCTCGCTGAAGATGCATCTATTTCCTTGTGAAGTTTTATAATATAGAAACTTGTTGTGTCTGAGGAGTTTGTCTGCGCATTGAGGTTGTTGTGTCCGGCAAACGGTGCAATTATTGCCATAATTGCTGGAATGAATATCCTTGTGAATAGTTTCATATAATGTCAATTTTGGATAAAGTTAGTAATTTGTGCGTCAAATTGTGCATGTTTTGATACTGTAAAGTTATAATCACGTCATATTTTTGTATATTTGTCTGGACACTATCTGATTAATTACACTAAATTATTATACCTATGAAAATTAGAAAACTCTTTTTGGCAGTTGTTTCCATTATGGTTTCAACTGCAGTCTTTGCCCAGAGTTATGGTTGGCATCCCGATGACGAGAACTATGCGGAGAGTTGTACCTCCATTATGGTGGGCAAGAAGGCCAGCACAGACGGTTCTGTTATGACTGCACACTCTTGTGACTCCAATTACCGTACATGGCTTACCATGGAGGGGAGCAAGACATACAAACCCGGTGAGATGCAGCCGATTTATTGGGGCATGCTCCATACCGAAGAGCATGATGATTTGAGGAATCTTGAGAAGAAAGGTGAAATTCCGGCACCTGTTGTCCCTACATACAGGTTTCTTAACGTTGCATATCCTTGTATGAATGAAAAACAGTTGGCAATAGGTGAGACCACAACTGTCGGGAGGAAGGAATTGAAAAGGAATGACGGACTCTTTATGATTGAGGAGTTGCAGAGAGTTGCCCTTGAGAGGTGTTCTACAGCACGTGAGGCAATTGCCCTTATAGGTGCTTTGGCTGAGGAGTATGGTTATGCAGATGGAGGGGAGTGCCTTACAATTGCAGACAAGAAAGAGGTGTGGCACTTTGAAATTTATGGAAATGGCACTTTGCCTGAGAACCCAAAGGCTAAGAAATCCAAAAAGGCCCCTGTAGACAAGGCCGGTGCACTTTGGGTTGCACAGAGGATTCCGGATGACCATGTTGGCGTTTCTGCAAATATTCCAAGAATAGGAAAGGTGAATTTTGAGGATCCCGACAATTTCATGTATTCAACTGACCTGAAAGAGCGTTCAAAGGCAATTGGCCTGTGGAGCGGTGAGGGTGACTATGTGTTCTGGAAAGTTGTACATGACGGAGCAAAACCTTTCTCTGTAAGGGAGTACTTTGTATTGAGTTCAGTTGCCCCTTCGTTGAACTTGAAATATGATGCAGACGAACTTCCGTTCTCCGTAAAACCTGACAAGAAAATTTCTCCAGAGGATATGTTTGCATTCTATAGGGAGACTTATGAAGGTACGGAGTTTGACCAGGTTAAAGATTTCTATGTAGAGGTAGAGAGAAAGAGGAAGAATGAGAAAGGCGAGACTGAGTATTACAAGGAAATTGCATGTCCTGTTTCAACATTTATGACAGGTGATATGAGGACCCTTTTGAATAAAATCAAACCGGGTGTTACTGAGAGGGTAAGGACAATTGCCGTTATCCAGTGTTCATATTCGCATATTATGCAGTGCCGTGACTGGTTGCCTGATGAGATTGGCGGTGTTGCTTATTTCTCATTTGACAATCCTGCGCAGAGTCCGAGAATTCCAATTTATGCCGGTGCGACACAACTCCCTAAGAACTGGGATGTATGCGGACAGCACAGATACAGGAAGGATGCTGCAATATGGTCTTTCAGGGAGACAAACAGAATTTCAACCATAGACTGGCATAAAACAAGAGGATTGCTTGAACCTAAGGTTGCATATTTTGAGAAACAGATGATGCAGGAGAATCCTGTATTTGAGAAACAGATTGCAGAACTTCTGAAAGAGGGCAAGAAAGAAGAGGCTACAGAACTTCTTAATAATTATGTACAGAAGTATGCCTCAGCAACTGCTAAGACCTGGGAGGATCTTAAGGCAGATTTATGGACCATTTTTATCCGCAGTATGTAACAATTTGTAACTTTTTTTAAAAAAAATGCAGATTGGTGAACAACGTAATAAAAAGTTTTATACATTTGTCACCAACATTTGAAACAAACGATTTTACTTGTTATGAATATTAACCGTCATAGTTGCAATATTATTATTGGACGAATTAGCGCATCTGGAATCATTCAGGTGGCTATTTCCATTATTGTGGCTGTGAACGTGATTATTATTCCGTGATAATGTAAAATCCTTTAAGTAATAAATTGAAACCTGCTTAATGGATTTGTCTGTTAAGCAGTTTTTTTTATTTGGTTATAATTTGTAAGCAATATGGGACTAAGAAGCAGTATAACATTAGAGGGAAGGAAAATGGCTGGAGCCAGGGCGCTCTGGAGGGCAAACGGTATGCAGAAGAGACATTTTGGGAAGCCTGTAATTGCAGTGGTGAATTCATTTACCCAGTTCGTCCCCGGCCATGTACATCTTCATGAGATAGGCCAATTTGTTAAAAATGAGATAGAAAAGGCAGGGTGTTTTGCCGCAGAATTCAATACAATAGCAATAGATGACGGTATAGCAATGGGACACAACGGAATGTTGTATTCCCTTCCTTCAAGGGAGATTATTGCAGATAGTGTAGAATATATGTGCAATGCCCATTGTGCAGATGCCATGATCTGCATTTCAAATTGTGACAAAATCACCCCAGGTATGCTTATGGCAGCCATGAGATTGAATATTCCGGCAGTGTTTGTGTCGGGAGGACCAATGGAAGCCGGCAATGTGGATGGAAAGGATTGTGATCTGGTTGACATTATGGTAAAAGGTGCAGACCCTGAGGTCTCTGATGATAATCTGCAGAAATATGAGGAGATGGGATGTCCTACATGCGGCTGCTGTTCCGGAATGTTTACTGCAAACTCAATGAATTGTCTTACAGAGGCTTTGGGCCTTGCACAGGTTGGTAACGGTACAGTACTTGCTACCCATAAGTGCCGTAAGGAGTTGTTTGAGAAAGGGGCAAGACTGGTTGTTGAATTGGCCAATGAATATTATTTCAATGGAAATGAGGCTGTTCTTCCACGTTCAATAGCAACCAAGGCTGCTTTTGAGAATGCCATGAAACTTGATATTGCAATGGGAGGTTCTACAAATACTGTGCTTCACCTCCTTGCAATAGCACATGAGGCGGGTGTGGATTTTACAATGAAGGATATAGACAGGCTTTCCAGAGAGATTCCTGTACTTTGCAAGGTTGCCCCCAACTGCAATTACCATATACAGGATGTGAACAGGGCTGGAGGAGTAATGGGTATTATGAGGGAACTTGCAAAAGGCGGTCTTCTTGATACTTCTGTGGGGAGAGTGGATTATACCTCATTGGAGGATGCCCTTTCAAATTGTAGCAGGGAACTTTATTATTCTGCCCCTTGCGGAGTACGCACTGTTGAGTTGGGAGCAAATGAAAGTGTATATAAGGAATTGGACAATGACAGGGCCGGCGGATGTATAAGGGATCTTGAGCATGCATATTCAAAAGATGGTGGCCTTGCAGTACTTTATGGTAACATTGCTCCAAACGGATGCATAGTAAAGACTGCCGGCGTGGCTGAAAATATTTTGAAGTTTCAGGGTCCTGCAGTTGTGTTTGAGAGCCAGGAGGATGCTGTGAACGGTATCCTTGGAGGTAAAGTGAAGAAAGGGGACTGTGTGGTGATAAGATATGAGGGGCCTAAGGGGGGGCCGGGAATGCAGGAGATGCTTTATCCAACATCTTTCCTGAAGAGTATGAAACTGGATAAGGATTGTGCCCTCATTACTGATGGAAGGTTTTCTGGAGGTACAAGTGGACTCTCAATAGGGCATGTTTCGCCCGAGGCGGCAAACAAGGGTCCAATAGCCCTTTTGGAAGATGGAGATATTATTACAATAGATATTCCAGCCAGAAAGATTGGTGTTGAAGTACCTGCAGATGAACGTGAAAGGAGAAGAGTGGTGCTTGAGTCACCTGAGGGAACGGGATACAGGCCAAAGGCAAGGGTGCGTGAGGTGAGCAAGGCTCTTAAAGCATATGCTTCGTTGGCGGGAAGTGCAGATATAGGTGGAGTTAGAGTAATAGAGTAATCTTATTTTATGGAGACAAGAAGAATGACAGGAGCCGAGGCTCTATTGAATACATTTTTGGATGAGGGTACAGATACAATTTTTGGGTATCCTGGCGGAGCAATAATGCCGGTATATGACAAATTGTATGACTATACAGAGAGGTTGAACCATATTCTTGTAAGACACGAACAGGGTGCTGTACATGCGGCTGAAGGTTATGCAAGGACAACCGGTAAAGTGGGAGTATGTCTTGCTACGGCAGGCCCTGGGGCAACAAATTTTGTAACCGGCATTGCTGATGCAATGATGGATTCAACCCCATTGGTATGCGTAACAGCGCAGGTTAATGCAGATAAATTGGGCACCAATTTTTTTCAGGAGGCAGATATGATTGGAATAACAATTCCAATTACCAAATGGAGTTACCAGATTGCCTCTGCAGATGAGATTCCATCTGTTATGGCACAGGCATTCCATATTGCAAAAAGTGGAAGACCGGGTCCGGTACTGGTAAGTATTACCAGAACGGCACAGGTTCAGGAGATGGACTACTGCTATAACAGGGAGGAGGCGGTTGCTTCACTGGATTTCTGCAGTTTCAGCAAACCGGAAGGGTATGATGCAAAGGTGGATGAGATTGCACAGTTGCTCAATAATGCAAAACAGCCTCTGATTATTGCAGGTCACGGCGTGATTTTGTCGGGAGGATGTAAGGAGTTGAAGGAGTGTGCAGATAAAGGTAATATACCTGTAGCGGCTACACTGCTTGGTTTGGGGGCGATTGACCAGAGTGACAGCAATTATGTTGGAATGGTAGGAATGCACGGAAATGTAGCCCCAAATGTGATGACACAGAATGCGGATGTGCTTCTTGCTGTAGGAATGAGGTTCTCCGACAGGGTTACCGGAGAAGTGAGGGGGTATGCTCCAAAAGCAAAGATTGTGCATGTGGATATAGATTTGGCGGAGTTTGACAAGAATATTAAGGCAGACATTGCGTTCCAGAGCGATGCAAGGATGTTCCTTGAAACTCTTTGTGACAAATTGGAATATAGGGAGAGGGAGAGTTGGTTCGCATTGCATAAACAGAAGAGCAGTTTTGAGTTTGAGAACGTGATGAAACCGCAGTTGGAGAGCAGTTCCTTGACAATGGCGCAGGTGGTGGATGCTGTGAACAGAAATGGAAACAGAAGGAAAATTCTTGTTACAGATGTTGGGCAGAACCAGATGTTTGCAGCGCGATACGCAAAACTGGAGGGCAATATGGGATGGGCTACCTCAGGTGGTCTTGGAACAATGGGATATGGCCTCCCTGCAGCAATAGGTGCAAAGGCTGGCAATCCTGATTGTGACGTTGTCCTTTTCTCCGGAGACGGCGGATTCCAGATGAATATTCAGGAGTTCGGGACAATTCTCCAGAGCGGCCTGCAGGTTAAGATGGTACTTATGAACAACTCATATCTGGGAATGGTAAGGCAGTGGCAGGAACTCTTCTACGACCGGAGATATTCTTTTACACACCTGGCCAACCCGGATTTCCAGATGCTTGCAGCGGCATACGGAATAAAATCTGTAAAAGTTACTACACCTGGGGAACTTGATGCTGCGGTTAAACAGATGATGGAACACGACGG
Source organism: Candidatus Egerieisoma sp. (assembly GCA_045592325.1). Classification (GTDB taxonomy): domain Bacteria; phylum Bacteroidota; class Bacteroidia; order Bacteroidales; family UBA932; genus Egerieousia. The sequence continues at coordinate 54,116 of JAZNUM010000044.1, forward strand.
GCCGTTCTTGCTGGAGGCGGCTATGATTGAGCAGGAAAATGTATTCCCGATGATTCCTGCAGGAAAAACTTTGAATGATATAATTTTTGACTGATCTATATGGAAAAATTTACAGTAATGGCAGAGGGTAAGGACAGACTGGATGTCCTTAACAGGATATCAACCCTGTATCTGCAGAAAAGGATTGAAGTGGAGAGTTTTGAGTTCTCAAGGACAGCGCCAGAGCAAGGTGAGTACAGGATTACCTGCTGGTCAGACCAGAAAGAGGTGATTGACCGTATTGTCAACCAGATGAACAATATAGTTGAGATTAAGAGAGCATATTGCGTAGTAGCATAAATTGATTTGTAAACATTTAAAGATATAAAGAAATGGCAAAATTGAATTTTGGCGGCGTAGAGGAGCAGGTTGTTACCCGTGCCGAGTTTACATTGGAGAAAGCCAAAGAGGTATTGGCAAATGAAACAGTAGCAGTAATAGGTTATGGTGTACAGGGTCCAGGACAGGCACTGAACCTGAAAGATAATGGCTTTAATGTTATTGTAGGACAGAGAAAGGATTCAAAAACCTGGGACAAGGCAGTTGCTGACGGTTGGGTTCCCGGCGAAACCCTTTTTGAGATTGAAGAGGCTTGCCAGAAGGCTACCATCATAGAGTTCTTACTTTCAGATGCAGGTCAGATTGCAGTTTGGCCTACCGTTAAAAAGCACCTTACAGCAGGAAAGGCACTCTATTTCTCACACGGTTTTGGTATCACTTACAATGACCGTACAGGCATTGTACCACCTGCAGATGTTGATGTTATTATGGTTGCCCCTAAAGGTTCAGGTACTTCATTGAGAAGACTTTTCCTTGAGGGGAGGGGATTGAACTCTTCATACGCAATATATCAGGATGCTACAGGAAAAGCATACGACAGGGTAATTGCTTTGGGTGTAGGTATTGGCAGCGGCTATTTGTTTGAGACAACCTTCAAGAGGGAGGTTTACTCAGACCTTACCGGAGAGCGCGGATCTTTGATGGGTGCTATCCAGGGATTGTTTGCAGCCCAGTACGAGACTTTGAGGGAGAACGGCCATACCCCTTCTGAGGCCTTCAACGAGACTGTAGAGGAACTTTCCCAGAGCCTTATGCCTCTTATTGCAGAGAATGGTATGGACTGGATGTATGCCAACTGCTCTACAACTGCCCAGAGAGGTGCTTTGGACTGGTGGAAGAAATTCCGCGATGCTACCAAACCTGTATTTGCAGAACTATACAATGAGGTGAAGAGCGGTAATGAGGCCCAGATTTCAATTGACTCTAACAGCAAACCTGACTACAGGGTTAAACTGGAAGCAGAATTGAAAGAGATGCGTGAGAGTGAGATGTGGCAGGCCGGTGTAACAGTAAGGTCTCTACGTCCTGAAAACAACTAAATTGAGGAGGATCAGTTATGGAAAAGAAAGATTGGACAAACTTGTCATTTTCATATTCCAAGACAAATACAATACTTACCTGTTTGTATAAAGACGGCAAATGGGGACCAATTGAGAGCCAGAGTGCAGATTCTTTGAACCTCACAGTATTCTCCCCATCATTGCATTATGGAATGTCATGCTTTGAGGGGCTGAAAGCCTTCCGTGGAGCAGACGGTAAAGTGAGGATCTTCCGTCCCGACGAGAACGCAAAGAGATTGCAGAGTTCTGCAGGGTTCCTTGGCATCCCTTGTCCTTCAGAGGAACTGTTTGTTAAAATGTGCAAGCAGGCGGTTCAGGAGAATATGGATTTCTTGCCCCCTTACGAATTGAGGGCATCTTTGTATATCCGTCCTATCCTTATCACTACAATCCCTTCAATCAACCTTGTACCTCAGCAGGACGGTATCCTCTTTATGGTAATTACCCTCCCTGTAGGTTCATACGCAGGTAAGGTGCTTGATCCTATAAAGACTGTAATTGCAAGGGATTACGACCGTGCAGCACCTAACGGAAGCGGCTCGTTTAAGGTAGGCGGAAACTATGCATGTGCAATGTATGCAACAGGAGTTGCTGTAAAACAGGGCTACAAGGATGTGTTGTTCCTGAACCCTGAGACCAAGAATATTGATGAGTTCTCATCTGCCAACTTCTTTGGTATAAAAGGGAACAAGTATGTAACTCCTGATGCCAAGACAGTTCTCCCTTCAATTACCAACAAGTCTTTGAGACAGGTTGCCGAGGATTTGGGTATGGAGGTTGAGCGGAGGGATATCCCTGTAGAGGAACTTCCAACATTTGAGGAGGTTGGCCAGTGCGGAACGGCTGTGGTAATTACCCCTGTAAAACTTGTTGAAGACAAGGAGACTCTTGCAGCAGAGAATGTTACTGCTTCATACGCATATAGCGGGGAGTGCGGTCCTATGAGCCGCAAGCTGTACGAGACACTTACCGGAATACAGTACGGTGAGATTGAAGACAAGCACGGATGGTGTACAATCCTGTAGAACTGCTTTTATTTGTTTCTGATGTAGTTTTTCAGTTTTTCTACACCTTCAGGGTTGTAGATGCTGCCAATCATGGCAACTCCGCCAAAATTGAGTTGCCTGAGGTAGGGGATATGTTCCAAGGTAACACCGCCAAGGGCTATAGTTTTGTTGTCAATTATACCCTCTTCAGATGCACGCATGAGCTGCTCTGCTGTAAAACCGGATTTGTATCCGGCCTTTGATATGCTGTCAAAGACCGGACTCAGAAAGAGGTAGTCATATCCATCCTTACAACTTTCAAGTTCCTCAAGGGTATGGCAGGAGCGGGTTCTGAATCCCCTGTAGTTGTGGGGAAGCTCCCTTATGTTCCTGTTTATGTGAATACCTTTAAGTGAAAACTCTTCATAAAGTTGGGGATAATCATGGATAATAATTTTTGCCCGTGCACCGGAGTTGAGTTGGACAAGCAGATTCCTGCATTCTTCAATGCAGGAATCAGGCTTCCTCAGGTGTATGGTATCAATTCCGCTTTCAATCAGACTCCCTATCAGGTGCCGGTCTTCATCCGTAACCTTTGGGGTTGTTATTGCAATGACCTTCATTTCTTCAGAGCCTCAATTATAAGGTCTGCAACTTTTTTCCCCGATAACAGCATTCCTCCGAAAATAGGTCCCATTCTTGGTGTGCCGCTTACAGCCGACGCAGCCATTCCGCATACATAAAGGCCCGGGTATATCTCTTTGGTTCCGTTTACAACCTCCTCCTCACCTGAAATCACATCCAGAGAGCGCTCTCCAATTACGTCTCCGGTATCTGTAGCCAGGCGTATACCGTTCTTGCGGGCTACAGTCCTGCACATTTCACTGTCGTGTCCTGTTCCGTCAATGACACATTTGGCCATAATGTTAAGGGGATCCACATGCATTCCCTCCCTCAACACTGGAGTCCAGTTTACAACCACTCCGCTTACAGCATTGTTCTTGAAGATTACATCTTCTACAGAGTAGCAGTTGAAAATTGTTGCACCGGCATGAACGGCTTTATAAAGCAGTGCAGATGTGCTCTCCACAGAATCCATAACATACAGGTTGCTGTTGTACTGTTCATAATTGATTTCAAACTCCTTTATTATATGCAGAGCCTCCTCCTGTACAACAATCTGGTTGAACATCATGGCACCTCCCCACATGCCACCTCCAGGAGAGAGTTTCCTGTCGAATTGGGCCACTTTCAGTCCGGCCTTTGCAAGATAATAGGCAGCAACAATACCTGATGGCCCTCCACCTACAATTGCAACATCCAAATCCAGGTTCCTTTCCAGTTTGCTGAAATAGGTACTGATAATACCTTGTGATACTTTTCTTTCAATCATAATTATGTGTTTTAGTGGTTTGATTTATTATACAGAATGTATTATTGCAACAATTTTGGACATCTCATCCACAGGATCACTAGCGTTAAGCACACTTCCGCTCAGGGCTATTCCACTCATGCCGCACTCCAGCAGAGCTGCAATATCCTCCATGCCGATACCACCAATGGCAACAATGGGAATATCTGTCCCGGCTGAAACCATTCTACTGAGTATTTCCCTGTAACCTTCAAGACCAATTGTGGGAGCATGGTTCCTTTTTGTAGAGGTAAAACGGAATGGGCCGCATCCAAAATAGTCGGGAACAGAATTGCTGATAATCTCCCGGATATCCTCAAATGAATTTACTGTGGCTCCAATTATGGATTTGCTGCCAAGAATATCCCTGGCATCGGCTATGGACATGTCATTTTTGCCAAGGTGAACACCATCTGCCCCAATCCTTTTTGCGAGCAGCACATTGTCGTTGATAATGAATGTCGCCCCATGCTCCCTGCACATCTTTTGTGCGGCAAGGGCAGTCTCCTCCAGCAGGGATTCATCCGCATCTTTCATGCGGAGCTGTATCCACCGGCATCCGCCTTCCAGCGCCATACGTACTGAATCCAAATAAGAATACCTGCCGTTACAATGGGTTATGAACTGTAATCTGTATCCCGATGAATTTGTAATTTTAGCCATACCTTCATTGAATTTTCGTTCAACTTGAACGGTTGGTACGGCAATGTCCATGGAACGGACAAAGATGAGGACTCCAAACTTCCAGCGTCAGCATTATCTGTACTGGTGCAATGTGTATAATCTCAGCCACGGTTGCCTTCAGGCATTACCGGACACCACCATTCGAGTTCAAGTACAAATGTAGAAAAAATATTTGGATGTGCGCAATATAGAAATACACTTTAGTGTTATGCCCGTTTGAAAAACTCGCTCTAATTTTGCCAGCACAAAAACTACAGGAACTATGGACAGATACAATGGCAACAAAATTTACATCAGCCAGGATGAGCAGGAAAAAATGCAACAAACCCGCATTCTGATAGCCGGTGCCGGCATAGGAAGTGTAATAGCGGAATGTGCCTTGCGCATAGGTTTTGAAGACCTTGTTATTGTAGACAGCGGAAAGGTTACAGAGGAAAGCCTCAGTTGTCAGAACTACACCAAAACAGATATTGGCAAGTTCAAGGCCGAACGCCTTGCCAAAAGATTGCTCCGTATCAACCCAAATGCAAAAATACAATTTCACAATATTGAAGCAGACCGTGAAAACCTGCAATGGCTTGTTAAGGATGTTAAAATTGCCATAAATGCACTTGGTTTCAAAACTGATATTCCATTTGTATTGGATGAGTTATGTTCCGCAAAACGTATCCCGGTCCTTCACCCAGATAATTTTGGATGGGGAGCTTTCCTTACCATAATCAAACCTGGCAGTTACAAACTCTCTGAACTCTCCTCTACAAAGGAGAACTTTGATCTTGTATTGGCAGAATATGTTTCCCGTTACTGCACTTTCTGGAACATGCCAAACCGGTGGATGGACAGAATAATTGATACATATAAACAATACTCCATTTCAGAACTCTCCATAGCATCATGGGTAGTTGCAGGACACTGTGTAAACGTAATGTTTGATATCATCACCGGCAAAGAGGTAAAATACTTCCCCAAATTTTATTTCTCCTCTTTGCGTGGCGATCCCGCGTAACATTAACCTTCATTGCAATTACACAAAAGTTTAATTCTGTATGGCACTTCTTTAGAAATACACTTTTGTGTAATATTCAAGTGATTATTTTAACATACCTTTGCCAAAAGACAAAAAACAGCAAAACATATGAAAAAATCACATTTTGTTTATTTTGCCATAATTCTGGCACAACTTATACTCACCGGCAGCATCTCCGCTCAGGACAAACAGAAGGAAATGTTCAATAATTATTCAAAACTCCTATCCCCAGAAAAAGTGTACCTCCACACAGATAAGGACGTCTACTTTGCCACCGATACCATCTGGTTCAGCGGCTATGTGGAGAATACTTCTTATGCCAGTGAGTTTGATGAGTCCAATTATATTTATGTGGAGCTGATTACAGACCAGATTTATAGAGACGTTGCAAGTTGGAAAAAATTTGCATTTTATGAGCCTAGTGTTGCAGTAAGGAAGAAAATCAAGAGAATTGACAATACTTTTTCGGGACATATAGTAGTTCCCGAGATGAATTCTACAGGAAGGGGTATTATCAGAGCCTATACCTACTGGATGCTCAACAGACCTGCAGAATATATGTTCTACAAAGAGTTGGAACTTACCAACCCTATGAAAGACAAGCTTGTAGAAGAAATGCGCAATAAAAAGGTCAAGAACAGGACAGATTATTTGAGAATTGGAGAGCTGATGCCTCAAGACAGTATCAGAGAGGATAAATACAAAAACAGATATGATGTTCAGTTTATGCCTGAAAGTGGAAATTATATAATTGGCAAAAGTGCAACGTTATATATTAAGAGCATAAACCAAGGGGGTACGGGGGCTAAAGTATTTGGAGAAATATACAACTCCAAAGGAGATATCATTGCAAATTACTCTACTGATACTTTGGGCTTTGGAAAAGCTGTCATAAAATCTGTACCTGAAGGGATTTTAAAGGCTTCGGTAAAGGATACTTCAGGTCATGAAGATGATAAAGTTGAACTTCAGAAAGCTGTATTGCGTGGAGTTATTATTGAGGGCGGATTTGAGATGGCCCAAAAATACGGTTATTCAGATATCGACAGGTTAAATTTTAGAATTACCATATCTGACGGGTTGGTCAGCCAAACGGATGATTTTCATGTAATGATCCATAACAATTCAGAAATTTACTTCAATAGAAATCTGAAGCAGCTATCAGAGTCATATTCGCTGCGGCTGAAATCTTTACCTGCAGGAATACACTCCATTACTGTTGCAGATATGGCAGGGAATGTCTATGCAGAAAGAGCCTTCCTTGTATTGCCTGATCCTGAAAGAAAAAAGTTGGAGTTAACGGCAGACAAAACCATATATGGAAAGAGGGAACAGGTAACTTACAAGTTGAAACTTCCAGGGAACATTGTAGACAGCTCAAATGTCTTTTCTGTGTCGGTCTATGATGCCGGAGTTGTGGAAAATATTGAGCAGACCAATATTGAATCCTATATGATGTTAAAGAGCGAGGTTAAAGGATATATAGAAAATATTGCCTGGTACTTCAATGATTCAATTCCTCTTGATGCAAGAATGCTTGGAGCAGACCTGCTTATGCAGACTCAAGGTTGGAAATATTATGACAATGAAAAAATTCTTCAGGGTAAAAGCGATACACCATACTTTGGAAGAGAATACAAGCAGACGCTATTTGGTAAAGTTGTAAATCCTTTTCGTCTCACTAAAAAAGCCACAGTATCTTTTGTTGCTCCATCAATCAACTTCTCTGCAATGGGTCAGATTGATTCGGGATATTGGGTATTGAAAGATGTAAATTTCCCGGAGGATACGCGTTTCATCATTAGTGCAATAGGAAAGAATGGAAAAAGTACTTCACATACTCCAATCCTGCAAGACGACTATTTTGCACCTATGTACAAATATCCGCTTAAGGGGGAAAAGGTGAAATACACCCCTAAATACCAGAAAATTGTTGAAAATATATACTTCAACAAAGATGATGGAGAACACGCAATGGCATTTGAATTGAGCCCTGTAGTTGTAACATCACAGCTTATTACACCCAAAAATTCTCCTTCTCCTATTCCAAACTTCCCTATCAGAAGGGACTGGTATAGAGATACTGTTGCAATGAAACCTTATACAAGAAGTTATAAACTCGGAGAATACATTGCAGAAACATTTCCGGGAGTCAGGTACAATACCGGAGGAAGCCTTATAGGACCAAAACTCTCACCTGCATCAGGAATGTCAAAACCAGGCAGAACAGGAGCAGTTATAGTTTACTTGAATGGCATGTCAGTCATGAGAGAAGAGGTATGGAGTATTCTACAAATGTCATTGAATGAAATAGAATCGGTAATATATGTTTCGGGACTTTCTGCAGCACCTTACCAGACTGTTCAAACTGCAATGGATTTATACCCGTCACCAGTACTTATGGTCCGCACGAAGCCTCATGTGAGAACTGACCAGGTTCCTTACAATGTATCTGGAGGATACCCTCTGGGCTGGCAGAAACCAGCCAGATTCTACTCTCCAAAATACGACACCACAGAGAGTAAAAAATCCAAAGCTAAGGACAATCGCATCACCTTGTACTGGAACCCTGCGGTGAAACTTGATGAGAACGGTGAGGCTACAATCAGCTTCTACACCTCCGATTCAGATTCACAATACAGAATTGAGGTGGAAGGAAGGTCTGCAGCAAGACAGTACCATTATGCTGAGAAGATTATTGATAGAGTTAAAGAGAGTGCACCTGCAAAGAAGAAGTAATTGATACAAGAGTGACCTTTGGGACGTCGCCACAAAGGTCACTCTTTTTTTAATTTTCCCTGTTTATAAGATTCACTACAACTTTTACCATTATGCTCATTTCTTCCGTGCGGCTTTCAGCTATCATCAGGGTGAGGGCTACGAGAGTGTTGTCGGCTATGCGTTTTTCTTTGTCGGGACCATAAAGGATACCATTTTTCTCCATAAACCACAGGAAGAGCATTGCTGCTATGCGTTTGTTTCCGTCGCTGAATGAGTGGTTCTTTACAACCAGATAGAGCAGCATCGCTGCCTTTTCTTCAACTGATGCGTACAGCTCTTTTCCTCCGAATGTCTGATAGATCTGTCCGATACTGCTTTTGAAGGAGTTGTCTTTCTCGTTTGCAAACCAGCGGCTATCTCCAAATTTTACCTTGAGGGCATTGATTGCCTGCATGGCGTTTTCATATGTTATCTTGAAAGGTTCCTCGTTTGTGGTTTTGGCAATGGTCAGATTCTGGTAATCATAACCGTCCAAAATATCCAATGCATATATATAGTCGCTTATTACATTAAACAGTCCGCTATATTCATCATTACTTACATTGCTTTGAAGGGATATGGTCCTTGACATAATGCGTACCATATTCTTAAGCTCATTGTAACGTTCTGCAGTGATATTTTTGTTTATGGTATATCCTTTTATCAGATAGTCCTTCAGGATTTTATTGGCCCATTGTCTGAATCTTGTGCCATTGATAGATTTGACTCTATAACCTACAGAGATAATGACGTCAAGGGTATAAAAAGCTACTTTTTGTTTTACTCCATCAACACGCAAAAAATGCGTGTTGATACTTTTATCCAATTCTTGTTCTGAAAAAATATTGGCAATGTGTTTTCTTATTGTTTTTTCATCTCTATCAAACAATATTGCCATTTGGTTTGCATTAAGCCATACTGTTTCATTTTCCAGTTTTACATCCAACTCCACAGTGCCTTCGGGAGAACGGTAAATTTCAATAGAAGAATTGTTCATATTCAAAATTTATTTTGGTTATGAACAAATGTAAAGTATAGTAAATTGTTTCTATTTCTGAAAAAGATAAATCTGGGAAAGGCATGAAAGATTTTTCTTTTTTTTAAAACAGCAATTTTTTAAAAAAGAAAAAAGGTTACACATAATGTGCAGTTATATCAGCTGGTGGTTCTGGGCGCAGGTTAGGGCTTCTGCAATGTTTTTTACATCCATTTTCTGGAAAATGCTACGTTTGCAGGCTTTTACGGTGTCAACAGATTTGCAAATAATAATTGTGTATAATCCCATACCCGGTCAGTTGAAAAAGAGGGTGAACTGAGAGCCCTGTTCCGGGGTGGAGCGGGCGGTGATGTTGCCCCCATGCAGGTGCATTATCTGTTTGCAAAGGCTCAGACCTATGCCGCTGCCGTTTTCCTTGGTGGTGAAAAACGGGATGAATATTTTGTCAAGTACATTGGGGAGTATGCCGGGGCCGTTATCTGAGACAGTTATGGATACTGTACCTGTTTCAGATACTGAAGATTTTACCTGTATCTGCGGAGAGGGAATATCTGAACATGCTTCCAGTGCATTCTTTATGAGGTTTATCAGTACCTGTTCAATTTGGGTGCGGTCTATTCTTATTGATATATCGGGAATAGGAGTTGTGAAACTTATGGAATCTTCAGGCAGCAGTTCTGCAATTCCGTTGAACAGTTCTGACAGGCGGACTTTTTCCTTTACCGGGGTGGGGATTCTGGTTATGCGGCGGTAGTTTTCCACAAATTCCAGAAGTCCTTTGCTCCGTTTGTGGATTACCTGCATTCCCTGTTGCATACGGCTGTATTCTACCTCTCTGGTGCTCAGTGTTTCAGAGAGGGAGATGATGGGGGTGATGGAGTTCATTATTTCATGCCCCATTACCCTAATGAGTTTTTGCCACGATTCTATTTCATTGGCCTCCATTGTCCTTTTCTTGTACATCCTCATGGCTTCCCTCAACTCCCCAATGAGTTCTTCCATTTGGGCATTCCGGTACTTGCTCCTGAAACTCAGGGCAGTATCTCCACAACGGATGTTCTGGGAGAGTTGTCTCATAAGGCGCAATTGAATCATCTGCAGCCTGTAGAGATTTATCCCTGCTCCGGCAATGAACAGCGCAAGGAGAATGCCTGTAAACGGCATTCTGTGGCTGAAGGCATAGAATGCGGCGGCCGAGAGGAGAATGATGGTGCAGATGTGGGTGATTACGGTTATGGAGTATCTTTTCATTGCATTTTCCTTATTTGAGTTTCCTGTATAGTGCATACCTGGTTATTCCAAGCAATTCTGCAGCCTTGTTCATATTGCCGTCACTGAGTTCCATTGCCCGGTCTATTGCCTGCTGTTCAAGTTCCTTCAGATTGAGGTTTGCGGGGTGTTTCCCTTTATTGCGCTGGGAGGGTTTCAGGGCAAGGTCGTCGGGAAGAAGGGAGAGGCCGTTGCCCAAAATTACAGCCCTTTCAATTATGTGCTGGAGTTCCCTTACATTGCCCGGCCAAGTGTATTTGAGAAGTTGCTCTTTTGCCTCGCGGGTGATACGGGGAACCTTTTTTCCGTATTTGTGGGAGTATTTCTCTGTAAAATGTTCTGCCAGGAGGATGATGTCATTTCCCCTTTCCCTCAGGGGAGGGATATTTATTTCAATGGTATTTATCCTGTAGAAGAGGTCTTCCCTGAATGTGCCGTTCTCCACCATTGCCGGAAGATCTGCATTTGTGGCGCATATTACCCGCACATCAATTTCTATGGGTGATGTCCCACCAAGGCGGGTAATTCTTCTGGATTCAAGGGCGGTAAGGAGTTTGGCCTGGGCCTGAAGGGGAAGGTTTCCTATCTCATTGAGGAACAGTGTCCCTTTGTTGGCAATTTCCATCCTTCCAGGTTTTGCCTTTTTTGCATCTGTAAAAGCCCCTTTTTCGTAGCCGAAAAGTTCACTCTCAAATAGTTGCTCGGGAATGCTTCCAAGGTCTATATGTACAAAAGGTCTGTTGCTGCGCAAGGAATTCCTGTGCAGCAGTTGGGCAATAAGGTCTTTTCCGGTGCCGTTTTCCCCCAACAGAAGCACATTTGCATCTGTATTTCCCAATTTCTCTGCAGTGGAGAATATCTCATTTATTGCCTCAGATTCCCCAATGATTTGGGGTAGGGGAGCCTTTTCATTTGAGAGGGCAGCAACCTGTTCTTCCAGTGTATCCACCTCTTTCCTGCTCCTTCTCAATTTTATTCCCGACGAAAGGGTTGCCAGCAGTTTTTCATTTTCCCATGGCTTAGTGATGAAATCTGTAGCCCCGGACTTGATGGCCCTTACCGCCTTTTCGGTATCTGAGTAAGCGGTCATAAGGATAACAACGGCATCCTTGTCTGTCTTCAGTATTTTCCCCAACCACTCAAAACCTTCCTGGCCGCTGATGGCATCTTTGCGGAAGTTCATGTCCAGGAGGATTATATCGGGAAGATACTCTTTCATGAAGAAATCTATCTTCTCCGGTGTTTTGGCTACCCTTATTTTCTCTGCGTAAGGTTCCAACAGAAGATTGAGTGCGAAGAGGACATCCTCGTTGTCATCCACTACCAGAACTTTTCCTAAATTTTCCATATTTCCCTTTGGTTTCCTTTATGCAAAGATAATGTTTTATTACGGTTTAAAATGTGCGGTTCCGCACTCTGTGTGTTTGGAACTGCACTTTGCTTTAAAATGATTGATGATTGTAAGTTGCTGTGTTCCTTATTGTTGTGCTTTTGGCATGCAATTGGTCCTATAAATTGCATGAAGGATTATTGTTTATTGTTAAATTTGAAGACTTGTTTATTATGTATTTACACTATTTTACATTGGCTTTGAGGAACCTTGTCAAGTATAAGGTGCAGAATTTAATCTGCATTTTAGGACTGGCTGTGGGGGTGCTTTGTTTTACAATCTGCTTTTATTGTACCCGTTATGTCCTTGCTGCTGACGAATGCTTTACAAATAAAGAGAAAATTGTACAAGTTCGGATGACTCAAAAGGACAAACAGGTATCTTTTGCGGGGACTTCTGTCGCTATGGTTGAGGAACTGAGGAGCATGAATGTCCCTCAAATAAAAAATATTGTCTCTGTTGCTTATCCCAGAGAGATGGTATTCAATTGCCAGGTGTCAGATAATCTTGTTCTGCCATATACGCTCCAGTCAATAGAAACAGATGTGGAGTTTTTGGATGTATTTACCCCTGAGATACTTGCAGGGTCCTGGGAGAGTGCGGTTAAGATGCAGAATTCGCTTGTATTGTCTGAATCTTCTGCTATAAGGATTTTTGGTAATGCATCGGATGCTCTTGGAAAGAATATGATATTGACACATAAGTTGTGGTCATCCCCTAAATCGACCCCTAAAACAGGTGGTATTCCATACACTGTTGCTGCCGTAATGAGGGATATTCCATCAAACAATTCACTCCTTTTCATGAATTCCCTGGATGTGCTGAGATTGAATGATTCTGAGGGTGTGATCAATTATGTGAAACGGAATGCTTCTGCAAAACACAATACTACAGGCTCAAATACATATATTCTGCTCAATGACGGTTTTGATGGCAATGACGTTGAACAGTGGCTTCAGGAAAATGATTATTCCTTCAATACCATTGGCTATGATTGCATTATTAGAACAATTCCTCTTGGTGTCAGAGAATCGTTTTATCTTATATCATTTATAACAGGTACAATAGGACTGCTGATTCTGTTCATTTCTTTATTGAATTTCTTCAATTTCCTTGTATCTGTATTTTACAGCAAGACCAAAGAGTTCTCCTTGAGAAAGGTGTATGGCGGAGAGTTCTGGCACTTATTCAGGCAATTGTATGTACAGGCATCTATGGTGGTATTGATCTCTTGTCTTGTTATGATGTCTATAATTGAAGTTATTGGAGACTCATTAATTCTGCAACTGGATCTGATAGAACTCAACTTGTTTGTAAGCAAGCGGATTCTCATGTTGCATGCTTTGCAATATACAGTATTGCTGTTGGCTATATGTGCATTGATTTGTCTGGTTATAACAGCAAGACTCTACAGAATATCTGTATATACAGGAATAAGGAAGAAAATTGCTGCACATAAAGTTACAGGAAGGAATATTATGCTCTGGTGGCAAATCTTTATTTGCTGGATATTTATAGGACTGGTGGGTGGACTTTACATGCAGAGCAGAAAGAGTTCAGGCATTATGTTCTCAGAACTTACAAAAGATATGAAAAATTCCATAGTAAGTGTCAATCTGGATTATTCATTCCTGAATGAAGACAGGAAACGGGGAATGATAGAACGGTTTTCAAAACATCCTTCTATAGAGGATATTATGATAACTGACGGTTCTTTATGTGAAGGGTTTTCCGGTAATTCACATATTTGCTGGGAAGGGGATGAAAAAGATTATGGAAAATGGTTTCATGTACTTCTTCTTACTGTTCCCGACAATTTTTTCAGGTTCATGAATGTGAATTTGGACCAGGGAAAAATATTTGAAACCGGTAATCAGGTTGTTGTGGATGGAAGATTTGCAAAGAACTCTTCTGAGGATGTGGTTGGCAAATTATTTTTAATGGACGGCGAGGCATATGCCATTAATGGTATATGTGAAAGATACACATACTCATTATATGATGAGGATGGTGTGGGATTCATATTTATCCCCCGTAAAGAGAGTGACTATATTGGACATTGTTATTTGAAATGTACACCGGGTGAAACCAGAAAGGTGCAGAAATTCATTGAGGATATTTTGAAAGCGGAACTCCCTTCTACTGTAGATTACCATTCCTCAACATTGATGGAGGATGTATATGCAGTCCAGGTGATAGAATATGGCTTGAGGAAGATATTTGTGTTCTTTGCTGTGGTATGTATTTTAATAACTCTGCTGGGAGTGTATTCAAGCATAAGCATGGATACCGCCAAGAGGGTGAAGGAGGTTGCCATAATGAAGGTAAACGGAGCCTTGGGCCGGCATATTGCATGGAAATTTACGAGGCTTTACGCCATATTGCTTGTAACAAGTGCCATGGTTGCATTCCCGTTGCTCTACCTTGTATTCCATTTCTGGAGCATGATGTATGTGCAGTTCTTCAATTGCGGTCCGCTATTCTGGATATTCCTCTTCCTGGTACTGGCTCTACTCGTCGGGATTACAATATTCTGGAAAGTTTCTGCAATAGTTAAAATTAATCCTGCCATGATTATACAGCAGGAGTAGTTTAAAGAGATTGCAGCAAGAGAGATAAATTGTATATTTGTTTGATAATTTTTAGACTGTGAAGCCTATTGAAAAGGCTCCTGAGCAGCCGTCTCCGGTACGGGAGAGTCAGGTGCTCCAAAATGTTGGAGGTATAGCATTCAAGACAATATCCAGATCTTCAACAGTCAATGATAATACACACCTTAAGAAAAAGAAACTGGGCTTATTTTACGCATGTGTCTATTACGGTTTGGCTGTAGAAATTCTGCCCCAGGCCAATTTTGGCTGGTACTCAGGGAATGACCTGTATGATAAAACAAGAACAGGATATGGATTGTATTTGGGTGCAAGAAAAAATGGAAATAAAGGGTGGGATTATGCTGCCGGAATTTCTTTTGATTCATGGGGAGCAAAAAGCGGAATGGGAGGGAAGGTGCCTGTGGAGTATTTTATAAGAGTTCCTTTGGAAATAGAGCGACATGTTAAAACGATATACTTGAATAATGGCCTTCCGTTGGGAGATTTTAAATTGAGGGGAGGAGTCTGGGGCGGATTTGCCATAGCCAATGACACACCTTTTGAAACCAGAAAAACTGATGCCGGATTGCAGGCTGCCATTGTATTCCAAATGGGTTCATTTGATATTTCTGCAGGATATGTCAGGGGTTTTGTGGACAGAATGTCAGCCCATGGAATTCAGGCTTTCAATAATGCCGTAACTATAGGTATTTCGTTGAATTACGGAGATTAAAAACTCCTGCCTTAGTTTCCGGCAGGAGTAAAAGAATACACTGCTCCCGACATTGCCGCTCCTCCGAAATTCAAGGATTCCAGGTAGGGGATTTTGTCGGGAGTAATACCGTACAAAAACTTTTATTCAAACACCAGTGTTCCAAAATGGTCGGTAAGATGGAAATTAGGCTTTTCTGTGCGGATTGGATGCCATGAGAGGTAGTGTTTCTGAGGCATGTTGTCTCCGCATTTGTAGAAGTTAGCCTTGATGGTGCGCCCTTTGAGAGGTTTTACCTCAGAGAGTGAGTAAAGTTTTACCGGTAGGGCAACAGTGAGTTTCCATGTATATGGCTGGTCTCCGTTCTCTGCCTTGGTCTTTATCCCAAATGCCTCTGAGCCAAGGGTTGATTCCCTGCGGATCTGTGAAAGTACATCGTCTCCATATCGGGTGCGTTCTGTGCGTTGGGCGCCCCCGGCAAAGGTGCCCTTACCAATACAGTTCAACTCAAGATTGTAATATTCACCACCTTCTCCTGGGATTGCAAAGAACTCCACGCATGAATCTGTATAGGGCTTGCTCCCTGCATCTTCTCCAAATTCTGCCTTAATGTCGTCTTCAGTTACAAGGTACTGGATATAGATCTCGTCTGTAGTATAGCCAATGCGGAATCTTACGCTTGGTTCATATTCGCCATTGTAAGTGGGCCAGTTGGCGCAGGCGATAGGGGAGTATTCCACCCTTTTTGCATTGAATGCAGCCTCTATCTCCTCTGTTGTAGGCTGTGCTGTATTGAAAGAGAGTTCTTTTACTGTAAGAGTCATGTCTTCCATAGTTTCCCGGTTGGTCTTTATTTCCACTTTTTCCATAGTTGTATCAGAAGAGGCACTGCCACAGGATATAAGGATACCTGCGGCAGCGGCCAATATAGTTTTATGTTTGAGTGAGCCGGTTTTCATATTCAATTATTCAAATTTATATTTTACAAACAACTCAATGGCCTGGTATTCTGCCATTCCAAGTTTGTCGTAAAGTACTGCTGTATTGTGGTTGCGCTCCTCGGCCCTCTGCCAGAACTCACGTTTGTCAGAGCCAGGGAAGAGAGGACGGTCTTTCTGCGACTGGTGGCGGAAAATAGCCTCGCGTTTGATCTCAACCTCTTCAGGGCTGAGTGGAACTGCCATTTCAGCCTCTGCTACATCCCATTCCTGCCATGCTCCACGGTACATCCATACGCGGCAATCCTTGAACCACTCTTCACCCCTCAACTCCTCGCATGCCTGTATGATTGCCTGGAAACATACACGGTGTGTGCCGTGTGGGTCGGAAAGGTCTCCTGCTGCAAATATCTGGTGAGGCTTCACATCCTGCAGAAGGTTTTTAATGATCTCAATATCTTCGCGGCCAAGTGGTTTTTTCTTTACTCCGCCGGTCTCATAGAATGGCATCTCAAGGAAATGTACCCTCTCTTCAGGTATTCCAAGGTAACGGCAGGCAGATTTAGCCTCCCCGCGGCGGATTGAACCCTTTATTTCACGTACATCCATAGGGTCTGCCTCTCCAGGATGCTTCAACTTGAGTTCCTCAACAACACGGTTGTATTTCTCATTCACTTCATCATAGTTGAATCCGTAGATTTTTGCACTCTCGCGGATGAAGTCCATGTATTTGATTACATCGTGGTCAAATACTGCAATGTTTCCCGATACCTGGTATGCTATGTGCAGTTCGTGCCCGTGTGCAGAGAGCCTTGCTACCGTACCGCCCATTGAAATCACATCATCGTCGGGATGAGGGGAGAAGACAATAACCCTTTTAGGGAAAGGGAAGGCCCTCTCCGGACGGGTAGAGTCATCTGCATTGGGTTTTCCACCCGGCCATCCGGAGATGGTGTGCTGGAGGTCGTTGAAAACCTTTATGTTTATGTTGCTTGCCGGACCGTGCTCTGTTACCAGGTCTGACATTCCGTTGTCGTTGTAGTCCCTGTCTGTGAGTTTGAGGATAGGTTTCTCCAGTTTTTTGCAGAGCCAGAATACAGATTTGCGTATCATGTAGTCTGTCCACTCGCATTTCCCTGTGAGCCAAGGGGTATCTATACGGGTAAGGCTTACGGATGCCGCATCATCAATTATCACATGCACATTGTTGTGCTGCTGAAGATAAGAGGCAGGATTCTGGTCTGTAACGGAACCTTCCACCAGTTTCTTTATTGAGCCGGCTTTTCCCTCTCCCCATGCCAGATAATAAATCTTGCGGGCCTCCATTATTGTTCCAAGTCCCATTGTTATGGCGTGGTTAGGGACATATTCAACTCCAAAGAAGTCACTTGCCGCAGAAACGCGGGTAGTGTAGTTCATTGTAATTAGCCTTGTGCGGGAGTTGTAAGGAGAACCTGGCTCATTGCTTCCCATTCCTCCGGTAATGAGCATATCTATTCCTCCCGACAATTTTATCTCTTCCTCATATTTCTGACAATATTCTGCAACATCCTCCATTTTGTTGCTCTGCAGGCAATGGATATTCTTCTGAGGGATGTCTGTGAGGTCGAAAATGTACTCTTTGAGGAACCTGTAATGGGTCTGGAGTTCATTGCGGTCCAATGGGTAGTACTCATCTATTGAGAATATTTCTATAGACTTGAAACTGAGTCTGCCGTTTTCATACTCCTTTACAAGTGCTTCATAAACAGGGATACAGGCAGATGATGCCGCCAGCGCAAGAACACATTTCTTTCCTTCGTTTATTTTCTTGTTTGTTGTTATGATTATATCATCTACAATCATTTTTGCCGCGTCTTCCTGCCCTTTGAATATGGTTACAGGAACCTTTTCATAACGCCTTGAGAAATTTGACAAACTCATAATATTGTGTTGTTTTATGTTTGCTTTTACAATATAACCCTTCTGATGGCAATAAGTTTAGTGAGCAGTTGTTCAACAAGTGCAAGGTTGAGCATGTTTGCACCGTCGGATTTTGCTTGTGCAGGGTTAGGGTGTGTTTCCATGAACAGTCCGTCTGCACCAACTGCAATACCCGCTTTGGCAATGGTTTCAATCATCTGAGGCTGGCCTCCGGTAACACCGCTGCTCTGGTTTGGCTGTTGCAGGCTGTGGGTAATGTCAAGTACTACAGGATAGCCTGTTTCCTGCATCTGAGGGATTCCGCGGTAGTCAACTATAAGGTCTCCGTATCCGAATTGCGTACCCCTGTCGGTGAGGATTATCCTGTTGTTGCCGTGTGAGGCTACTTTCTCTGCAGCAAATTTTATTGAAGAAGGGGCCAGGAACTGCCCTTTCTTAATGTTTACATATTTTCCTGTAACTGCCGCTGCTTCAAGGAGATCTGTCTGGCGGCAGAGGAATGCAGGTATCTGGAGGATATCCACATCGTATGATGCTGCAAGTTCTGCCTCGCAAGGATTATGGATATCTGTTACAACAGGTACCTGAAGTTCATTTCTGATATCTTTAAGGATCTGCAATCCTTCTCGGTCTCCGATTCCGGTGAATGATGAGGCTTTTGAGCGGTTTGCCTTGCGGTAGGATGCCTTGAATACGAAAGGGATCTGAAGGCGGTCGCAGATGCCTTTGAGTTCCTTTGCTATTTGCCACGTAATTTCCTCGCCTTCAACAACGCAAGGACCAGCAAGAAGGAAAAAATTATCATTGTTGTACTCTTTTAAGTAAGGTAGTTGTATTCTGTTCATATTGTCTGTTTTTGCAATTTTGTGCTATCCTACAAATTTAATAATTTTTTTCTTATTTCTACAGATAGTTAAAACTACCTGCTCTAAGTCTCCTCTGCTTCGTCATTGCTGCGCAATAACTCGCAACCGTCGAATTATGCAGGCAGTTTTAACTCTCTGTAGAAATTAAATTACCTCAAACTCTTTTTGCTTCGTCATTGCTGCGCAGTAACTCGCAACCGTCGAATTATGCAGGCAGTTTTAACTCTCTGTAGGAATCATGTTCAACTCTATAATTCCGCTACATCTTTGATTGTGGGGTTGTGGCAACTCATGCCGCCGTCGGCGATGATTGTTTGTCCGGAGATGTATTTTGCATCTTCTGAGGCGAGGAAGGTGATTACCCCGGCAATGTCTTCGGGTTGGCCGGCATAGGGGAGGGTATTGTATTTGATGAACATCTCCCTGTATTCTGGGGTGAGGTTTTCAATTGCAGCAGGGGTGAGGATGAGTCCCGGAGCAACTCCGTTGCATCTGATGCCGTATTTGCCGTATTGTGTGGCAATGTATCTGGTGAGGTTTATTACTCCGGCTTTGCTTATTCCGTACAGAGTTCCCCTGAAATCTCCCAACAGACCGCCAATTGATGCTACATTTATTATTGTACCGCCACCGTTTTCTTTCATGTATGGGAGGGCGCTCTGTACTGTGGCAATCATGCTCCGCAAGTTTACATGCATTACCTCATCAAAATATCTGATATCCAGTTCTCCAACACCAAGATCTTTTGTGAGGTCGCTGCCGCCTACATTGTTTACAATGCAGTCTATTCCTCCAAAATATTCCAATGCCTTGTCAACAGCCTTTGCAGCACTCTTGAGATCTCCAGCCTCAAATGCCACAGCCTCAGCGTGATACACGTTATCCCTGAGTGAACTTGCAAACTTCTCTGCCCGTTCCTTGTTGTGGTCTGCAATAATTACTTTTGCCCCTTCTTTTACAAATCTCTCTGCGGTAGCCTTTCCGATACCGTTGGATGCCCCTGTAATTAGGGCCACTTTATTTACTAACTTTTTCATATTCACCAATTTGTTAATATTGAACACTAATTTGCTCTTTTGTTAACAATATTGGCGGATGAAAGTTGCAGGATTAGGGCTAATATCCGTATTTTTCCCAGAGTGAGGCCAGCCTTTTGCGCAGTTCGGCCTCCTTTGAGTTCTGGCCAGGGTCGTAGAATTTTGTTCCCGACAGTTTGTCGGGAAGAAACTCCTGATCTACAAAGTTCCCCTGGTAGGAGTGTGCATACTTGTAGTCTTTTGCGTACCCCAGGTCTGCCATGAGTTTGGTAGGGGCATTGCGCAGGTGGAGCGGAACGGGTAGGGGACCCTGCTTCCCGACAACCTCAAGTGCATCATTTATAGCCATATATGCACTGTTGCTCTTTGGAGAAGTGGCCAAGTAAATGGCACACTGGGAGAGGGGGATGCGCCCTTCCGGCATCCCTATCTGGTGGACGGTCTGGATTGTGGCCTGGGCCAGGAGGATTGCATTCGGGTTTGCAAGTCCAATGTCTTCTGAGGCCGAAATGAGCATTCTGCGGGCTATGAACATGGGGTCTTCGCCGCCGGCAATCATGCGGGCAAGCCAGTATACTGCACCGTTGGGATCCGAACCGCGTATACTCTTTATGAAAGCGGAGATTATATCATAGTGCTGCTCTCCGTTTTTGTCGTAGAGGGCGATGTTTTCCTGAAGCCTTTCCTGTACAATTTGGTTGTTAATGGTTATATCAGCGGTTGGAGGGAAACTTGATGTAATTATCTCTATGATATTGAGAAGTTTGCGTGCATCTCCACCGGAATATCTGAAAAGCAGTTCCTTTTCTGTAACTGTAATCTTCTGTTTTTTAAGGTATTCGTCCTGTGTAAGGGCCCTCTGGAGGAGAGTGTCGAGGTTTTCTACAGACATCTCCTTTAGCACATATACCTGGCATCTTGAGAGCAACGGACTTATTACCTCAAATGACGGGTTTTCTGTTGTGGCACCAATGAGGGTGAATGTTCCGTCTTCAACAGCGCCCAGGAGAGCATCCTGCTGGCTTTTGCTGAAACGGTGAATCTCATCAATGAACAGAATTGGTGAGGTGGTATTGAAAAGTGTTGTATTTTTGGATTTTTCAATAACGTCACGGATATCCTTTACACCTGAACTGATTGCAGAGAGGGTGTAGAAGGGACGGTCCAATTTTGATGCAATGATGCGTGCCAATGTTGTTTTGCCCACACCCGGAGGACCCCATAGGATGAAAGAGGAGATATTTCCTGCATCAATCATCTTGCGCAAGATGGCATTGGGGCCTATAAGGTGCTCCTGGCCAACATATTCCTCAAGGGAGGTAGGTCTTAATCTTTCGGGAAGAGGTTTCCTCTGAGTGGTGCTATTTAACATAATATAAATTGTGTAAATAATTTGTTATTTATCCCAAAAATAGTATTTTTGCTTTAAATATTGTTTGAAAATGAAGAGAAAAGATAAAATAGTTCTCTACAATGTAGAGATTGAGTCGGTTGCGGCTGAAGGAAATGCATTGGCCCGTGTAGATGGAAAAGTCCTGTTTGTTCCGCAGTGCATTCCTGGAGATGTTGTGGATGTGAGACTTACCCGCAAGCGTAGCGGTTATATGGAAGGAATTGTTGTGAATATGGTAAAACCTTCGCCTTTGCGCGTTGAGCCTTTCTGCAAGCATTATGGTGTGTGTGGCGGCTGCAAATGGCAGGCTCTTCCGTATGACCTCCAGTTGAAATACAAACAGCAGCAGGTTGTTGACCAGTTGACACGCATCGGGCATCTGCAACTCCCTGAAATTACCCCAATTCTGGGTTCTGAGGAGATTGAGAATTACCGTAACAAACTGGAATTCACCTTCTCCAACCGCAGATGGCTCCTCAGCGGCGAGGATCCTGAGGCAATTACCCCTACTGAGCGTCTTGGACTTGGCTTCCATATAAGCGGTTTCTTTGACAAAGTGCTGGATATAAGGGAGTGCCACCTTCAGGCAGAACCTTCAAATGCCATAAGGAACTTTGTGAGGGAGTATGCAATTGAGAACGGCTTGTCTTTCTTTGATTTGCGTGAACAGGTTGGATATCTGCGCAATATGATTGTACGCACCGCTTCCAACGGCGATGTGATGCTCATTATGGTGTTCTTCTATGAGGATGAGGCTTTGCGCCGCGGCCTGCTGGATGCCCTTGTTGCCAAATTCCCTCTGATCACCTCTCTTCATTATGTGATAAACGGCAAAAAGAACGATTCAATATCTGACCTCCCTTGTGTAAGGTATTACGGTGAGGATTGCATTTACGATACCATGGAGGATATCAGGTTCCGCATCTCCCCCAAATCTTTCTACCAGACCAACTCAAAACAGGCCTACAGACTCTACAGCGTTGTGCGTGAGTTTGCAGACCTCAAGGGTGATGAGGTGCTTTATGACCTTTATACAGGTACCGGAACAATTGGACTATTTTTGAGTGGGAAAGCAAAGAAAGTGGTTGGAATTGAGTATGTTCAGGAGGCAATTGACGATGCAAAGATAAATGCTGCCAACAACGGCATTACCAATTCCCATTTCTACGCAGGAGACATGAAGGATATGCTTACCGGCAAGTTCATTGAAGAGAATGGTCATCCCGACATTGTGGTCCTTGACCCGCCCCGTGCCGGAATACACCCCGATGTGGCAGCCGTACTGCTTGAGGCAGCCCCTGAACGGATGGTTTATGTAAGTTGCAACCCTGCTTCCCAGGCACGCGACCTGGCAATCCTGTGCCAGAAATATGAAATCACCGCTGTCCGTCCGGTTGACATGTTCCCTCACACCCACCATGTAGAAAATGTAGTGGCCTTGAGGCTAAAAAAATAAATAATCACGACGTGATTTTGTACAATTGATTGATTTGCAATTTGTTGTAAAATTGTGCTTGTTTAAAATCACGACGTGATTTTGTACAATTGATTGATTTGTAGAGAGTTGTGAATTACAACTTTTTGAGGCAGAAATTGTTGTTTTATAGTTATTTTGAGCAGAAGAAGGAAATGGAATATTTGAATAAGAATATATGTGCATTGGCAACTCCGCAGGGCCAGGGGGCTATTGCGGTGATAAGGTTGAGCGGTGAGGATACACCGGAGATTGTCGGGAAGATATTTGTTCCTGCAGGGGGGAAGGCTCCCCTACCCTACAAAATGCAGTTTGGGGCAATCAAAGATGGTGAAAGGTTGATTGATGAGTGCCTTGTGGTTACATTCAAGGGGCCTCACTCTTATACTGGAGAGAACAGTGCGGAGATCTATTGCCATGGTTCACAATATATTGTGCAGGAGATTATAAAACTGCTGCTAGCAAATGGGGTTAAGATGGCCGAGCCGGGAGAGTTCTCAAAAAGGGCATTCCTGAACGGCAAACTGGACCTTGCTCAGGCTGAGGCAGTTGCAGACCTTATCTCTTCTGAGACCGAGGCTGCCCACAAGATTGCAATGCAGCAGATGAAGGGCGGTTTCTCGGCAGAACTCAAACAGATGCGTGAAGATCTGCTCAACCTGGTTTCCCTCATGGAACTGGAACTGGATTTCAGCGAGGAAGAGGTTGAATTCGCAGACCGCAAACAACTTGCGGAGTTACTTGGAAAAGTATCCTCAAAAGTGACGCAACTCATTGAAAGTTTTACACTTGGAAATGTAATTAAGAACGGTGTTCCTGTAGCTATTGTGGGGGCAACCAATACCGGAAAAAGTACCCTGTTGAACACCCTTGTGGGGGAAGAGCGGGCAATTGTCTCCAATATCCACGGAACCACCAGGGATGTAATTGAAGACACCATGAATCTGGGGGGCATTACCTTCAGATTCATAGATACCGCAGGAATCCGCGAAACCAAAGAGACCATAGAAATCATTGGAATAGAGCGCACCTACCAGAAACTCAAATCTGCAACAGTGGTAATCCTGGTACTGGATGCATCCCGTCCGGAAAACTTCAAACACAGTCTGGTAAACCTTACAGACAAGATATCTTCCCGACAGCAACTCATCATTGTCCTGAACAAGATAGATGAAACCTCGGATGTAGGTGTGGAAGCCCAGATAGACAAAATAAAGGATATCTGCGTGGAGCACTCCCTCTCCCCTATTGCTGTAGTACCCATTTCCGCCAAGAAAGGGGAAAATATAGATGACTTGCAGGAGGTGCTCGTTTCCTCACAGAACTCCTGGAAATCCTCTGTAGCAACCGGAGGTACCCTTGTAAGCAACATACGCCACTATCAGGCCCTCATGGATGCCCAGATTGCCCTTGACCGCGTAGAAGACGGCCTTAACTCAGGCCTGGCAACAGACCTGGTAGCCCAAGACATCCGCGAAGCCCTGTACCACCTCGGCTCCATAGTTGGAGAGATAAACACAGAAGAGATTCTGGGAAATATATTCGGGAGGTTTTGCATCGGGAAATAAAATTGCATACCAATGATAAAATGATTTATCATCGTTTATCGCAAAGCGCTCATTTTGAGCGCTTTTTTTGTTTTTGGTGATAAAGCCATTTATTACTGTTCTGAAAGGGCGATGATGTCATCGTCCGTTCCAATGGGGAATCCTTCTATGAGACGCAGTTCAGGAAGTTTCTTCCGCAGTTCATCTCGGAAATAATCCCTGCGTTTCTCGTCGTTCTCGAATTCAATGCCCAGACAGGTCACAGGTCCTGCATTTACAACCTGCTCATCGTCGGGAGAGAAAAGCAAACCTATCATAACCTATTATTAATAAACCAATTCAAGACGTATTCGTTCTTCCATGATTATTCCATCAATTGCTTCCAATTTAAAGTGCATCATCATCTTGTTCCCATTTTTATCTATGCGCTCAATACACGTATAGGTATTATTCTGCTTATTATTACTCATTGCCGTATAAGTACCATAACGAATCGTTCCTCCTCTTATATACCTATAAGTGCCATTGTTATAGAATTCGATTTGCCAAGTCGGGGATTTCACAAAAAGAGTCTTGTTCTTTTGTTTATATCGAGCAAAAAGTGATGAAGAGGACTCTGTATTGTAGTTGTTATTTGACCTATATGTACTATTATTTGAGTTATTGTTTATAGATGAATTCTGTACATTGTTATTATTCCCTTGCATCTGGATAATAACAGTATTGTTATTACCATTTATATTTTGAGAGAAAATGGACACAGGGAAACAGAAAAATAAAAAGAGGAAAGTGAAATAAATTATAATTCTTTTCATAACAAAAAAAACTGTATAGATAATACTGATATTAATTACTTCAATACACAAATTATAATTGTATTTACATTAATCAATT
Source organism: Candidatus Egerieisoma sp. (assembly GCA_045592325.1). Classification (GTDB taxonomy): domain Bacteria; phylum Bacteroidota; class Bacteroidia; order Bacteroidales; family UBA932; genus Egerieousia. Next base: position 79,454 of record JAZNUM010000044.1, read on the forward strand.
GTTTACCCCAAAGTTAAGTGAAATTTCCTCAAATGCAAAATATGGCGTAAAAATAGAGTTGCTATGACACGATAGGAGAACTTATGACACGTGCGGTCAAAAGGCAAAAGAGCCATTTTTCGTGTTGATTATTCATATATCTTTGCTTTAGAACGATTAACAAAGAAGACTATGAATAAGAGACAAACGGGATATATTGCACTCTATTTGTTCGTGTTTGGAGCGATTTTGCTCTTTGGTGTATTAGGGCGAAAATTTGTGCTTGTCAAGGGTATGATGAGTTCAGTGTAGCGGTTGGATTCTGCGCAACGGTGGTTGTGTTGTCGGCACTCTATATCAGTCTGCAAATGATACTTAATGAGTTGCTGCTACCCCGAATGGAGAAGTTCCTGATGCGCTTTCCTGCCTTTCAAAAGTTGGAGGAGGTGGCAATTGCTGCCGATACGCCCGCTATCGTGGCCGAGCCTATCGAGGAGGTAGCTGTTGCCGAGGCTACCCCACAGCCAACGGAGTATGAGGTATTGCGTACCAAAGCAATCGCCGAGCAAGAGCGTGCATCACAAGCGAAGTTGGAGCGTGTACTCGACTATACCAAGCAGACGATGGTTGCCTATATGAGTGAGGCGGATTTAGACCGCTTGTGTGGCTACATCACAGAATATAGTTTGGGCGACACCCCATGCGAGGTATCGCCCGTATCGGTTGATTCAGCACTCAAAAGCATTGACCTAATGCACTTCAGCTGGAACATTGGCAAAGCTTTCGGCAAAAAGCGCATCCATACCGCCACATTCATTAAGAATGTATTTGCTCACTCCCTCCGTGACATCGAAGTCTCAACCATCGAACGCAAAATGTCGCACACAGAATCCGAGTGCAGGATTAAGTTGGATGGGAAGTTCCTCAATTCTACATAACAAAATTTCGAGGAGTTGTTTTGTCTGAGAAAGTAATCTGTTTTTCTTCGCCAATAACAGAAGCTTTCAAATATATGATACAATCAAAAGTTCCATCTGGATGTATTATAAAATCTCCGTTTCGACATTCTAATATTTGATTATAAGTAGAGTATTCTATTCGTGCATTAGTTTTTAATGTTTGCAGATCATTAACCTCATCACGTGCAATTGCATTTTGGACCTTCTGTATCCAATCAATGATTGTGTATTTGATATGCTTTAATATATCAACTCTTACATGAGGTACTGATTCTTTAAGCAATGGTAAAATATCCCTATAATTTTCATCTATTTCTTCTTTAGACTCTATATTCAATATAAAATCCCGTTCTGCATTGAATAATTTGTCCTTTTGTGTAATATTCAGATAATCAACGCTTGACGCTTTGAAAAAATGTTCTAATTCTCCATTTGGGATGATAAAAACATTAGCACACTTGATACAATCAATATATATAGCATGTTTAGCTAAAGCTGTCTCCATGTCATTTTTAATATTGATTTGATTTTCTGCAATTAAATCTTTATATCGATACAGTGATAAAAGGATAGTATCCTTAATTGCATCAAGATTATTAGCACGATCATCATACAATGCATGTAACTTCTCAACTATTTTATTCAGATGCTCATCTTCAAATGCTTCATTTTGATTAAGGACATCTCCAATCTTAACTAATAATCGCTCTATTTCTCCTATACAATTAGACACATCAAAACCAAACCCTTTTTCGTTAAATCGACTCCTAACTATTTCTGAATTACAAAGATACTCTCTTAATCGGCCTCTAAATAACGCGTCATAATCGGTTATAATACGGCAATTTATATGTAATAAATTACATAATTTATAAAATACCGCTAATTCATCTTTACCACCTACATCTATTACAGATGTCCCAGACGCTGCTATGTTTAATCCCGTTTTTTCAAATAACAATGATATTATTTGTTGATCTGTATATCCCTCAACAAATACTGGATTAGGAGAAAAGAAGAACTGCTTATGGTGTGTATTAAAATGCGGAAGAAACTTTTTGAGAACATACTTATCTTGCTCATCTAAATCCTCAGACTTGATGAATGTCGGCATTTGATGATTATGACAAACTAGAATGTGTTGCAAATCTTCAATTGACCGAATATCTAGAAAATATGGAGAATGTGTAATTATAAAAAATAACTTCTTCCCTTGCTCTATTTGGGGATCACCTGCAATTTTTCTAATCTCGTTTAAGAAAAAAGATTGAAATTGAGGGTGCAAATGCAATTCTGGTTCATCAAATATGATACAATTATTACTATCATCATATAAGAATGTCAATAATGATATTATTTCTTTCATTCCATGACATTCCTGCTCCTTAAGACCATACTCTTCTCCACCATCAATATTTTGCATCTTAGGTTTCAAATATCCGCCCTCTTCTACTAATCGAATAGTTTTCTTAAACAAATCAGATAGTAATGCTTCGATTTTTATACGTATATCTAATCGTTCTTTCAATATAATAAATGCGGATGTTGACAAGCCATATTGCTGTCCATAATTTTTATAATGCTTAAAAGATGATATATTCAGTCCGTCATTCAATTGACTATTAGTAAAAAACGAATAGGATGTTTTTTCAAAGCCTGACAATCGTTCAGCAGTTAACAATCTAACTTTAAATCCATTTCTCTCAAGCTGCGTCTTTAATTCATTTGACAATAAAGACTTACCTGTGCCATTGGCGCCAACAATAAAGTTAATAGGATTCCATTCGTTTTTGACAAACTCTCCTTGCCAAATTTTAGGGAGCTGTATGTTGATAGAGATATTCATAGTTCGTATATTTATTATGCAAGTAATCCAACTCACTAACAGCCAATATTAGTATTATATATATTAACAGCAATAAGTTACCACAAAATTAACTAATACTTCTCATTCAACACATTTTAGCACCTGATTTTATCATCACACATTCCACATTTAGCAGAATCGGCACTTTATCTCACCTTCAACCACCATCAAAAAGTTATTTTGCAGTTATATTTTGGTGGGTGATTCCACCATTATAACACCGATTTCCTTTGCCATCAAATCATTAAAACTAATTCGCATATGGCAAATGAAATTACTTTTGATAAGCTACCGCAGGCGGTGGGTTATCTGACAGAACAGGTGGAGCGAATCCACAAAATTGTGGCGGCATTGCAACCGCAGACCACAACCGACAAGCATCGCATTGTCGAGATTGACGAGGCGTG